>JAFLSU010000001.1:0-41189 GCA_022510765.1 Christensenellaceae bacterium
GATTGTTTTCATTATCCAGATAGTTTGGGCTATCTGATTTTTTGTTGCCATTGTGCTGCCACGGTAAATGGCATCAGTTTTCTTAAAACGATCACGCACTCAGAATAAGCCAGAGATAGTATCCCAAAGAGCCTTAAAATCAGGCTTTTCAGATCCTATCATAGCTATAATGGCAACTACCAAAGATAAAACTGTAATTATCATCATAAACCACTGCAAGGTCATATTTGATTTTGCACTTCCATATTCCGCTGCATCATTAAGTATTTTCAGGAGCATATCTATTTGATTTTTTGTTTCAGCAGTATTATTTGAAATATTCTTTAGACAATTTTCAGATACAGAACCATGTTTGTACAGTTGGCTACGAAATGCTTTCACATCATCATAGTCGATCGTACCGCCTGTAAATTCCGATATAAACCTATAGCTATAATATAGTTTCTTCTCAACGTTTACTCTTGTTTTTAGTATTGGAGCTGTTTTTGACTTGCGAATAACCTTGCTTATTTGCTTATTGCACAGCGCAATATCTCGTTCGGCAACTCTATTAATGCTGCTGGCTACCATGTACACTGCATAAATACCTGCTAAGTCATGCTTTGCAATTCCAGGAAGGTGATCCGAATCGGAATAGTCTCCTCCACAATACGCAGCACATCTCATTCCCTCGTTCTGGCTGTGTCGATACTCCCAACTTACACAAGCGTTATACTTTGGCGCATAATCCGGATGATACCCAAGCATGACGCTATTCCAAAAACCTCTATTTTCTTGAGCGTTGTTGGGACGAATGTTTGTTAAATAGGTTTCAAATGTAGTCGGGAATATTTGATTATGCTCAAAGTGTATCGTAAAATAGCGCCTTAACTCGGCAAAAGCCTCCCACTTTAGCTCGGCGATAAGCATATACAGTTTTTTCTCACGGGCATCGTTTCCTGTAAACATCGCCCTACCAAATTTCCAAGGTTGATACCACGGTATATTAAATTGTCTGCTTACATCCGTGAAAGGAGAAAACTCAGTTTTACAAATGATATTAATTTGCTCGTTGAACTCTTTGTTTATGTGAAAGCGGTATTTAACTACCAAAAATGAAGCTGATAAATTTCTCAATGATATTGAAACTTGAGATGAGTATTGTTTAAGATACTCATTATGGCATAATTTCATTACAAGAATATTTGAAAATGCCATCCGATCAACGTATCTTCCCATGTTGTCAATTATATCAATATCTTTACTTGTGCGAAAAGGGCCAAATGGAGCTAATTTGTTTTTGGCAACGCATAGTTTTAATTCCCTTTTGAAAATATCCAGATTCTCTTTTGGTAGATAATCATAGAAATCTAAATACTCTAAATTAAGATAGCCAACTTCGTTTTTCTTGGTTGAGAAATCATAACCAAGTGGCATTGCATCGGAAATACCATCTCTCCATATTAGTTCTTCAAAACGGTCTTTTTCGTAATCTCTTAATGGAAAGAACTTGGATAATGTAATTCGCACTTTTTTGTACAGACTGTAAGTTGAACGAGCAAGGCTATCAGACAAAGTTGTACTATATTTGAGAAATACTTTTTTGCGGGATAGTCTTTTCATTCAACTTCTCCAATCCTGTAATATGGAATTATACATCAAGAAAAAGGCTTTGGGACGGAATCCATTTCGTTGCTAATTCATCCGCTTTTTCAAGCCAGCGACTAATCCGCTGTTCTGGCGGCACACTTTCTCCCCAGTATTCTACGAATAAGGCATCATCCATGCTTAATGCTGCTTCGCGCATCTCATTTTCAATAAGTTTGAGTGCTCTCTCAATATATATGCCACCTTCGTCATCGTTTTTCGGATTTGCTACGCTGCCAGCCGAAAACAAGTCTCTGGCCTGATGGCACAGTACACCGTGATATGTAAGGAGGTATAGCACCATATCATCATACTTATTTCTCGATCGGCCAGATTTTACTATGCATGGGCAAAGGAGAGCTGCTTCTGCCCTCAATCGCGTCTTTTCTTCAATCGGGAGATTCGTATACAGCCTCGCCTGAATAGGTGTAGTATGCACATCTGTATCTTCTTTTTCTTCTACCCACCACAAACGGCCATCAGGATGGATTTTACGGGCATACGCTCGAATATACTTCATTTTATCCTGCATGTCCAGTTTTCTAAAATCATCATAATGGATCCCCATTTGTTCAAATAAAGGCTTTCTGGTGGTAGGCCTTTTGCTCGGAATTTCCACTTCAAATCGGGGAACATGGGATGTTCTTACATGAACAACACTTTGCTCATATTCACCCCATCGAACTTCAGGTATTCCACCCATTTTACCGAAGACAACATAAATGTACTTCACTTCATCAATGCGTTGCGTTTCAAGAACACTATTTGCAATGCTCCTCCAAGTATCATTTAGTGTAAACTTAACCTCGACTCCATATTCCCCCATTGCAATATCAGGGAATGCCTGGGGGTGCGGATTAAAGTCTATTTCAAAAGAGGAGTTGTCCCGTGTTATATCCGCAAGCACTTCCCGCACACGATTTTCAAATTGAGCAGATGCTTTGAAACCTGTTGTACGAGCTTCTTCAGTAAGCTTTTCACAACATAAATCTAAAGTTTTCTCAAATTTATCTATTGTCATATTTATATTTTCTTCCCTTCATTACTTCCTTTACAGCATTTGCTATATGCCATGCGAATACGGGAGGTACCGCATTGCCAATTTGTCGCTCTGTTTCGCGCAAACCACAAGGGAAGCTAAAAGTATCAGGGAAGGACTGTATCCGGGCGGCCTCTCTCATGGATATTCTCCTCGGAAGCGAGTAATGGAACTGAATGTTTCCATGACATTCCGCTCTCATAGTATATCCCGGACGATCTGCAATTAATTTTCTGTTCCCTTGTTCACCGCTCGCTTTAGCATTGCTCCAAATATGCGCAAAATGCTTGTCTACCGGATGATCCTCTAAATCGTGTAGCGCATCATAAGCTGTTATCGGATCGGAATTAAGTCGCTGCGGCGGAATAAACTCAGGTAATCCCTTTTTGGTGCCAACAAAAATTACCCTTTCTCTTGTCTGCGGGACGCCATATTCTTCTGCATGGTAGAGTTGATAATGAAGATTATATCCAAGCGAACTAAAATCGCTTAAGATTTTGTTTAGTGAATATTCATTTTGTTTTAGCAAAAGTCCACCGACATTTTCAGCGATAAACACCATCGGATTCGTTTTCCTTACAGCCGCAACAATGTATGTATATAAACTGCTTCTTTTCCCATTGACACCAAGCATTTTTCCATTGATAGATATATCTTGGCACGGAAAACCGCCTACTACAATGTCTACCGATGAGGGGAGATCATCTATATATTCACTTATATCTCCTTCGATTATGTAGTCGCCAAAGTTTTCCCGATATGTTTTGCAAGCTGCAGGGTTAATCTCATTTGCCCAGATTATTTCAAATCCCGTCTTCCCATAGTGAGTACCTAAAAAATCGAAACCGCCAATAAGCCCCAAGTCCATGCCCCCACATCCTGAAAATAGGGAGGCGACAGTAATTGGAGCAACCTTTTTTCTTGTTCTTTTTCTGATCGGATACTCTTCATCACTATCAACGACCCAGTTTCGCCCAATTTTCTGAGCCGTTTTGAGTGAGCCGTTTTCGGCAAGTCTGCGCAGCGTATCTCCGCTTCGATCATGCATTTTTGCATATTCATTTAGCGCAATAAGCATATAAGTACCTCACCATTTCTATCGCTCTTTACACACGGTATCGTGTATAAGCATTATACACGATACCGTGTGTAAATTCAAGTGGAGATGTTTGTGGTTATTCGCCCATAGGTTTAGCGTTATGGCTCCAACACCAAAAGAGGAAGCTGATAGGAATTTGCTTTAAAAATTTCGATTTTACAATAGGGGCAGCGGTGGTCTATTTTCTTTTGTACGCTCATTCAAGCAGTAATTTATATCAATTCATAGAGATAATCGAAGTTTTTGCTCCGTCAGATATGTAATATGTGAATTAAGTTAGTTACGGCGTTTAGCATCATGCTTTGCCTTGATGCGTCCCTCGACCCCCATCTCCGAAGGCGAGTAATACACCCTTCCCTTGCAGGAGACGGGCATATATTCCTGCTCGACTTCATGGTTAGGATAATCATGCGGGTACTTGTAGCCAACTCCATGTCCAAGCTTATCCGCACCACGGAACGAGGTATCCCGAAGGTGTATGGGGACGGGTTCGTCAATCGTGGTCTCGGCATCGGAAAAGGCAGCATCGACCGCCATGACTATGGAGTTGGATTTCGGGCTTTCGCAGACGAATACGATCGCCTGCGCTATGCTGAGCCTTGCCTCCGGCATTCCGATCAATTCTAACGACTGAGCCGCCGCAATCGCCTGCTGCATCGCGGTCGGATTCGCCATGCCGACATCCTCGGAGGCGTGTGCAATTATCCTGCGGCAAATGATCCTTGGGTCAAGCCCGGCATAGATGAGGCGGGCAAACCAAGCCAATGCCGCATTGCTGTCCCCGCCGCGCAGGGATTTGCAGAATGCGGAGAGCATATCATACATCTGCTGTTCATCGCATTTTATGACCTTCTGCTGGATCGATTCCGCTGCTATCTCAACGGTTATATGCACCCTGCTCTGCTCTGGTTCCGTAGTGCGCACCGCGAGTTCAAGCGCATTGAGTGCGGATCTGGCATCGCCGTTGGCAATTCGTGCTATATGCTCCATTGCGGCATCATCGATGACGGGATCGAACATTCCAAGACCCCTATCGCAGTCGGATAGAGCTGCCTTCATTGCCTGCTTCACATCATCAACCGTCAGCGGATAGAACTGAAATAGTCTGCACCTGCTGACGATCGCGCCAGTCATGCTTATCATTGGGTTCTCGGTAGTGGAACCGATGAATTTGATTATCCCACTCTCGAGCGCTGGCAGAATGGAATCGGATTGGGTCTTGCTCCACCTATGGCATTCATCAAGCAGCAGGAAGGTTTCCTTGCCGTAGAGCTTGAGATTTCGTTCCGCTTCCGCAATCGCCTCCCGCACATCCTTGACTCCCGAAGTGACCGCATTCAGCTTTACAAAGAGAGAGTTTGTTGTGTTCGCTATTATGGACGCGAGGGTCGTCTTTCCGCAGCCGGGAGGTCCCCAGAAGATCGAACTTTGCAGCGAATCGGTCTGTATGGCACGGCGAAGCAAACACCCCTTCCCGACGATATGCTTTTGCCCGATGAACTCATCAAGGGTCATCGGACGTATACGATCCGCAAGGGGTGCGTTCTTTTGAATTGACTGCGAAAAAAGATCGTCCATCCTATATGTTGGTATTCTCAAAGCTCATGTCCATAAGCCTCTTCGGGAGGTGTTCGAACATGTATGCCATGGGTTCCTTCTCATGGATGGTGCGGACGGCCTCAGCAAAGAGAGGAGCCGCCGAAACCACCTTTATCTTGGTGGACGCACCGAGCACATCGGAGTTATCAACGGTGTCGGTTGTTATGAGTTGCTTAATGGGGCTTGATTCTATTCTTGCCACTGCGTCCTCTTTCACTATCGCATGGGACAGGAATGCGTAAACATCCTTTGCTCCCTTATCCATGAGGCCGTAGGCGACCTTGCATAGCGTGTTGCCGCTGATGGTGAAATCATCGACCACCATACACGTCTTCCCCTTCACATCGCCGATTATCTCGAGTGCATTCGGGTTCTCATCGTGACCAATCCTTACCTTATCGCCTATCGCAACGTTGCAGCTAAGTATATTTGCATAAGCTCTTGCGCGCTTTGCAGAGCCTGCATCGGGCGAAACCACGACGAGATTATCGTCGACTATGCCCATGCGCCTTGCATACTCGCAAAGGAGAGCGCTTGCGTAAAGGTGATCAACGGGTTTTGAAAAGAAACCCTGAACCTGTGCGGCATGAAGATCCATCGTTATCACGCGATCCGCACCGCACATTTCGATGCAGTCCGCACATACCCTCGCGCGTATCGAAACACGTGGCTCGTCCTTTTTATCGGCTTTAGCATAGCCAAAATAAGGGATTATTGCGGTAATGGAGTTTGCGCTTGCGCGCTTGAATGCATCGATCCAGAAAATAAGTTCAGTAAAAGCATTGTTTGGATCTTTTCCTATAGATTGAACGATATAAACATCCTTGTTGCGAATGGATTCATCCGCGCGCACATATATGCCTCCCTCGGAGAAAACATGGGTCGTTGATTTGCCCAGTTCTACGCCGAGGTAATCGCACATCTTCTGTGCAAACGGTCTGCTTGCGGATCCTGCGAATATTGTAATGATGCCATTGCTTGCGTTCATTGCTTGAAGAATCTCCCTTCGTCAATTATTCTTGCAATATGATTATAACAGACAGGTTTCAATCATTCAACGACCCATATGAAGTTGTTTAAAGTATATTTGATGAATGCGAATGGATTTTATTCAAAATATATATGTTTTTGTATTTCGTGTGTTTATAGCCACCGTGTATTTTAGGGCATGGCTGCGCGCCGCACCCATGGATAGCCGTGTTCATTTTAGGGCACCACTATCCATGGATATTTGCTTAAACTTATTAAAGAATAACCCTATTCAACATCTGTCGGTATAAGGTTCAGCGCGTCATCCACCGAATCCACATTGGTATATGCCTGCGGAATCTTACCTATTACGAGGGTCTCGCATAGCGCGGCGGTATGGCTGACGGTGATGATGTCCTCGGAATTGCTCATAACAAGGCGCAGCTTCGCAGTAAGGCATATATATGCGCAATAACGGGTCTGGTTTATGCCTGCGCTGCTGAAACGTGCCGAAAGATTGCTCGTTACACTTCCGACCGGGTCAAAACGCACCTCTATGACGGGGCCTGCTCCGGTGAACGCGGCTATACCTGACGCTGTGCCGAGCGGAACTCCAATAACCAGCTCACTTGTATTCCGCATAAGCGACTGCGCCTCATGCACTATCTCCGATGCAAGCAAATTCATCCTCTCCGCATCTATAAACAGCATTGAGTTTCCGTGTTCATCCTTTTCAAGCTTTGTAAGCTCCGTGTTTTCTCCCAACGCTGTACGCTCCTGCATGACCGTCAGAACCGCGTCATTCAGCACCTCCGATGCGATGGCGTTTATTCTTTCGATTGCAAGCTCCCTCAGCGGAGCGCGCAGGGTCGCATCGATGATGATAATGAGTGCCATTACCATTGCAATTACCGCAATGCACATGCTTGAAAAACGAAATCTGAGCATCGGATGCCTTTTGCGTATGTATGGAGATGCACATGCGTCCGAACCGCCCGATGAATGCTTTTTAATATCTTCCCGCCTATTTAAATCCTTCAATGCAGTTACCTCCGGTTCGCTCAAGCTCTATCATTTGGAACCATACTATTCAAGAATCACATTCTCGGTGAAGCGTATCGAGTGCTTGGTGCCATTTCAAACGCACTCCGCGCGTCTGTTTCCTCAAATCTACGTTTTTATTCATAAAGGTTACATATTTCATAAGGATTGCAAATCGGCCAATGACTGTGGTATAATTGAATGGGGGATTAGGGCGAGGTGAGTCGAAGCACAGCATACTGAGCAAGGCTCAGCACGGTTTTAAAGGGCGGATTTCCCTGTATGCTGCGTCAAAATTCTCGAAAGGCGTCCGGCCTTCCTCCGCTTTTTTCCTTGCCTACGGAAAAATCCGCTCCTTTAAAACTCCGCAGGACCGTGAGCGAGGAGTTTTTTCGCAAGACAAGGAAAAGATTCCTCGGAATGCTGAAGCATTCCGAGCGGTTATTTGACAAAGTATTGCGAAAAATAAACCGCTCAGGGCGTACAGGGTTCGACTCCCCTCGCCCTATGTTAATCGCTCAACGAATCTGCAAAGACCAAGGTTCCAACGAGCGACAGCGGGTTTTCCCGCAATATATCCGATGGAAAGGAATGCGCATGCACTCAGACGCTTCATTTATGGAAGCCATATCCTGTGGACATGCGCCGGGTAAACATGAATAAACCCAAAAATGAAAAATACTCACCTGAAGGTCATTCGAGCGGAAATAGCGGCAGTTTGTCAGCGAAATTCGGCAAAAGGAGCGACAAAAACGAGGTATCGGATCATACCGCCGTATACTCAAGGCCAAGATTCGTGTCGCGTTCTGCTGCTAACGATTCTAATTCGTTGCCATCGTCAAACGCGAGTGCGGAAGGGAGCAGCGTAAAAACCAACAGCAGTTTCCTTGCTTCATTAAAACGTATGCTCCGAAAAAAGAGGTTTTCCGGAAGCGGAGACGATGAGCCGGCTCCTGTTTTCGTGCCGCGCAAACGCCCGCATTCAACCGTGCTTGCGGTGTTTTTCGGCATAATCAAGCTGATGATGCTTTCCGTACTGCTCGGCGGTGTGGCGGCATTCGGGCTTGTTTTAGGCATCGCCAAAGCCTACATTGACACCACTCCGTCGCTCGATGTTTCGACCCTGACCGTCAGCGACAGAACGAGCTATATCTACGACAGCAGCGGGAACATGATAACCACTTTTGCAAGCATGGAATACCGCGACTGGGTAGACATAGAAGACGTTCCCGACATGCTAAAAAACGCTCTCATAGCGGTTGAAGACGTGCGCTTTTATAAGCATGGTGGACTCGATTTTAAGCGTCTGTTCGGCGCTGTCGTGAATACCTTCCGAAACGAGAATACGCATGGCGGCTCCACCATCACACAGCAGCTTATAAAAAACAAGATACTTTCAAATGTCCAGAGCTACAAGCGTAAGATACAGGAGGCTTATCTCGCCTATGAACTTGAAAGCACCATATCCAAGGATGACATCCTCGAAGCCTATATGAACGATGTCTACCTCGGGGACTCCAATTACGGCTTTAAAACGGCGGCAAAGGACTATTTTGGCAAGGAGCTTGATGAGCTTACCATACGCGAATGCGCAATGCTTGCCGGAATGGTACAAAAGCCCAATGTTTACAACCCCAGAGCCAATACCTATAAGCGCTTTAATGAGGACGGTTCCAACAAAATGAGCGTCACGAACGAGCGCACCGATATTGTGCTTCAGTCGATGTATAAAGCAGGATTCATCACGAAGGCGGAGTATCAGCGCGCGCTTAAGGATAACGTTAATATTTTGGAACACAGCGCTCAGAAGCAGCTCTATGATATGGCATATTTCGTTGAATACGCCATTTATGATGTCGTCACTCATATGCTTGAAAGCCGCGACCTTGCCGACACAAGCAGCAATCGTTCCGCGATCGAACGTGAGCTGCGCACCGGGGGCTATCATATCTACCTTACGGTCGATCCTGAAGTTCAGAACAGCGTTCAGGACATAATCACCAATTGGGAGGACTATCCTCATCTGCGCAATTCGGCAGCAAGCGAAATTATCGACTCCGTGTCCGGCATAGTTGCCGAACAGCCCCAGGCCTCCGCAGTAATCATAGACCATCGGACGGGTCAGATAAAAGCGATCATAGGAGGACGAGAGGAACCCATTCAAAGGCGCCAGCTCAACCGAGCCTATCAAAGCTCCATGCCCGTTGGTTCATCCATAAAGCCCCTCTCCGTCTACGGCCCCGCGCTCGATATGGGTGCGTCCCCCGCTACCGGAATATTGAACGCGGAGCTTGAGATCGACGGCTACGGCGGCAACGGATACCCCGCTCTCGGCTCGTCACGCTGGGAGGGGATCATTCCCATTCGAAGGGGTGTCGCCTCTTCATTGAATATTGTTGCCGCAAGGACGCTTTTTGACATTGTTACACCCGATCTGGGCGCAAGATATCTCGAGCGCCTTGGTGTGGATCGTTCAAGAATAAACGTGGACGGCCCCGGCCTTGCGCTTGGAACCTCCGGCATCACCCCTCTCGAGATGGCCGCTGCCTACGCATGTATAGCAAATGGAGGCATGTATCTTGAGCCGATGTCCTTTTCGAGGGTGGTTGCCGATGATGGTACAGTAATACTCAATGCATCCGAGATCCAAAAGACTTATCGCGTTTATCAAGAAACTACAGCATATATGTTGATCGATATGCTTAAGGATGTCGTGTCCTATGGCACGGGTACCCGTGCGCAGATCAATGGGATCACCGTCGCAGGAAAGACCGGAACCAATGACGACTATACCAGCGTTTATTTTGCAGGGTTTACGGGCTACTACACCGCTTCCCTATGGATCGGGCATGACCTTTATTCCGAAAAGCTTGCTTCAGGCTCGACCGGAGGCAATTCCGCTGCTCCACTGTGGCAGGCATTTATGAGCAACATACATGAGGGACTGTCCGACAAACCCATATTGGATGCATCGCCCAGTGACATCGGTCTTATTCGAACCGCCATCTGTCCCGTTTCGGGAATGCTCGCCACCGATGAATGTATGCTGGATACGCATAATCCGCCTATCACGGATTGGGTCGCTATTGACAGAATGCCCTCACAATATTGCACCATGCATTGCAGCGTGGATTTCTGTACCAATTCAAACATGCCGGCGAGCGTTGAATGCCCGCGCGGAAACAGAGTGGAAAAATGCGTTGTGCTTATCAATTCCCAATCTCTGTACTCGCGCTTATCAGATGATGTATTGCACACATATATACCAAACGCCATCCGAACCGAGCTTGGAATTGCCGACTATATTGAGCATCGTCTTGACTCCGAATCGAGCTGCATCGTTCACGGAGGGTTTAATGCAAATGTTCCTATTGAAGAACTTCTTGAAAGAGCAGGCGCACTCATTGCGAATGTTCAGTCCTATCTTGACACGGTACAGACCTTAAGCGATACCGACAGAGCCTTGCTTGAAAGCGGCATTTCGAATCTCCAAGCAGCGATCGCCGATGCTGATGTCATGCGGATACAGCGCTGTATGCAGGAATTGATGTATAATTACAATATCCTCTCATCTGCGCATCCCCCCGTGACCGATCCGGATCCGAGCCCCGAACAGGATCCGAGTCCCGGGATCGAACCTACTCCCGAACCAACGCCTTCACCGGATGAATGAGACGAGCATATTATGCAATAACAGGGTGCCTGTCTGATGGCAGGTACCCCAAACAATTTGCAAGGTCAGGTGAAGATAGATGATTTATTTTGATAACAGCGCTACAACCGCGGTCAGCAAAGAAGCTGCTGCCGTTGCAACGCGCTATATGACGGATGTTTTTTATAATCCGGCAGCGGCGTATTCTCCGTCGATTGCCGTTGAAAGGGAGGTCAATGCCGCAAGAGCGCGGCTTGCCTCTTATATGAACGCGGACGCGTCGGAGCTGATATTCACGAGCGGCGGTACAGAAAGCAATAACATTGCGCTTTCGGGAACACTTGCATTAAGGCGCGATAAATGCAGAGTGATTACTACCGCAGTCGAACATCCCTCCGTCTACGTGCCGATCAACGCTTTGAAGGAGCAAGGCTACGATGTTGTCGTTGTTGGAGTCGACTCCACAGGCAGAGTAAAGATGGACGAGCTGGCGGCTGCGCTGACGAGTGCCGTAGGTTATGTGAGCATCATGCACGTCAACAATGAGACGGGCGCCGTAAACGATATTGGCGGCATATATGAACTGGTTCACAAACAGGCTCCCGAAGCGGTGCTGCATGTGGATGGAGTTCAGGCGTATATGAAAATGCCGGCAGTAAAATGCGACCTGTATTCTTTCAGTGGACATAAGCTGCATGCGCCGAAGGGCGTTGGCGGGCTTTACGTTCGCAAGGGTACGAAATTCAAGGGCGGACAAATGGGTGGCGGACAGGAGAATAATCTCCGATCCGGTACTACCAACGTATCCTCCATTATGGCACTCGATACGGCTGCGAGCATTTATCGTTCGAATCACGACGCATACCTTGCCAATATGCGCTCGGTCAAGGAACGTCTCTATACCAATCTCATGCGCATCAAGGATGTGCGGCTGAACGGCCCCTCATTGGATGAAGGAGCTCCATATATTCTCAACATGAGCTTTCTTGGGGTTCGTGGCGAAGTGCTGCTTCACTCCGTGATGGACAAGGGACTGCTCGTATCGACAGGATCCGCGTGCGCAGCGCGCAACAGAGGAAAAAACAGGATACTTACCGCTATGGGTATCGTTGGCGACAGGCAGGATGGAGCCATTCGCTTCAGCTTCTGTCCGTTCAATACCGTTAACGAAGCTGATACCGCTGCCCAGATACTCGAGAGTAGTCTTAGTCTGCTTCGCAAGTTCCGCAGGCGCTGAACCGATCACGAAAAGCAGACGCTTAACCGATCGCAAAAACAGGCGATATGCTTTTAATAAATTGCCTGTCCTGCATCGCCCGCATTGGTAGGATAAGTTAACACAATACATGCAATCATGCCTTATTTACAACATGGCATGATTGCAATCATACATAACCACTCCCCGACTTTGGGAGAACATACACTTGGAGGGAAAATGGAAAGAGTAATTCTCGTGCGATACACGGAAATTCACCTTAAGGGGCTTAACCGTCCCTATTTCGAGCAAAAGCTTGTTGATAACATCAAGACGGCGCTTTGCGGCATTGAATGCCGCATTGAGCGCGAACATGGGCGTATCTACATCCTCGGGATTTCAGATGACAGTTTTGACGCAGCAACCGACCGCCTTACCCGTGTGTTCGGCATTCATTCCATAAGCCCTGCCTATGCGGTGGATAAGGAATGGGACAGCGTTTGCTTTACCGCATATATGCTCATGGAGAAGGAGCTTGAAAAACGGCAGAAAGCAAGCTTTAAGGTGTTTGCAAGGCGTTCGGATAAGCATTATTTCATGAATTCCGATATGATCAACAGGGAGCTCGGACATCTTATGCTCGAAAGATTCCCCGCACTTCATGTTGACATACATAAGCCCGAAATATCGCTTTCAGTCGAGATTCGTGACTGCGCATATGTCTATTGCGAGGAAATTCCATGCGCGAACGGCATGCCCGTCGGTACCGCGGGCAGAGCCACCCTGCTTATTTCCGGCGGAATCGACAGCCCGGTTGCGGGCTACATGATGGCAAAGCGCGGACTCATCCTGAGTGCCGTACACTTCTACAGCTATCCCTATACGAGCGAGCGTGCGAGGGATAAGGTTATCGAGCTTACTCGTCTGATCTCCCGGTTTGCAGGACCCATCAGGCTTCACCTTGTGCCGTTTACGGACATCCAGATGACCATATACGATCAATGCCCCAGCAAGGAAACGACGATAATTATGCGCCGCCTGATGATGAAAATTGCTGAAAGGATCGCAGCCAAAGAGGGTGCGAAAGCGCTCATTACCGGCGAAGCACTTGGGCAGGTCGCAAGCCAGACCCTTGAAAGCCTGTGTGTAACGAACGACGCTGTCTCCATGCCGGTTTTCCGTCCGCTGATCGGCTTTGATAAGGATGAGATCATGGATCTTTCGCGCAAAATCGGAACATATGAAACAAGCATTCTGCCCTACGAGGATTGCTGCACAGTTTTTGTCCCCAAGCACCCCGTAACCAGACCCGTGCTCGAGGATCTGAGAGCCAGTGAGGCCGCCGTCGATTTCAGTGAGCTTATTGAAAAAGCCATCGCGGATACGGAACTTATGGTAATCAAGAATTAAATCTGCCGTGGTAATTAAAAGTCTCGAAACCTAAATGCGTTCGGGACTTTTTCCTACTCTAAGCCTAAAATATATTCCGTTGTGGGTTTGCTTTGTGAATCCACCTTTGTGCAAAACTCCTTGCCTTAAGTAGAACGCTTGAGTTTTGTATAAAAAAGTTGTATAATTATTGTGCTGTTATAGGATTTGCACCAAGGGGTATATTTCAAGGAGTGCATTGAATGATAGTTTTGGGGATTGACCCAGGGTATGCGATATTGGGCTATGGCGTGCTGAGGACGGATGGATCGAAGCTTGCCGCCATCGATTGCGGTGTAATCGAGACGAATACAAAAATGACCTTCCCAGAGCGGCTGGAAAGGCTCTATTCCGGCACAAGGGCGCTTATAGAACGCTTTAGTCCCGATCATGTTGCATTTGAAGAGCTTTTTTTCTACCGAAATACTACCACCGCTTTGCAGGTAGCGGCGGCAAGAGGAGTTGCGATCCTTGCCGCGCAGCAAGCAGGTCTGCCGTTGTACGAATACACTCCAATGGAGATCAAGCTAAGCGTTACGGGTGACGGACATGCGGACAAGCTCCAGATGCAGAATATGGTTAAGCTGCTTTTCAAATTGAGCAAGATCCCAAAGCCGGATGATGCTGCGGACGCGCTCGGTGTCGCGGTATGCCATGCCAACATGTTAGGCCCGGCGATGGAAGAATACAGAATTAAGTAGTACCACAGGATGCGTGCCTTCACGCATTTCGGGAATATGGAGAACTATGTACGCATACATCAGGGGAACAACGGACGCTGTTTTCGCTGACCGCGCCATTATCGAGGCGGGCGGAATTGGCTATGAATTGATTTGCAGCGGTAATACGCTTAAAAAAATGCACCAAGGTGAGCAGGCTAAGCTTTTTGCACATTTTCACCTTGCCCAGGACGCCGTCGTGCTCTATGGTTTTTATACCGAAGACGAGCGGGCGATTTTTCGCAAGCTCATAAGTGTTTCGCGCATAGGGCCCAAGGTTGCACTCAATGTGCTTTCCGCACTTTCGCCGGATGATGTGACGCTTGCCGTGCTTACCGACAATGCCGCCGCGTTTGATTGCGTACACGGAATGGGTCGCAAAACCGCGGAACGAATCATTCTGGAGCTGAAGGGAAAGGTAGATTCAAAGCCGATGGGCAAGTCGCAGAAAGCGAGCTCATCCGAAGGTTCAAATACGCTTCGCACCGAAGCGATAGCGGCACTGGTAGCGCTTGGCTATGACGGCGCGGTTGCGGGTCGAGCGGTTGCATCGGTTCCCGAATGCGATAGGGTCGAGGATATGATCATGGCCGCCCTTCGCGAGCTTTCCAATAAAAAGTGAGTAGCAAGGTATAATGGACGACGAAAGGCTTATAACTTCATCATTGCTTGCGGAGGACGAAACGGCGGAGTATAGCTTGCGCCCACGTTTTCTTAATGAATATATCGGTCAAGGCAATGTCAAGGAACATATGCGGGTATATATTCAGGCTGCAAAGCTTCGTGGCGAGGCGCTCGATCATGCGTTGCTGTACGGCCCGCCGGGACTTGGCAAGACCACCCTTGCGGCGATCATTGCAAACGAGATGGGGGGCAACCTGCGCATTACAAGCGGCCCCGCATTGACACACGCGGGTGATATTGCTGCGCTTCTTTCCAATATTAACGAGGGCGATGTGCTCTTTATTGATGAAATTCACCGCCTCAACGCCAATGTGGAGGAAATACTCTACCCGGCGATGGAGGATTTTGCTTACGATATAATAATCGGAAAGGGGCCTTCCGCACGTTCGCTGCGGCTGGAGCTTCCTAAGTTTACACTCGTCGGCGCGACTACAAGGATGGGGCTTTTGACGGGGCCGCTTCGTGACCGCTTCGGAATTAAGGAACAGCTGGAGCTCTACACTCCCGATGATCTAAAGGAGATCATTATTCGAAGCGCGGGAATACTCGGAATTGAGATAACGATCGACGGTGCATATGAAATTGCCTCCCGTTCGAGGGGAACGCCGCGAATTGCAAATCGTCTTCTTCGTCGTGTCAGGGATTTTGCTCAAGTCATGGCGAACGGAATCATTGATTTGGATGCTGCGCACGATGGACTTGACATGCTCCGCATCGACGAACTGGGGCTTGATGCAGTGGATCGTCGTATGCTGAACTGCATGATAGTGAAGTTTGGGGGACGACCCGTTGGGCTGGATACCATTGCCGCAGCAACGGGCGAAGATGCCTCCACCATTGAGGACGTGTATGAACCGTATCTATTGCAGCTTGGATTTATTGCAAGAACACCCCGAGGACGTGTTTTAATGCCGGCGGCATATTCCCATATGGGCTATGCTCCGCCTGCGGACAACAGGGAAAGTAAGGGCAGTCAGACGAGCTTTGTTTAACGATAGCTATACCAGCATAAAAAGGAATGGCTTGTTGACCATTTATAGCATAATCATTTGATCAACGACAGGAGGTACTCAAGGTGATGAGCAAAAAGACAAAGACATTGGAGCTTCAGTTGACGCAGTGCATGCAGGAGAACGACGCTCTGCGGACAAGTCTTGCCGAAACCGAAAGGCAGCTGAACGAAAGCAAGGATGAGCTTGGCAAAGCAATGCTCGAACTCAGCAATGCAAAGCGTAAGCTTGATGATTTTCGCGTACGTCAGGAAGCGATTGTGAACGCACTTACCGAAGCACACAACACCCGCGAACGCATCATCAAGGAGGCTAAGGCTGAAGCTGATTCCATAGAGGCAGCAGCCTCGTCGAGAAAGGCCGCCATGTTAAATGAAGCAAAGTCAGCCCTTGAGCATGCCCGAACTGAGTCGGCTGGCATTATACAGGCCGCAAATTCCGAAGCCGAGAACATTCGAAGTGAGGCAAAGAGGGATGCGCAGCAAATGGGTGATGAGGCACTCGATGAAGCGAACGATATTGTGGAGATGGCAAAGTCCCAGGCACAAGATATAATGACCCAGGCTGAGCGCGTCGTTTCAGAACAGCGCGAACAGCTCAACAAGCTGAACACCGAGCTTCGTGTAAGAGCGCGCCTTGTTCTTGAACAGAGCGAGATGTATGCGAACATACTGCAAACCGTTGCCGATTCCGAGTCCGCAGAGGAGCTGCAAAAGGCTCATTCTCGCGAAAACGGAGAAAAGGACTCCGGCAGTTCCGCTTCCGATCAGCAGGAGGAAAGCGATAATGCAGATGATGAATGCGATCCCGATGCGGCATGTGCTAAAAAGAATTACGAGACTAAGCCCGGACAGGAAGCCGTATGCAGCAAAGTTCCTCCATGTGGACGAAACGCTCCCTGTTGTGCGGCGAAATCCGATGTCGATAGAGCTAACGCGCCCACCAATGCCGATTTTAGCAAGCAAGAGCATACAGTCAAAGAAGGAGAAACTGATCTTGCCGTTACGGATGCTACGCTGGAGGCTGATGATGAAGCCACTATGCGTGAAAGCTCCGATGATTCTTCTGACTCCACAGCTTTAGACAGTAATCTTCCCGAAGAATATGACAGCGTTTCAGCACTCATGCGTAATATTTATAACATCGAAGGGCGCGAATTGCCCGATGTTGAGAACGAACCATACGATATTGGAGAGGGGACACCGCTCATAATCGACCGTGATGAGGAGGATGAGCAGAGCGAACCGCTTCCTGTTGACCTTGATCTGGATGAAATTCTAAATGAGGTGTTATCCGATCGCAATTAAATGTGTTTGTCTCTCAAAAACGCACAGAACTAACATAAATAAAGAGAATGCATGGCGTTGATAAAACGATTGCAATTCAATAATGGAACGCTCCGAGCAAACACTCGGAGCGCTATTGTTTACAAACTAAATATGAACAATCTTAGCTGATTTATCTTATACAAATCATTTCGCCTTGGGTCCTGCGTTGATTATGTTCTCGGGCATATTGGTGTACTTGCTGAAGTTCTTTACGAACATATTGGCAAGTGCCTGCGCCTGAACATCGTATGCTTCCTTATCTTCCCACATATCACGGGGATTGAGCACCTCGTCTGGTACATTGGGACAGGTCTGAGGAACCATGACATTAAAAATCGGATGAAGCTTGTATTCAACGTCGTTGAGCTTGCCTTCGAGCGCAGCCGTGACCATCGCGCGGGTATACTTGATCTTCATGCGGCTTCCAACGCCGTATGGGCCGCCCGACCATCCGGTGTTGATGAGGAACACATTCGCTCCGTGTTCGTCGATCTTTTTACCAAGCATCTCCGCATATACCGAGGGATGCATGGGCAGGAATGGCGCACCGAAGCAGGTGGAGAAGGTGGCCTGAGGTTCTTTGATGCCGCGCTCGGTTCCTGCAAGCTTGCTGGTATAGCCCGAAACGAAATGGTACTTCGCCATATCCTTATCAAGCTTGGCTATCGGAGGAAGTACGCCGAACGCGTCCGCAGTCAGGAAGATAACGGTCTTGGGATGATTGCCTTTTCCGGGTATTACGCAGTTGGGAATGTACTCAACAGGGTAGGCAACTCGCGTGTTTTCGGTGATGCTTGAGTCATTAAAATCAAGTTTGCGGCATTCGTCACACATGATCACGTTCTCAACCAAAGCGCCGAAGCGGATAGCGTTCCAGATCTCGGGTTCATTCTCCTTGGAGAGGTTGATACACTTTGCATAACAGCCGCCCTCAAAGTTAAATATTCCGTTTTCGGACCATCCATGCTCATCATCGCCGATCAGCCAGCGGTTGGGATCAGCCGAAAGCGTGGTCTTGCCGGTACCGCTAAGACCGAAGAACAGCGCAGCGTCACCGTCGTTTCCTATGTTGGCGGAGCAATGCATGGGGAACACTCCGCGCTGAGGCATTAGGAAATTCATTACGGAGAACATGCCCTTCTTTATTTCGCCGGAATACTTGGAGCATGCAACGGTTACGCGGCATTTCTCAAAGTCGAGTATGATGGCGGCCTCGGAATTAACGCCGTCACGCTCTGGAATGCACTTGAATCCAGGGGTGCAGAGTACCGTGAACTTGGGTTCGAAGTCTTCTAGAGCCTCCTTGCTCGGACGCACAAAAGCTTGCGTGGCAAACAGAGCGCTTGCGGCGTTTTCGCAAACGACCCTGATCGGGAGTGCATATTCAGGGTCGGCACCGACGTATCCATCGAATATGAACACTTCACGATTTTGCATGTATGCACACATCTTTTCGTAGATTGCATCGGCCCTTTCGCGGCTGATCGGTACGTTTATCTTACCCCAGTCGATCAGGTCGTGAACCATGGGCACATCAACTACAAAGCGATCATCAGGGGATCTTCCGGTGTATTTGCCGGTCTTAATGACGAGCGCACCGGTCTCGCTAAGTGTTCCCTCGCCCCTTGCAACAGCGCGCTCGGTGAGCTCCGCTGGAGAAAGGTTGCGGTGGATAGCTTTAGGATCGAAGATTCCCATGGATTCAAGATAGGATTTCATTTCATATGCTCCTTTCGGCATTTTGAATGTATTCGGCGGATACTCCGTCCGCCAAGTTTTTTACGGAGTTACCGCATTCATTACGGCAGCAACCGCAGGGTTCAACTAAATCATTGGGGATTTGTAAAGTTTTTATACATTCCAAGCGGTATCTTACTGGTTATTTTCGGATAAAAAGCACACCGAGGGTTCTTGCTCCGCAATGGCTTGCAACGGTGCAGCCTGCCGTGGTCTTAATTACATCCACAAAGTCCGCATACTCGCTAACAAGTTCCGAAACTTCCTCAACTATCTCCTCGGGTGTTTCGGTGTATGTGATGAATATTCTGTGGAAACGAATATCATCCCTGCCATACAGCCTGTCTTTAACATAGTTTTTAAGGCAGCGTTCCCATGAGCCTCTGTACTTTTTAACGACTTTCATGCTGCCGTCAATAACCTCGATGCTGGGATGGAGCTGTAAAAGGTTTGCGCCAAGCGCGGCAACGGCTGAGCATCTGCCGCCCTTGACCATATAATCGAGCCTGTCGAGGACGAAACTTGCTTCGACCTTCGGCACTATCTCCTCATCAAGCACACGCTTTATCTCAGCAGCGGCAAGTCCTTTTTCTGCCAAATCACAGGCCTCCATGACGATATGCCCGAAGCCGCTGGATAGATTCCGAGAATCGACAACGTAGACATTTTTGACGGCGTTTGCCGCCAAGACGGCATTATTGTAAGCAGCCGAGAACTCGGAACTGATGGTAAGGAATACGACCTCTGATCCATCGCTCGTAAGTTCTTGAAAGATATGCATCAGACGATCCACCTCCGGCGCGGAGGTTTTGGGAAGTAACCCGGTCTCGTCGCAAAGTTTGAGCAGTTGCCGCATCGTGATGTCAACACCGTCCGCGTATTCGTTGTCGCCAACGCGCACGTAGAGCGGCACGACGGTCACGTTTTTCGCCTCGTACAGATTTGTTCCGTAGACCTCATTCAGAAGATCAGCGGTACTGTCGCAGCTGATTTTGACCATATTGTATAACTCCTAAAAAATAAAAGGGTATAAGGTGAAATTTATTATAACACACGGTTTTGTAACTGTAAAGAATTGGAAGGTTATCTATCATATATCGGCGGTTGCTTTAAGACTCGTCTTACGATGTTAAATTTAAGAACGCAAACCGATTACAGTATAAAAAACACTGTATTGAATGGACAATTTGCAACATAAAAGCATGTTTGTTCGTTCAAACATGCTTTTACAAAGAGTTGTTTAAATTCCTGTTAATAGTTTTACTATGAAAGCTTTCTTAGTCCCAGTTCCAGCCTGCGAAGCGCCTCATCCCTGCCGAGCAGAGCGGCGATTTCGATTGCGCCGCCAGGGGTAACGGTTTGACCGCTCATTGCGATGCGTATCGGCCAAAGCAAGGTTCCGTTCTTCATGCCCTTTTCGGCGGCAAAATTCATCAGGAAATCATGCAGGGTCGTCTCCGTCCAATCGGGAAGCTGCTTCAAAAGGGGAATTACCTCGGAAAATACCGACTTGCATACCTCGGGATTCGTCTTGGACTTTTTGTTGGTGAAAAGATCGATTTGATAATCTTCATCAAGCTTTGCCAAGAACCCGACCATCTCGGTAATATCGGTAAATACCTCGGTGCGCGGCTGAAGAATCCTTACAAAGATGTCCATATCCATATGTCCAACGCCCGCTGCCTCAAGATAGGGTCGTGCATGATCTATGTACTGTTCGGGTGTGAGTTTGCGTATGTATTCCGCATTCATCCAGCGAAGCTTGGTCGCATCGAAGATGGCTGGGGATTTGCTGAGACCGTCGATGTCAAAAGCTTCGATCAGCTCGTCCATTGTGAAAAATTCACGATCGTTTCCTGGGCTCCAGCCAACGAGTGCGACATAATTGATGATAGCCTCCGCAAGATAGCCCTGTGCAAGCAGATCTTCAAACCCGGGGTCGCCGTAACGTTTGCTGAGCTTCCTGGTCGCGTCCTTCATAACGGGCGTAAGGTGGATGTACACGGGCTTTTCCCATCCGAACGCTTCATAAAGCAAATTATATTTTGGCGTGGAGCTTAAATATTCGTTTCCCCTCATAACATGGGTGATGCCCATGGTGTGGTCGTCGATGACGTTGGCAAAATTGTAGGTCGGCATTCCGTCAGCCTTAATTAGTACGCCGTCGTCAAGTTCGGAGCAATCCACATCTATACGGCCATAGATCACATCGTCGAACCCTGCTTCGCCCGATTCGGGTATATTCTGCCTGATGACATAGGGTTCGCCTGCGGCAATGCGACGTTCGACCTCTTCCTTTGACAGATGCAAACAGTGCTTGTCATACTTAAAGCTCTCGCCTTTTGCCTCAGCCTCTGCTCTGCGTGCATCAAGCTCCTCCTTTGTGCAGAAACAATAATAGGCCTTTCCCTTTTCAACCAGTTCCTTGGCGTAGGGAAGATACATTTCCTTGCGTTCGCTTTGAATATAAGGGCCATATTCCCCGCCAACGTCGGGACCCTCGTCCCAATTCAGTCCCGCAAGGTGAAGGCCACTATAAATCTTGTCAACCGCGCCTTCAACGAAGCGGGCCTGATCGGTGTCCTCAATGCGCAGCATAAAAACACCGTTATTCTTCTTTGCAAAAAGATAGGCGTAAAGTGCGGTGCGAAGTCCACCGATGTGCAGATACCCCGTGGGGCTTGGCGCAAAGCGCGTGCGTACAATCATGTTAATATCCATGCCATTGCAGCAAAAGCATTTGCTGCAATGGCCTCCTTTCAACTCGACATTCCAAAATTGCTCGTCATCACGAAATAAACGGCACTCATCGTGGAATGTGTAAGATTAATAAACTGTATAATCATACCATACTTTTTGGGAGCTGTCACGAAAAGATTTTTACGGGAAATTCCGATATATAGTTAACGTTTATTGCCGGTTAACCCTGTAAACCGTTCTCCTGACGTTCCATGTTTTCGACAACGATATCATAGATGTCGCCGAGTGAAGCTGCGTATTCGAGCAGCTTCCACGGTGTATTGGTATGGAAATGAACTTTTATCAGGTTTTCGTCACCAACCGCGAGCAAACAATCACCTTCAATGTTATCGGTAATGTAATCGCTGATCGTGCCCTCGGAGAGGTCTTCACCCTCGATTAAAAGTTGGGTGTCAAATTTGAATTCAAGCATCGCTGATACTCCTTTGGGATTATGAATTAGGTTTTAGTGAATGCATCAGGTTCGTTTTTCAAACTGCGTTCCGCATCTTGAGCATGTTACCCTTATCTTCCCCTTGCCCCTCGGTGCGCGCAGCTTTTGACGGCAGTCCGGACAGCGGAAGTATTTGTACGCCCTGTGGGTCTTAACATCGTTCATGCTGCGGTTAAAAAGCTTCGCAAAAAAGCTGTGAATGCTTCCCGCTATGCGCTCGTATCCTCGCAGCTCGTCACTGCGCCTAGTAAAATTATTGGACAGCGTGCGGAAAAGCACTAGCGCAGTCAAAAAGGTCGCGGAGAAGCACAGTATCATTCCCGCAAGACTGCCCCATAGTGTGAAGGAGATTATGCCAATGATGACGGCGATCATCAACATATCCCTTGAGAGCCTGTCGAAACCGTAACTGTTTTTCATATGGATTCATCCTTTCATAAAGCATGAGAGTATTGTAGATATTTCAAGTTTTGATTCGAACGCTACCCACAGCATATCAGGAACAATCTATCAGAATCAACGCAGTACATGGCCTGAGAGCAACCGAAATAGCTTCTCCGTTCGTCACGACGGTATCAGCGCCGATGGCATCCCTATAGAGCTGCGCAAACCTGACTGAATTCGCATCCGGACCTTCGGTAAAATCCTTTGCGCTGACGCGGATTTCCTGTGCACTGTCCGAGCGGTTGATGAAGGTGATTACGGATTTGTTTTCACCCCTTCTAAAAACCGCAAAAACCTCGGAGTTTACGGCAAGGAATGCGGTCTGTCCGCGCCTCAATGCAGCGTTATTTCTCCGAAGTTCGCCGAGCATACGATACTGCTTGACAAGCTCAGCGTCCTCATGCCCCCATGGATAGGTGGCGCGATTGAACGGGTCTGAAAGCCCGGTCATGCCCGCTTCATCCCCATAGTAAACGCATGGCGGCTGCGGCATCGAGTATTGCAATGCGGAAGCAAGGAAAAGCCTTTGCTTGCCGAATGCGTATTGTTTTTCTTCGAGCCTGAACTCGGCCTGCTGATCGCGAGTCAGCACGTTTTTGCTCGGAGCACCGCCAAGAACGGATAGGATTCGATACGTATCATGGCTGCCAAGGATGTTCATGCATGCATGATAAAAGGGTTCGGGATAACGTTCGCGCTGCCCTGCGAGGGCTTCATTGAGCGCATAGGCATCGATATGTCCCGTAAGAAAACCGCATACCGCATCGCGAAACGGATAATTCATCACCGAATCAAGCTCATGCCCGTATACATATTTTCGCAATCCTTCCGCCCATTCCTTATTGGATGCGTCCTCCCAAACCTCACCGAGCAGCAATGCATCGGGATCCATCGATTTTAATTCGGTACGCAGCATACGAATAAACTCGTCCGGCAGTTCGTCTGCGACATCCAATCGCCAGGCCGAAATGCCAAGCTGAGCCCAGTGACGAAGTACGGTTTTTATAAATTCCACATAAGAAGGAACGAGTTCCCGTATTTCCGGCAGCGTCGTGAAGCCCCACCAAGAGCGGTAATCATCTGGAAAATGCCGAAAGTCATACCATTCATAATATGGTGATTTAGCTCCGCCATATGCGCCAAGTTCGGGATAATTGCCGTATTTATTGAAATAAACGCTGTCATCGCCCGTGTGGGAGAACACTCCGTCAAGCATCAGCTTTATGCCGAAACCCTCCGCCGCCTTTACTAGTTCGGCTAAATCATCCTTTGTTCCAAGTATCGGATCAACGGACAGATAATCGGATGTATTATACCGATGATTGCTTGCTGCTTCAAAAATGGGGTTGAGGTAGATGACCGAAACCCCAAGGCTTTTTAAGTATGGGAGCTTCTCGATTATCCCGCGAAGATCGCCGCCGTAATAGTCGCAGGGGGAGTAGTGCTTTTCTTCGGGAATGGCACGGTACAGCACCTCTTCATTCCAATCCTCATGTCGGACGACTCTGCGCCCCATGTTCTCATGGTAGGAGGCACGCTCAAGTGCGGTTAGCCCCCCCGCATCGGCACCGCCCCGATAAAAACGGTCAGGGAAAATCTGGTAGACTATGCCCTCGCGAAACCATTTCGGTGTTGTAAAGCACAGGTCATATACGGTGATTTGATAATCGGGCGGAACGCAAGAGGACAGCTGCCCTTTTCCGCTCCGCGCACCGTAATACAGCTTTTCCCCATGAACGTCTATGATAAAATAATACCATATAAGCTGGGGCGTTTCGGGGGCGGTAATATGGAAAGAAAAGCACATTTCGTGCGGATTCTCCCCGTCATTTATAAAAGAAAAGGTTGGTTCACGCTTGCCGCAGATAAGAGCTTCGCTTCCGTCCGCCCAAAGGCGCAAAAATACCTTGGCATACGGTGCATCGGCACCAAAGAGTACGATTTTTAAAACCGCTCCCTCAAGGCACTTTAATGCACCCTGGGGGAATCTGTAGCGAATTTCTCTTGAATTGTGGTAAGCGGAAAGCTCCATCAATTTTCTATACGTTGAACCTGAACACGATTATGTCGCCGTCCTGAACGACATACTCCTTGCCCTCGGAGCGGACGAGACCCTTATCCTTGCAATTTGCCATGCTGCCCTGTTCGATAAGCGTCTCATACGGCACGACCTCGGCTCTAATAAAGCCGCGCTCAAAATCGGTGTGGATCTTGCCGGCAGCTTCGGGAGCCTTGGTTCCATTGGTGATCGTCCATGCACGCACTTCATCAGTGCCTGCGGTGAGGAAGCTGATGAGGCCGAGCAGGGAATAGCTCTCCTGAACGAGCTTGTCAAGACCGCTCTGACCAATACCAAGCTCATCAATGAACGCGGCTTTTTCCTCGTCGGAAAGTTCCGAAAGCTCCTCTTCGACCTTGGCACATACGGTAAGCGCACCCGCGCCTTCCTTAGCTGCCTGCTCATAAAGCTTTGCAACGGTGGTAGGCTCGTTGCCGATCTCGTCTTCCGCGATGTTGGCTACATAGATAACGGGCTTGGTCGTGAGCAGGAACAGCTCCTCGGAAGCTATGCGCTCGTCATCAGTCATCTCCATGCTGCGAACGGGCTTGCCCGCTTCAAGATGTGCCTTTATGCGCTCAAGGAAAGCGATTTCAACGAGGTACTTCTTGTCACCGCTCTTTGAATTCTTCTTTGCCTTGTCGATGCGCCTTTCCACGGTGTCAATATCTGCAAAAATCAGCTCCACATTTATTGTTTCCATGTCGCGCACAGGGTCGACCGAGCCGTCAACGTGCACAATATTGGAATCCTCGAAGCAGCGCACGACATGAACTATCGCATCGACCTCGCGGATATGAGCAAGGAATTTATTACCAAGGCCCTCCCCACGATACGCGCCACGGACAAGACCTGCAATGTCCACAAATCGGATCGTTGCGGGCACAAGGCTTTTGGGGTGGTACATCTCATTAAGAACATCCAGACGATGGTCGGGAACGTTTACTATGCCGACATTCGGCTCAATCGTGCAGAACGGATAGTTTGCCGCCTGCGCTCCGGCTTTGGTAATGGCATTGAATAGCGTGCTTTTTCCGACATTCGGCAGACCTATAACTCCGAGTTTCATATGTTACGACCTTGGCTTTCGCACAAACGAAAGCTTCCTTCCATAGAATTATGCAAAGTACCGCAGAATTGCGGCAGCACCAATTTACATCATTGTATTAAATTGTATCACAAATGCGGAATGGATTCAATTATATACTTCATGGTAGGTCTGCTGCCCGATAACACAAGAAATCGTCACTTTTCGAAAATATATTACTTGTTTTTGCGGATCAAGTGCTCGGAACTCTGGAATTTTTGCGAAATACATCTTGTTAATATCGTTAACTGTGTGGTACAATACAATGTAACTTTGCAGAAAGGGCGATTTATTATGAGATATAGGAGCGATAAGCTGCTCAATCAGCTTGCAGAAAAGAACATTGACTCCGCAATCATTACCTCTGCCGTCAACCGCAGGTATTATTCCGGCTTCACCGGAAGCAACGGTGTCGTTATTTTAACTGCGAAAGGACGTGTTCTGCTTACGGACTTCCGCTACACCATTCAGGCTAATAGGCAATGCGCAGGCATTTGCGAGGTGCGCCAAGTCAACAGGGGTATCGGTGCCGCCGACGTCGAGGCCGTACTCAAGGAATTCGGTGCAAAGCGGGTGGCGTTTGAGGACGCAGCGCTTACCGTCAGTGAGTTTGAAGCTTACAAGACGATGCCCTTTGAGCTTATTCCCGATTCCGAAGCAATAAACGGCGGCCGTCTCGTAAAGGATGCTGACGAGATAGCCGAAATGCAGAGGGCGCAAAGCATTGCCGACGCCGCGTTTACGGATCTCCTCAAAGTTGTCAAGGTTGGCATGACCGAAAAGGAAGTCCGCAATGAGCTTGATTATTACATCCGCCGCCATGGTGCTGATGAGAATTCATTCGATACCATCGTAGGCTCCGGTCCCAACGGTGCGCTCTGCCATGCCTATCCCGGTGAGCGCAAGCTTCAAAACGGTGATTTTGTTGTCATCGATTTCGGCGCGAGAGTCAACGGCTATTGCTCCGATATGACGCGCACCATTGCAATCGGCAAGCCCTGCGACGAGCTTCTCAAGATCTACGATATTGTACTCAAGGCGCAGCTCAAGTGTTTAGAGGTGCTGAGACCCAATATGGTCGCATCCGAACTCGACCTTACCGCTCGCAATTTCATTGCCGAGAACGGTTACGGCGAGTGCTTCGGACACAGTCTCGGTCACGGCTTTGGTCTTGAAATACATGAAAATCCCTATGCGAACTCCCGTTCACAAGAGCTTCTCGTTCCGGGAACCACCATCACCGTTGAGCCCGGAATCTATATCGAAGGACTTGGCGGAGTGCGCATCGAGGATTGCTGCGTTTTGACGGAGGATGGTTATATCAACCTCTGCACAACGACCAAAGAGCTTATTATACTTTAAGAGTTTTTAAAGAATTTACTTAAATTACTAAATTTTGGAGGTTTACCATGATTTTAGCTGGTGATTTCAGAAAAGGCGTTACCGTCGAGATCGACGGACAGGTATGGAGCATTGCGGATTTTCAGCATGTAAAGCCCGGTAAGGGTGCCGCGTTCGTCCGCACGAGGCTCAAGAACGTCATGACCGGCGCAGTCCTTGAAAGGACTTTCAGCCCCACCGATAAGTACCCCACGGCGCATATCGAAACCCGTGAGATGCAGTATCTCTATACCGATGGTGATCTTTATTACTTCATGGATAATGAATCCTATGAGCAGCTCGCGCTCAATCACGAGCAGGTCGAGGACGCGATCGATTACATCGTTGAAAACTCCAACGTGACCATCCGCTTCTTCAAGGGTTCCGCATTCTCCGTTGCAGCTCCCAACTTCGTCGAGCTTACGGTTACGGAGACCGAACCCGGCTTCAAGGGCGATACCGCGACGGGAACGACCAAGCCCGCCGTTCTCGAAACCGGATATAAGATCAACGTTCCTCTGTTCGTAAACGAGGGCGACCGCATCCGTGTCGATACCCGTACCGGAGAATACATGGAGCGCTGCTAATTGCGGTTTTGAGAAGATTTGAAAGCGTGCTGACCGAACGATTGCGGCGAACGGTTGCAGCAAATGATCGATACAATCATTTGCATGGAATAGTCTTTTGAATTGTTAAAAGAATCAATGATAGACTGGGGCTTGCATGGAAAAATACAAGCCCTGTTTGTGTAGCTGACATGAATGAAGCCGCTGCCGAACGTAAAATAGTATTGAAACCAAGGCTCGAAGCCGCTCTTAATATGCTAATGGCGGCCGAAACAGTATTAGGAGAGGAAAACTCTGCCGACGTCTCCGATGGCATTTCAATTTCCATTGGCGACATAGGCTGTGACCATGGCAGGCTGTCGGTTGCAATGCTTCAAAGGCATATTGCGTCGCATGTCATTGCCTCCGACATAAGCCCGGCATCGCTTGACAAAGCGCGAATGCTTGCCCGCACCTGCGGCGTTGACGATAGATTGGAATGCCGTGTTTCCGATGGGTTTGCAGCATACTCAGAAGGAGAGATCGACAAGGCAGTTATAGCGGGCATGGGTGGAGAACTCATCGCCGCGATTCTTGATAAGCACAGCAAACTCGTTCGCGGGCTTTCATGCATCGTGATGCAGCCAATGCGCGGTGAATCGGAGCTCCGTGAATACCTTTACAAAAACGAATTCATCATCACGGATGAGCGCGTTGTCTTTGATGGGGGACGATACTACCAGTTGATCTGTGCAAGGGGCGGAGTACCTGCTCCCCTGCCCGATGGTTGGCCTAAGGATTTTTGGCAGTTTGGCGCAATGGCTTTGGAAAAACGTGACCCCTGCCTCATCAAGCTGATGTACAGGTATTTAGAAATCATCGTAAAAAAGCTTGTTCGCGCTTCGGAAAATGGTCATACGCCGATCAATCTGCTTCGTGAAATGGACTGTACAAAGCGATTGATCAAAATGTATAATTCGGGTGAGAAACCCTAATAATGAATTTTTGAGAAACGGCTTTGCTTAAGGCGAGAGCCATAGTTAAAAAAATGAAACTTAGTGACTTTGTTAACGTTATGAATAGGCTTGCTCCTCCCGAAACGGCACTCGGCTTCGATAATGTCGGGCTGCTCATCGGAACCGATCGGAGCGATATAAAGCGCGTACTTGTTGCCTTGGACTGCACCTGTGCCGTTGCTGAGGAGGCTGCGCTGGTAGGAGCCGATCTAGTGCTGACGCACCATCCGATAATTTTCGGCGGAGTAAAACGAATTCTGCCAGATGATCCGCACAGTGCAGTCGTTTATAAGCTTATCAGGAGCAATATTGCGATGTTTGCGGCGCATACTAACCTCGATGCCGCCGATGGCGGCGTTAATACGGCGCTCTGTTCGGTTTTAGGCATTGATAACGACGTTGTCCCTGTTGGCTCAGAGGGCATTATGCGGATAGGAAATCTTCCAGAACCCATTTTGCTCGATGATTTTGCGAAGATGTGCGAACTGAGACTATGCACAAAGGTGCATGTAAGCGGAGAAAACCGACTTGTTCAGCGAGTGGCTGTGATGGGCGGCTCAGGAGGCGGCGACTATGCGCTTGCGCATGAAAACGGAGCGGATGTTTATTTGACGGGCGAATGCAAGCATTCCCAGGCGATCGAAGCGATGGTTCTGGGACTCCCCATCGTCATTGCCGGTCATTATGAGACAGAAAAATCGGTATTAATCCCGCTCATTAATTATTTACAGAACAATACCGATGGTGTAGAATACATACTGGCGAAGGCTGACCGCGCCGTTTTTCGGAGCGTTTAAGTCTTCCTAATTCTGACAATGATGAAAGTTTGAAAAATAAATTTTTCAAACCTGGTTTTGTGGCTTTCGAGAGCAAAGCCTCTACCGACGCTTAGCGCTCCCGATTTTGTTTCACAAAACCAGCCTCAATTCCCAAAGAAAGGATGCTTTCGCTGCGCGAAAGCTATGGTAGCAATTATGAACCAGTTGGAAGCACTGTGGGAGCTGCAAGAGGCCGAAGTTGCGCTTGCTAAGCTCAAAAAAGAGGTTAAATCTACCCCCGCAAGGCAGAAGCGCGCCAAGCTGCGCAGCTTTCTGACCGAACAGCAGAACAATATAGATGATATTCAGAAGAATCTTGTAAGCAAAAACACTCAGCTTGATGCCTGTTCCACGCAGCTTGCGGGGCTTATGAGGGATTATGAGCTGGAAAAATCCGATCTGGATATAATGGAAAATGATGAAGAAAGCACAGCGGCGGAGCTATCCGAAGCGCGCAAATCCATAGAAAAACTCCTTGAAAAGATCAATGCACTCAGCAAGGAACTGAATTCTACCCTGCGCTTCGTTGAAAAGGCGACCGCCGATATTACCACCACCTACTCCAAGGCCGGTAAGGCCAAACGCGAATATGACGCGCTCGGAACCGTCTGCGAGGCCGAACTTGAGGACTTTAGACCCCGCCTTAACGCGGCCGAAAGCCTTGTTGCAGAAAAGCGCAAAACGATTCCGGATAATTTGATGAAAAAGTATGCATCCATACGCAAGAATCATGCCCTTCCCATAGCAAGGGTCGAGCATGAGCAATGCGGGGGATGCAATATGATGCTCCCCTCCGCCGTCGTCAAGAAGGTCGCGGCAGGCACAGGGATCGTCGAATGTGAAAACTGCGGCAGAATACTTATCTCTTAGTTCGATACCGAATATTTTGAGTAAGACAAGTGGTCGCACCGCCATGTGCGGTGAGGAAAGTCCGAGCTCCATAGGACAGAGTGCCGGATAACACCCGGTGAAGGCGACTTCAAGGAAAGTGCAACAGAAATAGACCGCCGCTTTGCGGTAAGGATGGAAAGGCGAGGCAAGAGCTCACCGGCATTCAGGCGACTGAATGCGCTATGTAAACCCCACTCGGAGCAAGATTGAAATGGGAGCATTCAATGGCTGTCCGTCACGCTCCCCGTAATCGCTGGAGCGTACAGGCAACTGTACGCCAAGATAGATGATCACATAAACAGAACTCGGCTTATGGCTTGCTCAAATTGCCCGGAACACTCGTTCCGGGTTTTTATTTTGCTTTTCTCCCCCGCCTCCTCCTGTAAATTCACCTAACGCTGAAATGATTGTTCATTTTATACTGTTCCTTTCGTCATAAGATAGGACCTGTCCTCATAAACAATAATCGAGCGGGTGAATATGCTGTAAGAGCGGTCATGGATGCACACACGCAAAATACGGAGGTAAGGATAATGGAGTACAGACGCAGAAGAAAACGCAGGACGGGAATGAGTACAGGCTATAGCGGTTATACACGCAGAAGCGGTTATCGCAGTTCGAGAGGCAGCAATGCTGATGCCTACGGGCTTGGCAGTGCGCTACTTATACTGCTTCTTACGGCGGGATTGATCTACATTCTTTTCGCCACATCCGTTGGGACGTGGATAGCAAAGAATGTGTTTTCTCCGCTGTTTTCAAAGGGTGACACAGAACCTTCCACCTCATTGCCGACGGCAGAATTGCCAACAGCAAACCTGATACCAAGCGAAACGCCATATTTTACGGATAAATCCACCGAGAGCATGACGCTGTCGGGGCTTGATATGTATGCGCTGCAAATGGGAGTATACTCTTCCATCGAATATGCGCAGGGTATGATTTCCACTTTGAAGTCCCTCGGCGCTGCGGGATATGAATACTTTGACGGACAAAACATTCGTGTTTTTGCTTCGGCTTATAATACTGAGGCCGCTGCAAAGAGCGTCAGCGCCAGATTGAACGATCAGGGCTACGAATGCACCATCTATAATCTTAGAGCCGACGCGGTGGAACTCACGGTTACTGCCGATGCAGAAAAAATGGAAAGCATACGTACCGCCATTAACTTTGCGCATAGCCTGATCGACGATATTAATGAGGAGGTCATCGGCTTTGATTCTGAGGAGCGCAGCATCGATTACGGAAAGGCCATTGGCAATGAAATGCTTGCAAATGTAAAGAGCATTAGAGGTGCTCTCTCCGGGATAACCGAGGAGAGCGGGCTTATCAGTGCGCTCGATGATTACTACATGGAGGTAACGGGCGCAATCACCACATTCGTGTCCGCCGACACCGACAACCGTGTGGAAATGAGCGGAAAGCTTAAGTATCTGCAATGCCAAATCATCACTCAATACCTTGCCCTCATGCAATCGATAGGATATAATGAGTAAAATCATCCCGGGGCAAGGAGTTTGACGCAAATGTACCTGATTGGAAACGGAAGATTACTTACACGCGACCCCGAGCTTCCATATATCGAAAACGGAGGAGTGGTTACGGATGGCGAGCTTATCGTCGAGATCGGCGAGACCGATGCACTTGCCGAGAAGTATCCTGAAGCTGAATTTATCGACGCGTCACACGGAGTCATCATGCCCGGGCTTATCAACGCGCATACGCATTGCTGCAGGGCGCTTGCGAAGGGGCTGAACATACCCTACTACAATCCTACGGAGTTTTATGAGATTTTGAATGGTGTATGGTGGCGGATCGACCGCAATCTCACCCTTCATATGGACAGGATGTCCGCCTATGCGACCATAATAGACAGCATTAAGAACGGGGTCACGACACTTTTCGATCATCACGCGAGTAATTTTCAGCCCTGCGGCAGCCTTATGACGATCGCATCCGTAGTACGAAGCTGCGGCATCAGAGCCTGCCTTTGCTATGAAACCAGTGATCGCGAAGGTAAAGAAAAATGTGATGAGGCAATTTCGGAAAACCTTGAGTTTTTTGAATACGCAAACTCCCTTAACAGCAACTACATAAAGGCGTCATTCGGTCTTCACGCATCCTTTACCCTTTCAAACCGAACGCTGCAAAAATGCGTTTCAAAAAACAACGGACGCATGGGATTCCATATTCATGTTTCCGAAGGGGTTTACGATCTTTGTGACTCGATTCAAAAATATGGCGTTCGTCCGATTCGCCGTCTTAATGATATGGGCATCCTTGGGAGCAAAACACTGCTCGTCCATTGCACGAACGTCAATGATGGGGAGATTGAGCTGATCAAATCCACCGACAGCATGGTTATCAACAATCCGCAATCCAATATGTTAAACGCAGTTGGATGCGCACCCATCCGTCAAATGCACAGGAATGGTATCACGCTTGGACTGGGTACCGATGCCGTAACAAGCGATATGCTCGAGAGCCTTAAAGCGTCACTTGCCATACAGCGTCATGACACGAAACTGCCCAATGCCGGTTTTGACGAAGCAACTTCCATGCTGTTTGACGGCAATCGCAGGATTGCTTCACGCTTTTTCAACACCGAGCTCGGCATACTCAAGGCGGGAGCCGCGGCAGACATCATTGTTATGGATTACATCCCGTATACCCCATTCTCCGAAGTTAATGCCGATGAACATATCATGTTCGGTATGAGCGGTAAACAGTGCATACTCAACATGATCGGCGGCAAGCTCCTGATGAGGGATCGAAAACTGCTCTTTGTGGACGAGGAGTCCATGAACAAAGAGATCTGCAAGGCCGCATCGGAGCTTTGGAATAAGCTCAAGTGATGAACGCATTACTACAGACCTCTTGTCAGAAGACTTTATGATATGAATCTGCAAAACTATAGATATATTTTATTTATGTATTCTAATATCTCTTGCCCTACCTCGGAATCGGCTATGGAAAGCAGGCGTTTTTTCATCGCTTCCTGCTCGAATCGGCATCCGAATAGGCACTCTGTAACCGTATCGGCAAGCGAAACATCAAGAGCATCCGAGTAGACCTTTGCTTCCTTGATGTATCCGTCCTTCAGGTTCAAATGGATCTGCATTTCACCGAACGAGAAGCGGTTGTCAATCACATAATCGAACTCGGGTGACTTCCCAAGCCTCCACTCCCATGATCTTTGCACCTCATAACCCTTTTCTATCTCGGAAAGCGCTTCCCCTGAAAATGCATACTCACTCACGAACCCATACTCCTCAATGAAGCTTTCTATAACGAGCTTGCGTACTTTTTCCACCGTGATCCCCTGTGCAAAATCGGATAGATTGCAAACCCTTGCACGAACGGAGTCGATACCCTTTGATCTGATCTTTGCCTGCGAAACGTTCAGGTAGTTTGGCAGTTTTGATAGATCCGTATCGACAAGGATGGTGCCGTGATGCGAACGATTTCCCTTCGCAAGTCCAAATGCATTGCCTGAAAACTTTTTTCCGTCGATAAGTATATCGTTTCGACCGGAGAGCTCAGCGGTAAGCCCAAGTCTCGATACTGCTCTTGTTATCACATTGAGCTGCCTGTTCAGGTCATAGTTTTTTTCATTCATGATGAAAGAAAAATTAAGATTTCCTGTGTCATGATAGACCGCGCCGCCGCCCGTATGCCTTCTTACGAGGCGCACACCATCACTTTCCATCGCTCCCAAATTGCATTCCTTCCATGCATTCTGATTCCTGCCTATTATTACTGAATTCGTATTGACATAGAAGTACAGGATGATATCATCCTTCCCAACGTTTTGCAGAAAGTAGTTATCCCGGGCGAGATTCATCCAGCCGTCGCCGTTTGGTGCAAGACAGATGTAATTGCTCATTCTCTCTCCTTTACAATGCTCATGAAACTTCATTCAGTCCGTTTTTGAGCGCAATACGACAATTATACACGAGTATGTAAAGAAATCAATGGCTTTTGACATCGCAAGATATGGTGTTAAAGCAGTGTTTGATAACTCCAAACCCTCCGCTCTAATCGATTGACAGCCCATGCGCAAGATGATAAAATCGATCTAAGGTACTTGCTATGCACATAACTGCGAAGCGCGAAGTGAGCCGAGGCACAGCATGCGGATACCTCAAAGGGGGACTTTTTCTTGTCGGAAACCATAATTACAAGAGAACCACAGCTGTTCGATTCCACGGCTGTTGATAACCTTTTTATAAGCGAGCTCATGCCTTCCGCGCCCGAGAATGCCGTTAAGGTTTATCTCTATGGGCTTATGCAGACCATGATGCCGACTGAACGGATCACTTCGATCGAAAACGCGCTTGGACTTAGTAAAGATGAGATTACCGATGCGTTCAGGTACTGGCAAAAGCAGGGCATCGTTCGCATTCTTGAGGGTGAAGCACTCAATGTTCAATACTTAAATCTTCGCAATGCGATCTCGTGCGCAAATGGATCGCAATTGGATTACGGACGATATGCCGAGTTTGTTAAGGTGCTTCAATTGGTGCTTGGCACAAGGAATCTGAGCGGCAATGAAATGCAGCGTATCTATGATTGGATCGAAGTATTTGGTTTTGACGAGGATGCTGCCGTTGAGATCGTGCGTCACTGCATTGAAATCAAAGGAAGCCGTGTTCATATTAACTATATGGATTCCGTTGCCAAGCGTCTTGCCGCCGATAATCAATTAACGTATGATGCGGTGCATGACAGCTTCACCACTGAGAATGAGCTTGCGTCCGATGCATCGGCGATACTGAAGCGCTGGCGCACAGGGCGCAGACCCACCGAGGATGAGCTTGCACTCTACGAAAAGTGGACTAAGGAATGGGGTTTTTCAAAGGAGTCGATCGATATAGCCTGCGGTCATGTTATTGCAAGCGACAAGCCAAATTTTAAGTATCTCGATGCTATCCTCGAAAAATACCATGAATCTGGTAGCGTATCTCCGGACAGCATCAACGCGCTTATTAAGGAGCAGGATATGCTTGTTGAGATTGCACGACGCACCTTTGCCCGCGCAGGACTAAAACGAAATGTCAGCTCACTCGACCGGGCGCAGTTTGAGCTTTGGTACAAGGATTGGCATATGAGTACGGAGCTTATCCTTTATGCGGCCGAGCTTTCGGCCGATAGGACGCATCCTTTTGCCGAGATAAAAAAGCTGCTTACCGATTGGCATTCCACGGGTATTGTCGATCTCTCCGCCGCAAAGGAGGATTACGAAAATCGCGTTAAGCTGCGTCCTGCATCGAAGGGTAAATCCGTGAACCGCGCATTGAATTACAAGCAAAACAAGTACACGGCGGAACAGCTTCGTGAGCTTGGTATAGATACAGGGGAAAGCATTTATGAGGATTAAATCACAAAACTTTATCAAGGTGCTTAATAACGAAATCTCGGAACGCAGAAGGCGGATGCGCAAAATTGAGCATGAGCGCAAACAGGAAGTATATCTGCGCGTACCCGAAATACTCCGTATCGATGCCAAGATGAAAGCCATTGCGCTTGATATGGGACGCCAGTCCATGGCGGCAGACAACCCTGATGAAATAATCAAGATTGCTACTTCGCTCATCGACAAGCTGCGTGAAGAGCGAAACATTATTCTTACCCGCAATGGTTATTCGATAGACTACCTGGACAAACAATACGTTTGTTCTGTTTGCAAAGATACGGGTCGCATTGGAAAGGAACTGTGCAGATGCGTCATTCAGCTTGCAATAAACACAGCATTTGAGGATTCAGGTCTTAATCCTAATGAATCCTTTAATAATTTTAATCTCGATCTGCAAAGGAATCAACGCGACCGTAACGCAATGAGCAAGATCCGTGACTTGGCGGAGGAATATGCTAGCAGCTTTCCAAATTGCGAAAAACGTGATCTGCTGTATTTTGGTGAACCCGGTGTCGGAAAGACTTATCTTCTTAATTGCATTGGGGTTAAGCTGCTGGAGCGCGGGTTCTCCGTGCTTAAAATCAGTGCGTATAAACTGATCCAGCTAACGCTTGATACATTAAAGGCTGATCCCGACGAGCGTCCCGACTATCTTCTTCCGGATTTTTTGATAATCGATGACCTAGGCACCGAGCCAATGATACAGAATATTACTATAGAGACCCTACTCTCAGTACTCTGCCAGCGCCAGGATTCGAATAAGGCAACTGCGTTTGCTACTAATCTGAACATTGGAGCTGACGACGATCAGGTGGAGAGCATTCAATCCATGTACGGTCAACGCTTTGCTTCAAGGCTTATTGCGCCTCGGGAAGTGCGGATTCAGGCTGTACGCACAACAAATGTAAGATTGTCGATTTAACGAATACTTAAGCGAAATATGCCATTTGCGCGCATCGTATGGAATCAATCATCTGCACCGCCTGATTGTTCGTTATCTTCGGTCTTTTCGCAGGCGCGTTTTTTCTCCATATATGCGCGTATTTTTTTCATACCCTTTGAATACAGGTTGGTAAGGTTCTTTTGCTGCCAGAACATGATGCCTACGAAAATGAATAACGGCAGAACATAGATTGCAGCGGATAGCCAATCGCCCGAATTTATCTGATCTCCGACCGCACAAAGCGTAAGCACCGTCGGAATGCAGCCGGTTGCGACAGCGAGCATGAAAGCGCCGAACTTTACCTCGGTTTTAGATGCGATATACGGAATCAAACCGTTTGGGATAAGCGGCATTATCGAAGCCAAGAATACCATGAATGCGGGATGTTCCGAGTGCAGTATCATGCCCTGATGCTTGCTTGAAGCATGCCTACTCGGAAGCAGTTTTTCAAGCCCCGCACCCAATTTGCGCGAAAAGAAGAATATCGCCGCGTTTGCGCTGACGTAGCCTGTATAACAGACAAGAAAACCCCGCCATGTGCCGAAAATTATGCCAACGGCAACCTGTATGGGCACGCTCGGCAAAAGGATCGTGATGATTTGAATGAACTGTAGGAAGAATCCGACCGCATATCCGCCAAAATCATTGAATCTGCGCAAATATTCCTGCACGTCACCCTGATCTCCCTCCGCAAGCACCTCAACAAAACCTGGAAGTACGCTCTTTAGCGCCAGGTACAACAGGAACAGGACTATTGCAATAGCCCCTACATCAATGGCGATCTTGATAATTGTATTCCTATTTACCTTCACACAAGCTCCTTTGCGCGTGATGGTCGCTATTATATCATAAAAAAACCGAATCGGAAACTGCCAAAAGAAGCAAATTTCCGAATCAGTTTAGAATAAAATGGAGATAACGACGTTTTAATTATTTTAAAGCGAGCTTAGCTTTCGTGGCTCACACTCCTACTTTCACGATACTCAAGCAAGTCCCCCGGCTGACAATCAAGTATGCTGCATAGCTTTGCAAGCGTCTCGAACTTTATGCCCTTCGCCCTTCCGTTCTTCAAAACCGAAGTGTTCACGAGCGAAATTCCGAGCTTCTCCGATAGTGCAGTTACGCTCATCTTTCTTTTTGCAAGCATAACATCGATGTTAATAATGATCTCTCCCATTCGGCACCTCAAACAAAGCTTTCGTTTTCTTCACGAATGACAGCCGCTTTATCTATTAAATGCGCAAGGCATGCCGCAGCGACAGCTATTATTATTCCTGCGAGCACGATGAACAGCGCGACGATAACGAATCCCGGATGATGCATATTAAGGAAGAGCATGACGATGTTTCCGATAAAGAAATATGCGCTGTCGATCATCGCGTACAAAGAAATCTGACGCATATGCCGTGCGTTGATGCTGGAAAAAGAGTTGTCCCTGCCGATTTCCGTCGCAATCTGCCAAGCCCTAATGAGTGCCATGAAGCAGGGTAGCGCGCTGATGCTGATGAATATGATCCAAGGTACATAGGCGGACGAAAGTTCAGGGTAATTCGCAACGAAATACCATTTCCCAATAAAGATGGGTATAACGAAGCCATACACAAACAGCCCTATCAACGCGGTGCAGCCGATAATTGTCTTCAGCCAAACGGCTAAATTCTTTTGGTTCATAGAATAACCTCCTTGTTTGATAAGACCATTATAACACCCATTAATCAAAAGTCAAGTGTTTTTTATTGATTTTTATTAAAACTTAATTCTTTCCTATTATGCATAGTGGATCCCGATGCTCCGGCTGCATACTCGCATTTGATTTAACAATCCTGTTGATTCTTGTCGTTTATGCTTGTATAATATTTATGGAATATTTTGTAAAACTGTATTTTTCAGGCGGAGGTGTTGAGTGTGACCTTTGATGAGTTAATGGGCTGTTATTATGTAAATGAGTTGGACAGCAATAAAGCCGTTTACGATGAGCTTGTCAAAAAATTAAAGAGGCATAATTTAACCCCTATAATTGGCGCGGGACTATCGTGTTGGGCATATCCGCTATGGGGGAAATTGCTGACCGATATGGCAAAAGGCACGGGATTGGAAGATGAGGTTGACAATCTGCTGAAAGAATACAAATATGAGGATGCAGCATCGCTCATTGAGGAAGAATATGGCAAAAAAAGATTTCTGGATTTTCTTCGGAAAAAGTTTGATCCGGAAATAGCAAGAAAAAAATCAAGCAAGCGACCCCAGTATCAAGAGCTTATACCACAGATATTTCGCGGTGCGATCATAACCACAAACTTTGACCATGCCATTGAGCATTTGTTTGAACTAAATGACATGGAACAGCCTATGCTGTTGCTGCCGCATCAGTGCGAACGGATAGAGCAAGAATTACGCGCCCAAGGATCCGTTTTGGTGAAACTGCATGGCGATGTAAACTATTGGCAGGAGCTTGTATTAACAAAGGACGCATACAATAAAACGTATGGAGATAATCCTTTAGAGCCGGATATGAACAAACCGATGCCAGAAGCTTTAGCGAAGATTCTGAAACACAATCCGGCACTGTTTCTCGGATGCAGCCTGAACACTGACCGTACATATCATGTGATAAAAAGCTGCGCGGACAGCGGTGTTAATTTCGCTCTCCTGTCCCTTCCCGATGAAACAGAAAATGAAGCAGAGCCATATAAACCGCATTTGCGTGATGATGGAAAACTGAAAAGTGTGCTGCGGAGTAGAATTAATGAGCTTTATGAAACGCTCAGAATCAAAGTCATCTGGTATCCATGCGGTAATCATCATACCGAAGCGTTGAGCGCATTCTTTTCCAAGCTTGCTGAAGATATTGGCGTAACTCGGTCAACGATTGGTGAAGATGACAGGTATACGCCGCTGCATACTCTGCTCGGCAGGGACGATGTTGTGAAAGACATTGCCGATAAGCTATCAGGGAGCGTCCCAACCTGTGCATGGGTGTGGGGTACAGGCGGCATCGGTAAAACCGAGGTGTGCAGGGCGGTTCGTGCAAAGCTAAAAGATTTTGAAATGCCTTATATCGATATCACCGAAGTTGATAACCTTCCAGCCTTTTATCAAACGGTTGCTGACGAGACGGGTATTTCGATAGATGGTATCGGCATCAAAGAGACAGGTCAATACCTTAAGGAGCGATTGATAGAGAAATATGCAAACAGTAGCCATCGCTGTGCGCTCTATTTTGACAACTGGGAGGATATTTGGTACGGCTCAGAAAATCGGAATGAGGATGACGAGCTTATCAAATGGATGAAATCTCTGATCGCGAATAAGGTAAGGCTTTTGGTTTCCAGCCGTGAGGATGCACCAAACCTGCCGAGCGCAAGCGTGAAGCCCTTTGAAATTAAAGAGTTGGATGGTTTGAACAGCCGAAAGCTGTTCTGCGAAGTTTTAGGTAGAGACATCGCTGAAAGCGAACGCGAAACGTTTGACTACCTGATAAAGCAGCTTGAGGATCACCCATTGGCAATAGTCCTTACCGCCTCTCAAGCACATGATGAGGATATTCATCTTGATTACATCAAAAACCGATGGGAAAATGCGGAGCAGGATATTCCTGGCGGACACGAGCAGCATAAGAATCTTGCAATCGCGATGCAAATGTCCTGGAATGCCATAAAAGACAACCGTGCAGCAGTTATCCAATGGGGTCTGCACTACTATAGCGTTGGCGCAATACCGTATGATGTTTTACAGGAGCTGCGTGGAGATATTGCTGACGAAATATGGCGAAAGGGGTCGAAACTTCTTAGAAAGGCAAGCTTGACTAATACCGGCAGCGAACGTAAATCTGTCTCCATGCTTTTGCCGGTGAAAAAACAATTCGACAAGCTTATTAAATCGGACAAGCAGATACAGGAAGACTGCCTGATTCGGTGGGCTAAATACATAGAAAAACTATTGGATTCATCAAATGAGCTTTCATCCGCCGATCGGATGATTCAGCATCAGCTGGCGGTTGACCTTGCTCCGCAAATTTTCTACGTTATGAAGCAGCTAATGACGTATGAAGCGAGTTCAGCTCATCAATACCTTAACAGTATTGTTTTAAAGGCACGAAATTATTATCAGTTTTCCATAGAATCCGTAACGCTTTTAGAAGAGTTAAAATCTTATTATAAGGAGCATAGCTCATCGCTTATATATGCCACAGTTTTGGAGGATTATGGGGATCTTCTTCGTAGGCTTGGCGATGTGGATGGAGCGAAAGAAGCCTATGACAGCGCAGAACCGTT
>JAFLSU010000001.1:41289-193842 GCA_022510765.1 Christensenellaceae bacterium
GATGGAGCGAAAGAAGCCTATGACAGCGCAGAACCGTTATACAGGCAGGAGCGCGCCAATCTCGGCCTTGCCAATCTCCTGCAATCCCGTGGGGATCTTCTTCGTAGACTTGGCGATTTGGATGGAGCGAAAAAAGCCTATGATAGCGCAGAACCGTTATACAAGCAGGAGCGTGCCAATCTCGACCTTGCCCATCTGCTGCTATCCCGTGGGGATCTCCTTCGTCTACTTGGCGATTTGGATGGAGCGAAAGCAGCCTATGACAGCGCAGAACCGTTATACAGGCAAGAGCGCCACAATCTCAGCCTTGCCTATCTGTTGCTATCACGTGGAAATCTTCTGAGTCAACTTAACGATGTGGATGGGGCGAAAAAAGCATATAACATCGCCGAACCGTTATTCAGGCAGGAGCGCGCCAATGTCGGCCTTGCCAATCTGCTGAGATCCCGTGGGTGTCTTCTGAGTCGGCTTGGCGATGTGAATAGAGCGAAGGAGGCATTTGACAGTGCCGAACCTCTATACAGGCAGGAACGCTCCAATCTCGGCCTTGCCAACCTGCTGAGATCCCGTGGAGATTTGCAGAGAATACACGGACAACCGGAACAAGCATATACGCACTATAGAACGGCAGAAAAGCTCTATCGAGAAGTTCGAGAGCCCATAGGCTTAATCCTTTCATTAGCGGAACTATACGAATGCTGTATGCGCCTTGATAGGTTGTCGGAAGCGGACAGTATACAAAAAGAAGCGCGAGAAATGCTGGAATTGGATGGTATCCCTTCCAATGTTAAAGGATATGTTCTCCGGAAACTGCTTAAAGAGTATTAAGCTGACCGCAGGCGGTCAGGTCGTATAGGATTACGATTTGACCGCCGTAGATAACCTTGCATCGTGCCCTTGAATTCCGGTTAAAATATGATATAATAATGCGCATATGTGAAATTGGGAAAGGATACCAGAATGGAATACACACATGAGGTAAAAAACATGTGCTGCGTATGCAAAGGCGCGGTACACGAGCCCGCCCCCATCCCCGAGGAGGGAAAATGGGTAAAGGCAAAGCAAATCTCCGATATAAGCGGTTTTACTCACGGTGTTGGCTGGTGCGCACCGCAGCAGGGAGCGTGTAAGCTTACCCTCAATATCAAAGACGGAATTATAGAAGAAGCGCTTGTCGAGACCATAGGATGCAGCGGCATGACCCATTCCGCCGCAATGGCAGCAGAAGTTCTGCCCGGCAAAACCATACTTGAGGCACTCAATACCGACCTTGTATGCGATGCTATCAACACCGCGATGCGTGAGCTGTTCCTTCAAATCGTATATGGCAGAAGCCAAAGCGCATTCTCCGAGGACGGTCTTTCCATCGGTTCGGGCTTAGAGGATCTGGGCAAGGGACTTCGCAGCATGGTGGGCACCACTTACAGCACCAGAGCGAAGGGCGCGCGCTATCTCGACCTGACCGAGGGCTATATCACCAAGCTCGCACTTGACGAGGGTAATGAAATCATCGGTTACCAGTATGTCAACCTTGGCAAAATGATGGAAGCCATTGCAAAGGGTGCAACGCCCAACGATGCTTATGCTAAGTTTACCGGAACGTATGGACGGTTCGATGAAGCAGCAAAGGTTATCGACCCAAGGCATGAGTGAAGTTTGAAAAATAAATTTTTCAAACACGGTTTTGTGGCTTTCGATGACGCCGCGCCATCGATTTTGTTTCACAAAACCAGCCACAATTCTCACTGAAAGGAAGCTTTCGCTGCGCGAAAGCTATGGTAATGATTATGGTTAATTTTGAAGGCTACAGCAGAAGAATAGATTCAATCGACGCCGTTCTTTCCGAATACGGCATTGCGAACATTGAAGAGGCCGCTGAAATCGTTTCCGCAAAGGGCATTGACGTAAGAGAGATCGTTCACGGCATACAACCCATCGCTTTTGAAAACGCGGTTTGGGCATACACCGTAGGCGCTGCCATCGCTATCAAGAAGGGCGTTAATACTGCCGCCGAAGCCGCCGAAGCCATCGGCATTGGTTTGCAGTCCTTCTGTATCCCAGGTTCCGTTGCGGCTCAGCGCAAAGTCGGTCTCGGCCACGGAAACCTCGGCGCAATGCTCCTGCGCGAAGAAACCAAATGCTTTGCTTTTCTCGCGGGCCACGAGAGCTTTGCGGCAGCGGAAGGTGCAATAGGCATTGCGAAAACCGCCAATAAGGTACGCAATCAGCCGCTCAAGGTCATTCTCAACGGTTTGGGCAAGGACGCGGCATACATAATCTCCCGCATCAACGGCTTTACCTTTGTCGAGACGGATTATGACCAGTTCAATGACAAGCTGAATATCGTCAGCGAAAAAGCATTCAGCAACGGTGAGCGTTCAAAGGTTCGCTGCTACGGCGCGGATGACGTGAACGAAGGCGTTGCTATCATGCGCTATGAACAGGTCGATGTCTCAATCACCGGCAATTCCACCAATCCCACGCGCTTCCAACACCCCGTTGCCGGAACTTATAAGAAATGGTGCGTCGAGCAGGGCAAGCAGTATTTCTCCGTTGCTTCGGGCGGCGGCACGGGGCGAACCCTCCATCCCGATAATATGGCGGCGGGTCCTGCAAGCTATGGCCTTACCGATACGATGGGCAGGATGCACTCCGACGCGCAGTTCGCGGGCAGCAGCTCCGTCCCCGCGCACGTCGATATGATGGGCTTGATCGGCATGGGCAATAATCCTATGGTAGGTGCTACCGTTGCTGTTGCGGTTGCCGTGTATGAGGCGTTAAAAGGCTAATATGTAAAAAATACAGAAAAACTCCCGCTAAGGGGGACGCTTCGCAAAGAAGTCGTCTCCCTTTGGGATTTTTCATTCAAACGTGATTAAAAATTGTGCAGTAAGATCACACCATTAAACAATTTTTCCATAAATAAGTATCATTTCCGCATAAAGCCGACTCCGGTGCGGCGGGTGCGGACTGCATAGGAGCAATAGAATGGCATTGTCAAAAAACAGCGGCAGACAACAAACGCACAGGCACCGAAAAATAAAAAGTCGGCTGCTGCCGATCGTATTGGTTCCGGTGGTGCTGGCAGTCATTACTGCGGTGGCTATGGGGTGCTTTGGGACTGCGCGGCAGGATAAACCGGGGAGTGGGGAAGCCGAATCAGAACCCCCGGCAGGGACGGGGCTTGTTGAATCGGCATTGCCCGATGCGTTAAATCCTACGTCTTCGAATGTGCCGGCAGAATCAAAGGAACCGGAGCGCACGCCAAACCCGTTGGACAGTGTGGCACAGTCGCTGCTTAATAGCATGTCCATAGAGGAAAAGATATATCAATTATTTATCGTCACGCCGGAACAACTCTGTGATGTAAGCGGGACGGTCACGCAGGCGGAACCAGCCGCCCAGACAGCCCTTCAACGCCATCCGGTGGGAGGTGTGAGTTTCTTTTCCGGCAATATCCAAACTCCTGAGCAGATAACCAGGTTGATTGAGGACTTGCAGGCTTCTTCCCGCCTTGGTCTTTTCATTGCTGTGGATGAGGAGGGCGGCATAGTCGCACGATTGGGAAATAATCCGAAGATGGGAACCACCGTTTTCCCTCCTATGGGAAGGATTGGCGCATCCGGTGACACGGAGAATGCACTGAATGTTGGTCTGACGATTGGAAATGAGCTTAGGCAGTTTGGATTCAACCTGAACTTTGCTCCGGTAGCCGACGTAAATTCAAACCCAAATAATCCTGTAATTGCCAATCGGTCGTTCAGCAGCAATCCGCAAATTGCCGCCAACATGGTGGCCGCCTGTGTGTCGGGTTTTAAGGAAAGCGGCGTGCTTTGCACGCTAAAGCATTTCCCGGGTCACGGAGACACCGAGACGGACAGCCATTATGGCGTAGCCTCCAGCAACAAGACAATTGAAGAGCTTTGGAACTGTGAGTTTTTACCATTTCAATACGGAATTGCTGCGGGAGCTGACATGATTATGATTGGGCATATTTCCCTTCCTAACGTAATCGGGAATGACACGCCTGCCAGTCTGTCCTACGAGATCACCACCGGAATCCTCCGTGAACAGTTGGGTTTTGACGGCCTGATCATCACCGATTCCATGGTAATGGAGGCGATCACAAACCGCTTTTCTTCAGTGGATGCGGCAGTGCAGGCGATTCAGGCCGGAGCGGATATCATCCTCATGCCTGCGAATATAGGCGATGCGGTGAACGGCATTTTGGATGCGGTAAAAAGCGGAGAGCTCACCGAAAAACGCATAGACGAGAGCGTATATCGAATTCTTTATACCAAATTGGCGCATGGAATCATTCCGCTGCCCCTCGGCGAACAGTAGGACGCGAAAGCACCGATGGAAATCTGCGGAGCAATTTGATGAGTGTCCACAGCTTGACAGGCTTGTATATAATATCGAGGCACCTTCTTTGCGGAGGGTGCCCCAAAACTTGAGTTTTTAGTTTTATCTGTTTTAAATTGTTTATAATTTGCCTGTTTCCTCGTAGGACACAATTCCCTCATACAGGCGTTGCATTCCATCCTCCAACGTGGAGCGCGGGCAAGCAATGTTCATGCGCAGGAAGTTTTCGCCCGTGCGCCCATATTGGCTGCCCTCGGAAAGATACAGTCCTGTCTTTTTTCTGATGTAACTTGCTATTTCAAGCGCAGAACCCGCTAAGCTCGAACAGTCAAGCCATAATAAATATGTAGCATTGGATGGCAATACCCTTACATTGGGAATTCTTTCGTGCATAAACGCGACAGCCCATTTTTTATTTTCAAAAATGTACTTCCGAAGCTCATCAAGCCAAGCTTCGCCTTCCGTGAATGCAGCAATTGCGGCGTCTACGGCGAAGGCGTTCGGTTCCGCCACCTCATCCGTATTGAGCGCACGCCAAACCTTATGCCGCAGGGAAGAATTTGGTATCATCACCGCCGCCGTTTGCATACCCGCGAGATTAAACGCTTTTGTCGGTGCGATGCAGGTGATGCTATTTTCCCTGCATTTCTCCGATACGGACGCGAATGGGATGTATTCCATCCCGGGATCGGTAAGGTCGCAGTGGATCTCATCGGAAATCACAACTACATGGTGTTCCCAGCACAGTTCTCCGATTCTTTGCAGCGTTTCCTTGTCCCATATTTTCCCTACTGGATTGTGCGGATTGCATAGTATCATCAGAGAAGTCTGCGGGTCTGAAAGCTTCCGTTCCAAATCTTCAAAGTCGATCTCATACTGACCGTCACTATATTTTAAGCTGCTTTCAAGAACCTGCCGACCATTGTTCAGAATTGAATTGAAGAAGATGTTATAGACCGGTGTTTGTATCAACACCTTTTCGGCAGGAGTCGTGAGCTTGCGTACCACGCTGGAAATTGCAGGAACGACACCCGTACAGAAAACCAACCAATCATTCTGTATGGTGAAACTATGCCGCCTTTGCCACCAACCAGCGTATGCCTTATGCCAGTCGTCAGGAATTATGGAGTATCCAAAGACCCCGTGTGCGGCTCGTTTCTGAATGGCCTCCTGAATCTCAGGAGCTGCCTTAAAATCCATATCCGCAACCCACATGGGAAGCTCATTTTCGGCAATGTCCCATTTCAGGGAATTCGTATTTCTTCTATCAATAGGCGTATCAAAATCGTATTTCATAGCGTATCCTCCGTCAGCTTCCGTTGGAATTTCCGACCGATTTTACCTATAGATGATTTTAGTTTTATCGGGATCCACCTTGTCCTTTTCGATTATCAGTTCAGCGATGGAGTCGGCTCTAATCACACCGCCCGACGGATTCAGAACGCTGTCGATTTTCCCGACGATGTCCGCATCTACGGTGGAGTATTCAAAGGCAAGGGTCGTATTAATAAGCTTGCAGTTCTTCATAACAAGGTTTTCAATATAGCACAAGCCCTGCAGACTTTCGATCGTGCAGTTGATAAGCGTCAGGTTCTTTGCGTTCCAGCCAAGATACTCTCCGTAAATGCATGAATCATACACCGTCACGTTCTCAGTGTTCCAGAACGCATCCTTAGAAAGCAGATGCGAATTGCGAATCTCTACATTTTTCGCGCCATCGAAGGAATAATTCCCGTACAGCGTTAAATTTGAGATTCTAATGTTTTGGCTGTTCATTCCAAAATAATCGCCTTTGGCTGTAACGTTTTGAAGATTGATTCCGTTGCAGCTCCAGAAGGTCTCCGCCGCATTGGGCAGCGTGACATTTCGCAGCACCACATCTTCACAACGCCTAAAGTTTTTCGGTGCTTCAATGGCTGAATCCTCAACCGTGATATGCTTGGTGTACCACACGCCCGAACGCCCCATCTCAAACCATGTGCAGTTTTTTACGGTGATGTTCTCAGAGTACCAGAGGGGATATTTCCATTTGAACATACTGCCGATCAGCTCGATATCATGGCTTTCCTTCAAAGGGGATTCCCCATCAGCAAAGATGGTATCAACGATCCGAAGGTTTTTTCCTTGAAAAAGCGCTCGCTCACCGGTCAAATAGGCCTGTCGGTATTCTTTCTTCTCGTCCATGTTTTGTTGCTCCTTTGTTTTCACGCGGAACCTATCCGCGTCTCTCTTATTGCCTTTATTATAATCCAAACCATTGATGTTAGCAAATGCTTTATTTGGCGACAGTCCTCAATCCAGTCGTTTATGTTGTTTTTATAAAAAATGGCTGTTTATTTTTCATCATCCTATGCTCTAACATACGTTATATGTTATATCACAATAAATAAATGTGGCATTTTCTTGCATTTTCTGTTGCTTTTTTATGCCCTGTACTGTATACTATACATGTAACTCCGGGAATTAATGGAGTTAACAGAATTTATTGTAAGGAGTGTGAAGATTTTGAACAAATTCTTCAAAGTTTCGGAACGCGGCTCCAATGTACGCACGGAGATTATCGCCGGTTTGACGACTTTCTTCGCGATGGCATACATTGTGGTCACGAACCCGAACCAAATCGTGGGTTTCAACCATCTGGCTGCGGGCGCCGACCCAGCTTTTCAACAGATCTGGAACGCTGTGTACGTTGCCTCCATACTGGCGGCGATCATCGGCACATTGCTCATGGCGTTTTATGCCAAAATGCCGTTTGCCCAAGCTTGCGGCATGGGCCTAAATTCCTTCTTCTTTGTTTCATTCATTCTACCCCACGTCATTGCGGGCAATGACGGCAACGGCTTGATTCGTGGCTATCAATCAGGTCTTGTAATTATTCTTGTATCCGGCATCATTTTCATGCTCCTATCCATCTCAGGTCTGCGATCCAAGATAGCAAAAGCGCTCCCTGATTGTCTGAAAAAGGCGATCCCCGCGGGCATAGGACTCTTCATCGCATTCCTCGGCTTCCAGAACGCAGGTATTCTTCAAGCGAACGAATATACGCTTGTCCAGTTTGTTGACATCCACGGCGCGATCGCAGGTGAGGGCTTCATTACGGTTCTCCCCGCTATTCTGGCAATCGCGGGCTTTTTGCTCATCGCAGTGCTTCAAAAATACCGCGTTAAGGGTTCCGTCCTCATCAGCATCGTGGTGATTACCGTTGCTTACTACATCACGACCGGAACCACCCCTGCCTTTGATATGGGGCAGATCGGTCAGACCTTCAAAGATTTCGGCTCCATCGGTATTACCGGCGTATTCCACGGCACTGCTTGGGCGGATGCGTTCACCGGTGAGACCATAGGCGGTATCTTCTCCGCAATCATGCTCATCATTACTTTCTGCCTTGTAGATATGTTCGATACCATCGGAACGCTCTACGGCACGGCTTCCCAAGCGGATATGCTCGATGAGAATGGCGACCCCATCAATGTCAACAAGTGCATGACGAGCGACTCCATCGCTACCGTTGCAGGCGCTGTCTGCGGTACATCCACTTGCACCACTTTCGTTGAATCGGCTTCCGGCGTTGCTGCCGGCGGTCGCACGGGTCTCACTTCGCTGGTAGTCTCCATCTGCTTTGCAGCGTGTCTGTTCCTCAGCCCCCTTGCTTCCCTCGTTCCCTCCTGCGCAACGGCACCTGCGCTCATTTACGTCGGTGTTCTGATGCTTAGCGGCTTTGCAAAGGTTGATATGAAGGATATGCGCAGCGCAGTTCCTGCGTTCCTGGCACTCATAATGATGCCCTTGACGTATTCCATCTCGAACGGTATCGGTATCGGTGCTATTGCATATGTGCTCATCACGCTGTTCTCCGGAAAGTATCAGAAGAAGGATATCCCCGTCACAATCATCGCTGCACTGTTTGTACTTAGGTTCGTCACTGTAACGATGTAATCTGAATTCAATTTGATATTCCTTAAAAAACTCCCCGGCCTAATTTTGGTCGGGGAGCATTTATATGTATTTGCAAACTCGAATTCGGATCGCTATTCAAACCGCAATGGATGCTTTGTCCTGTTTTCTTCACTCGTTCAATCCGTATTTTATTTTTATTCGCTTGATTTTATTTAAAAAAGGTTTTGTCAGAACGAATAGAAATACGAATGTCGATGCGGCATGTATAGCATTGAACACCACGCCCGAAGCATAGACGGAGAGAAGTGCCGCCCAAGTAGGCTGCGAACCGTTCATAAAGAAGGAAGATGTATCCGCAATCACTCCGTAAACAGCGAACGTAACGAATGCACCGTAGACGCAAAGCATTATAAGCTGAAACTTCGTCTTAATTTCCTTTCGGAATATCAAACCCGAAAGGAAGCCCAGTATCCCAAGCGCGAACATCTGCCATGGGGTCCATGGACCTTGTCCGAAGAACATGTTTGACACGAACGCCGTGAGCGCGCCCGTCAGGAAGCCCGCTTCGCTGCCGAGTGAAACGCCGGTTATGATGACTATCGCCGCTATCGGTTTGAACTGCGGTACCAAGTAAAATGCCGCGCGTCCCGCGACTGCTATAGCCGTCATTACGGCAATCAAGACGAGCTCCCGTGCCTTTGGCCGCCGTTTCTCAAACACAAGCACGAACGGCACCATTGAAAGCAGGATTATCAGCATCGACACAATATAGTACCGCCTGTTGTCCCATTGGGTCAATCCGACGGCGATCACTGCGGGTATGAATACGAGAATGAGTGCAGCTGAAACTATATTCCTCATGCCTTCCCGTCGCTTCTCCCTCGGTTGTGCAACTCTATTTGATCCCTTGGTCGCGTTCCTGTCCATCAATTATCACTAAAATCTTTCGTTCAACCGTATTTTTTATATATTTAGTTCTTTACTGCCGAGATGATATCCTCCGCAAGCACTGCTGAGTCTATGATCCCTCGGGCGATGCGGTTTGCCGCAGTGGTATAAAAGCTGTTGCCAAGAAAAACCTCCCTTGGGCTTCCCTCAGCCGTGATCTCGCCGTTAAAGAGCATGACGCACCTATCGGCAAATTCCGCACAGAACTCTATATCGTGTGACACAAGCACCACAGCAGTCCCTCCTTCGGTTAATCGCCTGAGCAGCGCACCGAATTTAGCCTTAAAGAAGGCGTCCATGCCCTTCGTCGCTTCATCAAGAAAAACGATATTCGGAGACGGGAGCAAAATCCTTGCTATCGCCGCCCGTTGCAATTCACCTCCGCTTATATCGTATGGATGGCTGTCAAGTATGGGTTCTATCTCCATAAGCGATACAACTTCGCTCATTCTGGACGCAGGTATCCTATGCGCCCTGCATGCCGACTCAAGTTCCTCACGCACGGAATCCTTGACAAAGCTGCTCCTTGGGTTCTGCATCAGCATTGCAACGCCGTTATTTGGCATTTTGGCGGCATCGCCGTTGCGTATATGCTGCACTTTACCGCGATAAGGTCTGTATATTCCGGCTGCAACGAGCAATGCCGTCGTTTTTCCCGCACCATTGCCGCCAATAACGCAGGTCAATTCGCCCGCTCTTATCTCAAAACTCAGTCCACGCAGCACATCCTCTGAATCGCGGTCGTATCGGAACCATGCTTCATGTACGCGAATTAATGGTTTTGACAACCTTTTGCTATTATGAATTTGAAAACTGTCATTATTTTGCGAATTCAAATCCAATTTAAGCGTCGAAAGATACTCACGCCCCTCGCGAACGGTCAGAGGTGCGCCATTAAGATCATGCCCGCCTAAGCAGGTCTCGGCATATATGCGCATCGCTGTGGGCAGCACCGAAAACAGTTCTGCATCATTTCTCAGCTTTTGGGCTGCATCGGCTGGGTTACAGCACTCCACGATTTTGCCGTTACGCATGAATGCGACCCTGTCCACCAACGGAAACAGGCTTTCAAATCGATGTTCGGTAATTATTATCGTAGTGCCAAGCTCTGAGTTGATCCGTTTTAGGGTATTGAAAAACTCGCCTGCCGCAATAGGATCAAGCTGCGATGTCGGCTCGTCCAGTAAAACAAGCTTGGGCTGCATCGCCATTACCGAGGTCAGGCACACGAGCTGCTTTTCCCCTCCCGAAAGCATGCTTACTGGGCGATCAAAAAGCCCTTGTATGCCAAAAAAGCTTGCCATCTCGGCAATGCGCAGGCGCATCGACCGATTGTCCACGCCGAGGCTTTCAAGCCCGAACGCAAGCTCGTGCCATACCTTATCCGTCACTATCTGCATTTCGGGATCCTGCATGACAAAGCCGATTTGCTCGGATTGAGCGCGAAAGTCCATCTCATCAATGGGACTTCCATCCAGCAGTATCTCCCCCGTCATCTCCCCATGCGGACGCAGTACGGGTTTAATATGCCTTAGAAGCGTGGACTTTCCGCAGCCGGAAGCGCCGCAGATGAGTATGAATTCACTCTGCTCGATGCTAAGGTTTATATCTTTGAGCGCCTGTCCACCCTTTGGGTAGCAAAAGGTCAGATTTTTGATTTCAAGCAACGCCATACTGCCGCCTCTTTCAAATTAATAATTATAGGTATCATAAGCGTCAATGCATACACCGCACAGCAAGCAATTGCAAGCGGGCTAAACTTATTCATTACAAACCTCGGAAAATAACGTATCGAAATAGTATTCGAAGTGACTCCGAAACTTACAAAGCCCATGCCCAGCGCGAGCAAAATGCCTATCATCACATCCCTGCCGTCGAAACGATAGCGCGAAAAATTTGTCCTACCGCGCAGACCGAATCCCCTCGCGCGCATGGAGTCCGCCGTGATTATCGAGTTTTCAAGCGCCCATGAAATGAGTGCGGAAAGGATCGCCAAACCGTTTTTCACCCGCTTCATCAAATCTCCTTTCCTCACGTCCTCACCCATGCAGCGTCTTGCAAGTGCAATTCTTGCCGTCTGCTCCTTAAACAGCGGCACAAAGCGGAATACCATTGAAATAATCAGCGAAAGCGACGGGATTATTCTTCCGAAAAGATAAATTATTTTATCGCTCGTCATTATCGCATTAAAACAAGCGAACCAAAGCAGCACCGTTCCGAACATAGCGGCAGATGCCGCTCCGTAGAATACGGATTCAAGCGTTATAGGATTGTATCTGAGATAGAACAGAATGGTCATACCCCGGTGATTAAAAGCTGGATTGAGCACGGCAGCAGCCACCATGACGGGCAGAACGAATTTCAACAAAAATGATATGGACTTTCTCCCCTTTATCATCAAGAACCAAATTAGCGAGGTCGCAAAGGAAATCCCAAGCATTACCGGGTGCAAAAAAAGCATCGGCATTGCAAGAGTGAATGCGAAAAATGCAATTTCAACTATTGGGTGTATGCTGTCAAATGCATTTCGCTTCAAATCCCGTTCTCCTCCGTCCATACACAATCAACATCTGCTCCAAGATCACAGGTATAATGCCATTCAACCGCATCGCCATCGGAAAGCTTATAGCTGCTGCATCCGTAGTTTGTAAATACTCCGTTTACGCAAAATGTCCAGCCGCTCAGATCTCCGCAGTCGAACTCATACAAATTATTGATTCCCTCCACATATGCGCTATCGTATATGGGAGTGAAATTAGCCTCGAGATGTATTCCCCTTGCGCGAGTTTCCCTGCACAGCAGATCATAAACGGTTTCGCCTTCGTTAAAACCGACCACAGATTTTTCAAGGATAATGCCGCAATTTGGAACGAGTTCTTCCTTTGCGGGATCGAATTTATCGAGATTATTCAGTATCGTACTGCACTCTATAAGAATGGTGCAGTGCATATCGTATTCATCCTTGTAGTCCGGATCATGCGAAGTATTGTCAGCACACGCCGAAAACAATGCGGCACACACGAACACGACTATGATGGTGAATGCCGCCGCAGCCGCTCGAATAGTACAATTCGAACATTCAGTTTTATCAATGTTAATATGGGTATTCATTTAACTTCTTATTGCTTCTTGACTTCTTCGCTGAGCTTGTTTTTGCTGCGAACCACAAAACCTACGATACACGAGATAACCCCAGCAATGCCTCCAATGACAGCGAATGCAAGTAAGGTTTTGGGAGTTTCCTTTTCAGTCTCCACATTCGCCTGATCAAGCGTGATAGTTGGCTGAATGACTGCATTCACAGAAGGTGGTGTGGCTGTTGCGCTCGGCAAATCCGCAGTTGGAACGCTCGATGAATCCAGAACACTCGTCAATGCCGCAGATGAATCACTCATCGGGTTCGTAGTTATAACGCTTGTCGGAACCGCAGTTGGAACGCTCGATGGAGCCGTAGTTGGAAAACTCGCCGGAGTATTCGTTAAAGCTGCCGTTTGAGAAGCGGTCGGAACCGCAGTCGGTACGGATGTATTATTTATAGCAGGAGATGCTGTGACCGTCGGCAATGAATTGAACGATACATCGTTCATATTATACAGATCCGACATGCCGTTCACAAATCGCACATACCCGCAAAGCGCATATGCAGCCTGCTCGGTCGCCATTGGATTGCTTCCGCTCCCTTGGATATGAGCAAAACCTGATCCTGTCCGGTATTCACAAAGTGCGCTAAGCACCGATCTGCCGTTTTTAATAAAGCGTTTATCGGCATTCGCATCGATGCCTATCGTGCTGAGTGCCAAAACGACCTGAGCCGCACTTTCGCAATTCTCAATGCCCCAGCTTTTGTATCCTCCGCTGTCAAGCTGCATTTCGGATAACTTTTGTACGCCGCGACCGATAGCGCTCTGAGCTTTGTTGTATGGGGCTATCGCCATTATGGCCATTGCGGTAACATCGGGATCGGCCTGACCGCCGCCCAAAGACCAACCTCCGCCGCTGATCTCTCTATCCAGCACAAACTGTAAGCATTGCTCAATGACGCTGTTGCTATATTCGGAACGACAACCGAGTGCCAGCAAGGCAAATATAGCGCCGTTTATCCCCTGCTTTTTTATATAATCAAAATTCGAAAGCGGAGAAGTGAGATCGTAACCCGCGACGTCCCTCGCATCCCTGCCGATTGAGGTCAATGCAAGAATCAATCGGGAATTCTCTGTGGGCTTGCTTGAGTTGAGCATGGGACTACCTACTGAGGCCACCATCCCTTCGATGCTTTCATAATAATCTAAAAACATATTGTCTTCAGGGCTTAGATAGCCGCTCCTTGCGAGCGCGAGTACCTTCCATTCGCCGCCCACTGATCCAAAGCTCGGCGTACCGCCTTTTGCAAGATACTCCAATGCATCAGAATAGGCCGATGTATAATCAACAACCGTTGCCGTCTGCGCTAATGAAGCTATTGGACATATGCCTGTAATGAAGGCAATTATAAGAGTCATAGCAAGGCTGCGGGCAATAGGATTTTTATATCGATTTCTCACTCAAACCATCCTCATAAATATGATCTATCTAAAAGCAACCTCACCTCTGCTGAACGATTTCGAAGGCGTTCGGCTCATTACCATGGTGCGCTCAATATGCCGAGCGCACCATGTCTCTTTCACGGGTCATGCTGCTGTTGCAACAGTCCCCAAAGGTAAGGCTGCGAAGAATCTGATCAATTCAACAATCCCATCGATATGCGCAGTACTACAAGCGCATCTGCGACTGTGACGCTTCCGTTTCCATCATAGTCGGCAGCAGCAAACGCATTGCCTTCCAGCACAATGAGCTGCATTGCACTACGAAGAATCATAAGCGCATCAGCCGTTGACAAAGAGCCGTCTCCATCGACATCGCCCGGGATCACATCCACTTCAATTGCAGCAAGAAGCGCATTCATCGCTTCATCTATTTCTTCCTGCGATGATGCAAGATTCTCCATCGCATCAACAAATGCGGCGAACTCATTGAAAGCTGCTCCGCCCTCTGAAACCATTCCTGAGAGCCGTTCATCGGCCATAATGAGCGCGTACAATTCACTTGCATCGCTGCGAAGAACGCCCATCGCGGGATTATCAAAATCAGGGAACATCCCCCAGCCGTCGCTCATGCCGATATCCATGCCATAGCCATAGATGGTGAGCATCCAGCGATAAGTACGGTTTTCCTGCACGGGTACTGCACCGGCTCCCATATTCGCAGGCACATCCTGCTCGGCAAACATCCAACCGGCAAGGTCGCTAAAGTCGTATTCGCCAAGCATACCGTTGCCATTTTCCGCGCCGTTCCAACCGCCCATGGACCAACCGAGGTTCTCCTCGGCCCATTCGGGATAAAGCTCAAGCTGCTCCATAAGATATTCGGGAACGGCGGGCTGAATCCCGTTTGTCACCTGCGGACAGGAAACTCCCGTAAGGTAAAACGTCTCATCAGGAGTGCCACCGATATACTCAATCCCAAGGGTTGTAAACAACCTATCGGTGACCTGTGCCACGGTTTCGCCCTCATGATAAGGGACAAGGGTTGGTTCAACGATGTAGCCCCAACCGATGGTAAATGCTTCAACGGTTACAGTGACGAAGCCATCATACCCATCGGGTACTTCGGGGGATTCGATTTCGGCAAGACCCGAAACCGATACGAGGAGCATCGCGGCAATCAGCATTGCCGCGATGAGTTTTTTGCAGAGTTTCATTTTTACATACCTCCGTGTAATACTTTTTGGGGTATCTGCAACCCCGGTGGTACCCCGATCCGCAGCTTCAATGAGCGCAGTCCAAGCAGGGAGGATATGTTAACAGGGCATATGTTTTAGCCCTTTTATGGCAGAATGCATTTCGGGTATTACATAAAAAGAGAACTGCATACACAATCGATGCAGCTCACGAAAGAACATGATAACCCGACATTTTGCAAGCGGTCGTCTATCTCCCGAGAACCACCAGTTAAGGTAAGCACGGCAGGTCTCCTGGCTCCCGGGTCAACCTAATCTCCCCACCTTCCCATGCATAAGCCTATGCAAAGTGGCACTTCGGGGATTTCGTTACCGGATACAGTAGCGGGTACTGCTGCGGCCTTGAACCGCATTCCCTTTTAATACAGCCGCGTTTGCGGCGTGCAACCGTACTACCTATTCTACTAAGTAATGAGTATAGCACCTATTCCTCTGCTTGTCAAACAATTAGAGCGATTTGCTGTGTTCAGGTCACTTACATAGATAATAATGGATTGCATACCCCTTACAGATATCGAACTTACTTTTAGCAATATTTAAAGGGGAAGTTTTTTTGCTCAATCAAAATATATTTTTATGTTTTGCGTTTTAATAATCATAATAGTCAATTAATTTTTTCTCTACTTTTTTCTTGAGCATTAAGAAAAAGGCTGTTATAATCTGATATATGTTGACGTATGATGCCGGACGCTATAGAAAGGAACAGGCGGTATGCTGTTGCAGCTAATAGAGCTGGCTTTCCCCAATGAACCGGACAAGCATAAGCTTTTGGAAAGACTGTATACCGATTACCACGGCACCATAGTGGAGCATTGAGATCAATCGGAATGAAGTGCGCTTAATTGGGGCAAATCATGGAAACTGGTAAAGTCCCCTACTACGGTTTTACATGGTCGTTTTAACTGATCTGTTCCTCGCATTAAGAAGGAGCATTCCCACAAGCAAGCTGGAGTTTGATGAACACGGGATGCCATATCCTGTGTCAGAGAATAAAGATTTATATACTAAAATCACAAATCATCTTTTGCAATGTGGCCCCACTATGCTTTATAGATATCGGCCTGGTAATAACCCGGATATTGATAGCATCAGGAAAGATACTATATGGTTATCTACGTTAAAAGAGTATAATGATCCTTTTGAAATTAGAACTTCTATTGATTTTGAAGGTGTAGTTGATAGTTTTTTTCGCAGGGATCCGAAAAGAGTAGAGCTTATGTGTCTAAAACGTTTTGACAAAAATCACCTTCTTTATAAAAAGTGCATAAATGATATAAAAGCTTGGGGGAAAAATCTTCAAGATGAGTTGTCGATGAAACAACTCAGACTTTTTACGGCTTATTTTTGTGAGAATAATGGCTCTCTATTAATGTGGGCACATTATGCAAATGCACATAAGGGCTTTTGCATTGGATATATTTTTAAGGACATAGTAGGAAAATTTAGCTCTAATATATTGCCTGTTATATATTCGCAAGATTACTTTGCAGTCCGTTCCTATGAGACGTTTGCTGATTATGATGTATTTTTCATGAATGCGTGGAGAAGTAAATCTGAAGAATGGTCCTATGAAAAGGAATGGCGACTGGCTGGAGAATATCGAATAAATGAGCCTTATCAAAAAGGACTAGTTACCAGTATGATAAAGCCTTCTTGTATCTACATGGGTGTTAATATTGATGCGGCAGTTAAGCATCAATTGATTGAAATTTGCAAAGAGAGAGAAATTAAATTATATCAAATGCATCTTTCTGAAAGAAACTATCGGTTATTAGCCTACTGTGTGCTTTAAATACATTAAAGATAGAATGATTGTTCTGCATCTAGAATATATTGATGGAGAGGCGGTGAACAAGTGGTATAGTGAGAATATTGGAATATTGTGATAAAAACGTGTTTTAAGCTTATATACAAGGCGACTTTACGTCCCTTAAGCTGCCACAGTAACATGTATTAATGTTAAAACAATGAAATAAAATATGCCCCATCCGATGAGATTCTCATACGATGGGGCAAACTCTTATCTCACTATTCGCTTTTCGTAGCGACCTAAATCGCCGCCCTATTTTCTATCAGTTGCCCACCTTGGTATCGCAGTACATGCAGCGATACTCGCCTTCCTCCGCATTTGTGAGAACAAAGATATGGTGTATCTCCTGCTCTGTGGTCGTAATGCAGCGGGGATTTTTGCAGCGAAGGATATCCACTATCCTCTCGGGAAGATCAATCCTGCGCTTTTCAAGCACCTCGCCGTCCCTTATCACATTGATAGTTGCGTTCGGGCATACAAGACCCAAAACATCGAGGTTAAGATCGATGTCCGACGCAATCTTTATAATATCCTTTCTGCCCATCTGGGTGCTCGAAGCGTTCTTTATTATGGCAACCTGGCAATCGAGCTTATCGATATTAAGCATATTGTAAATCTGCATTGCCTTGCCTGCGGTAATATGATCGATGACTACGCCATTCTTAATCGAGTCGATATTCATTTATTTTACCTCCAAAAGTTTCATTATGAGCGCCATGCGGATAAATTTGCCGTAGCGTGCTTGTCTGAAATAGCAGGCCCTCGGGTCGTCGTCTACGGCGGTCGAAATCTCGTTCACGCGGGGCAGCGGATGAAGCACAATTAGATCCTGCTTTGCAAGCTTCATCTTTTCGGGTGTGAGGATGAAGCAGTCCTTAAGTCGCAGATAATCCTCCTCATTGAAGAAGCGTTCCCTCTGCACGCGGGTCATGTACAGCACATCCAGCTCGCTCATTACATTATCAAGCGTGGTCGTCTGCTCGTAAGGAATGCCCTTGTTCCTGATATGCGCGTTCTTTACATAGCTCGGAACTTTCAATTCGTCGGGCGAAATGAGGACGAATTTAATGCCCGAATACCTGCTCATCGCGGCAATCAGCGAATGGACGGTGCGCCCGAACTTGAGGTCTCCGCAAACGCCTATCGTAAGATTGTCGAAGCTGCCCTTTTCACGCTTTATCGTGAGTAGGTCGGTCAGGGTCTGAGTCGGGTGATTATGTCCGCCGTCGCCCGCATTTATGATGGGAACCGTCGCCTTCATCGAGGCAACGAGCGGTGCGCCCTCCTTCGGGTGGCGCATGGCGATGATGTCCGCATATCCGCTGACGACTGCAACCGTATCGCCAACGCTCTCGCCCTTTGCGGCGGAGCTTGAATTAGCTTCCGAAAAGCCGAGAACTCTTCCGCCAAGCTCCAGCATTGCCGCCTCAAACGAAAGACGGGTTCTGGTGGACGGTTCGAAGAACAGCGTTGCAAGCGTCTTATATTTGCAAGCCTCGCGATAGTTTTCCGGATGATCGATGATATCGTTTGCAACGGCTATCATTTCATCGATTTCTTCAACCGAAAGATCAAGAATGTCTATCAGATTTTTCATTTTAGTTGTTTCCTCCTATCCATGATTCATCGGCAGGGTTGTTTCTGAAAGCAATCAGCCTTTGAATATCTTCGTTTTTAATGTAGTTTTCCTCTGCGGCGACCTCGGCAATCACGTCAAAGTCGGTAAGGCTTATGTTCCTGACATTGGCGGCCGCAAGGCGTTCAAGTCCCTTCTTCATTCCGTAAGTAAATATGCTCACGATGCCAAGCACCTCCGCGCCCGCTTCACGCAGCGCTTCGACCACCTCGATGACGCTGCCGCCGGTGGAGATCAAATCCTCCACGACAACGACCTTCTGACCCGCTTCCAGCTTGCCTTCGATTCGATTTTGCCGCCCATGGTCCTTGTTACCGGATCTGACATAACCCATCGGCAGTCCCAAGATATGACCTGTGATCGCCGCATGAGCGATACCCGCCGTGCTGGTTCCCATTAGCACCTCGGCTTCGGGATATTCACGTTTTATCGTTTCCGCAAGCGCGTTTTCAACATCGTTTCGCACCTCGGGAGCTGTGAGGGTCAGGCGATTATCGCAGTACATCGGGCTTTTGATGCCGCTTGCCCATGTGAACGGCTCGTTGGGTCTAAAGAATACGGCTCCGATGGAGAGCAGATCCTTTGCTATCAGTCTTTTAATATCCGTCATGCTTCCTCCTGTAAATCCAAGTTTTAATTGTTATTTTTTCAGCCTATGAATTCCGCCATGCAGCGTTTGTAAGCTGCAACGGGATCATCCGCCGCCGTGATGGGACGACCTACAACGATATAGTCCGAGCCGATCTCCTTCGCCCGCGCCGGAGTGGTGACACGCGCCTGATCTCCGACATCGCCATCGGCAAAGCGCACGCCCGGCGTAACCGTCAGAAAATCACAGCCGCAGGCTTCATGTACCTTCCCCGCTTCGAGCGGTGAGCAGACTACCCCGTCAAGCCCAGCGGACTTTGCGTTCTTGGCGTAGTGCATGACCACCTCATCGATGGGCTTGTCTATCAAAAGCTCGCTGCGCATACGCTCCTCATCGGTCGATGTAAGCTGCGTTACTGCAATCAAAAGCGGTCTCGTGCCATCCTCGCGGGTCAAGCCTTTTATGGCAGCCTCCATCATCGCGGCGGTGCCTGCTGCGTGCAGATTGCACATATCGACATTCATTTTTGAAAGCACCCGCATGGATTTCATAACGGTGTTCGGAATATCGTGCAGTTTGAGATCGAGAAAGATCTTATGCCCGCGCGCCTTTATTTCGCGCACGATTTCGGGACCTTCCGCATAATAAAGCTCCATGCCAATCTTCACATAAGGCTTTTCATCGGTGAACCTGTCAAGAAAGCTCATAACCTCTGCACGGCTCGAAAAATCACACGCGATTATTACGTCTTTACCCATTATGTGCTCCTCCTATAATTTCCTTTAAGTTCTTAATTCCATATTTTTGCATTTGTTTTGGCAGCTCCTCAATAATATCCCTGCATACGAACGGGTTTACGAGGTTAGCGGCTCCAATCTGTACCGCCGTTGCCCCTGCAAGCATCATCTCAAGCACATCCTTTGCACTCGAAACGCCGCCCATACCTATGATCGGGATGCTGACCGCTGCATGAACTCTGTACACCATGCTCAGCGCGACCGGGAATATCGCGCTGCCCGAAAAACCGCCCATCTTGTTTGCGATCACGGGCTTCTTCGTTTTGAGGTCGATGCGCATACCGAGCAAGGTGTTAATAAGGCTGATGCCGTCAGCGCCCGCATCCTCGCAAGCCTTCGCAATGGACGCAATATCCGTAACATTGGGACTCAGCTTAATAAATACTGGCTTGGTCGTTACCTTTTTGACCGCTCGTGTTACTTCGGCTGCCGATTCACAGCTCGTTCCAAAGCTCATGCCCCCGTTATGCACATTGGGGCAGCTCACATTGACTTCCAGTATGCCCACCTGCTCGCATTCATCAAGCAGAGCACAGGTCTTTGCATATTCGCTGACCGAAAAACCGCTTACGTTCGCTATTACCTTTTTATTAAAGCATTTTTTAAGCTTCGGAAGTTCATTGTCTATAACCGCCCGTACACCCGGGTTCTGCAAACCTACAGAGTTTATCATGCCCGATGTGCATTCCGCGATGCGCGGCGTGGAATTTCCAAAGCGCGGCTCGAGGGTTGTCCCCTTAAAGGAGAACGTGCCAAGGCAGTTTATATCGTAAAGTTCCGCAAACTCGTAGCCATAGCCAAAGGTACCGCTTGCCGGAATGACAGGATTATCAAGTTCCCAACCGCAGAGGGATACCTTGGTATTGATTTCATTGGATTTCATGTCTACCATATGATTTCCTCCCTTTCGAGCACGGGACCATCCTTGCAAATGCGCTTGCTTCCGTACTTTGTTTTGCATGAACAGCCCATGCAGGCACCAAAACCGCAGCCCATGCGCTCCTCAAAGCTGAATTGTCCGCTTGTTACAGCGGTTTTTTCAATGGCATGGAACATCGGCATCGGACCGCAGGTGTAAAAATAGGTATAGTCAAGTTTCTTCATAACGTCCGTGACAAAGCCCTTGGTTCCGAGGCTTCCGTCAACGGTCGTTACAAAGACCTCTGCGCCAAGCTCCTTAAACTCCTTTTGGTAGAATACCTCGTCCGAAGTATTGTATCCTAAGATAACGGTGGGGGTTTTCCCTTCCGCAATAAGCGATTTGCACAGGTTATACAGCGGAGGAACGCCCACGCCGCCGCCGATGAGCAGCGGTTTTTCTCCGCTCGCGCTCGTATCATAGCCGTTACCAAGCCCCGTGAGCAAGTCGAGCTTTTCACCCTTGCTCATAAGGCTCATGCGCTCTGTACCCTCTCCGACCTTCTTGTAGATGAGCGTAAGACAGCTCTCATCATAATCGCATATCGATATGGGACGGCGCAGATAGAATCCGTCAAGCTGTATGTTGACAAATTGCCCCGGAGCGGATACGGCTGAGGTATCACCCTCAAGCTCCATCCTGTAAACATCCTTTGCGATGCACTCGTTAGAAATTATCGTAAAAATTCCTTGCTTCATCATTACCTCATTCGCAGTGCTTTCATTTCTCTATTCTTCCATATTTATTAAAGCATTGTCCATCCATGCGATGCTGCCGTTGCAAACGGTCAGAACGCATCGTCCATACACCTGCATCCCGGTGAAAGGCGAACTTTTGCCCATGGAAAGGAAATTTCCGCTGTCTATGACGTATGGGCTTTCCGTCTCAAAAACGGTATAGTCTTCGCCAATATCGATGCCGAAACGCTTCCTCGGATTTATGCTCATTAGCTCGACCAGCCGTTCAAGCGTGATAATTCCGCTCTTTACAAGCTCCGTGTACAGCACCGAAAATGCGGTCTCAAGTCCAACAATACCGTTTAAACTTCCCTTCAAACCCCTGCTTTTTTCCTCGACACTATGAGGCGCGTGGTCGGTCGCAATCATATCTATCGTGCCGTCCATTATGCCCTCGATCAGCGCGAGTCGGTCGCTTTCGCTGCGTATCGGCGGGTTCATCTTGAACCTACCCTCGTCCTTCAAATCCATATCGTTGAACACGAGATAATGCGGGGCGGTCTCGCAGGTGATGTCGAGTCCTTCCGCTTTGCCGCGGCGGATGAGTTCGACCGTCTCCTTGGTGGAAATATGGCAGATATGGTATGCGCATCCGGTTTCGCGCACGAGCGCAAGGTCGCGCTCAACCTGCTTCCATTCGCTCTCGCTGCAAATGCCCTTATGCCCGTTCAGCCTTGCGTACTCGCCATCGTGGATATAGCCGCCGTTCAGAAGCGAATTATCCTCACAGTGAGCGACGATAATTTTCCCAAGACGTTTAGCTTCAAGCATCGCTCTGCGCATGATCTCCTCGCGCTGCACTCCCCTGCCATCGTCAGAAAACGCAATGACACTCTGCGAGATTTGCTCCATATTCGACAACATCTCCCCTTTCTCACCCACCGTAATGGATCCGTAGGGTATTACTCGAACCGCCGCATCGGATTCGATGATTTGTAGCTGCTTATCAAGGTTTTCCTCGCAGTCGGGCACGGGATCAAGGTTCGGCATCGGGCAGATAGCCGTAAAACCGCCGTGCGCCGCAGCCATGCTGCCCGATTTTATGGTCTCCTTATAAGAAAAACCCGGCTCTCTGAGATGAACATGAACATCAACGAGACCGGGAATAATAATGCAGTTTTTCAAAAAATGGAATGGAATGCCGATGCGCTCGGCAAGTTTTTCCGAAATATGGTCGGTCAGCTTACCGGGCGTGAGAAAATCGTTATTATCAATATTGCTTCGAACCTGACTAAGGTCGATAGGCTCAATTTTTTTCATATTTCAATACAGTCCCTTTCAATCTTAAAGACCATTCGAGTGATTTTATCAGCCTGAACCTATTTTGTCAAGAAAAAACTTGAACATAACAATATATTAAATCGTGCAAAGAATGATCGGCAGGAGATTGCAATACAATTCACAAAGTAGCTCCACAGCGTTAAAATATATTGCAAAGCAGCCGATTTTTCTCAAAACAATGCTTGACAACGGGGATCATATTGGATAAAATAAGCATTGTGCTTTGCTTATGGTGGAGGATTGCGGTCACCAGCCCCGTCCGTTGTCGGAAATCTTAGCAAAAGAAATAAGAAATTCAACATACCCTTTGGAGGACATGGCATGAAAAGCTATATGGCAAAAGCAGAGACCATGGAGCGTAAATGGTACGTTGTAGACGCAGAAGGCATGGTGCTCGGCCGTCTTGCATCTCAGGTAGCAGCAATACTCCGTGGCAAACATAAGCCCACCTTCACCCCCCACGTTGACTGCGGTGATCATGTTATCATCATCAACGCTAATAAGGTCATCATGACCGGGCGCAAGCTGGACAATAAAATTTACTATCATCACACCGGTTATCCCGGTGGACTCAAAATGACGAAGTATCGCGATCTTCTCGACAAGAAGCCCGAATTCGCCGTTTATGAAGCAATCCGTCGCATGATGCCCAAGGGACCCCTCGGCAGGCAGATGCTCACAAAAGTCCGCATCTATCGCGGCCAAGAGCATAAGCATGAAGCCCAGAAGCCCGAAGTACTCGTGCTCAAATAATTGGGAAGGAGAATATTACCATGGCAACAAACACTCAGTATCTTGGAACCGGAAGGCGTAAAAGCTCCGTTGCTCGTGTACGTCTCATTCCCGGAACGGGTAAAATCACCGTCAACAAGAGGGATCTTGAAGAATATTTCGGCTATGAAACCCTCAAGATGATCGTTCGCGCTCCCCTCGTTCTCACCGATACGCTCGGGAAGTTCGACGTGCTCGTAAACGTTTATGGCGGCGGCTTTACCGGTCAGGCAGGCGCAATTCGTCACGGCATCTCCCGCGCACTGCTCGACATCGATGGCGATTATCGCGCATCGCTCAAGAAGGCAGGCTTCCTGACCCGTGACCCCAGGATGAAGGAAAGGAAAAAGTACGGCCTCAAAGCAGCTCGCCGTGCTCCTCAGTTCTCCAAGAGATAAGAAATCACTTATCTATATTGGTAGGTATCCCGTATTTTCGATAATTTTATCGGTTTGGAATTTGCTGAACCAGGGTGAGTTTCGGATGTTAATTAGCGGGAAACTAATAAGATTATAAGGCATTCAGCTGTTGATGAATGCCTTAATTTTTTGAAGTTATCTGAAGGGATGTGAACTTATGTATTATATTAGCAAAGTTGAAATTCAGCGTTTTCGATCCATCTTAGATATGAAGTTCGATATTTCTGATTGTGATATGCCTATTGCAATTTGTGGACAAAATAACGTTGGAAAAACAAACACACTCAGAGCCATTAATCTGTTTTTTAATCCAGAGAGTTTTAATCGACAAGAGGATATTCCTGTTGTAAAAAAGGCAACACGAGGCGGTAGTTATTATCCTGCGATTACTTTGACATTTACATCGTCCAATGGCCCAAATATATCATATGAGTTAACAAGAGATTTTAAAATATATGACGCAAAGCACTCCGGTCTAACTGGAAAAAAGAGAATTGAAAATGGAGGAAAGTCCTCTGAAAGCACACTCGAAGATCAGGAGATAAATAACTTTATTAACAGTATTGAGTTCAGATTTATTCGATCAATTGATGTCAACATCCCAGAACTTATAAATGATTTAACAAGCGATATTTTAGATACAAAATATCAGAAATCTCGTTTTGCTAACAAGAAAAAAGAGCTTAAAGATGCGTATGATAAGTATAGCAGCGGAATGCAAGAAATCTTAGATTCTTTTTCTGAAGATGTATCCGAAGTGTTTCATTCTTTTAAAGAAAACTGGGATATCAAGTTTACAGTTCCTTCACAAATAGATCGTTTTAGGGACATGATTTCAGATGATGTAGAGCTTAATATTGATGATAAAAGCGGATTAGGAGTTACCAACAAGGGATCGGGACTTCAAAGACTTGCCATTATACTCTTAAATCTTGAGATATTAAAAAGAATAGACAAAAATAAAAAAAGCACATTTATTGTATGTATCGATGAACCCGATATATATTTACACGATGGTTTACAAAAAAAATTGTATAATTTTATTAAGGAATGTAATTTTCAGGTTTTCTACACTACGCATTCTAAAAAGTTCATCGATGAAAACAATTTGAGCAATATTGTTTTTCTTGAAGCACTCGAGAATTCTCAATATTATGTACGAGCTAAGGGAGATGTTGAATACATCAAAACAATCTGCACTCCATTAAATGACGAAAATGGATATAGAAGAATCTGTGAACATTTAGGGATCGAGCCTGTCTCTATCGCCGAGCCGGGACTACAAGAATATAATATCCTAGTTGAGGGAGAGTGCGACGAAAAGTATTTATCCAAATTGGCTGATTATTTCGGAATTAATCACAGCAAAGTCAAGATAATATTTGCAGGCGGTGTTACCAAAATCAACGCTATGTTGGGTGTATATAACACGTTTTATAGGAATCAAGAAAATATAAAGCCGACTATCCATGTCTTATTTGATGATGACAGTGCTGGACGAAAAGAATATAACGAGCTTAATGGAAAAATTGAAAAAACTGCTTATAAGAATATTAATGTGAAACTTTTTAAAATTAAAAATTATAACGGCAAAAGCTCGAATGACGGAAATTACGAGATTGAGGACTTAATGTATCCGGAAATAATCTGTCATATTGCGAATAAATTTTTAAGGAAGGAAGGCATGAATGTTATAAAAAGTAATGATGTTTTATACGATATTGCTCAACCTAGATATATTCCTAATGGAATATTAAATGTATGCGATATTCGTATTGGTCTTGTAAATACTGGCAATAGTCTTTCTCCACAGATGCCTGCAGTTAAGAGGCAAATGTGTGAACTTTTTGATATTGCAGATTCTAAAACACGAAATTTGCTTGATCAAGCTCGTGTAAATCACCCTGCTGTTGAAGGATTTGTTAAAGAAATATTCAATTTTAAATAGTATTTTTTGGAAATGAAATCCGCTGAGAAAAAACCTTTATCAGCGGATTTTTTCTTTTCTTAGCGATAGCGTCCAGTTGCTTATGGACATTAACATGAGTATCAACTCTCTCAGTCAGCGACATATCACCCAAATGACCTAGCGTTCACGATCTCACGCCTCTCTGTAATTGTTATAATGTTCTTCCTTCGTTGGCGAGGGTTCTCAAAGACTCTCACCATAGTTATCTAAATATGGATTTTCATAAGAGTACGCCAAATCTGCTGGACTTTAATTAATCTTTACTTACTCATTAAATTATCAAAGAAAAAAATAATATAGTCCCTCAAATGCCTAAAATATTGAACTTCTCGATTTTATCCAAGGTTATCAGAAGTCGGATGCCTTACTCCAAGCGTCAACATTTTTAATAAACTGTTTCGAACATACAACCGCGTCCGCATTTTTACACGGTTTTCTAATACTATTTATGATTACATGGCGAAAAATCGAAAACGGCATATGTTAAACTCCGCCGGATTATGATATAATTAGCTTGGATTAAAATAACAGGGAGTTTTTTTCAATGAAAACATATGAAAGATTTCTTAACTATGTGACGGTGCATACCGCAAGCGCAGAGGACAGCACAAGCGTGCCCACTACAGCTCGGCAGTTCGACCTTGCTAGGCAGCTCGTAGATGAACTGCACCAAATCGGTGTTGAAAATGCAAGGGTGGACGACAAATGCTATGTTTACGCATCGCTCGAAGCGACCCCGGGCTGCGAGGATAAGCCCGCGATCGGCTTTATCGCACATATGGACACCGTACCCGATTTTTGCGGCGAAAATGTTAAGCCCCGCATGATCGAAAACTATGATGGCGGCGATGTTGTACTCGGCACGAGCGGAAGGGTTCTCTCCCCCGAACAGTTGCCGCACCTGACAAGTCTCAAGGGACGCACGCTCATCGTTACCGATGGCACCACCGTGCTTGGCGGCGATGACAAAGCGGGAATTGCAGAAATTATGACGGCGGTCGAGCGTGTGATCACCGAAAACCGGCCCCATGGCAAGCTCTGCATCGGATTTACTCCCGATGAGGAGGTTGGTTCCGGCGCGGATAATTTCGATGTTGCTGCCTTCGGTGCGAATTATGCGTACACCGTTGACGGGGGCTGCGAAGGTGAGATTGAATATGAGAATTTCAATGCAGCAGGCGTAAAAATCAAGGTGAATGGCTTCAACATTCACCCCGGTGATTCCAAGGACAAGATGATAAACGCTCTGCTCGTTGCAATGGAGCTTAACTCCATGCTTCCCGATGAAACGCCCGCCAACACCGAGGGCTATGAGGGCTTCTTCCACCTTACGGACATGAGCGGCAACGTCGAGACCGCTGAAATGAGCTATATCCTCCGCGATCACAGCAGCGAGATCATGTTCGCACGGAAGGCTACGCTGAACCATATCGTCAAGATACTGAACGAAAAATATGGTGAGGGTACCGTTGAAATGAGCATTCGCGATCAGTATCTAAACATGGTCGAGAAGATCAAACCCTGTATGCACCTCATCGACAATGCGGTTGCAGTCGCAAAATCCCTCGGCGTTGAACCCCGCGTTCAGCCCATCCGCGGTGGAACCGACGGCGCAAGGCTCAGCTTCATGGGATTGCCCTGCCCTAACCTTGGCACAGGCGATTTCGCCTGCCATGGCCCATATGAGCATGTAACGATCGAAGGCATGGAAAAATGCACTGAGATCATTCTCGGATTGATCGACGTATACGCAAAGTGATATAGATAATTGAATAAGCCATAGTTGATAAACAATACCGATTTGTCAACTATGGCTTTAGACATGCGTTAGATTATTTATAACTGTTGATTTTTTGAACGCGCCTTTCGTGCCTGCCGCCCTCAAATTCGGTCGTAAGCCAGGTTCGGACTATCGCCTTTGCGGTTTCGATGCCGATTATCCTGCCTCCCATTGCAAGCATATTGGAATCGTTATGCTTTCTTGTAAGCTCGGCTGAGAGTATATCGCCACAAAGCGCGCAGCGGATGCCATTCACCTTATTTGCACAGATGGATACCCCTATGCCGGTTCCGCATATAAGTATGCCCCGATCAAATTCACCCTTTGCCACGTCCTCAGCGACGGAAAAAGCAATGTCTGGATAATCAACGCTTTCGGCGGAGAAACAACCAAAATCCTTGTATTCGTATCCAAGTTCGGTAACAAATGGCAGCAACTGCTCCTTGAGAGCGAAGCCGCCATGGTCGCAAGCGATAGCAATTTTCATAAAAACCTCATACTTTTTGTTATAAGCAATTATTTGTTCAGCACTGTGAAGCCCGAAGCGCGAAGCAAACGGTTCATGTATGCTAAACCCTGATCCTCGGCGGGTATGCCCTCGGCAAGGATCAGATCGACCTTGCCCGATTCCTCGCGAAGCGCGTTGAACAGCGCGGCGCAGAGAGTCGACGGCATATCCCTGTCCCCGATTATAACATATTTTCTTCCTCTATAATACCCCTTTGTCTGCTCCGTCGCGAAAATAATGCAGGATTTCCCCTCGATTTCGGCAAGCTCATACTCCCTGTTGATTATCGAAGCCGCGTGCCTTGGACTGCCCTGCGCAACTATGACCTGACAATCGGGGGCATAATGGCGATGCTTCATCCCGGGAGATTCCGCGACCTCCCCCTCTTGCAACGGATTGAGCACGGCACGCGCAACTTGAACGGAACCGAGCACGGTCTCTATCATTTCTTTGGTAATTCCCCCGGGGCGCAATATGGTGGGCGTTCCTACGAGCGAAAGCACCGTTGATTCCACGCCGACTCTGCAAGGCCCGCCGTCGATTATCATATCGATGCGTCCGTCCATATCCTCGATGACATGCTCCGCCGTGGTGGGGCTGGGTTTGCCCGAAAGATTGGCACTCGGAGCCGCTATCGGCACTCCCGCCGCACGGATGAGCGCAAGCGCAGTTTTATTTTCAGGCATACGCACGGCAACGGTGTCAAGCCCCGCCGTCACTTCGTTCGGTACAATATCGCTCTTCAAATATATCAGTGTGAGCGGACCCGGCCAAAATGCGTCCATTAACCGTCTTGCATCGTCCGGCACATGCCTCCACAGAGGTTTGACATCGCTCTTTTTTGCAATATGCAGGATCAGCGGATTATCGCTCGGCCTGCCCTTTGCATCAAAAATCTTGTTTACCGCTTCGCCGTCCAATCCGTTTGCTCCAAGACCGTAAACGGTCTCCGTGGGGAACGCAACGAGACCGCCCGCACGGATCAAACGTCCGCCAAGGTTGGTACCGTTCTCCTTTTGAGTTTTCGCATTATATATCTCGGTTTTCATACCATCATATTATACACTGCATACCTTGGATTGGGCAATAGCAGGTATACAAAAAACAATTTATCCAAAAACGGCTCCCGTTTGCTTGGGAGCCGTGCAATTCAATTCATTTGCGGCTGTCATCTGCGCAATGGATTGCGCCCGGAAGGAATATAGCCATCCTTTTCATACATGCCGATGTAATTTTTGAACTTCGCGGTAAATTCCTCGTTGGAATCGGTCTTTTCAAGCATATTGATCACCTGTTCGGTCACCTCTGCGTTGTTTCCGTTGGAAAGTATACGACGCATTGAATCCACGCAGTCGCGCTCATCCTCGGTAAGCAGCAGCTCATCCTTACGGGTACCCGACTTATAGATATCGACCGCTGGGAAGATGCGCTTCTCTGACAGCTTTCTGTCGAGATGTATCTCCATATTGCCCGTTCCCTTGAATTCTTCATAGACCATATCGTCCATGCGTGAACCCGTCTCAACGAGTGCGGTCGCAATGACGGTGAGACTTCCGCCTCCTTCAATGTTTCGCGCAGCACCAAAGAAGCGCTTGGGCTTGTGCAGCGCACCGGGATCCATACCGCCGGAAAGCGTTTTGCCGCTCGAATTGATGGTGAGGTTATATGCCCTTGCAAGCCTTGTGATGGAGTCCATAAGCACTACAACATCCATGCCCATCTCTACAAGACGCATCGAGCGTTCCATTACCATTTCGGCCACCCTGGTATGATGCTCGGGAAGCTCATCGAAGGTGGAATAAACGACCTCTCCCTTGATGGAACGCTGCATATCCGTAACCTCCTCAGGACGCTCGTCGATAAGAAGGACGATGAGATGCACATCGGGGAAATTGTCCGCAATGCCGTTGGCTATGGACTTTAGCAGGGTCGTTTTGCCCGCCTTAGGCTGGGAAACGATCATTCCGCGCTGCCCTTTACCTATCGGCGCAATTAGGTCGATAAGGCGTATAGCGAGATTCTTCTCCTGCCCAGCGGGTTTCTCAAGGGTAAGCCTTTCATTGGGGAATATGGGGATAAGCTCCTCAAACGGCTTCCTTGCCGCCGCTTCCTCAGGCGAAACGCCATTTATCGATGTGATATACATGAGCGCAACATATCGGTTATTGTCGCGTGTCTGTCTGGTCTTCCCTGCTACGAGATCTCCGGTGCGCAGCCGAAACCTGCGTATCTGAGAATTTGATACGTAAACATCGTTTGCTCCGGGATAATAGTTATCTATGCGAAGGAAACCGTATCCATCGGGCATGAGCTCGAGAATGCCCTCCGCTTCCTCGCACTCGCCCGATTCGATTATCTCGTTGAGCGCAGGATTGATCGAAGGGTTTAGCTGAGGATTAATCGGTGCGTATTCGGAACCGAAATAACCGTCCGGTTTGGTATAATCGCCCGGCTGCTGAGGGAACCCTGCCTGCTGCGGAAATCCCTGCTGCTGAGGGAAGCCCTGCTGATAACCCGTTTGCTGATAGCCTTGCTGCTGAAGACCGGGCTGTTGATACCCTGGCTGTTGCATACCGACTTGTTGGAATCCCTGTTGCTGGAACCCCTGCGGAAAACCGGCTCTTGGATACCCCGAATTGTTGAAATCGGCAGCCTGATTATAAAAATCATTCGGATTATAACTGTTTGTGCCGTTTCCGGAGCCGCTGCGATTCTGATAAGTATCATCACGCCGATTCCTATTGTTATTGCTGCCGTAGATTTCGCGTCTGCCGCGATTGTTGTTGTTAAAACCCGCGAAACTTTCACGCCTGCCAGCAAAACTATCGCCGCCATAGCTCTTAGGATAATTGTTTTGCTGCTGATAACCCGTTGTGCGAGCGGGTGCATAGCCCAGAGTGTAGCCACTCCTTACATCCTGCGTTGCCGTCTGCGGATTAATGGTGTTCTGCTGTGAATGCATTCCAGACTGCCCGGGAGCAGAATAATCCTGCTTCGTCTCGGTCTGCGAAGACGCGGCGGTCGGAACTGTCTGTGAAGGAATCGAGGATGGAACCGTTTGCTCAGAAACCGTTTGCGGGAAAGTCTGTTCGGAAGCCTTAGAAGATACAGCCTTCTCGGAAGCCGTCTGCGAGACGGGCTGCGCGTCATCCTTGCCAGTCTCCCGACTCTGTTGGGAAACGGATTCGGAAGCCGGACTCTCTTTGTAGTAATCGTCATCCGAATATACTGTGAGCTTTATCTGTGCGGGACGCACGATCCCGCCGTTCATAATGATGTCCACAAGCTCCGATTTGCGATATTTTGTAATCGACTTGACCCCTTGGGCCTTGGCTATCTCTCGAAGGCTTTCCAAGCTCTTCTCAAGCAACTGTTCTCTTGTCATGGCAATCTCCCATTTGACTATTTTTTCTCAATGAACCTGGTTTTGGTGACAGTACATATTCTATATAATACAACGGTCCCTGTATTTACCATTATCTCACATGTAAACCATACATCGAAAACACGGTTTTGTCAATAGCAATTTTTTAAACTTTTGCGATAGATTGTGTCGATTTTCGAAAAGTTTCGAAAATACGGCCTGTTTAGACGCTCAAAAACGCAGTTTTATGGCAAGAGGCACCGGATACTGAGGTCGAAACGTCTTAAATTCAAAATCCATCAGAATTGTTCGCTCAAGCTTTTCGGGGCATTGACAAATCCATATTATAATTATATCATTCTATTCGTTGGAGTATTCCACTGCCGCCAAAAATTGTTTTTTGACAAAATATCGACCGTACCAAACGCTGTTTGACGGTCGATGCCAGCGGTTGCGCATACCAAATGGCGGCTGTTGTTTCGCAGTGCGAAGATGAACCGATACGACGGATAAAACCATACAAATACGCAAAGGAGCATTAAATTAAATGCGTTTGATCATTGCTTCAAATAACGCGAATAAGGTTCGCGAAATCAAAGAGATCCTCGGTGCCCGATTCGATGAAGTGCTGTCCATGCGCGAAGCGGGTATAGTCCTCGATGTTGACGAGGATGCCGATACTTTCATGGGTAATGCCCGCAAAAAGGCTGAGGCGGTAAGGCAGCTCGCGCCTTCCGACGCGGTTCTTGCGGATGATTCGGGTCTGTGCGTTGACGCGCTTAACGGCGCGCCCGGCGTGTATTCGGCAAGGTATGCGGGCGACGGTCACGATGATGCCGAAAACCGCAAAAAACTGCTTAATGCACTGGCTGATGTTCCGTTTGAAGATCGCGGGGCACATTTCGCATGCGCGATGGTGCTGCTCGGCGAAAATATCGACGACATTGAAGCATATGGGCGCGTTGATGGCAAGATCATGTTGGAAGAACGCGGCGAAAACGGCTTTGGTTATGATTCCCTGTTCCTTTACGAACCGTTCGGCCTTAGCTTTGCGGAAATCGATGCCGAGCGTAAAAATGCAGTAAGTCATCGCCGCAATGCCCTGATGCTGGTGCTTTCCGCGCTTGGATGAGCCAATATGGCTAAGGTGAGGGGAGTCGAACAGCATCGGTAAACGCAGTGCTTATTAAAAGCACCAGATTTATTAAATATGAAGAAGATTGGCGTAATAAGCGATACCCACAGTAACTGTACAGCAATTGATCGCTGCATATTAAAAGCACCCGATGTGGATATGTGGCTTCATCTTGGAGATTTCCTGCTCGATGCGGAAGAATTGCAGCTTCGAAGCGGGAAGCCGGTTCACGCAGTAAAGGGAAATTGCGATCTTATCTGCCCCGCTTCCTTAAAACCCGTTGATACAGAAATAGTTGTTTCGATTGAAGAGACTAAGCTCCTGCTTGTGCATGGACACATGCATGGAATCGGGGATTATCCGAATATGAAAGCTGCCTACAGAGCCGAGGAACTTGGCTGCAACGTGCTTCTTTACGGACATACCCATGTTTCTGAGGTGGATGCGTATGGGAATCTACTCATAGCAAATCCGGGAAGCCCTTCGAGACCACGCCAAGGGCGAAAACCCTCGTTTGCAATACTCGAAGTAAATGGCGGAAAGGTGAGTGCGCATATCGTCACGCTGTAAGGCTTAGCGGTCTTCCGCTTTTATGCTCAAACCCACCTTCAAATACGCTCGTTTTTACCATTGCAAACGCCGGACTTATCTGTTATAATTTTTATATGAAAAAGCTGTATACTTCATTTGGTATCGGCAGGCGTAATTTCTTTGCGTGGGCATCGGCATTGTGCATGCTGCTGTCTCTAACGGCAAGAATCGTTTATTACAGTCTCTCCGTTGAAGGAGCGGAGGGCGTCGGAACGACTTTTTTTGCCTTTTTCTTTTTGATTGTACCAATCATTGCCAACGCATGGTTCATTTGCGCACTGCTCGTACACGGTGAAAACCGCCTCTACAAAACAATATCCCCCGTCTACCTCGGCGCGGTCTTTTTCACAGCAAGGATCTGCACCCTGTATGCGAGCCCCGCAAATTACATCGTCACCTCAAGGTGGCATGTCGCGCTCTGCATCATTTTTTACATCGCCGCCTGTGTCATTTACAGGTTGACCGTCAATGCGGGCGGGATCAAAAACCGCATTCCGGCTTTGCTCATCTTTTTACTTCCGTTTATTTATCACATAGCAATCGAAGATTTCCCGAGATTTGCGGAGCATCCCGAGATTTCCTATTGGCTTGCTGAGATTTCAATATTGCTGATGATGCTTTCGATCATCCTTGTCGTTATCGGCATGAGAAAGCTCCAAAGCGAAATGCCCTTGCCGATGCGAGGCGACCGCTGCGACGGACGTAGGCTTCGTTCGCTCGATCCAATATCCGGCGTTGGCGTATACATTATGCCCGATCGCAACGGAGCAAGTAATCTGTTTATGGATTGCTTCGAATGCTCCAATGCGGAAAAGTACATAAGGCAGAAGCGCGACGAGGGACTGTCAAGCTTTGGCTACACCCACTTGATATTGGCTGCATATGTGCGTACCGTTTCGCAGCGTCCTGCGGTCAACCGATTTATCAGCGGTCAAAAGATATATTCCCGTGGCGATGAGATTGAAGTCTCGATGGCGATAAAGAAGGAAATGACGACCGATGCCTCCGAAACCATTATCACCATATATTTTTCACCCGAGGATACCGCAAAGGATGTCTACGAAAAGTTTAATGCGGAACTTGAAAAAGCAAAGGGATCGAGTGAGCTAGACAGCAGCTTCGACAAGCTTGCGGGGCTTCTCAACCTAATCCCGGGCGTGTTTATGAAGTTCACTGTTTGGCTTTTCAAAACCATGGATTATTTTGGAATGCTCCCCCGCTGGCTGCTGAGGCTCAGTCCGTTCCATGCGTCCTTGTTCATTACAAGCATGGGTTCGCTCGGCATTCCGCCCATCTATCATCATTTATATGATTTTGGAAATATCCCGATCTTCGTCGCGTTCGGGATCAAGCGCAGGGAGAACGAGCTTCAAGCGGATGGCTCGATCGTGCAACATAAGTACATCGATTTTTCCGTCGTTACTGACGAACGCATTTGTGATGGCTTCTACTTTGCTTCGTCAATAAAGCAGATGAAGCGTTTCCTTGCGAATCCCGAAAAGCTCGATGTTCCGCCCGAAACAATTGTTAGGGATGTTGACTGAGTTACAAAAACAAATATGTTTCAAAAAGGGGTTATGCAAAAAGCCGCATAACCCCCTTTATAATCACTGTTAATCTTTATGTATTTGATCTTATTCTACTTTATTATAATGCGGTTTCAATGTACGCTGATCGGAATTAAGCTGAATCTCGTTCGGTGTTAACTTTCGGTTATCTTTCGGGATACGTTCTTAAACATTTTGCTTGCATCGTCTATTCTAAACCCGTAAAACTTCACTCGCAGACATGAACCCTCCCCAAGCTGCCAATAGAGAACAAGCGTTCCTTCGCCTTCAAATTCTCCGACCTCGCCAACCTTGAGCTTGTACGGAGCAGATTCAATAATTGTACATTCAAAATACTTTTCCTCGCCTGAAGAATCGGTGCCTTTGGAAGCAATGCGCTTTGACTCGTTATCTATAAGTGTACTCATATAGTCGGGAAGTTCCGACGGAAGCAATGTAGAAATTGATGTAAAATCTGCATCATCGGGTATGCCAGCATAGTTGCAGCGCGTATAGAAAGTCGGAATGGTACTGTAAGATGGTTCCGACGTTTCCTTACTCACATTGCCGGTAATCTGGGGATTGATGTCGCTAGTTGGTAAACCCTGAACTCCCGAATTAGTAACCTCACTGGGACGGATGGTGTTCATAGCCTCCTGCGTCTTATGATGACTGAAATTCAAACCAACGCCACCGATTATAGCCGCCGCTCCAAAGCATACGAGCAGAGCGGCGGCCGCCATGAGCAGATACTGCTTTATCCTGCTGCGCTTTTGCTCGGAAGCAAGCACTCTTTTCTTGATACCTGAAAAATCAACCTCGGCATTGATTTGGTCGGCAACGGAATGAAGAACGGCATCGATCTTCGCCAGCTCCTCAGCATCGCACAAATCGAGCATATTCTCAAAAAGCTCGTTGGTCTGTGTTATGTTTTTGCATCTGTCATCGTTCATCGTATACGACCTCCGACCCGAGCAGCCCTGCCAACAGGGTTCTTGCGCGCACAAGGCGCGATTTAACGGTACCCTCACTGATACCCGTATTCTGTGAAATTTCACGAACGGTCATTTCGGAGAAGTAGTGCAGCAAAACGACCTCTTTATATATATCATCAAGCTTGTCTATTGCCTGACGAACGGCCATTCGCTGGAGCTTATCTTCGACCTCGATATCCGGCAGCGCGTCCGAATCTGCAACATCGTCTCCGAGCGGTTCATCTTTCAAAAGCTCCCGCGTAGATTTTCGCGTCGTGTCGAGCGCAAGGTTTGTGGAAACCTTGTAAAGCCATCCCTTAAGCTGCGCGTCGTTAAGCTCGGACAGCTTACCCATGTGGCGAATGACCTTCTCAAACACCGATTGGGTAATGTCCTCAGCCGTTTCACAATTGGATACGACCTTATACGCCGCCCAGTAGACGAGACGTGAATAATCATTATAGATCATGTCGAAATTGCGCTCAGCCAATTCCCACTCTCCATTAATATAACGCACAACGCCGAACAACGGTTGCATTATTTTTAAAAAACATTGTATCGCCCGAAATCGCTTCTTCAAGCGTATTCACGGTATTATACCATGCCCGCACTATGACAGGCAAACTTACGGTTTAATTTTAAAGAATCGAAAACGATTCGTTCAATTTTTTAGTTCTCTCCACGTTCATGGATTATAAAATCGAAATAGCCTTCCATTCCGTCCTTCGTGCTTACGGTGATCTCGGCTGCACAGACGCTATCCATCGCGAACGCGAGTATCGCCGCGCCATACAGAATGACGTCATGGCGCTCTACAAGCAGCGGATTTCCCCTGCGCGCCGGCCCGAGATCGTGCAAATGCCCGATGAGATTCTCAACATCATCGCGGGTCAGAACCGAACCGTCCACGCGAGTCGAATCGAATTTATCAAGCCCGAGCTTGAGCGCGGCAAGCGTCGTTATGCTACCGCCCACGCCAGCGCACTTTGCGAGAATAAGCTTTGGAACACGCACTATGGAACGAATATACTCAGTAAGGGCTTCGCGCTGAAAAGACCAGTTATCATCGCAGTCCGCCGAACCCGTGCGCGCAAGCGCAATATCCTTTCCGCGCACACAGCCGATTGGATAGCTTATACCAAATCCTTCCGACATGATTTGCGTCGATGCTCCGCCTACGTCTATGAGCCCTCCGCCATGGGGCGCGGCGGCACGATAGGCATACTCTGCCTCCCTTTCGCCCGAAAGCACATCCGGCATCACTCCCGATGCGGCATACACGGCGGCAAGGAATTCATCACGATTGCTCGCATCACGCACCGCGCTCGTTGCATATGCAACGGGATAATAGCCTGCATGTCTCGCATTTGCTGCAAGAGCTGCGATCACCGAAACGCTGCGCGCCATACTCTTTTGACTCAATCTGCCGCTGCTCGCAAGTCCGGAACCGAGGCGCGTGGTGATAACCTTCTTGTCCCCGCCCCCCTGCTCCATATAGCGTATCGAATTGGAGCCGATGTCTATAACCGCATACATGCTATGATTCACATTGCTCATCTCCGAGGTGTCCTCCCCCATGCTCTAAAAAACAAAATCGGCCGAACCGACCCCTTTTATCGAGATCCGACCGAACTCACATCATTCTTACGCAAACACCCTATAACGCCATGAAGTAATGCCATGCCTCCATACTGAAAAACGCTTCGGCCTATGGTGTCGCACCACCTTCTTGGGGCGTGACACCTTCCGGAGCCATGCTGCTTTCCGGAGTTTCAGACGGCAAGGTTGTTATGTGCTGCGGAACAATGGTCGGTATGGGAGCATTCGGGTCATCGACATCAACACGAATATCGCCCTCAAGCATGAAGCCGAGGTTTTCACGCGCATAACGAAGCAAAAACTCCACGCTGCCCGTGTATTCGAGCATTTCCTCCATGCCATCGTATTTTAGGAGCAGCTCGTTAAGCTGAGCGGTTAGCCGCTGCTTTTCTTCCTCCAGCTCACGAAGCTTTTCCCTTTGGGCGGGGATTACGGACAACAGGACGACTATGAGCACGATCACCGCAACTGCTGCGGAAACCCATAGCGCAATGCGAATCTTTTTTTTCTTCGTCATGTGCCTACCCCCCTAAATGCTTTGCGGCATGGTTCGTGCCGTGTGCTAATATTATGCATCAAATTTTCTGCGATTGCAAGTGATAATGCAAAAATTGCAGAAAAATGGACGTAAAATGCCAAAAAATGGTTGCAAAAAGCAATAGGAGGCATATGCGATCAAATCGTTGGTATTACGATGGCGTTTTCGCATGTGCTAAATGCATCTAATGAGTACGGACTCACAAACCCATACACTTCGTATCAGCACTCATCAGGAGTACCAATTGCTACTGTCCTTCAGTTTAATCTTTGCCTTAGGTGCTTTACGCTTGATAAACTCTATGAATTCCAAAGGAGTGCCCTTTACAAATCCGCCTTTATGCGCAACGAGAAAAAGATTCTGCGGCAGCCAAATTTTAAAAAGATCCTTAGTTTCAGACAGCTTCCGAATCTGTTCATATTTGAACTTTTCAATGCCTCCGTTATACTGATTGACGAAGATTATGCAATCCTCCGTATAATAAATCCATTTCTCAGGATCTTTTGCATTGTATATTACTAAATCCCTTTTGGCTTCCCGGCGTGCAATAAGCATGGACCGGAACACGAACATATGTAGTGCATACAGTATGCATAAAGATAAAAAGAGCAGAGCAAGAGTGATGTAGCCATAGTAAAGCATACTTATGGATTCGTATAGGATTACTCCGCATAAAAACCCAATAATTATGTCGTCAATAGGTCTGAGTTTGCCGTACATTTGTCTCTTGACACGCTTGGTCTCCTTAAATCGGTTTTCAAATACCGAAACGCTTGAGTAATCCTCCATAACTGCCTCCTTGGAGATTATTGTTTATAGTATACATCATAATACCACAGTTTTCAACATTGACACAATCAAAATGAAGAACGGTGTAATAACCGTCCTCCATTCAGCTCATGTTATCGGCTTATATTCTGCGCATTACGGCTCAAACACCGCACCGTTCACCATGAATCGAACCTCGTCGATGCTGCCAAACTGCTGCGCCGTGAGAAGCACAACGCTGCTGGCAAGGTCGTAAAGCCCCACGGTCTGGGTGATCTGCTCAAAATCTGATGAAAGATTTACGGTCAGTATGCCGTTTTCGATCGTTGCCGCAAGCACCAAGGTGTTCTCCGGGAAGCAGCTCCTTAGTCCATTGAGCTTCGTTCCCTCCGCAAGTGCTTTGATGCTCGAATACAGATCCACCGCGTTCTCGGTATACCTCGTCACCGGAACGCACATGCTCCCTGATTCATTTGGAAAATACAGCAGCATGGGCTTCGCGCTTCCCGATGTAGCAAGCTCGGAATTCTCCGGATTTATGGCGAAACGCCCCTGATTTTTAGGCAGATTTGAACCGTTTTGTGTTTCCTCATCATTTCCATCAATATAGATCGTAACATCATCCACGGTCGAAAACTCAACAAGCGTATTCACTATCGCCATGAACATCGCCTGCTCATCCTCCGCCGATTGGAGCGTTGGCATGTTGATAAGATTTACGACTGCCGTTCCATTGATGATATTGAGTTCTATCTCCGTTCCTTCGGGGATGACGGGTCTTAGTCCCTGCTTTTGCAGCTCAAGGCGCATTTCTGGTGTTGACACCAGGCGGCTGAGGCAGGCTTTAGCTATCCCTTCCTCCATCGGTATTTCCATCGAGACTGGCAGCATATAGCCTTCATCCGTTCTGTAATACAGCGTCGCACGCCTGAAATCGCTCGGCGTCGGCGAAGCCTGCCCATCCGGCGTAATGGACGGTTCGGGCGTGGTCATTCCCGCAGGGGTATCTGATGCATTTGCCGTTGCATCGGGCGGTTCCACCGGGGTAGTACCCTGACCGCAGGCCGTAAGCCCAAACACCAAAGCCAACACTAATGCGAGTGCAATGATCGCTTTATACGAATTAAACATAGTTTTCCTCCATATGCTGCGGCAAATCACGCCGCATTCGTTATCTGTCAAAGTATATTTACGAAGCGTTCATTTAATGCTGTCAATTGTGCAAAACATGTGTTATCATACGAACGGCTATGAAAAAATTTGTATCCACAATCAAATCACTGTTCAGCAAGGACTTTCTGAGGGTGATGCTTCCGCTCGCCTTGCCCATCGCCCTGCAAAACCTTCTCATGAGTTCCTTGCAGCTCGTGGACACGCTCATGGTGGGTCAACTTGGCGAGGACGCGATCTCCGCCGTCGGTTCAGCAGGACGCATTGCAAATTTTACGAACGTCATCCTGTTCGGTTTCGCATCAGGTGGAGCCGTGTTCCTTGCTCAGTACTGGGGCAGCGGCGGGCATGATAAAATGCGTCGCACTTACGGTCTAATCTTGCTGTGCGATCTTCCAATTGCCATTGTGTTTGCCGTATGCTGTATGCTATATCCCGAGAGCATAATGCGAATACTTACCAACGATGCGGCTATGATCTCAAACGGCGCGGAATATCTGCGCATCGCCTGCATTTCATACTTCGGGCTTGCTCTCAGTCAAACGTTCAGCACGGTTCTCAGATGCACCGAGGAGGTCAAACTGCCCCTCATGGCAAGCTGCTGCTCGGTCGCCGCAAATGCGGTTTTGAACTATGTACTGATCTTCGGCAAGCTGGGGCTTCCCGCGCTCGGCATCAAGGGCGCAGCGATAGCGACCGCAGCTTCCGCGCTGATAAACCCGCTGGTGCTTTTCGCGGCATCCGCATTAAAAAAGAATATCCTTTTAAGCTCTATAAGGGAAATGCTCAGCTTCGACCTCCGTTTCGTTAAGCAGTTCTTTGTCCGCGCCCTGCCCGTCGTTGCGAACGAAGCCATCTGGATCATCGGAACGACCGGATACGATATGGTCTTCGGCAGAATGGGTTCGGATAATTACTCCGCTCTTACGATCTTCCGCACGCTTGAAGGCATTTCATACACCATCTTTATCGGAATCTGCAATGCGTGCAACGTTATGGTCGGAAAGGCTATCGGCGAGGGCGACCATAAAAAGGCGGTCGAGTACGCCCATAGATTTATGATTCTCGTACCCATACTCGGGCTTGGAGTCGGGCTTATTGCCATTTCACTCAGCGACCCCATCCTCAGTCTATTCGCTCTAACACCCGGGGTGCACAATACGGCGAAGCTGCTTATCCTGATATTCGGTATCGAAGTCGGGATACGAAATATTCCATACATTTCCGTCGTCGGAATCTTTCGCGCGGGAGGTGACACCAAGACGGGCATGCGCTATGACGGACCCATACTGTACTTTTTTGCCCTTCCGCTTACGGCGGTCTGCGGGCTGGTGTTTAAGCTTGATTTCGTACTCGTTTATATCATAATGATTCTCAGCGAAGACCTTATCAAAAACTTCCTCTGCATACGCAGGGTTTTGAGCAAGAAATGGATCATGCCCGTTGAAGGGCTTAGGCAAGCCGGGGAGTAAAACGGGTTTTCCATGCAAGGTTCAATAATGAAGAAAGGAGCCATGCCGAAAGCACAGCTCCTTTTTCGTTGAATCACGGTAAATGAAGCGGATTACTCCTTGTCGCAGCCGCAATCGCATTCTTCGCCGCATTCGCAGCAATCGTCACAATCGCAATCCTCATCGCAGCAGCAGGCATCATCTTCAAGCCTTGCCTGTACGATTTCGATGAGTGCGTCCATATCTTCCTCGGCCGGGGATACGAATTCCTCGGTATCCTCTTCCTCGTTCACTACTATCTGCATGATGTAGATGTTTGCTTCGCAATCGCATTCTTCCTCATCACCGCACTCGCATTCGTCATTGTTATCGATAAGAACGGCGTACTCCTTGCCCTCATAATCGAAATAGTCGATAACGTCAAGCTCGAAATCGTTGCCGTCGTCATCGGTGAATACAACAAAATCTCTTTCTTCTTCCATTTTGGTAACTCCTTTTGTTTATGTTTTAATATTACCGATACGATTGTACTTCATTCCCCGAAAGATTGCAACCAAAATTTTCTAAATTCCATGTAGAATGGTGTCACCTGACTTATTGACGGCAGCGGCAATACAGTGGTAGAATGCGCATAGCGAAACAGCAAGCATGTGCTTTGCATATGTCTACTGAGGAAGGCTGAAGAACTTTCATCTTTCGATAACAAGCATAATATATCAAGCGTTAAAGGCGCTATTTTCGGGAATTGTTCCCTAATTATTAGGAGGTGTCCTATATGGAGATTTATGTAGCTCGAATTGAAGGGAGCTATCGTGGGTTTGACCGAGCGGTTGGTCCACTCAAGCTTAATCCGAAAAGAAACCGTAATGTGAAAAAGAACTTGAACCGGCTGATTACAATGTACTTGGACTTTGTTTCTGCTGAGGTAAAGTTTTGGGAAGACTGCATCATAGAAGATATACTAAATGCTGCAAAGGTGTTTTACGATGCTCTTAAGCGATGTGAATACGACTGCGAGATTATTGCTCACGATACAAACCCCATTGATAAGATATGCGATGTAGAGCTTTCTCTTTTGGGGATAGATGTATCGGCAGACGGAGAATCCGCATTAATAAAGCTGCCAAATTCGTTTCCGAGTAATATTCTCAACGAATTTGGTCTTTTCAACAGTCTTTCAGACTTTGAAAGATCAAAATGCTTTATACCTCTACTCCAACAGCAGATACCCATTGAGCTCTGCTATGTATACAGGCTTAATTATAAAGAAGCAGGTTGTTGATAAATATGAAAGATGAAGTATAATAATAAAGGGTTGAATTAAGCTCGAAGTTAATAACATTATCTTTAAGCTTAAATTGTTGGTTTCGCTGTGGGTATAATTAACCTGATTGGCCGATTTGTTGCGCTTGCGCCTGCTCTGTTGATTTGTGTAGCGGTGTTTGGAGTGGCAGCATCGCTTTTGGGAGTGGGCAGACTTGCAAGATTGCGGGGAGAAACAGTTGATATATAAATTGGTGACTATGAAAGGATGAAGTATGAGTACATTAGCTTTCAGTGTGGGGATGATTGCGCCCTGTGTTTACATGAATTTTTGTTTTTACGAAAGATATGGCAGTTCTAAAAAGCATTGCAATATATTTTGCATGGCAAACTATGTTGCCGCAGGCTTAATAGTATTATTGTCTGCCATATTTAAACTGTCGGTCGAATTCGCAGCGTTGTCTTGCTTGGTTCTGCTTGTATGCTGTTACATTGGTCGATTGTGCTTTCGTAACAAGGACGAACTACCTGATCATTTGAATGCTGTATCTGCATGGATAGGTCTCATCACTCGCATCTGCATTGTTGTATTGCTATCGTGTATTGGGTTTTTCAGGCAAAAAATGCTTGACACATTATTTGGACAGGGACGGTACAGTATCGTTTATTGTGCCATGTGGATTCTTGCCATAGCACTCCCAACGTTTGCAGATGTTAAAGACATTTTGCGCTCAATGCGAAAACAGCAATAGTTTTTGCTTTGGGGTTTATTCACGCTAAGGCAACGCAGAGTAAAGGAGAGTATAATGCGAATTTCAGTTATGCCGGTTGAAGGACTCTACCATGGCGTTGACAGGGCGATAGCCCCAAAGCACCTTCAAGTAAAAAAGAATTTTAAGCAGATATTAGAGATATCGGATCAACTGTTAACGTAAGCAATGCATTGGTAAGGGCAAAGCATAAAGATTGCAACCAAAATTTTCTAAATCCCATGTCTATGTTTTGAGCATTATAAAAAACGCAAACATTTCGCAAGGCAAATCGTATTTTTCAAAAAATTGTATAATATGCATTGATTGCTTGAAAACCGTGCAATTTAGCGATACAATGTTCTCTTGTTAATGTTCGGAAAGCGATAGCTTTCCGAGATTTCCGGGAATGGGAAGATTTGATTTATGAACGATAAAATAAGAAATATTGCAATCATTGCGCATGTAGACCACGGCAAAACCACCCTTGTCGACCAGTTGCTCAGGCAGAGCGGTGTTTTCCGCGCTAATGAACAGGTTCAAGAGCGCGTTATGGACTCCAACGACCTTGAACGTGAGCGTGGAATAACCATACTTTCAAAGAATACCGCTGTAAATTATAAGGATTATAGGATAAATATTGTTGATACGCCGGGTCATGCGGACTTTGGCGGTGAAGTCGAGCGTATACTTAAAATGGTTGACGGCGTGCTGCTTTTGGTCGATGCGTTCGAAGGCTGTATGCCGCAGACGCGCTTCGTGCTTCGGAAAGCCTTGGAGCTTGGCAAGGTTCCAGTCGTGGTCATCAATAAGGTCGATAGACCGGGTGCCCGCCCGTACGAGGTCGTTGATGAAACCTTGGGATTGTTCATCGAGCTTGGCGCAAACGATGAGCAGCTTGAATTCCCCATCGTCTACGCCTCTGCGAGGGACGGCGTATCTGGGTTTGAACCAGATGAGCTAACGCCTAATATGCAGCCCATCTTCGATACGATAATCAAGCATGTGCCTGCGCCGGGCGGAAATGAGGATGAACCGCTTCAGCTTTTGATTTCAACCATCGATTATGACGATTATGTCGGGCGCATCGGCGTTGGCAGAATAGAGCGCGGAGTCGCTTCACGCAATCGCACGGTCATAGTCTGCGCCGAAGGCGGTACTCCGAGGGAAGCGAAGCTGTCCCGCCTGTATCGCTTCGAGGGGTTAAAGCGCGTTGAAGCCGAGCGTGTCAGCGCAGGCGATATCGTTGCCATCGCAGGCATCTCCGGCATCTCAATCGGAGAGACGGTCTGTGATCCAACGAAGGTTGAGCCGCTGCCCTTCGTCCAGATAGACGAACCGACCGTAAGCATGGAATTCATCGTCAATACTAGTCCATTTGCAGGGCGTGAAGGCAAATACGTTACCTCACGCAACCTGCGGGATCGCCTGTTTAAGGAGGTCGAAACGAATGTATCCATGCGCGTCGAAGAGACCGACACGCCCGATGCGTTCAAGGTGAGCGGACGAGGAGAATTGCACCTTTCCATACTCATCGAAACCATGCGCCGTCAGGATTATGAGTTTGCCGTATCGCGCCCCAAGGTCATTATGAAACGCGACAAGCAGGGACATCTGCTTGAGCCCATCGAGGAGCTTACCATCGATGTTCCTCAGGAATACATGGGTACGGTAATGGAGGGGCTTGGCGCACGAAGAGCGGTTCTTGTAAATATGATAAATGAAAACGAAGGCAGCGTCCGTCTCATTTTCGACGTTCCGGCACGAGGAATAATGGGCTACCGCAGCGAATTGCTTACCGATACAAGGGGCAACGGCGTTATGAGCCATGTCTTCAAAGGCTATGAGCCGTATACTGGTGAGATCGCGGAGCGCACAAGAGGTTCTCTGGTGGCTTCCGAGTCCGGTGAAGCGAATTCGTATGGTCTTTTTAATACTCAGGAGCGCGGGAGACTTTTTGTAAGCCCGGGCGATCCGATTTATGAAGGTCAGATCGTTGGTGAATGCTCAAGGAATGAGGATATCGTTGTAAATGTTTGCAAGAAGAAGCATGTAACCAATATGCGCGCATCCGGCTCGGACGAAGCGCTGCGCCTTACGCCTCCGCTTGAGTTCAGCCTTGAGCAGTGTCTGGAATTTATTCGTGACGATGAGCTTGTGGAGGTGACTCCAAAGAGTATCCGCATGAGGAAGCGCTTGCTTACGAAGGATCAGAGGATAAAGGATTTCAATCGACGTCAGGCTCGCGGCGTTGACGGAGAAGAATAATACGCCAATCTAAGTCAGGGGGAAGTTTGAAGGGTGGAAGCGTTGATAAGCAGTCTAGCACAGGCGATCGAGTCAAGCATTTGGCTTGCTCCCGTGATCGCGCTCGTTTCGGGAGTGCTGACCTCTCTCATGCCATGTTCGCTTTCGACGATTCCCCTTATCATTGGCTATGTCGGCGGTGCGGAAGCTGTCGAAGGCAAATCCGCAAGGGCACTGCGTCTTAGCTTGCTCTTTGCGCTTGGATCCACTGTTTCGTTTTGCGTTCTTGGTCTGCTTGCTTCAGCGATAGGCGATTGGCTTGAACGTGCCGAGTGGGTTTTGCACCTTATCATGGGCATTCTGCTCGTTCTGATGGCGCTTCAAATGTGGGACGTGATAGAATTGATACCTTCTTCCAATTCAATTCTGACCCGCAATCGCATTAAAGGCGGTTTCGGCGCACTGGTTTCCGGCGTAATTGCAGGGCTCTTTGCATCCCATTGCGCACTGCCTGTCGTTATCACATTGATGGCGATAGCCGCAAATCACAGCGGCAGCGGGACGTGGTTTGGCGCACTGCTTCTGCTGTTGTTCGCCATTGGGCATGGGGTTTTATCGGTCATTGCGGGTACGAGTGTCGGCTTTGTTCAGAAGCTTATCTCGAGTGCCAAGTATGAGCGAGTCAGTAAAATTGTAAGAATAATTTTAGGCGTAATCATAGCTCTTGTTGCCCTGTACCTTTTCATAGAGGTAGTTTTGGAAGATCTTATCGTGTGATACCCGATATTAGTAATCTGCATAAGAAAAAGAAGGTAAAGTTATGTATTCCCTTGATGAAACCGCCAGAGCATGGGCAGAGATCGACCTCAAAGCGCTCAAACACAACCTCGATTACGCCAAGCAGCGTGTCGGACGCAAGGTAATATGCGTCCTGAAGGCTGACGCTTATGGGCATGGTGCGGTTGAATGCGGCAGGTATTTGCAGCAAAACGGAGCCGATATGTTCGCGGTTGCCGCCCTGTCGGAAGCGGTCGAGCTAAGAGAAAACGGCATTACGATACCTATACTGATTTTGGGCTATACACCCGCAGTGTATGCGGATATACTTGGCTCTCTCGATATTCAGCAGACGGTCATCGATGAAGCCCATGCATACGACCTCAACGAATCAGCTAAAGAATGCGGCCAAACCGTCAAGGTTCATATCAAGCTGGATACCGGCATGTCGCGTTCTGGCATATATGCTCAGGCAAACCATAACCTCGCAATCGATGCCGCCGAGCGCATATACTCTATGAGCAATCTGGATGCCGTCGGAATGTATACACATTTCGCCGCCGCCGATAATCCCGCGGAGCGTGACTATACAACTTTTCAATATCGGAATTATTCCATAGTTTATAACGGACTTGCGGAGCGCGGCATTCGTATTGAAAACTGTCATGTAAGCAACTCAGCCGCTATCCTAAATAGTCCCATTCATTTTGATTCTATCCGTGAGGGCATTATGCTTTACGGGATGTATCCCGACAGCCTGCCCGTTGAGGACGGCGTACTAAGACCTGTAATGACGCTGAAAGCCCGCGTTGCACAGGTCCGGGACTTTCCCGCTGGAACCACCGTTGGTTATGGCCGCACTTATCGATCGGATACGCCTTTTACAAGCGCGGTGATCACCGCAGGCTACGCCGACGGCTACCCAAGAAGACTTTCAAACAAATCATATGTAGTTATAAACGGAAGCCAATATCCGCAGATAGGCAGAATTTGTATGGATGTCCATATGGCGGACGTGACAGGAGGAAATGTCAAGCAAGGCGATGAGGTCGTTCTTTTTGGCAACGGTGGCATGAGCATCGAGAGCGTTGCACAGATCGTAGGTACAATAAATTACGAACTAACATGCTTAGTCACTGAAAGGGCGCGTAGGGTTTACATTAAATAGGTTAACAAAGCGCATGACGTATGAAGTTCAAAGTTATTAACCGAAATCATATATCGTTTCATCTGCATTTGGCATTGCAATTTTAAAGATAATGTTGTATAATGCCATGCGCAAGACGAAGGATACTAACGTGACTATACTGAGCTATGCTCAATGTCATGCGGCATCCTCTGCCAATTGAATATTGTTTATACGGAGAGGTATCGAAGTGGTCATAACGGGGCTGACTCGAAATCAGTTTGCGCGAGAGCGCACATGGGTTCGAATCCCATCCTCTCCGCCAAAACAGCACCGTAATTTTGATACCAAGATTGCGGTGCTTATTTTTAACCCCAATTTACGGGAGGCACAGATATGGGAAGTAAATATTACGAAGCCTATGATAATCGTTTCAGGCAGATCCATGAACAGAATTTACAATGGTTCAGTGAATCTCCGTCCCCCATCGTAGCGGAAACCATCCGCACCTTTTCCATTTCCCCTCAGAGCAAACTATTAGAGATTGGCTGCGGCGAGGGGCGCGACGCATATTCGCTCCTCCGGCAGGGATTTGATCTTTTAGCAACCGATGTGTCTGCGGAAGCAATCGCATTTTGCAGGCGGAAGTTCCCCGATTTTGCAGCGCATTTTCAAGTCACGGACTGCATCGCCGGAACGCTCGGCAGGACATTTGATTTCCTCTATGCGGTGGCTGTTCTCCATATGCTCGTTTTGGACGACGACCGAAATGCATTTTATCGCTTCATCCGTGTGCATTTGGCTCCCACTGGGATCGCCTTGATCTGCACGATGGGCGACGGTACCTTTGAAAGGCAGACCGACATACACACCGCGTTTGACCTGCACGAGCGAATCCATGAACCGTCCGGAAAAGCCGTGCAAATTGCTGAGACCTCCTGCCGGATCGTCAATTTCCAGACCTTTGAAGAAGAGCTGATGCGAAACGGTCTAAACATTGTCAAAGAAGGCGTGACCGCTGTCGAGCCGGACTTTCCGCAAATGATGTTCGCTGTAGTTAAGAGGCATTGAAACTACCAATTGACCCCCGTTTTTATGAAAGTCAACCCCCTAACGAAAACTGGGAGCCTTTGTATCAAAATTAAAGTCCTTAGCCAAAACGGCACCGTAATTTTGATACAAAGTTACGGTGCTTATCATTTATAAAGAAAACAATATATCAGAGAGTGCGTCTCGGTGAAAGGAGTTCGCATCACCATAATGTTTAGAAACAAGGATATTATTTCCGCACACAAATTCTGTGCAAATAATATGGCTTCACTTCGGAAAGATAAGGTATGTGGTTGCTTTTACTGCATGAAGATTTTTTCATCGGATAAAATTGAAAGCTATATCGAGGAAAATTGGGACACTGCAATATGCCCGTACTGCGGCATCGATTCTGTTATCGGTGAAAGCTCGGGGTACCCTATAACCAATGATTTTTTGCAGCAAATGAAAACATATTGGTTTGAAAGCTAAGCGATTTTAATTTGTAGGCACAATTTAGAAGCGAGGCGATTTGATGTTCGGAAAAGGATTTTGGAAAAAGTACTCGGCCTTTGAAACTCTATGACCTCAGATTGCTTTAACCAAAACAATGACAGATAATATTGCTCATTTGAAAACAAATAATGTTGAATACCATATTGTAGCAGGAGGTTATTTATGTTTTCGGGCAGTGGACATGATAATACTCATCCGATTGTGCTTATAAAAGTCAAAGCTGCCAGATCGATATCGACCTGGCAGCTTCAATAGCTAAAAGTTCTGAAGATGGTATCCCTGTCTCAGGCCCTTTGCATATCTCAAACTTTCAGTCACTTTATGTATGTTGAAAGCATGTTTACATATGGCATATATATCCTTCGTTTCTACACAGAAATCGCTTCATTCATATTCGTTATGACATTAAACTCTCCATTGACCTTCTCCACCTCATAGAGCAGAGGATTTTTCTCAGCCCATTCTGGGTCGGTTTCGGCCCGTTTCTGCCATTTGCGGTAAGCCGCAGTAAAGCCGAGATGCAGAACCGCCTCAGCATCCAGTCGGGCTTGCACAGCCTCGTCAAATGTTTTGTACGTGCCAAGATAATAATGCTTTCTCTTAAATCCAATCTGCGCGGCATAAGTATCATGTTTTGTTTTCACAACACCACGAAATCCGCTGACATTATTTTTACGGTTTTTCGGCACAGCTAATTGTTCCAGGCATGTGCCGCTAACGTAATGTAAGCGGGAGCGCATTTCCGGCAGAGTTTCTTTCATTTTTAAGCATCCGCAGCTCTCTGTGGAACCATTTTTCAAATTACCGGCGTCTACCGAATGTAAGTTTCCGCAGTCACATTGGCACAGCCACTGAACATAGCCATTTTTATCTTTCGCTCTTCTCAGGACTGTAAGTTTGCCGAACCGCTGACCGGTCAAATCTTCAATGCGCCGATATTTCTTTCGTTTCTCAGAGTCGCAGCCACAATCCATAATTGCACCGGAAGTCAACTGCCTGGTCGTCGCAAGAATCTCACCGGCACAGTCGCATCGGCAGAGCCAGAGTTGCCTGCGGTTTTTATCTTTCTTTGCTTCTGCAACCGTCAATTTACCAAATCGTTGTCCGATCAGATTTCCGTCACTCATCTGCTCAACCCTCCTGATAGTTGCAACAAATCTTCGCACTAAACCTGTGTTCTCAATATCTATCTACTCTTTCTTATTGCCCTCGGCAACGTCGCCTACATTCGAGTATCCGTTGTAATACCAGTCAAGAAACCGCTCGTACATTTCTTCTCCGCGCTTCCTTGCTTTTACAGCGTCCTGAATGTCGGAGTATGAACCCAGATAGTAAGTCTTTCCTTTGAAGGTAATCTGAGCCGTCCACATTCCGTTGCCGTTCAGATAGACTCCGTTATGCCCGCTGGTATTGGATTTGATGGTTGATTCCATCCGCCTTTCAATCAAGCGGACGGATGTTCCGCCTACAAACTGCATATTTTTTTGATAGACTTCCCGCTGTAGACAGCCGCAGCTCTTTGTATGTCCATAGAGCAGATTTCCGTGTCGAACAGTTGTCTGGTTGCCGCACTCACACTGACATCGCCAATAGCCAATATCATCTTTCCATTCCGCAAACCCAATAACAGTAAGCCGGCCAAAGATTCTGCCGGTCAAATCAACGAGTTCACGGGGTTTGGAGCGCAAATCACTTTGTGAGACATCTGAGTTCGTTCCATCGGGTTTGTAATCTTGAATCCCAGCGGAGCTGATAAGCGCTAGACGTCTCTTCTGTTCGCCTGACAACTGCTTTCTGGCGAGATAACGCTTACAACCGCAGTTTGTGATCTGACCGGACTGAAGACGAGTTTGCCCCACATCGATTTCCACACCGCACTCACATTTGCAATGCCAGTAGTGCAGACCAGACCTTTTTCCGGCATACTCCATTACCACAAGGGAGCCAAACTGCTTTCCCACATAATCCTTCAATGGGGGATGACTCAAACAGCCGCAGCTTTTTTTATAGCCTTGGGTGAGCTGCGTACTGATCGCCAAGCACTCATTTCCACAATCACACCGACATCGCCAGACGGTACCGCCACTTGAACCACGCTCGTTGGTTGGCTCAAGACAGATCAGTTTTCCGAACCGCTGTCCAGTCAGATCTTTCTGCCCGGACTTGACCTTGATGCCGCTACAGCCGCAGTCCCTGACCGTGGCGCGTTGCAGTTGTCGTGTATCCAGCAATATCTCGCCGCCGCAGTCACAGCAACATTTCCAGACAGAATAACGATGCCGATATAGCGGAGTCCGTTCCTGCACAGTTAGTTTCCCAATGCGGTATCCGATCTCGATTTTGGGTCGTTGTATAGTCAGATCTGTTTTATTCATTGGTCTCAACCCTCTTTGCTACAACCACAACCCCTCCATTCGACGTACCCATCGAACTGATAAAGTTTTTTGCTTTCATCGTGATCGCCCCAAAAGGCAGTGGCTAATGGATATGAGCCTTCCGTCGCCTATGTTCTCCTCTATTCATACATATATTTCTCACACTATTTCTTCCCAGTGCACCGTACTGTAACACGGGCTTCGCATACTATCGTACAGGTGAACAATTTTAACGCCCATTCGCCGCTCTGCATTTCTTCTACCACAGTTTTTGAAAGCATCTCTACCTTGGCAAAAGATCAATGCAATCATGGCGGCATTTGCTTTGCACTCAGCTATTGGAAATGCGTTTTTTGCGGGAAATACTTCCGAGATTAAGCACGGCACCGGTTAACAGAAGCCCGCCCAAAAGATAGAATGGCAACGTGCCGATTCCACCGGCAGCAGGGAGATCATATAAACTGGGTTTATCGCTCAATACCATGCTTTCCAAATTGTTTACATTTAACCATTTAATGTCAGGATATTGTTGCTCAAATTCTTCAATCTCCTCATCACTAAAATAGAAATAATACTTGTTAGGATCAAGATAATAACCAGCCGGCGCAGTTAACTCTTGCAGATAATAAACCACATTCGGGGCCAAAATTATACCTTGATTAAAATTCGTACGGAACTCAAATATTCCCTCATCATTCGTCGTTCCTGTTGTAATTTCGTGACCGTCAGCACTATATAAACCATACCTCGCACCAGGAAGCCTGGTCCACTCACTCGATCCGAGTCCCACACCTCTTTCATCAATTTTTTCGATTGTAAGATGTATTCTGTACCATACAGAACCACTATCAATGTCCATCTCACCGTTAGTTTCAGATGAAACACCAAAATTAGAAAAGCGTAAGATTGCTATATTACCGTAATAAATTCGCCCAGTTTCTTCTTCATCGAATTCAATCATTACATCATATTTAATGGTATACTCATGAGCACCCGGTTGCTGCAAATAAATAGTTAGTACCCTTGTATCGTTATCCCATTCGTAGGTATAATCTTTTTCATAGGCCAGTCGCGTATTATCCTCATCAATAACCAACGACCCCAGAACAAAAAACATATTTTTCATTTCATCCACGATTTTAAGCTTTGCTTCCTCGCCTTCGCCTACATACTCGCCCAAATTAACTTTGCCACCCTCATTAATAACGATGGTATAACTACCAAAGCAGCTTTCGTTACCAGAAGGCGAGCTCGTCTCAGTCTTTTTAATTAGTTTAGGAATAGGTAGTTTTATCTCAGATCTAGCTGCCGTAGCAGTACCATTACGTAAACGTGCCTCATTAATATATTCATCTTCTGTACTATCCAAAATTTTAACTTCATCGTATGTACCCAGTCCATATGTATCTGTTGCATACGTTATTATCAAATCAGCATCTTCCATTAAACTCCAATGTGTACACCAATCCTCTCCACCTTCGAGATTAAACTGATCCTTTAAACTATATCTACAATTCTCTTCTTTACGGTTTACTAAATAAAGCCAACCTACCGAATTGCAATAATAAGCAATCGTATCATCTTCATTAGCATCACTTACCTCCGGTAACACAAAACTTTCCCCATCATATCGAATTGCAACACTAGCACCATTCAAACGCCAAGTATAAGTCGATTCATCACCCAATTTCTCTTGGTCAACTATATTCCACTGACCATAATTTAGCCCATTATACTTAGGAATCGACGCTGTAATCATAAAATGATACTTGCCATCGTTCAGGTCAAGCTTCCCTGTTTTCTTTATTTCTGGCTTCGTCAAGCTTTCTCCACCTTCAGATGGAATCTCAAAGTCAAAATTTAACCAAAATTCTACACCCATAGCATCACTTGAATTTTCTTCAAACGTAATAGCAAGCAGACCATCTTTCTCAACTACATAAGTGCCAATAACATCATTGCCAAGCTTAACCTCGCCAGCAACCTTTCCTTTAATTTCAAAAACTTCTTTCGGAAGCTGGCAGGTATAGACGCCCGATTGAAATCCGTTATGATCAGTCGAATAAATATACATTGAGAACTTGTACTTCCCGCCAGGATACATGTTATAATGCCCCTCGTCATCTGGGTATATTTCTACATTGTTTTGTTCGTCTATTTTCCAGATGATTTTGTAGTTAAACTTTCCTCCTATGGAACGAATATATTCTTCCAAATTTCTTCCCTCAACAACATCTGCCAACACAAACGGTGAAAAGTGGTCTGCTGTAAAAGTTACTTTCGTTACAACTCCATTCTCACCAGTCGCGATTTCTGCTTCCAGATTTTCTGGTGTCTCTTCATCCTGCAAGTGGAACAACTTCCAGTCACCCGTATTAATAAATTTTTCAACCGGTGTTTGGAACTCCAAGGACACTGTTACATTACCATTTAACTGCACCTCATCTCCATCTACATTCACGAAGGAAATATCATAAGGATAGATTGCCGCTAACGCGAGCATCATTCCTGGCTGCTCCGGTTGTTGCAAGGCATTTTGTAAGGCCTGTTTTATCTTATCCAGCTGTTCTTGATGTTCTTGACCCTCGATCTGACTCACTCGCAACGACGCACCCTCGGGCACCGCATTACCATTGTCATATACAGATACTGTCACATTACCAATATTAACGGTTAAGTCAGTGTCCTCATTAGTAATTGCGGGTACTTCTGAATTCTCATCGGAAGGTTTCGGCTGCTCCTCAGTAGGTTCATCCAACTCTACCTCACGGAAACAGCCGTCTCCGTGGACATGCTCATAAAGCACTGTTTTCTCGCAGATCAACTGACCATCCAAATCGTAACAATTCTCCGGACTATGGGTATGCATCTCCAGCTCACCACAAATCAACATCCCTGTTTCATCGTAGCAGCTTTCCTGATGCTCGTGGGGTGCAATTTCAGGCAGTTGGCAGAGCAGACTTCCTTCCTCGTCCCAACAACCTTCGGTATGTACGTGAACCACATAATCTGCTTCTCCGCAGATTAGCTGTTCCTCTTCGTCGTAACATTCAGTTCCATGCTCATGAACAATGAGAGGGCAGTCCAGCAGCAGATTGCTGCCTACCTCTGCATCGCCGCTTGAATCGATAAGGTTGTCATCATCATTCGGATCTTCCTCCGCCGCTATCTCCCGGAAACAGCCGTCCCCATGGATATGCTCATAAAGCACTGTTTTTTCACAGATCAACTGACCGTCCAGATCGTAGCAATTCTCCGGACTATGGGTATGCATCTCCAGCTTATCGCAAATCAATATCCCCATTTCATCGTAACAGCTCTCTTGATGCTCATGGGGTGCGATTTCAGGCAGTTGGCAGAGCAGGTTTCCGGTCTCATCCAAACAACCTTCGGTATGTATGTGAACCACATAATCTGCTTCTCCGCAGATCAGATTCTTCTCTTCGTCGTAACATTCCGGCCCATGCTCATGAACGCTGAGAGGACAGTCCAGCAACAGATTACTGCCTGCCTCTTCCTCTGCCTCATGGAAACATTCGTCTCCGTGGACGTGCTCAAAAAGTGCTATTTTTCCGCAGGTCAACTGACCGTCCGCGTCGTAACAATTCTCCGAACTATGCGTATGCAGCTCCAGCTCACCACAAATCAACATCCCCGTTTCATCGTAACAGCTTTCCTGATGCTCATGGGGCGCGATTTCAGGCAGTTGGCAGACCAGGTTCCCCGCCTCGTCCCAACAACCTTCGGCATGCGCGTGAATCACATAATCCGCTTCCCCACATATAAGCTGCTCCTCTTCGTCGTAGCATTCCGGCCCATGCTCATGAACGATGAGAGGGCAGTCCAGCAACAGGCTATTGCTTGCCGCCGAGAACCTTGGCAAAGTTATTATATAGACCAATGCCAGCATCATCGCCACCACGCGTATCCAAACGGAGCGCCCCTTGCGCTTTTTGGAGGACGCATTTTGCGCCTGATTTTCAAATTTCATCATGACGGTGTTCCTTCTTTCTTTAAAACAATTTAACAAAGCCATATCAACGTTCTTCATCCGTATATTTCTCAAAATATATGAGAAAATAATATCGGGTGAGGAAGCGGCGGCTTCGTCTGTCGTCTGCTTTGATGATTGAGGCAGAATATTTCGCAGAGTTCTTCACTCTGCACATTCAGCATTATAGCATAAGTGCTTGGCTTTTGCAAGAGGGTTCACAAAAAAGCCACTTATATTTTTGGCTTTTCTTCATGATGAGATACGAATTATGAGATTTTTCCATTGAGAGACAGCGATTATCGGAGCAATCGCCGTCAAAGCCGCCGTCATACGAGAGTAAATTCGCACCGCTGAAATAATAGATAAAATCTTCAAAAGGAGGACATTATTATGTCAAGGAAAGGCGAAAACATTTACAAGCGTAAAGACAACCGCTGGGAGGCACGGTATATCAAGGGTTACACAGCGGAAGGAATCATTCGTTATGGCTATTGCTATGCAGCAACGTATCGAGAAGTAAAAGAAAAGGTGACGGCCGCAAAGGCTGCCTTGATGAATAATCTCACTCCGGAACCAGTGAGCATCAGACGTCGGTTCGGTCTTTACTGCGACGAATGGCTCCGATTGAATCGCAGTCGTGTCAAGGAATCCACTTATGTCAAGTATATAACGAACATAGAAAATCATATTAAACCAAAGCTCGGCGGGTGCTTTGTGCAGGGGCTTTCTTCACTGATTGTTGAGGAATTCAGCCATGATTTGCTTTATGAAAAGGAATTATCCCCAAAAACAGTTCGGGACATTTTGATGCTTCTTCATGCTATTCTCAAATATACGCAGAAACAGGTGCCGAATATGCCTTTGGTAGAAGTGGTCTATCCAAAGGACATAAAAAAGGAAATGAGGGTATTAAGCCGAGACGAACAAACGCGCTTGGTTCAATATCTGCTTTTAGATATGGACGAATGTAAATTTGGCGTATTGCTTGCGCTGCTGACCGGACTGCGGATAGGTGAAGTATGCGCACTGCGCTGGCGGGATGTCTCTTTGACAGACAAGCTGATGTGCGTTTCTTCTACTATGCAGCGACTTAAAAATCTCGATGAGAATGCACAGCAAAAAACAAAAATTATCATCAGCAATCCAAAAAGCAACACATCTGCCCGACAGATCCCATTGACCGATTATACCGTGAAGCTCTGTAAAGTCTGGGAGGTTCGTGATCCCTCTGCGTTTGTTCTTACGGGAGAGACTGACCGCTATATTGAGCCTCGCACATTGCAGTATCGCTTAGAGCGCTATACCAAGGATTGCGATCTTTCCGGTGTCCATTTTCATGTGATGCGACACACTTTCGCTACCCGATGTGTTGAGGTTGGTTTTGAAATTAAGTCCCTTTCCGAAATCTTAGGTCACACAAGTCCGAAGTTCACGCTAGAGCGGTACGTTCATTCTTCTTTGGAGTTGAAGCGTGACAACATGAGCAAGCTGGGGGCTATCGGTTACTGATTTATCGCCGTCAGATTGCTCCGTCAAAAACATCGAAAAACTCCTGATTTCAGCAATATTTTCCTTTGCAAATAATAGAGTGAAGAACTCTGCGAAATTAGATATTCACAAAGGTTAGTTTTTAACAGAACTACTCAAATTGATGAATATCATGAAGTGGAGCAAGCATGTTGATCTCTCTTGAGGGGAACAACGTGTTTTTCTCTTGTGCCACTTTTTATTTTCCTTTTCGTGGGTGTTCAAAGCCAAGGGGGCTAACTCTGCCAGCGGGGAGAGTTCATGCACAGGTGGCAGCGTCCTTTTGCTACCCATGGCTAAAAACCAAAAAGCAAGGCTCTCAGCATTCACTGCGCCAAGAGACTTGTTTACATATTCAACACCTTAATCCAGCAGATACAGGTGCAGCAAGTCCTCCCGGCTTTCCTCCCGAAGTCGTTCCACAGCATACCGAAGCCTTCCTCTGGCGTGGGGATTTCTTCGGCACAAGATATCCGGCGCCATTGCGCCTGTTTCTTTGGGTCTGGACCATTTGGTCAAGCTATGATGCGTTCTGTTATAATCGTTTTCATTTCCTCAACCGTGATGTTCCTTTCACAGGCCAATTTTTCAAAGATAGTTTCTTGATTTTTTATATCAATCACCTCCACAAATAATGATAGTACTCCCATTAGCTATTCAAGCCATGACTGCGCTGCCTCGTTATATAACGGATTTCGCATTTGACATGAATAACATATTCTCTTTTTGGGTATTATAGTATCTACCGATAAATCCTATTATATCACCTTTTTGGGGATTATGATAGATAAAAATGGGTAGGTTGGAGGTTTACATGGATGCTCAAAAGCGAATACGTGAATTGATGGAAGAACGTGGCTGGTCAGGATATAAACTTGCAAAGGAAGCGAACCTTTCGCATTCCACCGTTTCAAATATATTTAACCGAAATAACGCACCGACGTTACCGACCATAGAGGCGGTGTGCAGAGCTTTTGGCTTAACACTGGAGCAGTTTTTCTCGGACGGCGATTGCCCGACAAAGATGACCGAGGAGCAACGCAATCTATTCGCAATGTGGAGTTCGATGACAGACGAGCAGAAAGAGGCTCTGCTCCACTTGATGAATACTATGAAATGAAAAAGCACGTTGGTTCCACCAATGAACACAGCATGCTTTCAATCCTATATTGGGATAAACGAATTCTCTTCTAGCTTTTCAGACTACCTTTTTCGCCCAAGCTGCAACAGTGCTTTCCGATTTTGAGGCATCAGCACCGTGGACAGCCAGCCCCATGCCAAAGGTCGCACCCGCGCAGAGCTTCTTCAAATCACGCTCACAGCTTCCGAGACCGCTGCCTTCATGGGTCATAACGGCCATTACCTTTTTGCCGGTGAAATCCAGCTTTTCAAGCTGCGTGAAAATCGCCATCGGGAAAGTTCCCCACCAGCAAGGACCACATACGAACACGTTGTCATATTCAGCAATGTTGTCCAGATACTTTTTCAGTTTCGGCCTTGCCTGTTCACGCAGCTCTTTTTTCGCCTCGTCAATGCAAACATAATAATCCTCAGCATAGGGCTTTATTGTGTCAATCTCAAACAGATCGCCGCCGACAGCTTTTTGAATGAACTCAGCAACAATTTCCGTGTTGCCTTTGGCGATGTTCTTGATACCGCCATTCCAGTAATTCTCACCTTTGCGGGAATAGTAGATGATCAGGTTCTTTTCCATAGTAAATTCCTCCTTAAATATTTATTGGTTTGCGGCGTCATTCACACATCGTAGGGCGTTCAGGCTTCTCGGATAGCCGATATAGGGCAAACATTGAGAGATAATCTTAATCAGAAACGCCTTGTCGTTTCCGATCCTCATATTTGCCGCCGCATGGCTCGTTAGCTGCGGCTCGCAGCCTCCCTGTGCGGCAAGAAAACAAAAAGTGATCACTTCACGCTGCTTGTAATCAAGTTCGGTGCGGGTGTAGTAGTCGCCAAAGCAGTTATCCGCCAGCCAATAATTGATGTGACGGGACTCGATCGGGCCGGACTTCCAAAAGTCACGCATTCCCTCACCGAAGATGTCCACCTGCGCCTGTGTCCCAGCTTCACGGCGATTTTCTGTCGTAGTGGTTGCCTGTCCCGGAAGGGGCAGTTCGATATTCCGCGCTTGAAATACCTCATTGGTAATCTTCAAAAACGGAAATATCCGACCCATGCCAAGATAGGCTGCTGCCTGATAGACGATCTCTTTGATCTCCACCGGCGTCACACCGAAGTTCATTGCTGCAGGTAACATGACACGAAATTCATCGCTTCCCTGACACCCGAGCAGCGTTGCCAAAATAGCCATAAAGCGTGTTCTGTCATCCAGATCGTCCTGATTTACTACCTCGTCAAAGGCGAAGTTATCAAACCGCTCGATAAACTCCGGGTCAGTGCGAAGAAAGTCTGACACATATTCGGGAAACATTTTTTCGTGATACTCTTTTGAGTTTTGTGTAATACTCATTGTAAAACCCTCCGTTTTATTCTCCTGTCATGCTTTCCATTTCGGGGGCATAGTCCACATAGTTGAACTGTATCTGAACAACCTCGATCTGCGGGTATTACGTCAGTATCTGCTCCAGCACATCGGCTGTATCATGGAAGGAAATGCCGAAATGCTTGAATTTGCCCTCTGCTTTTAATTCCAGAGCAGTTTCATAGGCTTTGCAGCGTTTGAAGAAGGCGAAGTTTTCAGCATTCTGAGCGTGCATGAGGTAGAAATCAAAATAGTCCACACCGCAGGCCGCAAGCTGCTGCTCAAAAAATGGACGAATATCCTCCTGCTTTTTGAAAAAGAAATTAGTCAACTTGTCGGTTAAAATGTACTTGTCACGGAAGTAACGGCTTGTCAGGCATTCCCGCAGTGCCGTTTCACTCTTGCCGCCGAGGTATCCGTGGGCAGTGTCAAAGTAGTTAAAGCCGTTTTCTATAAATGTGTCCACCATAGCGCACATCTGAGTTTGATCGACCTCGCCGTCCAGCATGGGCAAACGCATACAGCCGAAACCGAAATTTTTCTTAACGTCTGTAAAATAGCGATTCATTTTGCGGTTCCTCTCTTTCAATGAGTTGCTTTTATTTCCTCACCTTTTACATTATATGGATTCGTCCTTTGCGGAACAATTCGAGTTTCGGGGGTTTCGTATAAGTAAAAGCTAATATGAAAAAAGAGCCTGTGCATAGCAAGCTCTTTCGGCATAAGTTTATTCGGCTTTGTCAAACTGCTCTTTCAATATTTCTGCAAATTCTTCGATATAAAAGCCTGAATTATCAGCTTTCCAAAATGCGCAGTAGTTTCTCTGGATCGGCTTCCCGTTCTTGCAGAGCGACAGGCGGACAATCGTTTCCGCATATAGTGTGGGAGGAGAACCGCCCTCAATGGGCAGATAACCTTTTCCTCCAACAACCATTAGTCGCGCTTCCTCAAGATTGTCAGCGAATAAAAATTGGCTTGTGATCCCATAAATTTCACGGTAATAGCTCTGTTCATTTTCCCGCTGTTCTTTAGAAGCAATCAGTATACAAGGGGTGTGTCGCAGATCACCAACATTCACATATCCCATATTAGCGATTGGGTTCCTTACGGAAATCTCAATGTTGCAGCCGGTAGTTGTTAGAATGGTATTAACATATTCACTGGAAAAAGCTCTCCGCTGATCATTCAGCACCAAATCTACATTATCCGTCCGAAGCAGCTCGTATAAATCCTCATGGTTTCCGGTTTTCATATCGACCGGAACATCCGGGTGCTTTGCCGTAAACGCAGCCACTGCTTTCTGAAATTCAGTACCGCCGTAACCTTTCAGATACCCAATGCGTAAGGTGAAATCATCACCGTGGTCGATCTGTGAGGTTTCCCGACATAGCCTTTCAAAGTCTGCTGTTATAAGCAGGCTTTGCCGATAAAAATGCTCACCCGCCGGCGTCAGTGAGAAGCGTCGGCTTTTCCGCTTTAGCAGTGTGACGCCAAGCTCCCGTTCTAATACTTGCACCTGTTGTGAGATGGCGGACTGTGATATGTAACATTCCTCGGCGGCTTCGCTGAAGCTGTTACACCGAACAACAGCCTGAAAATATTTAATCTGCTTTAGCATTAAGATTTTCTCCTTGTGACAGCCTTTTATGTCTTAAATCACTTGGTTTCTTTGCATCACTCGGAATCATCCAGGAACGGCCAAAACGCTGCACACCGTCTATACGATTTTCCTCACATAGTTTTTGAACCCATCGCTCCGATACCAAGTCGGTATTGGGTTTTCCATGTGATTATGCCAAATCAGAATCTCTCTTGCTTGATCGAGCATGGTATTTATTTCGTTTTCTCCAAATGGTATCGCCCAATAAACGGATGAAAGCGTATTGCTTGAAATATAGAGTGCAAGCAGTTTCCAAAACTCAATCGGAACATTTCCGTCAAAATAGCCATCGACCATGCCCGAAGCAAACAAGTGGGATCTCTGCGCGCACCATACGATACGATTGAACTCCTCCCATGGATCACCGTAATCATTGCGATTGAAGTCGATTATTTGAAGATGTCCGTCTGCATCTATCATCATGTTTCCGATATGGTAATCACCATGCTGATAAACCTGCGGGCGATTTTTAATTAAATGTCTGTTTGAATCTATATAGTTTATAAAGGCTTCGCCGCCCTCATACTTTATCGGACATTCATTATACCTCTTGATTTTGTTATCCATCTTGCGATTGAATCGAATTTCCCAATCCTCCTGAGTTTCGGGCGCAGGTATGGAATGTATTTTCTTGAGGATTTGTCCCGCCTCAATTCCATAGGAATACTGCTGTGCGGCAGGGAGGAATGGAATAAGTTCTTCAGCGTCTACGCCATCTATCCAGCTCTGAATGGAGTATACGCCCTCGTCCGAAACTCCGAATTCTATAGGCTTGCACATCGGAACGCCAAGTTTCGCCACCTCTTTCATCATATTAAATTCAAGCAGTTTGGCATCGTACTCCACGGGTGCCGATATGCACAAAAGGTATTTTACTCCCGTACCATCGGTCACGCAGTACTTCTTATCCTTCGACCAGCCTTTGTTGATAGGCTCCTTCTTAGTAAAGCTCAATTCACTCATCCGTTGCTCCCACCTAAGGCGCATATTTGTTATAAATGAACAAATTCATTATAACATGATTGGAATAAATCTGTACAGTATGATTTTCCGCTCGGCTTCACCCATGGGATACATCGGGTTTAGCTCCGCTTGACAAAATCAAGCGTTTGGGATAACGTTATGAAAACTTTTATTGAGAAAGGCGCTGCATCGCATGTTAATAAGAAAGGCACGGCCGGATGACTTACCCCAAGTTCTTCGGATTTACGACCATGCAAGGCGGTTTATGGCGGCAAACGGCAATCCCCGCCAATGGGGCGATTCCTATCCTTCTGCGGAGCTGACTGAGCAGGATATTTTGGCAGGACGCTGCTATGTTGGGATCGGCGGAAACGGAACGCCCTGCTGTGCTTTTGTATTTATAATTGGAAACGATCCTACATATGCACTAATATATAATGGTGAATGGGTCAACGATCTCCCCTACGGTACCATCCACCGCCTTGCAAGCGATGGCTCGCAGCGCGGCGTTTTCGCCGAATGTCTTGCCTTCTGTCTGCGGCTCATAAGCAATATCAGAGCCGATACCCATGAGGATAATCGTATTATGCAAAAGCTACTTGAAAAGCACGGCTTCGTCCGCTGCGGAAACATCATCGTCGCCAACGGAAGCTGTCGCATCGCTTATCAGCTTGTTTCGGGCTGAACACAATATAATGTGATTATCCCTATTGCATAGACACAGTATGTTGTGGTATAATATGTTTGCATCCGAATTTGAGCCTGCTCGATCGGGTTCGGAATCGGATATATTTTAACATTTACACATACCTGCGGAGGAATATATATGTACCGTGTAGTTAAAAGGGACAATACGATCGTAGATTTCGATCTGTCCAAAATTAAGAACGCCATGCTCCTCGCCTTCGAGGCGCAGGAGAAGCCCTGCCATCCCGACATACTCGACCTTCTGGCTCTCAAGGTCACGGCGGATTTTTCCGCCAAGGTCAAGGATGAGCTTATCGCCGTTGAGGATATCCAGGACAGCGTGGAGTCCGTCCTCATCCAGGCGGGCTATGCCGACATCGCCAAGGCATACATCCTCTATCGCCGTCAGCGCGAAAAGCTGCGCAATATGAAAAGCACATTCCTCGACTACCGCGATACCGTTAACAAGTACGTTAACGTTACCGATTGGCGCGTCAAGGAGAATTCAACCGTCACCTATTCCGTCGGCGGTCTTATCCTTTCCAACAGCGGCGCAATCACCGCTAACTATTGGCTCTCCGAAGTATATGACGACGAGGTCGCCAATGCCCACCGCAACTGCGACTTCCATCTGCATGACCTGTCGATGCTGACGGGCTACTGCGCGGGATGGTCGCTCCGTCAGCTCCTCGAGGAGGGTCTGAGCGGCGTTGCGGGCAAGATCACCTCGTCCCCCGCAAAGCATCTGTCCACACTCTGCAACCAGATGGTCAATTTCCTCGGCATCATGCAGAACGAATGGGCGGGCGCGCAGGCGTTCAGCTCCTTCGATACCTACCTTGCGCCCTTCGTAAGAACCGATGGGCTTACCTATGATCAGGTAAAGAAGTGCATCGAAAGCTTCATTTACGGTGTCAACACCCCGTCCCGTTGGGGCACCCAAGCGCCTTTCTCCAACATCACTCTCGATTGGACGGTTCCCGATGACCTCAGGGATCGCCCCGCCATCGTCGGCGGCAAGCCCATGGATTTTACCTACGGCGACTGCAAAAAAGAGATGGATATGATAAACAAGGCGTTCATCGAGACCATGCTCGAGGGCGATGCCCACGGACGCGGATTCCAATATCCCATCCCCACCTACTCCATAACCAAGGATTTCGATTGGTCCCCCACCGAGAACAATCGTCTGCTCTTTGAAATGACAGCAAAGTACGGCACTCCGTATTTTTCCAATTATGTGAACAGCGATATGGAGCCGAGCGATATACGTTCCATGTGCTGCCGTCTCCGTCTTGACCTTCGCGAGCTGCGCAAAAAGAGCGGCGGTTTCTTCGGCAGCGGCGAAAGCACCGGCAGCGTCGGCGTGGTAACTCTCAACATGCCCAGGCTTGCATATCTTTCCGAAAACGAGGAAGAATTCTTTACAAGGCTTAACAGGCTGATGGACATTGCGGCGCGCTCCCTTCATGTAAAGCGTACCGTCATCACCCGCCTTCTGGAGGAGGGTCTGTATCCTTACACCAAGCGCTATCTCGGCTCGTTCGACAATCATTTTTCGACCATCGGGCTTGTCGGCATGAACGAAGCATGCCTGAACGCAAAGTGGATAGGCAAGAATCTGTCCAACACCGACGCGCAGGAATTTACAAAGAGGGTACTCAACCACATGCGCACTCGCCTTGCCGACTATCAGGAGATCTACGAGGGCGAACTGTTTAACCTCGAGGCGACCCCTGCGGAATCCACCACCTACCGCTTCGCCAAATACGATGTCGCACACTTCCCGGGCATCATCACGGCGGCGGAGGCCGGCGGAACGCCGTACTACACCAACAGCTCTCATCTGCCCGTCGGCTACACGGAAGATATTTTCTCCGCACTCGACATTCAGGATGAGCTGCAAACGCTTTACACCTCGGGTACGGTATTCCATACCTTCCTCGGGGAGAAGCTGCCCTCCTGGCAGAGCGCGGCGACGCTCGTGCGCAAGATCGCAGAGAATTATAAGCTTCCTTATTATACTATGTCCCCCACCTACTCCGTCTGCAAGAACCATGGCTATCTCACAGGAGAACAGCATATTTGCCCGCACTGCGGACGCCAGACGGAGGTTTACAGCCGCATAACCGGCTACTACCGTCCGATTCAGAACTGGAACGATGGCAAGGTGCAGGAGTTTAAGGAGCGCAAGGTCTACAGCATACTCGACTACAAGGAGCATAAGCAGAAGCTCTCCGAAAACAGTGCGTCCGAGAGTGAAAGCGCGGCTGCGGAATCCGTCGCGACTGACTCCACCCCGATTACTTCATTGATGCTTTTCACCACGAAGACCTGTCCCAATTGCAGCACGGCGACCAGCATCCTTGATAGGGCCGGGATTCCCTTCGTGAAGATGGACGCTGAGGAAAATCCCGAACTTGCCATTCGGTATGAACTCCGTCAGGCTCCCACGCTCGTTATAACAAACGGCGACAGCTTCGAAAAGTATGTTGGTGTAGGCTCCATCAATAGTTACGTCCAAAGCATAAATAAGGAGACGGTCAACGCATAAGGTTGACATAAGCTATGGCATTGTATGACATTATAATAGTCGGAGCGGGTCCTGCGGGACTTACTGCGGCGCTGTACGCGAGGAGGGCCGGCAAAACGGTCCTCCTAATTGAAAAGGAAACCTTCGGAGGACAGATCACGCTGTCCCCCCACGTTGAAAATTACCCATTCGCACGCCCAATGAGTGGGAGCGAGCTTGCTCAGGTGCTTGTAGATCAGGCGATGAACCTCGGAGCTGAGGTCGAAGTGGACGCGGTCAATTCCGTCAGCGAAAACGCAAACGGCACACTGACCATTAAGACCGATTACTCGGAATTCACATGCCGCGCGTTGATAATCGCAACCGGACTCAAACATCGCAGGCTCGGAGTCCCCAACGAGGATAGCTTCATCGGCGGAGGGATTTCATTCTGCGCAGTATGCGATGGAGCGTTTTTTAAGGATCGCCCCGTTGCAGTCATCGGCGGAGGAAATACCGCAGTTCAAGATGCGATCTATCTTTCAAAAACATGCAGCAAGGTCTATCTCATCCACCGCAGGAGCGAATTCCGCGCGGAAAAGCGGGTTGTAGATGGACTTTCCGCGTGCAGCAACATCGAACTCGTTCTCGACAGCGTCGTCACCGAATGCCTTGGAGAGCATCGGCTCGAAGGACTTAGGGTTCAGAATAAATTGAGCGGCGATGTTCGAGATATAGCGATTGACGGAGCGTTCGTCGCCATCGGACAGGAGCCAAACAATGCCGCATTTTCAGAACTCGTGAAGCTCGACGGAAGCGGCTTCATCATTGCGGGCGAGAGCTGCACGACCGACCGACCGAACATCTTCGTCGCAGGTGATTGCAGAACTAAGGCCGTCCGTCAGCTCGTTACGGCTGGTGCGGATGGAGGCGTCGCGGCGCTTGCGGCCTGTTCCTATATCGATGCAATGGGGATAACGGCATAGTATTGAGTATTCGACAACTTTAAGCAATTAAGACTTATTTTCGATAGGTCTTAATTGCTTAATTTGGACAAGCCGATCCATTAATTCTAAATAGTTTTTGATGATTTATTTTGGAGTTTTCTATGTCAAGCGAACTTAAAAACGAAGAGAATTTGCCCAATAATGGGAAGCCGCATTACGCGTATTATTGCAATACAGAATGTGAATTTTTCCCCTGCCACACCGTATCCGACCCGAAGTTTTTTAACTGCCTTTTCTGTTACTGTCCGCTATATGCGCTTGGCGATAAATGCGGAGGGAATTTCAAGTACATAGAGGGCGGAATAAAGGATTGCTCAAACTGTACCCTGCCCCACAGCCCCGCAGGGTACGCCTATGTTACAAAGAAATACCCCGAGATCATGGAGATAGCGAAGCGGGATTAAGGGGTTAATTCCCCCTCCCCGCTCTCGAATTCTTAATAGGCTTCATCGCGGGGTTGCATATCAGATGCCCACTTTCCTCAAACCGTGAGCCATGGCAGGAGCAATCCCAGGTATGCTCCCATTTATTCCATTTGAGCGCACAACCAAGGTGCGGGCAGCGTTTCGTCGTTGGCGTTAAAAAGTTTATGAGCGTTTCACCGAGATTGACGAAGAGCTGTTTTCTAATCATGCTTCTCGATGGATCAAAGACCTCCTCGTATTCGTTATGCCTGCCCAGGATCATATCCCCTATGACCCATGAAGCCACCATGGAGCTTGTCATCCCCCACTCATTAAATCCCGTCGCTACATACAAATTTGGCATGTTCTTACTGTATCGCCCAATGTATGGAACCCCGTCCAAGCTCATGCAATCCTGCGTTGCCCATGCATACTTTTCACTTGCCCTTGGGAAGCATTCCTTAGCGAAAGCTCTCACGCGCTCGAAGCCAAAGTCCTTCTTGTACTTGCCCGTTCGGTGATCTCCTCCTCCTACCAACAGCAGTTTTCCATAGTTGCGTAGATAAATGCCGCCCTCGGCCATATCGACGTATGTCCCTTCAAGCTGCTCCGCGTTCTCGTATGCAATCACAAAGGAACGGTTCTGATACAACTTCATAAAATGCATTCCGTGTGCATTTATAAACGGAAAATGCGTAGCAATGATGATATTGTCCGCGCGGATCACGGCATCATCCGAATATGCCGTATTGCCCTCCACGGTATGGATGAAGGTATTTTCGTATATATTCATCCCCTTTGCAAGCCCATACAGCAGTTTCATAGGATTCATTTGCGCCATCCCATCATATTTTACTGCGCCGGCCATCCGATACGGCAGCTCCGTACTGTGCTTGAATTTCGCGTCAAACCCAAGCTTTTTTACAAGAGCCGCTTCCTTTTTAAGCTCCTTTGCCTCCGTAGACTCACGGGTCACCATAAATGAGGGCTTGTATTCAAAATCGCATGGTATGCGTTCCGAAAGTTCGTGAAACGCTTCCACCGCTTTAAGATTCGCATGCAGATACAGCTTCGCGGTATCAGTATCGAAACTCTGTTTGATTTCGGTATACAGTGTATCATGCTGCGCGGTCAGAACAGCGGTAGTTCCGACGGTAGTGCCGCTGCCGATCGAGCTTGCCTCGACAAGCATATAGTTGGCTCCAATTTCCCTTAGACGGTTTGCAATCAGTATCCCAGCCATGCCTCCGCCGATAACGAGCACATCGGTTTTGTATTCTCCTGATGCTTGCTCAAATTTTAGCCTGCTCTCCGCGCTAACGGACTCATTCCACAAATATTTCATAGCTTTCCCCGAATTCGGTTTTTTCTTTAGTATGCACAATTTAGGTCGAGGTAATCGGAATTATGCCCAATTCAAACCGCAGCAAACGGGACGAATCAAAAATAATTGCTACCGCTTGATCAAGACGCAAAGGCAGGCAAGCAGCGCGATAATTATAGCCACGAGCAGCCATTGGGGCGAGAGAAACAGCAGCCCGATGGCCGTCGCTGCTCCGAGCAGGCATACGAGTATCCGCAGCATCAAATCAGGCCTCCTGCGTCTCCACCTTGCGCGCCTGTTGCATGGTCTGAAACAAAATATCATAGCTTTCCACCTCCGCATTCCTCTACAGTAATGTATTCGCATGAACAGCTCTACTGAACATATTTCCGGCAACAAATTTTTGAATTCGCAAAAATTTTTTGTGTTTCACTATTGTAAATGAGTGGTGAATAATGTTAAAATAATGATGCATAGGTATATGCAACAGAAATATATGCAACATAAATTTCTGTTTAAAGTATTGCCTTTGTAAAATATTCATCGACTCCGAGAAATCGGTTTTAATAGGTGATCTTTCCCATGCAAAGCTCCATTGCCTCTTGCACACCAGATGAAGGTGGGCTATGCTTTATCGGAGGTCACTGTCCACACTTTTCCGCATGGGCGCGGCCATCGCCCCGAGCGGTATCCGTTCATTACCAAGAAAGGAAGCTTCGAACAGCGAAGCAACGGTCAAAAATATGCATTTGTTTGAATTCAACGATGTCGGTATCGATCTGGGTACCTCAAGCGTTTTGGTCTATGTAAAGAATAAGGGTATTGTTCTTCGTGAACCCTCCGTTGTTGCCGTAGAAAAGTACACCGGTCGTATCTATGCCGTCGGAGAGGAAGCCCGCCGTATGCTCGGCAGAACTCCCAGCAATATCCTTGCCATCCGCCCACTCAGGGACGGCGTTATATCCAACTTTGACATAACCGAAAGGCTTTTGCATCACCTCCTTAAAAAGGTTGTTGGAACCAGGCTTTTCTTTAAGCCCCGCGTTGTAGTGTGCGTTCCCTCCGGAGTTACGGACGTTGAAAGGCGTTCCGTCCTCGATGCTACCGAACGGGCAGGTTCGCGCCATACCTACTTCATTGAGGAACCTCTTGCCGCCGCCATCGGTGCGGGCATCGACATATCCCAGCCCCGAGGAAATATGGTCGTGGACATCGGCGGCGGTACCACCGATGTCGCCATAATTTCGCTCGACGGCTCGGTTCTCAGCGAATCCATAAAGGTTGCGGGCGATAAGTTTGACGAGTCCATCGTCCGTTACATGCGCAAAAAGCATAATCTTCTGATCGGTGAACGTACCGCAGAGGAAATGAAGGTTCGTATCGGTTCCGCATATCCGCGCAAGGAGCAGGTCTTTATCGATGTTAAGGGGCGCAACTTGATTTCAGGTCTGCCCCAAGCGCTTACCGTCGGTTCCAATGAAATGATCGACGCGCTCGAGGAGCCGCTCCAGACAATAATCGAAACGGTTCGCACGCTCTTTGAAAAGACGCCGCCCGAGCTTGCAAGCGATATTGCCGAGAACGGCATTTGCCTCACCGGAGGCGGTGCGCTGCTGTACGGCATGGATAAATTCGTATCCGAGCATACCAAGGTGCCGTGCTACGTTGCGGAGGATCCGATCTCCTGCGTGGCTATCGGAACGGGCAAGTCGCTTGACAGTATCGACAACGTCCATATCAGCCCGCTTTATGACTATAGGTCGGGCGATTATTTCGAGGCTTAAGGCGAGGGGAGTCGAACCCCAACTTGATATTTTCATAGGGCGGCGCAATCCGCCCATGTTTGTATACTTGAAAGTACAAAACGAGGTGTGGAATGATTGATTATAAAAAGCTGCAAAACGGCAGCGACATACGCGGCGTTGCCATAGAGGTTGATGGCGGAAAACCCGTTGATTTGACGAGCGAAAGCGTTACTCGAATAGGCTCCGCATTCGCGCTCTGGGTCTCCAAAAGGCTTAACAAGCCTATTTCCGAAATACGCATTGCGGTCGGAAGGGATTCTCGTCTGTCCGGCGAAAAGTTGACCGAATGGTTCATTGACGGCCTTACTTCCGTTGGCGCAAGCGCCTTTGACGGCGGCATGTCAAGCACCCCCGCCATGTTTATGTGCTGTGTGAATGAGCTTTCGTTCGACGCCGGCGTTATGATAACGGCGAGCCACCTCCCGATGGAACGCAACGGATTAAAGTTTTTTGTTTCAACTGGCAATGACGAACATTGCGAAAAATCCAATCGCTATGCCACTGGGCTGGAAAAGGCCGATATTGCCTCGATACTGTCATCAGCAGAGACTGGCGATTTTGCTGGTGAAGCTATGAAGGATAAACGCGTTGTGGACATTATGACTCCATACATCGATGGTCTTAAAAAGAAGATTTTGGATGGGCTGGGCTGTGTTGACGGCGATACGCCGCTTTCGGGTCTTAGAATCGTTGTTGACGCGGGCAACGGTGCGGGCGGGTTCTTTGCAGAACGTCTGCTTGCTCCGCTCGGCGCGGATATTACGGGAAGTATTTATCTTGAGCCTGACGGCAATTTCCCGAACCATCAGCCCAATCCCGAGAATGCGCAGGCTATGGAATGTATTTGCGAAGCCGTGCGCTCGAACAAGGCGGATCTTGGCATCATCTTTGACACCGATGTTGATAGAGCCGGTGCGGTGATCCCGATGGATGGGGACGCTTTCGCGCTTGACCGCAACAGGCTTATAGCCATGATGAGCGCGATCCTCTCCAAACAATACGGATCCATCACGGTCGTTACCGACTCCATAACCTCGACCGGGCTTACAAAATTCATTGATTCGCTTGGCTGCCGCCATCATAGGTTCAAGAGAGGCTATCGCAATGTTATAAATGAAGCGCAGAGGCTCATGGCTAATGGTGAAAACGCGATTTTCGCAATGGAAACGAGCGGCCATGGCGCGCTTGCCGAAAACTATTTCCTTGACGACGGAGCGTATATAATCGTTAAGCTGCTGATAGAGTTGGTTCGTGCAAAGCGTGCAGATTCATCGTTAAGCGACCTGATCTCGACGCTTAATGAGCCTGTCGAAAGCGCGGAAGCAAGGCTTGCGGTTAATATTGACAATTATTCCGATTATACCGAAAACGTTCTAGCGCATGTTGAAAAGCATTTTGCCGGTAAGGCGGGCTTTACCATCGTGCAGCCTAACTTCGAGGGCGTGCGCGTAAATGCCGACGCGGCGCATGGCGATGGCTGGTTCCTCATCAGGCGCAGTCTGCATGACCCCATCATGCCCTGCAATCTCGAAAGCAATTCCGAGGGTGGGCTGAAAGCACTTTCAAATGCACTGTACGAGTGCATATCTGCGTTCGATAAACTCAATAAAGAACCTCTATGCAGGCTTATGTAGTACCCTAAATTAATTATGATGTTTTCACATTGTTAAACGACTATGGAACTTTTTGACACACACGCACACCTTTCGGACGAAGCGTTCGATGTAGACAGGCACGAACTCATCCCAAAGCTGCCTGAAGCGGGGGTCACCCGCATAATAGACGTTGCCTGCGATGTCCGTACGGCGGATCGCACGGTCGAATTGCTTGACCTCTATCCCTTCATATACGGCACCATAGGAATGCACCCGCATGATGTCTCATGCATGGACAACGCGATGATGGACAGGATCGTTAAGTACATAAAACATCCCAAGATGCTTGCAGTCGGGGAGATCGGGCTTGATTATCATTATGATTACTCTCCGCGTGAGCAGCAGCGCAAATGGTTTGCCGAGCAGCTCGAGCTTGCAAAGCAGCTCGGGTATCCCGTTGTGCTGCATATCCGTGAGGCTTTTGGGGATTGCATGGACATCCTTAAGGCGCATAGGGATGGACTGCGCGGCGTGATGCACTGCTACTCGGGCAGCGTTGAAACCGCATATGAATGTCTCGACCTCGGGCTGAAATTCAGCTTCGGCGGTGCCGTGACCTTCAAAAATGCCAGAAAGTCGGTCGAAGTTGTCGAACGGCTGCCCTTGGACAGCATATTGCTCGAAACCGATTGTCCATACATGACCCCCGTCCCGCACAGGGGAGAGCGGAACGACCCAAGCTTCATTCGCCTGACCGCCGAACGGATCGCCGAGATACGAGGGCTGTCCGTGGAGGAAATTGCGGACATAACGTACAAGAATGCTAATATGGCATTTGGGCTAAAGTAGGAAAGGCTGAAATTCAATGAATGATACCGAGCTGAAGTACATATTGGAACGAATCGATCCGAGCATTGAATGTCGCGTCACCTCATTTACAAGATTCAAGCATGAGGAGGATGACGAGCTTTACGATGTTTGGAAGGTCGAAACGCCCGACGCAAGCTTCGTGCTGAAATGCGCTAATGAGTGCGAATTTGAAGCCTATAAAAGCTTTTTTGAGGCGAATCCCTGCTATGCGCCAAAGCTTTTTGGGACTACGGCGTATGATGGTAAAAGCTTTATCCTGATTGAATACATTGATGGCGAAAACCTTGTTCGCTGCCGTAGGGAATCCCTTCGAGCTGCGCTTGACGCACTCATCAAAATGCAGTCCGATTATTGGGAAAATGCTGAATTTGCATCATGCTGTCAATCCTTTGACAAGGCACTTGCACATTGCCAAAACCGAGCTAAGTATCTGTTCGATGCCGAATTGGAGAGAGTCTATGCGGAGTTTCTTCGCATCTATCAGGAAATTCCCCGAACCCTTTGCCATAATGATCTATTGCCGTTCAACGTGATCGTGGAAAACGAAAAACGCGCTGCGTTCATCGATTGGGAGGTCTGCGGCATACTGCCCTACCCCGCCTCGCTTGCAAGATTGCTTGCGCACGGAGCGGATGATGGGAGCAGCATGTTCGAGATTGTAGGTTCCGATAGGGAGTTTGCAATCAGGCACTACTATGATGGATTATTGGCGGAAAAAGGCATTGGTTATGAAGAATACAGGAGGACGCTTGCCTATTTCATGTTCTACGAATACTGCGAATGGGTGTACGTTGGGAATAGGTTCGATGCGACCGATGGCGACAATTACAAACGCTATTTCAAGCTTGCGAAAGCCGCTGCGGAGCTGTTGCTGCAAAAAACTTGATTAGAAAAAATGTGCGGAGGAATTGAAAATGGACGGTAAAACCATATGGTCTGTTGCGAGTGCCATTATAGTCAGCCTCGGCGGTGCGGGTGTGATAATAAGCGCAGTGCTGGGCTTTACGTTTCGCTTTGTCGTAAACCGCATGGAAAAGAATTATCAGCAGCGACAGTCCAAGGAGCTTGAAAAATATCGCTATTTGCTTGAAAACCACCGATATATCACCAAATCTCAATACGACAGAGAGTTTGAGATCTATCGATTGCTATCCAAGCATTTCTTCATGCTGCTTGTTGTGCTTTACACCTTCACATCCGAATACATAGATTGTAAAATACCCGGTACAAGCACCGAACTGGATGAAAAAACTGCGGAATTTCAGCATTTAGCAAAGGTCTTGACCGATGCTCAGAGTGTGCTTTATGAAAACGCTCCGTTCATCCCGCAAAACATTTTTACACAATATGTTGATATATATTGGAAATCAAATGAATTGTTCTGGGTCTATAATAACCGAATTAAGGACTGGTCGCTTGGCAAAATAGGAAGGGACGACCTTGTGACTGAGGAGGAGCAAAGCAAGTTTTCCGAAATTGAAAAGGAAGCGGAAGCTTTGACCATCGAGCTCCGAAATTATCTTTCCTCTTTGGCGGTTGCAGAATAGGATCTCGTTTTTACAAATAATAAATTTGTTTATCAAGCTCAGGCAGCGAAGCTGTTAAGCTTAGACCATCAAACGTACCAACGATGCTTTTTAATCCAGAATATAGGTATCGTAGGAATCCTCATCGCGGGTACAGAAAAAAGCCTTTAATTCCATCGCGGACGGGTCACAATCATCGCACTCAAAAGCAATGCTATCATATCGGGTCAACATCCGTGAAAGTAGTGCCTGCGCAAAGCTGTGAAAATCAGATTGACTGACCGTACCCACATAAGCTATCTCATTCCCCTCGGTGAAAGCAAAGTGAACGATTTCGCCATTCTCCTCTCGAAGCAGTACCGTGCCAGGCAGAGTGTTGTAGAACTGTTCCTTGCTTGCCGTTAATGGACTGACCGCTTCATGGGTTTTAACATAGCTATTATAAAGTAATTCACAGCATACCCGGTAGGCTGTATCGCTCGGCAGAATCTCGGTCAATAGAACATCTTCTTTTACAGAAGTTTTAAGTTCCGCAGCCGTTACTTCCATTTCATAGCACCGACGCTTGCGCTCAAAGCCGCCGGAAGTCAAAAAAGCACATTTCTCCTCATCCCGCGAATGGAGCATTGCCTGTAATGGACAGGCAAGTTCTCCGCTCAGCAGCTCAAAAAGCTCCCTTGCGATTGCGGGATCATACTGCTCAAGGTTCAAATCCAAATAACAATTCTGTGCATGAAAGGGATTGCGGCGAACTGAAATGCAGCCGATCCTTACACCCGAATTAAAAAACTCATAACTGTGGCCAAGCTGACGCACTATGGATACCATCGGAAGTCCTCCGTTATCAAGAAAGCTCCATTGCTCTCATCAAATCTATTAAGGAAGGCATCAGCCGTTTGCGTACATTTTGCCAACTATCCAGTTGGAAAGCCTGCTTGGAAGGATTTTCCCAAGCAAACAGCACGCGCTGTACTGAATTCCAACGGAGCTAACGGGCTTCGGATTCTTTTGCTTTGAAAGGGCGTACATACGTTTAGCGATCGCAATGGGGGGCATTCCGTTTCGCTCGTCATGCTCCATCGTGGCAACGGATTTTTGGAGTGCGGAATAACTGTCCGCGCCCTGATCGCTCTTTATTCTTGCATCGGTAAAGCCCGTCTTTATATCCCCGGGGAGCACGGCGGCAACCTTTACCCCATACGACCGAACCTCGTTCGCAAGCGCAAGCACTAAGGAATTGAGTGCGGCCTTGGTTGCGGAATAGTAGGCTTGGAACGGTATTGCAAGCGCACCCGCGACGGAGCTTGTGACTATGATGTGCCCCCTTCCCCGCTCACGCATATGCGGCAGCGCAGCCTTTATGCAGTTCATCGTGCCGAACACGTTGACATCGAATTGCTTTTTAGCGTCGCTCATTTCGGTGAACTCCACCGCGCCGGAGATCCCGAAGCCCGCGTTGCAGATGAGCACATCGATTTTGCCTTCTTTGAGCACTATGGAATCGATGGCATTCTGGACGGCGGATTCGCTTGTAATGTCGGCTGTCAGGCTCCTGACACCGCTTTCGGGACAGGTTCGTCTGCTGATGCCGAAGACGATGTCTCCCTTATCTTTGAAAAATTTTGCGGCAGCAAGTCCAATTCCGCTCGATGCGCCTGTAATGACCGTAACCCTTTTATTCATACGCCTTTTCCGATTTGCTCGACCAAGCTATTCTTCCGATACTATTCTCTTTATAATATCCATCGCCTCATCCAAAAGCTCCGTGGTGAGATTTGCCATATAGCTTGTTCGGAGCAGGCACTCTCCCGGAGGCGTAGCCGGCGGAAGCACCGGGTTTACATATACGCCCGCGTCATAAAGCTCCTTGGCCTTACGCAGGGTGCGCATTTGATCATATGTGTAGATGGGTATTATAGGGGTGATGCTGTCACGGATCTTTACGCCCCGCGCACGAAGTCCATCTCGCATATATGCAGCAAGCGACATCAGCTTTTCGGGCAGCTCTGGATTATCGCGCAGAATATGGAGCGCTTCTATCGCCGTTGCGCAGTTTGCTGGCGGTATCGAAGCACAGAAAATGAACGGGCGGGAGCTGTGTCGAACATAGTTCACGACCCTTTCATCGCCCGCCATGTAGCCGCCGAGGGAAGCCAGGGATTTGCTGAAGGTTCCCATGATTATATCGACCTTGTCGGTAAGTCCGAAATAATCCGCAGTTCCCCTGCCGCCTCTTCCGAGTACGCCGAGACCGTGCGCATCGTCAACCATGACCCTCGCCTTGTACTTTTCCGCTAGCGCAACTATCTCGGGGAGCTTACAAATGTCGCCGCTCATGCTGAAAACGCCGTCGGTAACGATGAGTTTGCCCGAATCAATGGGGACGCTGGCAAGTGCGGTCTCAAGCTGTTCCATATCGCTGTGGTTATAGCGGATGGTCTTTGCGTAGCTCAGCTTGCAACCGTCATAGATGCTTGCATGATTTTCCTTATCGCAGAAAATATAATCGCCCCTGCCCGCGATCGCGCTGATGATGCCAAGGTTGCTTTGGAAACCCGTAGAGAACGTCATAACTGCTTCCTTTTCAAGGAATTCCGCAAGCTCTGCTTCGAGCTGAATATGCATATCGAGCGTTCCGTTCAAGAAGCGGGAACCGGAGCAGCCCGAGCCGTATTTTTCGATCGCGCGAACGCCAGCTTCAATGACTCTGGGATCGGACGTAAGTCCAAGGTAATTGTTCGAGCCGAGCATGATGCGCCGCATACCCTCCATGACGACCTCAGGCCCCTGCCGTGATTCCAACTGATGAAAATAAGGATAGATGTCCTGCGCCTTCGCCGCTTCGACGAGCTCCACCCTGCATTTTTCAAATAAATCCATATAAATCTCCAAATAAACAAACTGTTAACCATGTTAACTGAGTATATAAAAATTTTAATATTTTTTTGCAAAGATGTCAAGCCATGGAAGTCGTAATTGGGAATTCACTGCAACTTATATATCACCGAATAACGCCTCATTCACTTGCCACCTTAGGCGCAATATAGTAAAATATGGGATGAACGAAGAAAAACTCTTTCGGAGGTAAAAATATTATGGCAATCACTTCCTTTGATGAACTCGTCGCAAAGGTAAAATCCGGCAAAAAGCCCACCGTTGCGCTCGTATGCGCAAACGACGCTCACGCGCTCGAAGCAGTTATCCACGCTAAGGATTTGGTAAACTCCATCCTTGTTGTTGAAGGCGATAAGGTCGATGAACTCAACGGTATTCTCACCTCTCTCGGGCAGGATCCCGCAGATTTCGAAATCGAGATCGTTCCCGAGGGGATGCACCCCAGCGTATGCGCCGCACAGCTCATTCATGCGGGCAGAGCAAACTTCCTTATGAAGGGCAAGATCATGACCGGCAATCTCCTCAAGGGCGTACTCGCTCCCGAGGCCGAGCTGCGGACGGGCTCGCTTATGAGCCACGTCATGCTGTTTGAGGTTCCAGGATACCATAAGCTCCTCTGCGTCACCGACGGCGGCATGTGCACCTACCCCGACCTCGAGAAGAAGGCGGGCATCGTTAGGAATGCTGTTGACTTCTTCCACAAGATCGGTATCGAAAAGCCCAATGTTGCAGCCCTTTGCGCGATAGAGACCATCAACCCCAAGATGCAGGAAACCGTCGACGCGGCTGAGCTTAAGCGTATGAGCCTTGAAGGTGAACTCGAAGGCTGCTACGTTGAAGGCCCCATAAGCTACGACCTTGCGATGGTGCCTGAGCTTTCAGCCGTCAAGGGCTATACTGCATGCCCCTGCTGCGGCGATTTTGACATCCTGCTCGTTCCAGAAATTGTTGTTGGCAACGTCCTCGGTAAATGCCTTACCTACACCTGCGGCGGCCGCATGGCAGGTCTTATCATGGGTTGCAAGGTTCCGATCGTCCTCACCAGCCGTGGCTCCAGCGCCGAAGAAAAGTATTATAGTCTCGCAATGGGCGCGGGCTTCGTGAGCTAAAACGCACGGCATAAAAATCGATACAGGATAGTATTTATGGAAAGAATTCTTGTTATAAACCCAGGCTCGACTTCTACTAAGATCGCCGTGTTTGACGACGATAAGCAGATCATGTCCTTAACCATCCGTCATCCGCTCGATGAGGTGAAAGCTTTCACTTGGGTCATGGATCAGTTTGATTACCGCATGGGCCATATCGAAAAGGCACTTTCGGATAACGGCATCGATAAATCCAGCCTTACCTGCGTTATGGCGCGCGGCGGTCTTCTACCCCCCGTTCCGTCGGGTGCATTCACGGTCAATCAGGATATGATAGACTACTTTTATGCGGCCAAGGTCAATGTGCATATATCGAACCTTGCCTGCGTGCTTGCTGATGCGATTGCAAGACCCCTCGGCATCCCCGCCATGGTTTACGACCCGGTTGCGGTCGATGAACTTGAGGATGTCGCGAGAATCACGGGCATGCCCGAAATTCCCAAGGCCAGCCGTGGTCATGTGCTGAACAGCAGAGCCATGGCAAGAAAGTGCGCAGAGGAGATACTCGGAAAGCGTTTGGAGGACTGCACCATCATCGTGGACCACATCGGCGGGGGCTGCTCGACTTGGCTCGTACACAAAGGGCGCTGCATCGACTGCTACAGCGATGATGACGCGGGCTTTGCGCCCGAGCGCTGCGGCAGGGTTCAGGCGATGGATTTTGCGATGCTCTGCTACAGCGGTAAGTTCACCAAGGATGAGATGAGCCGCTATATTCGCGGTAAATCAGGACTGTCCGCCCTGCTCGGCACCAGCGATGCGCTCGAGGTTGAGCGGATGATCGAAAGCGGTGACGAACACGCAAAACTCGTTTATGAAGCGATGGCTCGCAGCCACGCTAAGGGCATTGCGGATCTCGCAAGCGTCGTATGCGGTAAGGTCGATAGGATCGTTATCACCGGCGGCCTTGCCAACAGCAAGCTTTTGATGGATCTCATCCGTCCCCATGTGGACTGGATTGCACCCATGGAAGTCATGGCGGGCGAATTCGAGATGGAAGCGCTTGCTGCCGGCGGCCTTCGCGTTCTAAGAGGCGAAGAGAAGCCGCATGAGTTTCATTGGAATAGATAAGTAATGATAGTTGTATTGTCTCCGAACACTCGGGAATAATATAATGAAAATAGTTTTTTAGGAGATCATTATGGAAATTGAACTGACCAACCAAAATTTCGATACCGAGATAAATAAGGACACTCCCATCCTCGTAGATTTCTGGGCAAGCTGGTGCGGACCGTGCCGTATGCTTGCGGGAACTATCGAGCAGCTTGCAAACGAAAGCGACGGAAGCTACCGCGTTGGCAAGGTCAATGTGGATGAGCAGCCCGACTTAGCAAAGCGCTTCGGCGTTATGAGCATTCCGACCCTCATCGTATTTAAAAACGGCAAAGAGATCAACAAATCCGTTGGCGTTAAGCCCAAGGGTGCTATCCTCCAGATGCTTAAGTGAGCCGTCTGAACATTTAATGAGTTAATTGGGCGTGAAAAACAGTTTTCGCGCCCTTATTAAGTTTTATTTAAATTCAGGTTTTAATTCGAATCTTCCCATTTCACCTCGCCTTACACACGCTCTGCCTTGTATACTTTCACCGACCGCGCATACGAAAGTAACGAATACATTATACTCTAAATCCGAACCGTTTCATTTTATCGATCAGCATGTTATAATGTAGTCATCTGCCGTGTGTGGAAGTGTCACAATTGACGCTGCGGCATATTATGTAAGTATACCAATGCCGATTTCATTGACAATCATTGAAATCGGCCGTGTATCCGATGACTATCAACTGCATCGATTTTGAAAGGGCAGGGCTATGAATAAAAGAATTCTGCTGACGGGCGGCGGCTCGGCCGGGCATGTTACGCCGAACGTTGCATTACTCCCCGACCTTCGCAAGGAGGGCTTTGAGCTACACTATATTGGCATGGCCGACAGCATAGAGCAGCAGCTGATGGCGGAGCAGAAGGATGTTACTTTCCATACCATCGAATCGGGTAAGTTCCGCCGCTATTTTTCCATTAAGAATCTGACCGATCCGTTCAAGGTGCTGAAAGGTATTTCTCAGGCAAAGCGCATTATAAACAATGTCAATCCCAACGTGGTATTTTCCAAGGGCGGATTTGTCAGCGTCCCCGTCGTGATCGCGGCAAAGGGCAAATGCCCCGTCATCTGCCACGAATCCGACTACACTCCGGGGCTTGCGAACAGAATCGCAGGCAGGTTTGCGGATAAAATATGCGTAACATTTGAGGATACGCTTAAATGCAGCGGAAAAAAGTCCTATGAAGGAACGGATAAAAAGTCCCACAGTAAAACACGCAAAAAGCCGCACGGCGCACAGATGGTGCACACCGGAACCCCGATACGGCGCGAGCTGTTTAAAGGCGACCGCCGGCGCGGTCTTGACTTTTTGGGCTTTGACGGCGAAAAACCCGTCATTCTCGTCATGGGTGGCAGCCTTGGCGCAGTCGCTCTGAACGATGGAATACGCGGCGCACTCGGCAGGCTTACCAAGCAATTTGACATCGTACACCTCTGCGGCAAAGGCAAGGTCGATGAGAGCATCAGTATGCAAGGTTATCGGCAGTACGAATACATCGGCAAGGAGCTGCCCGACCTACTTGCTGCAACCACGCTCGTCGTCAGCAGGGCGGGTGCAAATGCGGTATTCGAGTTTTTGGCACTCGGAAAACCCGCCTTGCTCGTACCCCTTCCCTTGGAGGCCAGCCGGGGCGACCAGATACTCAATGCGGAATACGTCCGCAAAAAGGGCTATGCGATGGTGCTTCCTCAGGAGGAGATAACCCCCGAGGTGCTTTTCGACAGGATAATGGAGCTGTACCTGAATCGGGATGCAATGATTGAAAGGATGCGTCTCGATCCGACGCTGGACGGCACCAAGGAAGTGCTTTCCGTCATACGCGAGTCCATTAGTGCATCCGAGCAGAACATATAGGCAGTGGGATCGAGGCTCATCACGGGAGTTAAAGCAATATGCTCATTACGATGCGGATTCATTAATGCACGGCTTGAACATATAAATTATGTGGAGTTGCGATGCTGACACTACTGTCCAAAATTTTTATAAGGAATCGAACCGATTATGAAAAACCCGCCGTGAGGAGCGCGTACGGTGCGCTCTGCGGCGGCTTCGGTATTTTCTTGAATCTGCTGCTTTTTGCGGGAAAGCTTGCAGCGGGCATGTTAGCAAAATCCGTTGCCATCACCGCAGATGCGTTCAATAACCTTTCGGACGCGGGGAGCTCCGTGATCACCCTGCTGGGTTTCAAGCTTGCCGGGCAGAAGCCTGATCCAGAGCATCCGTTCGGCCACGGTAGGATAGAATATATCTCCGGGCTGCTGGTTTCCGCAGCGATAATCCTCATGGGGTTTGAGCTGCTCAAAAGCTCCATAGACAAGATACTGAATCCCGCACAGATAGAATTCTCGCCCACGGTCATCGTGATCCTTGCCGTGTCAGTGTTCATAAAGCTCTACATGGCGGTTTACAACCGAAAGATTGGGAGAAAGATATCCTCCGCCGCCCTGCTCGCGGCCTCAACCGATTCGCTTTCGGACAGCGTTGCAACAAGCGTGGTGCTTGTTTCCACCGTTGTTTCGCAAGTCCTGCCCTCGGGCACGCTGGACAAAATCAGCTTTGACGGCTGGTGCGGACTGCTCGTTTCCATGTTCGTGCTGTATTCGGGAATCATGTCCATTAAGGATACCGTTTCCCCGCTGCTCGGGCAGACGCCGAACGCAGAATTCGTTAAAAGGATCGAACGGATAGTGCTTTCCTATGATGGGATCACTGCGGTTCATGATCTTATAGTGCATGATTACGGCCCCGAACGCGTGATCATCTCGCTTCATGCGGAGATGCCTACCACCGAGCATTCCGATATTTTTAAGATGCATGACATTGTAAACAGCGCGGAAAATCAGCTTCGCGATGAGCTTGGCTGTGACGCTACGATACATCTCGACCCGATAGTGATAGGCGATACGCATACGGATGAGCTTAAAGCCCAAACACTCGAATTACTTAATGAAATTGATTCGGAGCTGACTCTGCACGATTTCCGAATCTCCCCCACCCCTACGCATACGAAACTCATATTTGACGTGGTCGTGCCGTATGATTTCCGCCTTTCCGACGAACAGGTGCGAGCTCGTATCTGCGATGCTGTCAGCTCAATATCCATCCGAAACGATGAAGTCAAAAAATATAGCGCCACAATCACCATAGACCGTCCATACAGTTGATTTCAAATACATATTTAATGGGTTTTCGATCAATTTATGTTATACTGTTAAAATCAATGCGCTTATGATATAATTGACAGGTTAAAGATGGGTTTTCTTTAACCTGTTTATGATTAACATGCGAGAGGTGGAATTATGCCTGAAACAAGACCCTATATCACTTGGGAGACCATAGGGAATTTTATGAAGGAAGCGTTCATGGGCTATGGCGTACCCGAGCGGGATGCTGAGATCTGCGCGGACGTACTCATGGAGAGCGACCGACGGGGCATTGAAAGCCATGGTTGCAACCGTTTTAAGCCCATCTATATCGACCGCTTTGAGCAGGGTATCCTAAAGCCCGTCACCGAGATCGAGGTTTTGAAGGAAACTCCAACCACCCTCGTGTACGATGCGCATGACGGTCTCGGCATGGTCGCAAGCTATCGGATGATGCAGGAGCTCATTAAGAAATCCAAGATCTACGGCATGGCGATGGGCGCGATACGCAACTCCAGCCATTATGGGATAGCGGGATACTGGGTCACGATGGCAACCAAGGAAGGCATGATAGGCATGACGGGAACCAACGCACGCCCGAGCATTGCGCCGACCTTCGGCGTTGAACCCATGCTTGGCACCAGCCCAATGACCATTGGGCTTCCAACGGATGAGGAATTTCCGTTCGTTCTCGACTGTGCAACCGCCATCACTCAGCGCGGAAAGATAGAGTATTACGCGAGGAACGGTCAGCCCACTCCGGAGGGCGAGGTAATCGGTCGTGACGGAAAATACATGACCGACAGCGATAAGATCCTCGACGCGCTCGTAAATGGCGAAGCTTCGCTCCTGCCCATAGGAGGATACAAGGGCTATGGCTACGCAACGGTGATCGAGATACTCTCCGCCGCGCTCGCACAAGGCAATTACATGAAGATGCTCACCGGCATAAACGCGGACGGCACTCGAAAACCCTATGGTCTTGGTCACTTCTTTATGGTATTCGACCCCTCCGCGATGATGGGCACGGAAGCATTCAAAAAGACCGCAGGCGACATTCTGCGCGCACTTCGTTCTTCCGAAAGGGCGCCCGGGCATGACCGCATCTATACGGCAGGTGAAATGGAATATCTCGCATGGATGGAGCGCAAGGACAAGGGTGTTCCCATTGGCGAAGGAATTCAGCGGGAGCTTGCCGCCGTGCGCGATAAACTTAACTTATCAAACTATATTTTTCCATTTGAAGGGTAGAAAAAACTATGGATTACGCAAAAGAATCTCTAAAGCTGCATGAGCAATGGAAGGGCAAGATCGAGGTCATAGCGACCGTGCCCGTCAAAACAAAGGAGGATCTCTCCCTCGCCTACACCCCCGGTGTCGCACAGCCCTGCCTTGAAATTCAGAAGGATATCTCTAAAAGCTATGAACTCACCCGTCGGCACAATCTCTGCCTCGTCGTTACCGACGGCACGGCGGTGCTCGGCCTTGGTGACATTGGTCCCGAAGCCGCCATGCCCGTAATGGAGGGTAAATGCGTTCTGTTCAAGGCGTTCGGCGGAGTTGACGCATTCCCAATGTGCCTTAAGACCAAGGATGTGGATGAGATAGTTCATGCAATCCACCTCGTTTCGGGCAGCTTTGGCGGCGTGAACCTCGAGGACATATCCGCACCGCGCTGCTTTGAGATCGAACGCAAGCTCAAGGAAGTTTGCGATATACCGATCTTTCATGACGATCAGCATGGTACCGCGGTCGTTACGCTCGCGGGTCTTACAAACGCTCTTCGCATCGTAAATAAGCGCATGGATGAGATACGCATCGTCATCAACGGCGCGGGCGCGGCAAGCATCTCCATCGCACGGCTGCTGCTTTCGCGCGGCGCAAAGCATATCACGATCTGCGACCGCAAGGGCATGGTTTATTCCGGAAGACCCGAAGGAATGAACCCTGTCAAGGAGGAGATGGCGCTTCACACAAATCTCGAACGCCGCAGCGGAAGTTTGGCGGACGCGCTCGTTGGAGCCGACGTGTTCATCGGCGTTTCCGCACCGAATACCGTCACCGCCGATATGGTGCGCAGCATGAACCATGATGCGATAGTATTTGCCTGCGCAAACCCGACCCCGGAGATCTTCCCAGACGAAGCTCGCGCGGCTGGCGCGCGCATCATAGCGACCGGCAGGAGCGATTATCCCAACCAGATAAACAATGTGCTTGCATTCCCGGGCATCTTTAGGGGTACCTTCGATGTCCGCGCAAGCGATATAAATGATCAAATGAAGATTGCCGCAGCGGAAGCTATCGCGGGACTTATATCTGATGACGAGCTGAGTGAAGATTACATCATGCCACATGCATTCGATGAGCGTGTTGGAAAGGCAGTAGCCAAGGCCGTCGCTGAAGCAGCTCGTGAAAGCGGCGTAGCACGGATATAACTAAAGTTGCAAGGTAATCTTTCAAAATAAGTGCATCAAAAAAGGCTCATTTGGGACGAAACTCCAAATGAGCCTTCTGGTTGTTCATCATGCTTTGCTTTCGATCTGCTGTGCTTCTCGATCCAATTTTGTGATGCGTCTGTTTAAAATCACCGCAACCGAAAGCGAAAGCGTATCCACTATCGGCTGCACCCACATGCACCCATAGAGCGGCATCAGCGCGTCCATGAGAAAATACAACGGAATATCCAATACTCCCTTTCGCATAATTGAAACCGTGAGCGATTCCTTAGCCTTGCCCATCGCTTGAAACTTGATTATCATTGGATAGCAGACGGACATGAACGGCATCGCAAGCACCATGCGTCTTAGGAACGAAGCAGCGTACTCGACGGTCTGCGTATCGCCTATGAACAGCCCCGCAAGGGTATTTGCAAGCGTTTCGTACAGCACGACGCAGATGACCGCAAACCCAAGCGAAAGCATACAGCCGAACTTAAATGCGCTCTCGGTGCGCTCATAGTTCTTTGCCGCGTAATTATAGCCAATCAGCGGCAGGAGTCCGTTTGCCACACCTATCGAGAAATACAACGGAAGCTGATCAAGCTTTTTCGTGATCCCAAGCCCTGCCACGGCTGCATTTGAATACTTTGAAACGAAGTTCATTTGAGCCGAAACCGCGACCACCGTCAGCGCATACTGCAATGCCGACGGGAAGCCTATCTTGAAAACCTCCCCCGCATGTTCACGCGCATGCGAAAGCTCTCTTGGATGAATGTTAATGACCGTACCATCCCCTTTTCTCGCAATGTACACAAGAAAATATCCCATTCCGATGAGATTCGAGATCGCGGTCGCAGCTCCAGCACCCGCCGCCCCCATATTGAATCCCCAAGGAAGAACGAATATCGGGTCAAGAATGATATTTATCACGCACCCAATGGTTACACCGATGCTTGCGTTCGCAGCCTCGCCCTCCGCTCGAACGAGGTTGGCAAACATCGTGTTCATAACGGTAGGTACCGCACCGAGAATCAGCGCATAGAACGCATAACCCGTCGCATAGGTCAACGTCCGCCCTCTTGCGCCACAAAGATGTAGTATTTGACTATTGAAAATAGCAACGATCCCAGAGAAGACCGCCGCACTTATGAGTGCGCTCCAGAAGCAGAACGAGGATACCTGCTTTGCCCTATCGTGCCGTTTTATACCCAATGAGCGTGCGATCAAGCTCGCTCCACCGATTCCAAAGAGGTTGCTCAGCGCCGTCAGCATCAAAAAAGCGGCATTGGACACCGTGACCGCCGCCGTTTGGTCGGGATTGTTCAACATGCCAACGAAGTAAGTGTCCGCAAGCCCATAGATGAGTGCGACCATCTGGCTCGCAACGGCGGGCAGTATCTGTAGAATTACCGCGCGCTTGACAGGCATATTTGAAAACAGCTCAGTTTTATCTATCTTCATATAGATTACTATGCAAAATCAGGCGGCATTAAGCACCCGATTTCGGGTGCATGCCGCCCGCATTTGGTATCGCCTCTTTATGCGCCCGATTTCGGGTGCTGCAACCAATTCCGTATGCGTGCCTATCCGAGCAGCTTGGACACGATCGCATCGGCAGCACCCAGCAGGCTCTCCAAACGTTCCTCCGTCGCGCTTTCGGAATCCGCCTTGGCTCCAACATAGAGCTTAAGCTTCGGCTCCGTGCCGCTCGGCCGAACGATTATCCACGCGTCCCCGGGGAGGAAATAGCGCAGCACATTCGATTTCGGAAGACCTATCTCGCTCTCCTCGCCCGTTGATCTGTCGATGCGCCTGTTTTCCGAAAAATCCTCGTAAACAATGCATTCCTCTGAGCCAAACAACATCGGAGGCTCGCTTCTTAATCCCTTCATCGCGTTCGCGATGCGCTCCATGCCCTCCTTGCCCTCAAGGGTGTAGGACTTGGTCTTTTCAGTAAAGAAGCCATAAATACTGAATATCTCGTCAAGTACGTCAAGCAGGGTCTTGCCCTTGGCTCCGTAGTAAACCGCTGCCTCGGAAACGAGCATCGCGGCGCATATCGCGTCCTTATCGTGCGCAAAGCCCCCCGCCAAGAAACCATAACTTTCCTCAAAGCCGAACAGGAATGTGCGCTCCCCGGTCGATTCCGCCAGGTCTATCTGCTCAGCAATGAAGCGGAATCCGGTCAGAACGTGTTTGATCTCAACTCCAAAGCTGCGGCAGATTGCATCAGCAAGACCCGTGCTCACAAGCGATTTTACCACAAGCCCATTTTCGGGCAGCTTACCCTTCTCCTTCATGGTCCCCAGCAGATAATAGATGAGTATGCTTCCTATACGGTTTCCTGTAAGCGTTTGGAACTTTCCGTTCGCGTCCCGTACTGCAACGCCCAAACGGTCGGAATCGGGGTCGGTTCCGATAACGAGTCCTGCGCCAACCTCATCCGCAAGGCGGAAAGCGAGGGTGAACGCGTTCGGATCCTCTGGATTGGGTGCCTTCACAGTTGGGAAGTCCCCGTTTGGCTGCGCCTGCTCCTGCACCACATATACCGAGTTCATGCCTATGCGCTTAAGCACCTCCGTAACCGGTACATAGCCGCTTCCGTGAAGAGGGGTATAAACAAGCTTGATCTCCCCTCCATGTTCCCTCACCAGCTCGGGATTAAGCATAAGGCCGATTGTATTTTTATAATAGATTTCGTCAATTTCGCTGCCTATCAGCTTGATTAGTCCACTTTCTATCGCTTCATCATAATTCATGTGCTTGGTGGAGAAATAGTCCAATCCGCGAATCTTTGAAAGAATTTCCTCCGCCTGCGCAGGTCCGCATTGACCGCCATGCTCCCAATATACCTTATAGCCGTTATACTCTGGCGGGTTATGGCTTGCCGTTACCACGATACCCGCGATGCATTTAAGCTCACGTACCGTAAACGAAAGCTGGGGAACGCTATGAAGAGTAGAATAAAGATAGCACTTTACCCCGAACGCTGCGAGCGTGCAGGCCGCCTCTCTCGCAAAGCTATCTGAGCGATTTCTCGAATCGTAGGCTATGGCAACGCCGCGCTCCTTCGCGCCCTCAATATCGGAAAGATACTCGGCAAGTCCCGCACTCGCTCTACGCACCACATAGTCGTTCATCCGGTTCGTTCCTGCGCCGATGATGCCTCGCAGTCCTGCGGTGCCGAACTCAAGCTCGGTATAAAAGCGTTCCTCCTGCTCCTTTTCATCGTTTGCTATGCTCGTTAGCTCCGCTCTCGTGCTTTCATCAAGTCCCGGATAAGCCAGCCAGCGCTCGTACTCTCGTCTGTAATCCTGCATGAATTTGTCCCCTCCCTCAACGTTTGCGCATTTTGACTGTACTACTCATTCGCGTTTGCGTCGTATTCGTTTTACGTTTTATATTATTCATTCCGTTTTGCGCTTAGCTTGAAAACGTCTACGCAAACCGCATTATATTTTAAGTCTATGACTTTTTCGATAAAACTATCAGCATACTGCCGTATTTATCTAAGTCCATGCCCAATTTTATCATGTATTCGTATCATTATCCACATTTAAATTGTGCTTTTTTCAAAAATAAGTATATATTTTAACGTGCTGGTTCTAAATTTCGTTCGTTATGAATTCAAACCGAAAGGGATACCCCGCGGGCTTTGCCAAATTTGGCAATGTCGCCTTTTGGGGTATCCCAACAGTATATCAGCTAACGAACAAATCGCTTAATGCTATTACGCTTCCATATCGTTAAGCTTCTTATAGTATTCGTACTTATCCTTTGCTTCCTGCTCTGCACGCTCGAAGAGGTTTGCTGCAACCTCGGGGAACTGCTGCTTGAGCGCTGCATAGCGGCCTTCGCCCATGATGAACTCACGGTAATCAGCCGTTGCGGGCTTGCTGTCAAGGGTGAACGGGTTCTTGCCCTGTGCGGCGAGATCCGGGTTGTACCTGTAAAGCGGCCAGTAACCTGCTTCAACGGCCTTCTTAGCCTCGGCCTGAGCCTTGCCCATACCGGCCTTGATGTTGTGGTTGATGCAGGGTGCGTATGCGATGATCAGGGACGGTCCCTTGTAAGCCTCTGCCTCGGTGATCGCCTTGAGGAGCTGTGCGGGATTTGCGCCCATGCAGACCTTTGCAACGTAGACATAGCCATAGCTCATCGCCATCATGCCGAGATCCTTCTTCTTGGTGCGCTTACCTGCCGCGGCAAACTTCGCAACGGAGCCGGTCGGGGTCGCCTTGGAGGACTGACCGCCGGTGTTGGAATAAACCTCGGTGTCCATTACGAGGACGTTTACATCTTCGTCCATCGCAAGAACATGATCGAGTCCGCCGTAGCCGATGTCGTATGCCCAGCCGTCGCCGCCGAAGATCCACTGGCTCTTCTTGACAAGGAGGTCACGCATTTCGTAGATTTCCTTTGCGGTTTCGTCGCACTCACAGCCGCAGCCCTTGCACTCTTCGATCATTCTGAGAAGGGGTTCTGCCGCCTTACGGCTGCCCTCTGCATCGTCCATGTTCTCGAGCCATGCGTTGCAGATGTTCTTTGCCTCTTCGTCATCGGCGCAGCCGTCAGCAAACTGCTTTACTAGATCCGCAAGCTTTGCCCTGCGGTGGCTGGTTGCAAGGTTCATACCGAAGCCGAACTCTGCGTTGTCTTCAAACAGGGAGTTTGCCCATGCGGGGCCGTGACCCTTCTTGTTGACGGTATAGGGGCAGGTGGGAGCGGAGCCGCCGTAGATGGAGGAGCATCCGGTCGCGTTCGCGATTATCATCCTGTCGCCGAAAAGCTGGGTTACGAGCTTTACATACGGGGTCTCGCCGCAGCCTGCGCATGCACCGGAGAACTCGAACAGGGGCTGCAGATACTGGCTGCCCTTGACGGTCGCCTTGTTGACGGGAAGCTCGAGCTCGGGAAGCTCGACTGCGAAGTTCCAATTCTTATTCTCAATGGCCTCGGACTCAGCGAAGGGAACCATCTTGAGCGCCTTGACCTTGCTGGGGCAGACGTCTACGCAGTTGCCGCAGCCGGTGCAGTCGAAGGGGCTGACCTGGATGCGAACCTTCTTGCCGTCGCCTACACCGATCGCCTTCTTTGTGACGAACTCCTCGGGGGTATCGGTATCCTCCGTCATGACGAACGGACGGATGCAGGCATGGGGGCATACGAGTGCGCACTGGTTGCACTGGATGCAGTTTTCGGGAATCCATGCGGGAACCTCGACTGCGATGCCGCGCTTTTCAAACTTGGTGGTGCCGGTCGGAACGAAGCCGTCAGCAGAGAGCATACTTACGGGGAGCTTATCGCCCTGCTGCGCAAGGATGGGCTTGATGAAATCTACAAAGTAGGGATCGTCGCTTACATGCATTGCTTCCGCGCCATCCGCTGCCTCAGCCCAAGCCTCGGGATACTCGATCTTGGTAAGACCGTCGATTCCGATGTCGATAGCGGCGTAGTTCTTGAGAACGATGTCCTCGCCCTTCTTGGCGTAGCTCTTCTTAGCGGCCGCCTTCATGTAGTCGATCGCTTCCTCTACGGGAATTACCTCTGCGAGCTTGAAGAATGCGCTCTGCATGATGGTGTTGATGCGGTTGCCCATGCCGACTTCGCGTGCGAGCTTGACAGCGTCGATGTTGTAGAAGCGGATATGCTTCTTTGCGATGGTCTGCTTCATGGAAGCGGGAAGCTCCCTATCCATGTCCTCAACCGTCCAAGCGGAGTTGAGCAGGAACACGCCGCCGTCCTTGAGACCCTCGAGCACGTCATAGCGGGTGACATAGCTTGAATTATGGCAGGCTACGAAGTCCGCGCTGTCGATGAGGTAGGGGCTCTTGATGGGGGTCTTGCCGAAACGGAGGTGGCTGATGGTCAGACCGCCGGATTTCTTGGAGTCGTATGCAAAATAACCCTGCGCATACATATTGGTATGGTCGCCGATTATCTTGATGCTGTTCTTGTTTGCGCCAACAGTACCGTCGGAGCCGAGACCGAAGAACTTGCAGCAGATGGTGCCTTCGGGAGCGGCGTTGACGAATTCGTTTACGGGCAGGGAGGTATTCATAACGTCATCGATGATACCTATGGTGTAATGGTTCCTGGGTTCATCAAGGCTGAGGTTATCATAAACCGCCTTGACCATGCTGGGGGTGAACTCCTTGCTGCCGAGACCGTAACGACCGCCGTAGCACTTGATGTCACGACCCGCTTCTGCGAGAGCGTTGACTATATCGAGGTAGAGGGGTTCGCCGAGGGAGCCGGGTTCCTTGGTCCTGTCGAGAACGGCGATGCGCTTGCAGGATTCGGGGATGGCTGCGATGAACCTGTCCGCTGCGAAGGGACGATACAGGCGAACCTTGATGAGGCCGACCTTTTCTCCCTTTGCACAGAGGTAATTGACGGTCTCCTCCGCAACATCCGCGCCGCTGCCCATGATGACCAGCACACGCTCAGCGTCGGGTGCGCCGACATAATCGAACAGATGATACCTGCGTCCGGTCAGATCGCCAACCTTTTCCATATAGTATTCAACGATCTCGGGAACCTTCGCATAATGGATGTTTGCCGCCTCACGACCCTGGAAATAGATGTCGGGGTTCTGTGCGGTACCTGCCTGATGGGGATGCTCGGGGTTCAGCGCACGTTCGCGGAAACGCTTGACTGCGTCATAATCGAGAAGCTTCGCCATATCCTCATATTCGATCTGCTCGATCTTCTGTACCTCATGGGAGGTGCGGAAGCCGTCGAAGAAATGCAGGAACGGAATGCTGGACTTGATAGCGGAAAGATGCGTTACGAGCGCAAGGTCCATGACCTCCTGAACGGAAGCGGATGCAAGCATCGCAAAGCCCGTCTGGCGTGTGCTCATAACATCGCTATGGTCGCCGAAAATCGAGAGGGAATGTGCCGCAAGTGCGCGTGCGGTTACATGGAATACGCCGGGGAGAAGCTCGCCGGAGATCTTGTACATATTGGGGATCATCAGAAGAAGACCCTGTGAAGCGGTGAAGGTGGTGGTCAAAGCGCCGGCTGCAAGTGAGCCATGGACTGCGCCCGCAGCGCCGCCCTCGGACTGCATTTCAGCAATGCGCACCTTCTGGCCGAAAAGGTTGATCCTGCCCTGTGCGCCCCATTCATCGGCAACCTCTGCCATGGGAGAGGAGGGAGTTATCGGATAGATTGCTGCCACGTCGGAAAAAGCATAGGCGACGTGCGATGCAGCGGTATTACCATCGATCGTGACGGTCTTTGCCATAGAGTTGTATCCTCCTAAAGTAATATTACAGACCCCGTGACTGCGCATGGCTACGGCAGTCTACAGGTTCATAATCCAAACCATATTATAGCTCTTGGATGTGGCAATTACAAGCCGAAAATGGCATTTATATGAAGTATATAGTGTGAAACTAAGGTTTCACACCATAAAACTAAAGTTCACACCATAGCCGTCTTTTTCAGTGCAACAAGCTCACTAACTGCTTCTTTATTTGGTGTGGAGAAGCAGCGCTAGTCTGAGTTTGTTAAAATACTCCAAGTTTCTCTGCTGCATAGCTGCTATACCAACGTTTAACTGATAGCGCCCCAAGGATGAGTGTCAGAAGAAGAAGGATCGTTGCCGAGATCAGCGGATCACACAGCATGGGCTGTCCGAAACATCCACCGATTAAAGATGTCACATGCGCAAAGGGGTTAAAGCAATAAGCAAGCTTTGCAGACTGCGAAATGTTATCAAGCTCAGTATAAAAGGGCGTAATCATAACGATTATCATATACAGCATATTGATCATAGGCGACGCAATATTCGGATTGCGGAAAAGCCCGCCTAAAACCATCGAGGTAACAGAGAGGAACAGAAAAGCGAGTACCATTGAAGCAATCAGCAGAATCACGTTTATGCCGGTATGCGCAGTTAAATTAATAACAATCAAGACGATTAAGAAGGGAAGTCCGACCAAAGCATGGTATGCGCATCCGCCTACATGCACAAACAGTGGGCGAACCTTAAATGTTGCATACTGTTCGATGGTAGTAATCGAGTTACTGTTTGCTATCGTTGATGCCTGCATATTGATAAACAGCGAAAACAGCATCGAAGTGAACAGACCGATGGAATAAACTTCTATCGGCTGTGCGCTGCTCGCCGAGGCAAGGCTGATCAGTAAATAAGAGCTTGGAAATATGATAACAAGCATCAGATACTGCAACAGAAAGAATCGAAGATTTTTGAAATTGATCCACATGCTGGTGCTGATTGTATGTAACATGTTAATTTATCTCCTGTTTCTTCAGCATAGAGAGCAGCCCGTCATAAAAAGCAGGGTGCTCACAAGTTAAACTGCATATGATAACCGATTTTGTGAGATCATAAAGCAGATTTAGCATTTGGGCGATGTCTTGAGTAACGATTGAAAAATCATTACCTTCATTGCTATAGCTGCAATCGGCTTCATTCAATATGGTTTGCGCCTGTATTGCATTATCTACATTGATTGTGCAATGGCAGTATTCATTCCGAACCTCTTCGGGACGGCCTGAAAAAATTACGGAGCCTTTTTGAAGCACGACAAGCTTCGTACAAAGCTTTTTTACCTCAGATATATCGTGCGATGACAAGAGGATTGCACAGCCCCTTTTCTGTTCATCGAGTATAAGCTGCCAAATATGTTCTTTTGTCACGACATCAACCATGCTCGTCACTTCATCCATGACGAGGTTCGTTGCGTCCTGTACCAACATGCAGCCGAATGAGAGGAGTTTCCTTTGTCCACCCGATAATGTATAAGCCGGTTGATGCGCATTGCGTGTTAGTCCGGTTCTTTCCAAGACACGTTCAATTCGTTTTGCAGCTTCCTTTTTGGGAACACCCAAATATTTGGTTGTTGCAAGGAGCGACTCACGGACAGTCAACGCCGGATAAATCGCCGGTGTCTGTGGAATATACGCAATGTTTCGTATATTGTTTTCTTTTCCGTCGATGAGAATCGTTCCTTCACCGATTTTAAGCACTCCAAGCATTTGTTGCATCAAAGTGGTTTTCCCGGAACCGTTTGGGCCAACCAAAGCAACAATTTCTCCATGGTCAACGGTAAAGCTGATGTTGTTATTAGCCTGTATACCGGTCAGATACTTTTTAGAAACATTTTGGATTTCAATCATTTTGATACCTCGTTTCTTGATGCTTTTCAACCTAATGATTAACTACATATGGCAACAAACGCACAAAGAAATCTTTTCTGCATTCCATTTTCGACATGATGCACCCGCCATAGCACAAGCCACCATACATACATGTCTCAACGCAGCCTTTTCTTTCATAAAGCGCTTGTACCATTCATTGTCATGTATTACAAACCGAGCATCTTCGGTTGTTATTCCCACTGATTATAACTCTTGGACGCGGCAATTACAAGCCGAAAATGGAATTCATATGAAGTATATAGTGTGAGCCTACGGTCCACACCATGAAACCAAGGTTTCACACCCGAAATTAAATCTTCATACCTATGTTTTGAGCCTTTGCCGCACCGGACGGCAATTTCCCCTTCGGGAAAAACGTCTCAAATTCCGCAGAATAGGGAGACTTTGCGGGGCAAACGGATGGTAATATATAAAAGCAAATTTACGAAAATTTCTCATATTTATATCAAAAGCTATTGCAAACTCGTGAAAAAATGTTAAAATATATGGAGTGCATTCCATACACGCCCGAATAAATCAGCTCACAGGAGGCCTCAATGCCTGCAAGAATGAAGCTAAGCTCCATTTACACCACCCTCCCGCCTGCGGAACGCAGGGTGGCGGATTTTATTCTTTCCGACCCCGACGCGGCATCACGGATGGTAATAACCGATATTGCTACTGGAGCCGGCGTAAGCCTGCCCTCGGTAACAAGGCTCGCTAAAAAGCTCGGCTACGATGGCTTTATGGACTTCCGTGTCGCGCTTGCAAGCAGCAGATCGGTCATACACAGCATTATCGATGAACCCATTTCGATAAATGACAGCGATCAGGTGTTCATCCACAAGCTTATGGTGGGTCAGATGAGGGCGGTTGAATCCACTCTTCGCGTGTTGAACAAAGAAATGCTTTGTGAGCTTGCGGACAAAATGATTGCCTCCAACCGCATAGTATGGTTCGGCGTGGGCAATTCATTGAGCATCGTAACAGGCATCAACGACTATCTTGTCAGGATAGGGATAGACTCGATGATAATGCATGAGGCAAGTTTCATGCGCACCTATGCTAAACATCTTGGTATCGGTGATCTTTTCTTTGGGGTATCCCGCACAGGCGTCACTAAGCGCACGCTCGACTGTCTCCGCATCGCAAAGGAACATGGTGCAGCTACCGCGTTCATGACCAACTTTACCAACTCCCCCGCCGAAGATCTGGCGGATTTCTTCATCTGCACCTCCCGTATGGATGAACTGTACAGGCTCTGCGGAATCGAGACGAACAGCGCACAAAAAGCCCTGCTCGAGGTTCTATCCGCCCTTATCGCAAAGAAAATTGGGCATATATGCGAAGAGGGCTTTATTGAGCTGCTCACTTCAATGGATTGACGACATACTACATGGAACGCAGCAAATAAGAGGTATATATGCGCATCATTGAGGATCTTCACACGCATACCTATTTTAGCCACGGCAAAAGCAGCCCGAGGGCTAACGTGCTTCGGGCTATCGAGCTTGGAATGGAGGCGGTCGCCATAAGCGAACACGCAGGCGGCAATATGTATTACGGCGTACGCGGGCGCAAGCTTGATCTACTCAATGCCGAGCTTGGACGGCTCCGTCACGAATTCAAGGATAAAATTATTGTAAAAACGGGGCTTGAATGCAATGTAACCGACTTTGGTAAGAGCGATATCCCAGCCGATCGAAGCGGGTACGATGTAATAATCCTTGGTTATCACAAGGGCATACCGCCCGTTAACCGCTTCAGCTTGCATATCCTCTCTGAAAGCTTTGGCGGTAAATCCACTCCAAGGCGGAACGCGGAGTCAATCCTTGCCGCTGCGGAAGCGGGTCATGCGGATATTATCTCCCATCCTAATGAATATTTGAAGGTGGATATCCCATATCTTGCAGACGGTGCGCGCCAGCTCGGGTTGCTGCTCGAAATAAACTCCGCACATGTAAGCCTTTCACACGATGAAATCCGAACCATCCATGAGCATGGCGCAGGGCTTATTATCGGCAGCGATGCTCATGTGAGCCACAGGGTCGGAGATTTCGCGGCGGCAATCGATGCTGCGGAGAAGGCTGGCGTATTGGACGCGGTGGTCAATCTGCGGCGGGACTAGCAAAGCATTTTTTAGCCCATTCGGCACGCTTCGCGGTAATTCGATATACTGTATTTTCGATCGGCGTTGTGCTATCATCTTTTCAGCAAACCAATCGTAGGAGGCGTTATGACACCATCCGTTAGTGATTCATCCTCTAAGCAAGGAAATCCGTTCATCCCAATAGCCGCGTTCGGTATAATCGCGGCGTTTGCTGTCATCCTTATAATTCCCGCAAGCAGGGAGGTTTTCAAACGGCTTTCAACCGATCTCCCGTATCTAATGGGCTTTATAAAGTTCGGCTTGCTTGCAACCGTGGGCGAGGTCTTTGCTATGCGCATACGCACCGGCAGTTGGAATCTGCCCATCTACACACATTGGCGCGCCCTCATTTGGGGCTTGATCGGCATTGCGATAACCTTCATGATGAAGGCCTATACCTATGGTGTCGTAGGAATGATGCAGAACGGACTGCTGCCCGGCGGTGAATCAAGTTTTCTCCGCGCCCTATACACCGCAGCTGTCATGAACCTGTCCTTTGGGCCAACATTCATGGCTTTCCATAAATGCACGGATAAGTACCTCGATCTGCGCCATGCGGGCGAAAAGAAGCCTGGGCTAATAGGCGTTGTCGGCAATATCGACTGGCATGGCTTCGTCTCGTTCACATTGTTCAAGACGATACCGCTGTTCTGGATACCCGCACATACGCTGACATTCATGCTCCCGGCTGAGTATCAGGTCATCGCCGCAGCGGCACTGTCGATCGCACTCGGCGTGTTCCTCAGTCTGAAAAAGTAGCTACCGGAGCATACACTCTTTTCTGTGGCTGATCGGAGGAAAGATGGACATTACAACAGTCTTATTTGATTTAGATGGTACGCTTCTGCCGATGGATCAGGATGCGTTTACAAAAGGTTATTTTAAACTGCTCGCGGCAAAGCTTGCCCCTCATGGATATGAGCCTAAGCAGCTCATAGATGCAGTTTGGGCAGGCACGGCGGCCATGGTAATGAACGATGGGCTTCATAGCAACGAAACCGTTTTCTGGGAGAAGTTTTCAAAAATCTATGGCGAACGGGCATTGACGGATAGGCCGTTATTTGAGCATTTTTACGCTGAGGATTTTCAAGCCGCCAGAACAATATGCGGACACAACCCGAAAGCCGCCGAGATGGTAAAAAAGCTCAAGGCTTTGGGGTATCGCGTTGCCCTTGCCACCAATCCGCTTTTCCCGGCAATTGCAACCGAAAGCCGCATCCGTTGGGCAGGTTTGGAACCACGCGATTTCGAACTATACACAACATACGAAAACACAAGCTACTGCAAACCGAATACCAAGTATTATATAGACGTAGCTAAAAAACTTAATTGTGATCCTAAAGAATGTCTGATGGTCGGAAACGATGTTTCCGAGGATATGGTTGCTGAAACCATCGGTATGCGCGTATTTTTGCTGACTGACTGCATTATCAACAAGGATAACCGAGATATTTCGTCGTACCCAAACGGGGGCTTCGATGAACTGTTAAGGTTCGTAGAATCCATGGGGGCTTCTAATTTCGGCATATAATGGATTTTGTGCAGGTTGTTTAACGGTAATCCCTCCCCACCGAACTGCATCTGTGAAATACTGATGCCTAAAGGTTTTCGCATTCCAATCCCAATCATTATAATATTGATAAATTAATATAATCATAAAAGGCATTGCATTTATGATAAATCTGTGTTAAAATTCCGCAATAGAGACAAATCCATGTTGTCTCATCTCCTTATATGTGCCGGTGTGATGGAATTGGCAGACGTGACGGACTCAAAATCCGTTGATGGCAACATCGTGTGGGTTCGAGTCCCACCACCGGCACCATGTCAGAACCCTACTTTTGATACAAATTGTGTTGAAGTTAGGGTTTTTGTTTTTTATCAGATTCATTTGGAAGATATGGGATTGGAGCTAGGCCTTATTATATTACATGAAATGATACAGCGCAGGATTTAATGTCGGAATATCAGGCCACATTTTATTATGATGTACATACGGCTTTTTAAAAAATTGACGAATCCAAGTGTAACGGCTAAATTTCCCTGTCATATTGCGCTCGAATTTAATGAACGCCCTCCGTTCTATGATTGCAAAAGTAATACGCCGTATTGACTGAAAGGGCTATAAGGTGTATAATGGATGCGATTTTAGGACGGAGGTCCTTTTTATGTCCAGCAAGAATACGGAAACATTTTCCATGCGTATGACACCAACGAAGAAGGAGGAAATGGAAGAGTTATGTTCATTTTCCCTCCGCTCAGCGGGCACGGATATGGATGGATTTCATACGCTTGCCGTAAATCAAAACAGACCAGATGGCTGTCCGGCGCGTAGCTGTCGTCTTGATGCCGTTCCAGGCGTTGGTAACAAAAGTCTTCCCTTCGATGAAGGAACCATGCGGGTCGAGAAAAATGCTGAAGGGATATGTTCAAATCCATACCGCCCAGAAAAGTGTAAATGTTCAGATTTATATGCGCTTTTTCATTTAGGGACTATGTTCAAAACCATGATTTCACGTCAAAATGTAAACGTTAAAGCTTGACCCTCGAATGTGCTTCCAATGGATTATATTTTAAAATAAAAAGAAGCCCATCGGGTGCGACTCCGCGTTACGATCATCTCATAAGTTGGAAGCATACCCAGTGGGCTGCTGTTTTTCTTATTCAGTTTTACCGCTCTCGTCGGAGAGCAAAAATATCATGCTGCAGTTTATGATTCCGCCGCCGTCATTCGCCCCTCGTGAATTTCATACGCCTTCCGAAGATCAAAATATACTAAGATGCCATCTATTGTGCCGGCGATCCTATAGGTCAGCTTTTTCCGCCAGCCACTGCTCTTATACACAAACCGCACCAAATCCTTGCTCTTAATATCATAATGCTCACGGGTGATCTTATCCGGCAGCCTGTTTGCGCTTTCGTCATCAATCTCACACGGCTCTATGCCAAAGAATTTGTTTTTGGATAACCGACTCAGAACGGAATGCCCCATTCAGACAGGCACTTCTCAAAGTAGATATTCACTGCCTCTGAAACCGTCATGCCCAGCTCCTTAAACGTGTACTTGATCTGGGCTTTCTTACATGGATCGAGGCGCATAGCAAATTGTGCCGTCTTGTGTGTCTGTACTCCTGCCTCAGAGGAATCGGACATCTTCTTTCCGGACAACTTTACCTCAAACGGAAGCCCCGACTCCATGATGCATTTCTCAAAGAAAATGTTCACACCATAGGGAAGCGTCAGACCCAGTTTCTCAAAGAGCTACTCCATCCGCTGTTTCCTCTCTGGCCCCATCCGCATACTGAACGTAGCCGTTTTCTTTTCTTTCATCACTGGCCCCCCATTCTGTGCCTCCATATATTATATGGAGAATTTGTTAATAAATCAAGACATTGTATAACTTTTGAAAGCACAAAAAGGCTGCGATTATCTTACCGCATCTGAGCGTATGCCAGAGAGATCCAGCCGTTCCGCTTTGCAGCAAAGGCTTTCAGCAGGCCCCAGCCATACTGCTCATCCACAATGGTGTAAACACCGGGTTCGATATAGCCGTAGCTCTGATAGCTGGTGCTAGGACCCTTTCTGTATTTTAGATCCGATATCGTGATCTGCACCAGATACGGCTTGAAGGACTGCGTCACAGCCGGATACACCTGATTGCCGTTATCATAAAAGGCGGCATAGCCTGGATTGGCGTCCACAGCGTTTTTCGCGTTCTGGAAAACCGTATACGCACCGATCTGGCTGGACTTGTCCGTCCAGCTTTTCCGCACACAATAATATTTCGTAGCAGCGGGAGTCGGCTGGACAGGAGTGAGCATCTCGCTGAAAGGAGTACCTGACGTTGGCTTCCAATCCCCCTGCACCTTCTTGCCAACGGTCACATTCGTTGCCGTATGATGGTCATCGTTCAGGAGGATGCCACCAGGCAGGATGTAGTCACCGCTGGTCAGGTACTTAGAATCGGTCAGCAGCTTGAATCCAACCTTCGTCAGCGCAGAGCGCATATTGCCGGTGTAAGTTCCCGTGTGATTCTGGAGAGCTTGAATTCCCAGCAAATAGCCAACTGCTGTGATATTGGCGCACACACCCGCCGAGCAGCTCACCATGATCTTGGACGGCTCCCAGCCCACCGTCTTTAGCTGCGCCAGATAAGTCCTGTTCGACCACGGTGCCCGCTTCAGCAATCCCGACCTTGTCCGCTTTGAGGGAAGGAGCAGTGCGGATATTCATCTTAGCGGTCAGGGTATATTTCTCCGGTGTAGGTTCCAGGCGTTCCTCCACCTGCTCCTCCGGCGTAGCTTCTGTCTCATTGGCTGGCTCAGTTTCGGTGACAGGTTCAGGATAGACTGCTACACCCTCACAGATGACCTCGCCACCTTCGCTATCCGCCAGCTTTTTCGCCGCTGCCAGAGTTTTCAGCTCTTTCAGCGCTTCGCCGTTTTTCACGACAGTATAGGTCTTAGTGTTAGCCATTGATCTTATCCTCCTTCTGCTCCGCCTTGATGCGGACAATCAGCGCCTCACCAGCGCCGGATACGATTGCGTTAATATCCACGTTGGCCGCCTTCAGTACGCCAATGCCGGAATTAAATACTTTGTATCTTGCACTGACGAGAACAACTTCGCCTACGGAAACGCCGGAACTTATAAAACCATCACAGGTATGGTGCTCAACGTGGACAAAGAGGCGGGAAATAACATAACAATTCAAACAGACACAGTGAAAAAGAGAGTCAATCTATCCGATTTCCTGAAGACTACTGCGAAAACGAACATTTTTAAAAATGACTGGAAACTTGAAGCGCCATAAGAAGAATACATCATGTGCTGTAGACACTACATGGAAATGTCGCCGGAGCTGCGACCAATCATAGAGGAGGCAAACCCGGCAGCCCTGACTGCGAAGATTGTCAACAAACTCGGCCGCCCGCACATCATGAAAGGCGAAGTGCGTCCGACAGACATCGTCCCGGTGATCGCTCCAAGCAGATCCGACGCACGGACCGTATTCCCCCATGGTGTGGGGTTTTAACCTTCCCCGCTCCTCTTCTCCGATGGCCAATGCCAGGGTGGAAACAGCCAGCACAAAACCCACCTTCAAAGACAGCTGGGAGCGACGGCGTTGCATCATACCGGCTTCCTATTACTTCGAATGGGAGCACCTAATTAACGCAGCAACCGGGAAATCCAAAACCGGAGACAAGTACATGATCCAGCCGCGAGGCTCTGAGATCACTTGGCTTGCCGGGCTATACAGGATCGAAGAAATGTCTGGTATTTAAGTACCTGTCTTTACAGTTCTAACCAGGGAGCCGAGCGTGGAGATTCGCTTCATCCATGATCGGATGCCAGTCATATTGCCGGGGGATGCTGTGAACGAGTGGATCAAGATAGATAGCGATCCAACGAGCATCGTCAAAGAAGCTATGACAGAGATGATATTTGAGAAAGCTGGTTGAGAAACCCACATCATTATGCTGCTGTATCCGCTTCTCTTATGCAGAATACTCAAAACAATATCGGAGGCACGCTTATGAGTTCATTCGGCACCAAATTGAAGAAACTTCGGACATCACGAGACATGAAACAGACTGATCGGGCTACTGCAATGGGAGTTTCTAAGGGGACTGTGTCTGTTTGGGAGAGAAGTGTCCGCTATCCAGAAATGGAAACCATCCAAAATCTTGCCAGCTTTTTTAATGTGCCACTCTCCACGCTGTTGGATGGAATAACAGAGATTTCGGGCCAATCCCATATATCAAATAACAATCACTCAGATAAAGATATTTCCGCTGCCGCTGCAAAAGCAGCAGTGAGCCAGATATCTTTGATATGATCTACTGTCTTTCACCCGCAAAAAGAGCAATAGTGAAAGAATCCGGATGGCGTATCTTTCTGAAAAAGCTGAAGGAAAACTGGCTTAACGAAAAACGCATTACATAAAAAGTCGAACAGTCAAGCCAAGAAAACTCCAGAGTTGTCACACTCCGGTTGTTTACATAGTTTTATCTTTATAAAAAGAATATATTACATCTGTCTTGTTTCCGTTACAATCCGATTTTTGATTAATGTCGATTACTCAGCATCGATCACCCCGAAACGAAATAACATAGGATAAAGATAGCTGCCACTTCCTGGAAGTCCCAGGGCCTTAGGGCCTTTCACCCTGCCTCCAAGCTCCATCGCTTTTTTCAAGGCTAGATCCGCCGTTGACCGACTGATACTCTTATTTTTTCCTTCAACCCGGATTTCATTTCCGTAGCCTTCAATCGATGTTTCTTCGTAATAACAACCCCCTGCACCAGTAGACCTGGATACAGCATATTTGAACATGGTCGTACCCTTCTTCTCTTTCCCATGACCAGATGTTGAAAACACATAACCTTCAAATGCTATGACCGCCCTCCACAGGAATTCGGATTTATCTGGCAGGCTAATGTGGTTATGCAAAAAAACAGCTTCCGTCTGGCTCGATAAAGCCGTATCCATTCCGCCTCAGTAGATAGGGTATCCAAAGAGTAGATGATCTTACTGTGTGGGAGATATCCCTGGATGGAGGTATAGCTTAGTCCCGTTACCTCCTGGATTTGCTTGGTGTTCTTCCCCTGATGATAGAGTGATAGGATCTTGACAGCGAGCTGCGATTCATAATAAATCTTCTTGTCCCGCTCCCCAGCTGTAATCAGTAGCTTCCTAATTTTTTCCGGACTGAGTTCTGTTTCCTCGGCTACGGTTTTCAGTTCCGGTTCCTCTTCGGCGGTCCAAATCTGCACTGTCAGATCCAGAAAATCTTTCATCAGCCGATCCGCCTCGACTCTATGCTCGGGGTGTTTAGGTTTTCTTGCCATCATTTATCAGCTCCATTTCCGTTACAATCCGATTTGCTGGCGCTAAAAATAGGCTTCACGCCACTTTCATGATCCAATTCAAGTCCTCAATAGAAAGACACATTTTCATCCGACTCTTAAATCTGCACATTTTCAAGTTACTTTTTCCTATCAAGATCAATCTCATCTGTTTTCAAATCACCCGGTGTTGCTTTCGCATCCACTTCTATCATATGTCTTTTCCACTAATCGTCTTTCTGCTTTTCTATTGCCTCAGCGATTCGTAAGGCATCCTGCTTTTCCTTAAGGATGCTTTTGAGAACTACAATCTCAGCTCTCAATTCTTCTGGGGAGTCCAAATCATCTCCACCTCTACTACCTCCCGTCTCTGCTTTGCATCACAGAGCCGGGATCAGTCTCTTCTACTTAGTTCAGACTTTCTCAAAGAACGTATCCGGATGGCTCGGATCAAAAATCTCGTTTGCCCACATAACAGTTACCAGATTCTCCGTTTGGGAAAGATTGATAATGTTATGGGTGTACCCTGGAAGCATGTGAACAGCCTGAATTTTGTCTCCGCTTACCTCGAATTCCAACACCTCATCCGTACCAATCTTCCGCTCCTGGATGAGTCCATGACCGGCAACCACAATGAAGAATTCCCACTTGGTGTTATGCCAATGCTGGCCCTTTGTAATGCCAGGCTTGGAGATGTTAACGCTGATCTGCCCATGCTCCATAGTTTTCAGTAGCTCCGTGAAGCTGCCACGATCATCGCAGTTCATTTTGAGGTCAAAAGCCACTTTCTCCTTGGGCAGATAACTGAGGTACATGGAGTAGAGCTTGTATTCAAAGGACGTCGGTGGAATGGCGGGCATAACCAGATTCTGCGGCTGATCGTGGAATACATGGAGCAGCTCTACGATACGGCCGAGCGTGGCTTTGTGAGTCACTGCTGCACCGCAGTACTTCCCATCATCACACCATCTGGGTGTCAAGCCATCATATTCGACGCCGTCAACGATTTCTCCAGTCTTCGGATACTCGCAACGAAGAAGATGACCTTCCATTGCGTTGTACATCTCATCAATGAGATCATCGATAAACAGAAGCTCCAATTCTACGGAAGGGTCATTCACAGTGATCGGCAGGTCATTTGCGATGTTATTACAGAAGGTACCGATAGCAGAGTTATAATTTGGGCGAACCCATTTCCCCACTAAGTTCGGGAAGCGGTATACATATACCTCCGCGCCTGTTTCCCTTGCGTAATCAAAGAACAGGTTTTCTCCATCACGCTTGGAGAGCCCATACTCGCTCGTATCGAAACGACCAGCCAGAGTAGCCTGCAGAGAAGAACTCAGCATAACAGGGCACTTGTTCCCATGTTTCTTCAGTGTATCGAGCAATGTAGACGCAAAGCCAAAGTTATCGGCTTTGAATTCTGCCGGGTCCTTAGGGCGATTAGCTCCCGCGAGATTAAAAACGAAGTCACAGTCTCGGCAGAACACATCCAAATCTTCCAGAGTATTATCTCTGTCATACTCGTATATTTTATCAATTTTAAGTCTTGGACTGGCTTTGTTTCTTCCATCCTGCAGAGTCTTCAAGTTCTCCACAAGGTTTTTGCCAACAAAGCCGGCAGCGCCAGTAACTAATATGTTCATACTTCTTTTCTCCACACCATCTTATTGACAACGCCGACATAGCTCTGGATGATCTTCACGACCTTATCGCTCACGTTGATATCTGTATAATCCGGCACAGGAATAGCGCCGCCGTTCTTTTCTTCTTTGACCATCTCCACAGCTGTATCCACAGCTTGAAGCAGTCCCTTTGTATTAATACCGGAAAGGATGAAGCATGCCTTGTCCAGGGCTTCCGGACGCTCTGTAGAGGTACGGATACACACAGCAGGAATCGGATGTCCAACGCTTGTGAAGAAACTGCTCTCCTCCGGGAGTGTACCAGAGTCAGAGACCACAGCAAAAGCGTCCATCTGCAAGCAGTTATAGTCATGGAAACCCAAGGGTTCATGCTGGATAACTCTCGGATCCAGCTTAAAACCGGTTACTTCCAGACGTTTGCGGCTCCGCGGGTGGCAGGAGTACAGAATCGGCATGTTATACTTCTCTGCCATCTTATTGATTGCTGTGAAGAGGCTGGTGAAGTTCTTCTCTGTATCGATATTCTCCTCACGGTGAGCAGATAGGAGGATGTACTTACCTTTCTCCAAGCCAAGGCGAGCGTGAACATCCGATGCCTTGATAGCTTCCAGATTCTCCTTCAGCACCTCGGCCATAGGAGAACCAGTCACATATGTGCGTTCTTTAGGCAGTCCACAGTCCGCAAGATAGCGACGGGCATGTTCTGAATAGGCAAGGTTCACATCACTGATGATGTCCACAATACGGCGGTTTGTTTCTTCCGGCAAGCACTCGTCCTTACAACGGTTTCCGGCTTCCATATGAAAGATCGGAATGTGCAGACGCTTCGCTCCAATTGCTGAGAGGCAGGAGTTAGTGTCACCGAGAACCAGAACTGCATCTGGCTTCAGCTCGACCATAGCCTTGTAAGAAGCAGCGATGATGTTGCCCATCGTTTCTCCGAGATCATCACCTACAGCATCTAGATACAGTTCTGGATCAGCCAGACCTAAATCCTTAAAGAACACACCGTTGAGGTTGTAATCATAATTCTGCCCTGTGTGGACTAGAATAGTATCAAAGTATTTACGGCATTTCTTGATCACTGCGGCAAGGCGGATGAGCTCCGGGCGCGTACCCACGATGATCATCAGTTTTATCTTGCGTTTTTCTTTCCATGTTGGATATTGCATAGTGTGATTATCTCCTGTTCTAGTGTGGTGACGACCACACTATAAATCTATTAAAATCAAACCAGTCAATGAGCAATCATGCCTCCACAGTATGAGGACACCCTTCCAATTCTTCCTTCACATAGTCCGTGCCCATGATTTTCTTGACCACACCGTCAACATCTAGACGGTTTGTATTGTGAGAGGTATACGCCTCTTCACCCTCGGTTGCCACAGTCCCCTCGACATAGAATTTATCATAGTTAAGACCTCTTGCATCCGGAGCAATGCGGAAGTAGTGGCCCATATCAACGCTGCGCAGACGCTCTTCGCGAGTCATCAAAGTTTCATAGAGTTTCTCTCCATGCCTAGATCCGATAATCTTTTTCTCCGTTTCACCAAAGACCTTCATTACACCGTCAGCAAGGTCATCAATAGTAGAAGCGTCAGCCTTCTGGATGAAGAGGTCGCCGGGCTCTGCGTGTTCAAAGGCAAAGGCAACCAAGTCAACCGCCTCATCAAGGTTCATCAGGAAGCGAGTCATGTTAGGGTCGGTAATGGTGATAGGAGCTTTTCTCTTAATCTGGTCGATGAAGAGCGGAATAACGGAACCTCTGCTGCACATGACGTTACCATACCTTGTACACGCCAGAACCGTACCGCCCCGTTCAAACGCCTTCTGTGCTCTGGCCTGTACGACCTTCTCGCCTACTGCCTTCGTCATGCCCATAGTGTTGATAGGATAAGCAGCTTTATCTGTGCTCAGGAACACCACTCGTTCTACTTTATTCTCAACCGCTGCTGTGATAACGTTATCCGTTCCGATGATATTGGTCCTGACCGCCTCCATCGGGAAAAACTCACAGGACGGAACTTCCTTAAGAGCGGCAGCATGGAACACATAGTTGGCTCCATGCATGACGTCACGCACTGAGTCGATGTTCCTCACATCGCCAACGTAGAACTGGACCTTGGAACAGTACTCAGAATACTGTGCCTGTAATGTATGTCTCATCCAGTCTTGTTTTTTCTCATCACGGGAGATAATGCGGATTTCTCCGATATCCGACGTTAAGAAATGCTTGAGAACTGTTGAACCGAAACTACCGGTGCCTCCTGTTATGACTAAGGTTTTTCTTTTAAACGAAACGTTGATGTTCATTGGTGTATTTCTCTCCTTTTCCAGCCTGGATCGTGGGAAAATAATAGTAGCCTCCGTTTGAGGCTAGGTGGTTATGCTCTGCTTGCTGACTGTTTTTCAGTCGAATCTATGACAATCAGTTCAGGTGGATTCTCTCCATCGTTATATCGTTTGTCGTGCAATCCCTGCACTTTCTTAATCTTAACGAGATGTCCTAAGCGCATAGATAAGATGGTCTGTCTGCTCGGCCTTTCCGTATTCTTCTATTTGAACTTCATATCCGTGAAGATATTGATTGTTTGAACTTAAGTTCACTGTCAACCAGAGCCTTCCTCCTCTCCGCCGCTTCCGTCGCTCCGGCTGCATCATTCACTCTATAAATAGCCAAAAGCTCACACAGGCGATGGAGCGTCACATTCTCAACAATATCATTATCCGCTATCTCCAGCGCAGCCTTCACCTGCTCCTTAAATCATGCAGGGCCCACGTCTTATTTCTCGTTAATTGAAATAATCATTTCTCCACCACTGTCAGGATCACGTCCTTGTCTTTCATATGAGTTATTACCTTGTCGCCCTCGTTCTCTACAGACTCGATCTTGAACTTATCAAGGAGGTGAGTGCCGTCGATGCGGTACAATGCTCCCTAATGATTATAGTGGCCAGGGAGCCGAGGATGCATTCTCTATGTGGATACTGAATTGTTTTTACTTTGTAGTTGGTTAGATTCATTATTATTCTCGATTTTGATACTCTTTAATCTCTGAATCAACAATAATACCATCTCTTATAATCAGGCATTCTTTCAAGACTTCATTAGCGTTGTCTTCCATCAATTCCTGAATATACGGAACTATTATTTTAGAGTTGTTAAAAGAGAAAGTTTTGTAGAAAAAGGATGGTGTATGATCTACCGCATAGTGTAGAATCCCATCCACATAATATGTCGGGTTTTCAATGGTAGTTGGAATACATGTCTCAATCCCACCATTTCTATCGCAACTGACATCTATGATCATAGAATTCTTTTTCATTCTCTTCAAATCATCACGGTAGAGTATATGATCTCTTCGAGTGACATCCCAAAGAATACAATTGACAATAACATCATAATTATCAATTTCCTCGCGGAGAAGTTCTTCTTGACGTCGATTATACTGCATAACATGAGCTCCAAGCATATTTAAAACCCTACATGCTCCACGAGCAGTATTACCATTGCCGATAACAGCAACCTCTAATCCATAAGGAAGTTGACCATAACATTGAAACCCATTAATAACAGCTGCTTCCCCGGCAAGTTCATTATTAAACCAAAATACATGTCTTCCCTTATCGAACATTTTTTCCCACGCATATGCTGATAATCTGCTCTTTATAATCTTGTTTGTAATATTCTCATTCTGCGTAGCATGAATCCAGCCAAAGATTGTCTGACCTTCGTGCAACTGTTCAAGATAATCTGCGTCTCCAATTTTAGGGTCACAAATTACATCTTGTTTCAATACTTCATTGTGATCACAAATATGAGCTCCAGCGGCTTCATATTCGTCATCAGAAATACCGAGTACAGTTCCAAATCCCGTTTCAATAAATACATGGTCAGGATGAGAAAGCCGAGAAATGTCTGAGGGGACAATAGCTCTTCTGTTTTCATTTTCTTTGGGACTTATAGGAAATCCCACTGTCTTAACCTTCATAATTATACCTCACTAAATGTTTTAGTTTCTCTAAAGACCATTTCAAGTATTTTTTGTGTATCTTCTCCAAACAATGGTCCTTTATTCAATTGATGGAAATCTAATTCTCCATAATGTATATTTGTTTCGATCAATACAGGCACAGCATCTTCCCGTATTGCTATATCCCATGATATTAACTTGAAATGTGGCAGTCTTGGATGAAGCTTTTTCACTAATTCCACTGCACATTTATAATTGGGAATAACGATGCTATCAAATTTAATACCTAAACTTGGATGTTTCTCATACTTTCTCCCATTACTAGAATAGCCAACTTCCTTCAATCTTCCATCTTCTTGGATTCCACATGTTATGCCCCCGCTACTAGCATTATCGACCTTTGCTCCATTAATACCCATCCTTATAATAGAATAATATATCTTAACTCCTGATCTGGAAAGAAGTGATAGAATTCTAATAGTATTCACGGATGTGGAATTCAGCTTGTTCAATTCACTGTGCTGTTTCAATGGTTTCTGTATTATAATATCACCTTTAATATCACTGATCATCTTTTCTATTTGTTCTTGAGTTTCAACATAATATACTCCGTGTCCACCTTCAGAATCAGTGGCTTGCTTTAAAAATACTTCTCCAGGTACAATGCAAAACTCAAAAACATTATTAAGGTTAATAGGAACATTGTTCTAGTCGAACCATAATCCGCCACTACGGGAAGCTACAGTTGTAGGCATTTCAACATCAGAGAAAAGCATTCCATAATAGGTTTTATTATCTTGAAACAACGCCTCTTCCCAGTTATTAAAATATGGGTCGATCCGAGTATAATATATGTCGTCAGTAATATAGCACTTATCATACTTTCCAGTACTCGCATAATAAAACTCATGAAATAACGTATTGCATTTGAAATAAGGTGAATAGTAAGTCACTATTTCCTTTTTTTGTTCGACAGAAATATGATTCGTTAATCTTAATTTAGCAATATACTGAATAGCCTTATTTCTCCAATAGAAAACTCTACGCTTTTGCTCTATTTTATCCCCCACTCTTTTGGCACATTGGAGAAACCAATTATTGATTTTTCTCTCTATCGAAAAAATACAATTTTCTATTTTAATATATTGGTTAAAGCCAATCATACTTTTTACCTATATCATCTATCATCCTTTTAATTTGCAACCGCTTCGAGCCATTCTTTGCGAAGTGGTCTGTCACATGCTTGCTGGAGACTAATTTCGAAATTATCATTCCCTTCAATAAAAACGGGCCCGTCTTTTGTGATTGCTATATCCCACCCAATTGCGCGCACATTGAAGAACACCTTATGGGCTTTACAAGCAAATTCACAAGCCTCCTTGTACATAGGAACTTGGAATTCTTCAAATACAACCCCGGTGTCAGGATGGATAGACTCTTTTAAGCCATGAATAGGCTTATAAAAACCATACTTCTTCAAATAACCATTAGGCTGAATTCCAATCGCTAACCCGCCTGCGGCCCAATTATCTACATTTCCCGTCTTTGCTGTCCCCACGCGCAATAACGATGACAATACATAACAACGCCCTTGCTTATTAATTGTTACAATCCTTAATGTATTAATTGCATGAGGGTTTATAACGCTCATTTCATCACTTTGAATTACTTTCCGCTGCATAATAAAAGAGCCTTTTATAATTTCATGTCGTATTGTATTCAGTTTTTCGAATCCGTCTATATGCTTCACGTAGGAGGAGCATTCTCCTCCTTGATCTTTAAGAAAATAATCTGTTTCGCTCTTAAGATCATCAATAGATATTTCATCAAAAGACAGATTGAAAACTTTTCCATCCTTTAAAAATGCAAAAACATCCGGAACTGGAAGTCCATGCATTTTCATATACTGAAAAAAAAGAAGCTTATCTCTCAGTAGGACAACTTGAGCATCGTCTTTACCCACACGATTTGCATTTTCTCTTGTATTTCTAAACTGAAGATAGTCTATATATTGTGATTGATCAGGCCCGTTCTTAACATCGAATCCATAGAGTGTATAAAACTCATTGGCTTCGCCAAAGCGTCTTGCCCACACTTTGTTTTCCTTTAGCATTTCATTATATGGTTTTCTTTCCCTTTCAGGATAATATGACTGTTCATTTGCAATTCTTTTTGCCGCTATAATCCCTTTTTGTCTAGCAATGAATCGCTGAAACTTTCTGTAAGAAGTCACCAAAGATGTATGTAGTGACATGATAATTCCTCCCAGTTGTTGCTGCGCTTTAAATTCTATATATTACGGACGATTTACATAATCTCCCAGTATCTTATCTGCATCTGGAAGTCTCCCGTTGTCCTGCCCCCCACTGGGCGTAAAAGTTAATTCTCCAAAAAAAACTCTTCCATCCACTAAATACAAATCTACGCGCACGAATGGAAATCCTCTCGAAAGTTTACTAGCATATTCAAAGGCTAATTCTATCCCGTTCGGTTTCTGAATCGAAGCTTCTTTTCCATATTTAAGAGCATCTTCCGACAACATTTGCATCTCCCACTGTTCATTATAGTACCAATATCGAGGATGCTTTCCCCCTTCCTGCCTATCTGTGCAAACCATTACATAAGGTGCATAACCGTCAAAACAATAAAATTTGTAATCTTCCGGAAGCAAACCCACTTTGGGCTTAAGATAATCTTCAATTAAGATAATTGGCTTAACACCTTTATACTGCATTTCAGAATAACCCAGATACTGAAATCGATAAGTTAACCATTTTTTTAATATCTTTTTAGTTTCTTCTATATTCAGTTCCGTTTTGTTGCGAACAATAATATTATATCCGCATCCCACATTTAGCTTTAGGGCAAAGCTATTAGGCAATTTGTCCCATTTTATTTTCTCGACGTCATCAAAAGCTCCAATTAGATTGTTCAATATTTCTGGGCAACCAATCTGTGTGATATATTCTCTTACCCTATATTTATCAGCGCACTGTTTAATCAATGGATTTTTGTAATAATCATTAAATTTCAACCAAAGAATCTTTTCATTCAATGTCTTTGGATTTTTTAGATCAAGCCTCTTACCAAATTTCGCTCTATAGGTCACCATTGTATTCAGTTTGGGAGAAATAAGTGTGAGTCCTGAGCGAAACATTCTTGCAGCGCTATTCTTTATACTCATTTATCTGTACCTTCCTTTTCCGTACACCTTCTCACAGCCTCCACCACTTCATGCCAGATGTCTTCAGATCCACAATTTTATAAAGACCTTTCACATCGATGAGGACTTTCTCGTCGTCCGGCATAGCCTTAAAGAAGCTCTTAATCTTTTGCAGTCCAAGTGCCTTGAATTCATTGTGAGCCACAGCTACAATCACACAGTCAGCGTCCGCAACATCCTCGATTTTTGTCAGCGTTACACCATACTCACGCATGGCATCTCTCTCGCTCGCCCAAGGGTCGACTACAGTCGGTTCAATACCATATTTGTTCAGCTGTTTGATGATGTCATCAACCTTAGAATTTCTCGTGTCCGGGCAATTCTCCTTAAAGGTCAGGCCAAGGATAACAACCTTGCTCGTCTTGGGAGCCTGACCTGCTTCAATCATCTTCTTTATAGCAGCATCAGCAACATAAGCTCCCATAGAATCATTTACAATACGTCCAGTGAGGATGATCTGACTGTGGTATCCAAGCTTCTCAGCCTCATAGGTGAAGTAATAGGGATCAACACCGATACAGTGACCGCCAACGAGGCCCGGACGGAATCCGAGTGCATTCCACTTGGTGTTCATTCCATCAACGACCTCATTGGTATCAATATCCATCCGGTCGAAAACCATTGCTAACTCATTCATGAACGCAATATTGATATCACGCTGGCTGTTCTCAACAACCTTGACTGCTTCTGCTGTACGGATATTGGAGACAGGATGGGTGCCAACCTCGATAACTATGTCATATACGGCTTTAATCTCTGCAAGAGACTCAGCATCAATTCCCGAAACAATCTTGTGGATGTTTTCAAGGCGATGCACCTTATCACCAGGGTTGATACGTTCAGGAGAATAACCCACCTTGAACTCCACACCACACTTAAGGCCAGATTTCTTCTCTAGAATCGGAATACAAACATCCTCTGTGCAGCCAGGATAAACAGTAGACTCGTAGACAACGATAGAACCCGGAACAAGATTGCGTCCAACAATCTCAGATGCGCCGATGACAGGAGTAAGATCAGGTGTGTGATCTGTATTAACCGGAGTAGGGACTGCGACGATGTGGAACTTCGCCTTCTTAAGGTCTTTTTCATCGGACGTAAACTGAACCTTTGTGTTAGCAATCTCTTCATCTCCGACTTCTTTTGTCGGATCCACTCCAGATCTATAAAGTTCAATCTTATCTTTACTCAGGTCGAAACCGATAACGTTGATACCCTTCTTTGCAAAGGCAACGGCAATGGGCATACCCACATAACCAAGTCCAACGAGAGACAGGTTTTCTTCACGGTCTACCAGTTTGTTGTACAGTTTCATGTTTAGTTCTTCTCCTTTATTATCAATTGTTACAATTATGTCAAAGTATCTTTTTTCTTTCCTTTATGTTTTTTATCAAAACATTTAATATGGGATTCCCAGTTGTTTTCCAGTATGCTAAACATATGCACATATAAATTACTGCTCCAGCTATGATTTCAACAATGATCTTTCCATATATTATAACATTAATCCTCGAAACAACTCTTACCCCTGCAAACATTAGTAAACCGACAATAAAATATAAAGCCGTTCTTGTCAGTGTTTTTTTTAAATTAATGTATCTTGAAATAGCAATATATTGCCAAACACAAGCCGTCAACTCAGCAACTATTGTTCCGATCACAGCACCCATAGCTCCATATTGTGGAATTAGTAGAATATTTACAATTAAATTAACTGCTGCACCCGCTATAACTGAACATATAAAAGCCTTCTCATTTTTATGTGGTATTAAATACTGATATCTAGATGTAAATGAAAAGGATTTTATAATCAAAACAGGCGAAAGAGCAATTGTCAAAGGAATACATTCTTCGTATCCGGCTCCAAAAAAGACAGGGATAAACTCTTTTGCTATAGCTGCTATTCCGAATGCTATTGCTACACCTGCCACAACTGTTCCTTCTAAAGAAACCTTAAAGAGCAAGTCAGCTTCATTTGCTTTTCCATTTCCGATTAAGGAACTCATTCGTGGTAACATAACCGTACTGACACCCGATATTACTCCAACAGATATATTGACAATTTTATCTGCATTATAATAATAGCCACTCTGATAATAATTACTCATAGCTCCCAGCATAGTTTTATCCATGATATGATAAACAGACATTGCCAGTAATGGAATGAATAACATTAAACTTGGTTTTAAATTAGATACAATCTTCTTCAATGAAACCTTGAAAGCTGTGATTTCTTTTTTAATACTGAACCAAAGAAGTAACTGCGTTAAAAAAGCACTAATGACCATAATGAAAGCGTATATCCATAAGTCTGCTGGCTTTTTGACAAAAAGTAAAATACAGGCAACGGATAATAATCGGATAATTATGCTAACCTTAACTGTAAGATTAAAACGCTCTAATCCCGCAAAAAGCCAGTTTACGCATATTAAATTGGCAAAAAGTTCAATTATTTGTATGGCTGCGATCTTTTGGTTTTCTGCACATATAAAAAATAAATATACAGCATACAGAATTATACAAAAACATGTGGTAATCGATTGAAAACCATATATTCCCCAGAACTCCTCATTCCTTTTATCTTGATCATCACCTACCGAAGCGATGCTCCTAATTCCGTGGCTGATCGTACCCAACTTTGAGAAAAGTAAAAAATAAGCAACAATCGAAGATGTGTAGGAAAAGACACCTACTTGCTCTGCTCCCAACACCCTTGACAAATAAGGAGATGTTATAAGCGGAATGCATGTTCCCAAAATCTCATATATTATTTGTAGTGCAACATTCTTTTTTAAATTATTCCTTTGTTTCATAAGTATCCCTTTTCTTTTTCATCTAGTCCAAAGCATTATACCTTAGCACATTAAAGTCAATGTTATCTACTGTTGCTCCACACAATATCCAAAACATAAACGAACTAACACCTGGTCCAAACGGTGGAAGACCCTCTAATATTGATTCCACTATATAAAATATCGTAATTAAGAAAACTAGTTTTTTCCAATTTGATTTATTATTTTTCACCTTCCATCGAAAATTTGTTACTACTCGTGAGATCCAAATAGTTTCTATTATGGCAAAGCCAATAATCCCCGTTTCAGCAAGTATCATTAAATATGAACAGTCGATGTAGTAAGAGCCAACACCTGCAAAAGGGTAAGTTAAAATAGACTCAATTGCCTTCAAATATCCATTGACGCGTCCACTTGAAAACGCATTCACTCCCTGTCCAGAATATCTTGTAATAAGTAGTGCCTGATCCAAAAATTGACGTATTTCTGGCTGTGTTAATGCTGCAACAACAATCACACATGTAATAATGCTCCAGCGTATCTTATGCTTCGAGCTTACTATAACGTAAATAACAGAACATATCGTAATTCCTAGTAATGCTGTTCTCCCTTGACTCAATGCACAAATGAAAACAAAATATACACAGATGATATACCAAAGACAAGATCTTTTAACCTTCGTTAATTTCGGCATAAAAAACGAAAGGAACAACGCTACGCTCCATATTTGTGCGGCGGAATTCTTTGATGCAAAAATATATCTCCTTTGAATCAACCACGAGGAATATGATGGGAAATACTGAGCATTGACATAAATGCCATATATTAAAGCAATAATAACGAAAGTTTTACACAATGATAGAATATCTTCATAAGATAAATCACTGCTATATATTCCCATACATATACTCACTGCTAAAGGAATGATCATAGTTCCTAAATATGAACCAGATAAATAATCCCGCTTTGTTATTAGTGTGGCCAATAAACAGAACACGAAAAAAAGAAGATAAAAAATTGCAAATATTTTTGTTGTTCTGGTAATCCTAACTCCTTTATTATTTCTTATAAGTCCTAGTCCTATAAGAAAAAACCACATGACATACATTAATGGTCGAAATGATTGCCGCAAAGATTCGAGCTGTGATAAAACGGTAATGACTATTGTTAAATGAATTATCAATCTATTATTAATCTTTGCAACCATTTGTTTTCCTCTGATCATGTATTATTTCGGAATTATATATATGGTATAGAACCATAACACTATTCATAATCACTGGATTGCTCTCTTGGCAATCTCTGAGTATAAAAAATGATGTGCTGCTCCTAACGCCGCTTTTTTCATTTGTTTCGAATTATTCATGCAATATTCTATTGCCTTTTGAATTTCTGCAACATTTCCATTTTCAATAAAATAGCAATTCCCTTTATAATCTAAATGGTCAAACCCGGATAACTCTCTGTAAATTGCGGGGGTTCCTATTCCTGCCGTCTCCTCCCACATAACTGAATGAAGACATGGAAATATCGCTAAATCAGCAAAATATATAAACTCATATATCTGCTTCTTGTTTAGCCACTTAACGTATGCGCAATCACTACTGTTTAAGGCGGACAAATAAACGTCCTTGACCTCTTCAGAAATAGAGCCAAATAAAAACAATTTTAAATTTGGTCTATTTAGCTCTTTTACTGCTTGGATTATATTCAAGTATTCTTTTCTGTTTCTGTCAATTTTCCCACCAGCTACAATGACAAAGTCATTAGTTGATATTCCGTATTTTTTGGACAACTCATTTTTTGAATCTTCACGTATAACTTCCTCGATTGTCTCATCGTCAGCGCCCATAACAAGCAGTTCGACTTTTCTTTTTTGTAGTTTATACTCATCAATCAAAAAATCGACTCGTGAGGGGGTTACACCATAGAATTTTCTTATGTAGGGTGATATCCTTTTGACTCCAAACTTCCACAAAACTCCATGTAATATTTTTTTGGATAGAAAGGACTTAGCACTATTATTATAGTCTGCATGGTTATCTAAGTAAGCAGTTGTGTTATTTTTCTTGAGATAGCTTATAATTGTATGTATATTCAAAAACTGACAACCATGAATAAATAGAATATCTGGTTTGCTTTCGGCTATGACCGGGTATAGATCTGGAAACCATTTTAATTTTCTTTCTGGAATGTTTTTCTTCTCCTTTAATCGTATAATCCGTACGCCATCTTGATTAGTGTATTTTTCTTCTTGTATAATTTCTTTTTTCCCTTCACAATTCCACCTAAGATTTGGAACAATGAGAGTCACCTGATGCCCCATCCGTACCTGATATTTAGTCAATAAATTTTCTTGATAAGACCAGCCATCTGTATACGGAGAACATAACGCAATATGTAAAACATTCATTTTCCTCACCTTCAGTAGAAATAACCAAAAGTTATACTCCTTGTTCTGTCTCTTCATCCATTTAGTATCATATCTTTTTGATAAAGATACGCATATCTCTCTGCCACCAAATCTTTACTGACCAAATGCGCTGAATCTAATGCTAAGGCATGTTCGAATTTTCTATCCATTATCATTTTTTTCAAGTATCATATTCATTTTTAGAAACAACACAGGTCGGTGTATATGCATTCTCTGGAATTCCACCTGTCTGATAGGTAACAATAGGAGTCCCACACGCAGCAGCTTCCAAATTAACTGTGGGAAAATTATCTTGTATTGGTGGATTAGCAAATACATCCGCGGCACTGTATAATGCACGCAATTCACTCGGGTCATTTGTTCTCTCTATCGTGATAATCCTCTCTGGCAGTATATTTCTTATATCCTGCGTTGCACCGACCATTACGATAGTAAACTCATCCGGTAGATCATTTGCCAATCGGATAAAATCATTAAGACCCTTTCGTTTTCCCCAAAATGCTGCTACGCCTAAAACAGTATTCTTACCAATCATCTGGTACTTGCTTCTGGTTTCAAAGTACCCCCCGAAACTGGATCATATATTCAAAGGCGGCAGTTTTTTTGTCAATTTTCGGTTGTGAAGAAACCGTGAATTTATCCGACGTGAATTCCGTATTTAAAAACTTAATAACCCCTTCTATATCACCACGTGTGAATGATATGCCATTCTTCCCATCCAAACATTCAGCACTTCCTCCGGTCTCATAAGTGAGTACTGGTGTACCACACGCAAGGGACTCCAGATTAACTGTTGGATAGTTATCCCCATAAGTCAAATTTACAAAAAGATCTGCGGCGCTGTATATCTGTGCTAATTCCTTAACACTATTAGTGCGTTCTATACCCAAGATCGCGGATGGAAGTTCTGCAATCTGCTCCTTATCTAAACCGACAAGCACAATCTTGTATCTCTGATCCAAACGGGCAGCAAGTGTGTAAAAATCATTTAAACCTTTGTTTTTTCCCCACCATGTTGAGCATCCCATTAGAACAATCTTATCTTCAATGTGATAGAAACTCTTAAAATCATTTTCCTGCGGCTTGAACTGCTGGATATCAATACCATTCGGGATGATCTCGATAATCTTCCCACTCAAGAAAGAGCGTTTTACAAGTCCAGCCAACCATTTAGAAGGTGTCACAATGGTAAGGTTTTCTACAGCAGTAAATAAATTCTTTTTCCATAGATAATTCTTCGCTGAACGATCCACTATAGAGGAGGGATAGCCCTTATAGGACGGACAGTTTCCACACCCCGTCTCCCATTTCTCACACTTTTTTGAGTCACATGTCCCGCTATGTCCAGTAAATGACCACATGTCGTGGAGTGTCCAGATTACCTTTTTATTGTGATCAATAATGTACTGAAACAGCAATGGCACATTTATGTAGTAACCATGTAAGTTGTGAAGATGTATTACATCTGGATCATATTTCTGAACCCATTCTAAAAATTTCCTCGTTGCGTGAGAACTTCCTTTACCATCGGCATCCATTAACCTTGCCTTAAGGCCATGCAACTTAACATCTATTTCACCGCCAATCCTAATGGCATATTTTTTATACTGCTCCGGCACAGCCTCTCTTCCGTATCCGATTTTAACTTCGTGGCCCTCTGCTTCTACCGCCGTAGCAAGATCTGTGCAAATACGCCCCGTACTTCTGATACCACATACGGAGTTGATTATCAGAATTTTCATAAACCCTCCCGGTATCACAAGTGACGCATAATAGTCCTATACGCTTCTTCCACAGAGTAATGTTCCTCTAAATAGCGGAATTCTTTTTCTTTCATCATGCCCAAATCTGAATCACAGATTCCATTTACACAATCAAGGAATCTTGTAGTATCATCGCTCTCGCACCACCAGCCAAAACCGCCGTCAACTACAACCTTCCCAATATCAGTATTGGGATCAGTAACAGCCAGCACAGGCAACTTTGCCTGCATGTAGGCAAGAAGCCGAGACGGGAAGTTCGGTATGGTAAAGCGATGATCAAGGAAGATTAAGCCGATATCACAAGCACCCACCATTGAGTCGTAGTCTTCTTTGGGGAGTCGTTTCATCAGCTTCACATTGTCAGGTTTCTCTGCATCTATGAACTCTTCAAGTTTTGGATACTCCGAGCCTTCGCCAACAATCAGAAAATATGCATCGTCCCTTTTTTGCTTTTGCAGACAGTTAATGAGGAACGGAATACCCTGTGGCTTACCCAAATTGCCACCATATACGAACACTTTCTTATCAAGTGGGATGCCATACTTTTTTCTGATTTCCAATCTTGTTGCCTTGTCCACGCTCATATCCAGTACTTCGACGGAATTCGGACACACCTCCACCTTTTTCGGATCAACTTCTGGGTTGTGTTTAACGACATAATCGACATTAGCCTGTGACATGCACCCGATGTAATCTGAAAATCTATACAGCTTCTTCTCCTGATTGCGAAAGTGCTTATATAGCATACCCTTTACACCAGAATTAGTCATCATTCCAATATCTATGGCATTCTGCGGGAATATATCTTTCAAAAGGAGATAGCTTTTAGCTCCATCGCGCCTTCTAATAAAGTCTACTGCTTTACTGAAAGTAATCGGAGGTGTCGAATACATTACAAGATCAAACTTAACACCCGAAAAATACTTTTTAATTGCTCGAATATAAATATTTTCGAGTGCCATCTGTGAGAAGCCCTTCTCAATAATGTTTGCTCCGCCAGTTACGTTCCCTGTCTTTATATGGAGCAAATGAGCCCCATTCTCATGAACATATTCCGTCTCCTTACCAGTTCTCTTCTCATATGGGCTGATCGTATATATAGTATCTCCATGATTACAAAAGCATCTCAGCAGATCTGCATATATGGAATGCGCTCCTATGCTCTCCATACGCCCTATGGTTAGGAACAATATATTCATCGATTCGCCCTCACGCCTTCACGATTTTAACTTCGTTATACTTCATCATATAGATTCCTTCATCATAGGCTCCTATATTCTTCTCATTTGCAACACCATTCAAGTTATTCAGAATCAACGTCGTATGATCGACACCACACCCATAAGCATGCGGGTAACCACCACCAAAGCGGGGATTAACCTCGCTGATGTAATACTGGCTATCAATCTCGAAGATATCGATATCAATCTGGCCTTTATATCCAGCTTCCAAAACAAACTGCTCGATGAGTGAAAACAACTTCTCATCCTTGAAGCTAACAGCCTTATCTGTCTCTCCAGCACGCATCTTTATCTTTTTCTTTGCAAAGATAGAGACAACCTCACCGGAGATCAGGTCAATATACACATCCGCACCAATCTCTTGGCCGTTGAGGAACTCCTGAATCATCAGGTCATCTTCATGATCGAAAAGAAGGTCAACTGTCCCTTTATCATAGACTTTGTAGATACTAATGCTGGCAGATCCTCTGTATGGCTTTACAAACACAGGATATGTAACTTCACCAACATCCACAGCTCTATAGAACTCATCCCTATCCATCCAAGAACGCGCACAGTTATATCCATGAGCCTTTAGCCAATCATACATCTGCATCTTATCCAGAGCCATCTCACAGAGTTCACATGAGCTGCCTATTACTGTAACTCCCAGTTCCTTGAAACGTTCCTTATTAGCAGCCAGCAAACTCAGCTCTGGATCGATAAGGCTCAGAACGCCACTAATTTGCTCAACTTGGCATATCTCCAGGATCTTATCTATATATCCAGGCTCTGTAATAGGCGGCACAATGTAGTATTTATCGGCATCATAGATGGCAGGGCCAAGTGTGCTTGCATCTGTGGCAACCACAGTTCCGATACCGTCAAACGTTTTCCTAAAATACTGGATGATTTTATTCCGCGTTCCTGCGGCAAGAATCAATATATTCACATTTCTACCTCTATCGGTCGATTTTATTCAATGCATCAAAAAACAGCGGAGTTCCACCTGTGTGGATGAACAAGATGTTCTTATCATTTATTCCTTTGACATACTCACTCATCCCCATAAATGCTTTACCCGTATATGTCGTATCAAGCGGAATACCGTAAGTCTTTAAAACACTCTTTATGGTGTCAACTACTCTTTTGTCATCTTTTCCATAGCCAAACGTATAATCATCAATGAAGGTTGTGGCTGCTTGGATAGAGTCATCATCAACCCTTCCATCCATGTACTTCCGTACACTATCTATTACCACATCTCTGCCTCTAGGATTCTTCCTAGCAATGCTGATGCCCACGATCTTCCTCTCATCTCCAAAAATTAACTGACCGCACACAAGCCCAGCATGAGTAGTTCCAGTGCCAGAAGCGAAGAAAATGTAATCGAAATGGATATCCATCTCCTTTTCCTGCTCCTTGATCTCCTGATAGCACTGTAAATACGCTTCTGTACCGATATTCCCGTGTCCACCACCCTCGATGAAGTATGGCTTTTTCCCAGATGCTGTTAGCTCACTCAGTTTCCCCTCAATCGTGTCATGGACTTCACTCACAGGAACAGTAATTATTTCTGCGCCAAACAGTTCCATCATTTGACTGTTAAAGGTCGATTCACTTGCTTCCTCTGGACTGATGATACAACATCTCATCCCTCTACGACAGCATTCATTAGCTACAATCCTACAATGGTTAGAACTCCCAGACCCATAGGTGACCACACAGTCATAATCACCTTTGTCTATCTCCCTGAAAAACAGTTCCACCTTTCTTGCTTTATTCCCGCCAAAGGAAAAAGGGATTAAATCTTCACGTTTTATCCAAAGATGATTTCCGTTGTACTCTCCTAAATTCTGGATTATTGTCATCTACCCTAATCCTCTCTGAGAATGCTATACGCAATTCGGTCCTCATGCTTTCTTATAACCGCAACACTGAAAATCACAATTACCGAATAGCAATAAAGTTCAGCTTCCTCGTCATATTTTCTCTGATTGGATATAAAACAAACCGTCTCGTTTTATATATTAGACTTCCGTCTCATTCGCTTGATCGTTTGCTAATGATGCTTTAAATTAATCGTCCTCCCAATGAACTTCCCTGGGAATTACAAGAGTTCTTCTTGACATGCCAAGGACATACCTATCAACAAAAATATCTCCCTTCTTAATCGACTGGCGCAGATAACCCTCAACATTAAAGCCTCGCTTTAAGTTTAGTCCCAAAGACTGGTTCCCAACTTCAATGAACGCATATAATCTGTTAAGCTTTAGTATCTCAAAACAATACAATGCATTTAAAGTGCCAGCCTTTGTAGCTATTCCTTTTCTCTTATATGAGGTATTACCTACAATCATATAGTCTTCTGCCTTAGAATTCTTATAGTCAATATTCAAAAGCCCACAAAGCCCAACAGGTTCCCCATAATATTCGATCACAGCATCAAATCGATCAGTACGGTCTTTGTTTCTTTCAAACCATGCCACGGTCCTATCGTACTCAAGCGGCAAGTCGTAATGCAGAAATTCGTTGTTTGCTGAATTGTTAATCCATTCTATTTTCAACGGAATATCCTCAAATCTAAATTTACGAATCTTTACATCTTCATATTGATACATATATACTTTCCTCTCTTAATTGCATCTTACGAAATATCGCTCAGTACGACTAATCAACACAAAGCTCTCCGCATATGGTACACTGACTGTTGATCCACTCTGTTTATCTAGTCTTCTAACATGCCGCAATAACAGCGTCGTATCAATCTATTTCATTTCAATAACCCGATACTATTTTAAAACTCTTTTCATACTTAAAAGATTGGCACTACTCCCATTATTACTCAGCTTATTAATTTCAGATAACAATTTGCAGCATATCAAAAATGGTAAACCTCCAGGAATACATTTTCATCTATTAGCTTTCTCGTTTTTTCTTGCAACATCCAAACGGCCTGCAGGGATTTGTTTTCCCACAAGAACATCTGATCTTTTAAATACTTTTATAATTGTTGTAAATGCAATCTTTAAATCTCCAATAAAGGTAATATTATCTACATATTTCAAATCCCATTCAAACTTATCTTCCCATGAAGAAGCATTTCGGCCATGTATCTGCGCAAATCCACTTAAGCCCGGTCTCACATCATGCCGATGGTGCTCTTCCTCTGTGTAGTAGGGTAAGTACTCTACTAAAAGAGGTCTCGGACCAATAATCGCCATATCTCCCTTGATGATATTGATCAGCTCTGGCAGCTCATCGATAGATGTGGATCGAAGCACCTTGCCGAAATGCGTCAGCCTTTCATCATCCGGCAACAGCTCACCCTTTTCATCTCGCTTATCTGTCATTGAGCGGAACTTATAGAGTTTGAAAACCTTCTCATCCTTGCCCGGTCTCTCCTGCGTAAAGAGAACAGGCGATCCAAGCTTTATTCTGACAAGAATGGCCGTAATCCCCATGATTGGAGAGAGCACAACCAATGCGAGTGAGGCTAATATGCAGTCCAAATAGCGTTTGATAAATCGCTCATATGGACCATACAGTTTATGTTGCATATCACGAATTCCCCTAACCGGGATACAATCCCTTATTTAAAACAACTATAAATGATATCGATCACAACATCCTGCTGCTCCAGTGTCATCTTGTTGTCACTCGGCAGGCACAACCCGCGTCTAAAAAGATCTGCTCCAACATCGACACTGCTACCCTCGATATAAGCGTTGCCTTTGCCTTGACCATTACCATTCATCATCACAAAACCATGCATTCGATAAATCGGTTGCATGTGCATCGGTTTCCAAATTGGACGACCTTCGGCATTGAATGCTGCCAACACCTCGAGGATTTCCGTTGGGCAGGATTTACCCTGTTCTCTAATATAAAGGGTTTCTTTCTCTCCACGAACTGTCTGACTCATCGCTTCTTTGTCGATGATCAAGCAGCTTAGCCAGTAATTCGGATTAGAGTTTTTAAAGTCTATAGGGTTCATTTTAACAGGCAAATTTTTCAACCCATCCCTGTACCGCTCGTAAATCGCTTTTTTCTGTGCAATATGCTCCTCCAGATATGGAAGCTGTCCGCGCAGTATCCCTGCGATGATATTAGACATCCGATAGTTGTAGCCAAGCTCCTCATGCTGGTACCAATGGGCATCCTCCCTGGACTGTGTAGACCATTTTCTAACTTTATTTGCGTCTTCTGCATCGTCTGTCAGGAGGAATCCTCCTGCACTACCAGTTATGATTTTATTTCCATTTCCGGAGAAAATGCTGGCATCCCCGAACACGCCGGTCTGCACGCCTTTATATGTAGCTCCAAAGGATTCCGCTGCGTCCTCTACAATCAGTGCATTATGCGCATTTGCAATAGCCCTTATTTCATCTATTTTTCCGGGGGTACCGTACAAATGAGCAACCACGATGAGCCGCACATCCGGGTAAATCCCGAATGCCTTTTCAAGCGCTACGGGATCCATATTCCAGGTGTCATACTCCGTATCAATGAACACCGGAATACCTCCTTCGTAGCAGACCGGATTCACGGTTGCGCTGAAGGTCATGTCTGAGCAGAACACACGCTTTCCTTCAAGCGTTCCATGTCCAACCTGCGGCTGACCATAGAGTTTTTCGCCACAAAGCTTTATAGCAAGATGAAGTGCGGCAGTACCGGATGATAATGCAACCGCGTACTTCCGGCCAACCTTTTCTGCGACCTTTTTTTCAACTTCGTTTATATTCGCACCGATAGTGCTTACCCAGTTAGTCTGAATTGCCTCATCTACCCACTTCTGCTCGTCGCCGTGCATGGTGGGTGAAGAAAGCCAAATCTTGCTCTCGAATGGTTTGATACCTGCAAATCTTGGATCATTTAAGAAATCGTTCATTGTAATCTACATCCTTGCCGCTTCTGCTGAGCCTTGTTATGCACATTTACCTCTGACCGCATCGTGCGGATTTATTCCCGTTGCATTAGTTTGCTCTACGGTCTTTGCCTCAACAATACATTTTTTGCTGCTTAGAGGTGGGTCTAAATTCATTCACAATCACTATATTTTGCTATTAACTTATCTAAAAGCCTAGTCGGTCGTTTATTATTTAGGCATTTGGATAAGTTGAAAGCATTTGAATATACGGTTATGTTATTTTAGTCAGTGCGAAGTTCCGCTGTTGCTCAATACGAACAGTATCATTTTTCGTGCACGATGGCGGCGGCTTCACAATCGATTGTCATGCATCCTTTGTGCTCAAAATCCCTTTTAAACCGTAAAGGATAACCTTATCGATCGGAAGCCGCACATCCGCTCGTTGTAAATAAAGCGTAATCATATTCTGTTTATAAATAAACAAAATAAATCACTCTTTATCGAATTCTTTTACATGATATGAACAGCGTAAAAAGCTATTCAAAATCATTTTTCACTATAATCTCAATCGACGGCATCCGCCACACGGGCTATCGCCCCCACACATTCACATCTGGCTCTGCTCGCCGCCTGCGACGCTATTAACGCTCGGACTACGACCACAGAGGAGTATCATTATTTCGTATCGATTAAAGATTATTTGGTTGTCAAGGTGCAAACCGATGCTAATGGATGGAACCGTGTTGAGAACGAATCGTACAATCACCAGTGCTGCAATAATTGCAGCATATCGGTCAGAACGCAATCCGTCCGCCAGGTTAGTATTCCCCTGATACACCTTCGCCGATACCGATATTTGCAATAAAATCAGCTTAGCAAGATTTTACGCTCCTATAACAGTAAAAAAGCAAAGACTAATCGCGGCAACGCATACGCTCACTGTAGTACCCTGTTCCGGATAATCCTGAAGATTCTCTCAAAAGCATTAAAAACACGCGATATTGCGCCACTACGTCGCGTAATTTGCGTTGCTGTCGGTAGAAAGCTTTCACCGACACCACGTGCATGAAATCAGCAGATATACACTTGGTACAATCGCCGCTCATACAGTATACATTGTCGATACATAGGGAATTTTTGGTTTTCCCTTAGTTCGGTTTTGACCATTATAGTACTGCTAATTAGGCTTGTCAAGGCGTTTCTTAAAAGGCGTTTTAATATACTACTTATATTCATACAAGACCATGTCGTATTTTCTTCATTCAAAGTCAGTCTATAAATTATTCGGGACGTAGAATACAGTGAGTTCATTGAATTCATCGTTTTTCGTTGACAAATGTCTAAAAATCTAATATAATTAGTTTGATGTAACTCACTGATATGCTGCGGCAGTGTGTTACACTCAAAACAAACAAAGAATATTAGCGTGAGAATGGAGTTTTACGCTGTGAGAAAGTAATTTCTCATGGTAGCGCTCTTTGAAACTTTATCGCTCCCAGCGGTAATTTTTCTTTTGAGAAAAAGCTCCAAATTACAAAAGAAAGGAATCCTTTGTTAGGCAAGGGCATGGTAATTAACATGAAAAGAAGTATATCCCTTTTGCTTGCCATCTTGATGGCCACCATCTCAGTGACCGCAATCAAAATGATTGCACCCACCATCTTTACGACATCGACTGTCAGAGCCACAGGCGACAGAAATGCTCCCGTCGGATACAACGAGCACGACTATAACCAAATTGTTGCTTGGCTTGAGCAAACGGACGAAAACGGAGTCAAGAACGGCGAAAAGTATTCCAGTGAATATGACCCCGCCGTTCCCAATACTTGGGGCGATCTAGTTCTTTGGGAAGAGTTTAACGGCGAAAAAAGGCTGTCTGTGGTGTGTGACTGGCGTGATACTCCATTCCCCCCCAATAAAAGCCCACTTGTCGGTACGCTTGATTTGAACGGATGCACTGAACTCAATGGTGTCTCTTTGGGGTGGAATATGCTCACATCCATCAATGTTGATAATTGTCCTAATTTTGAACTTTTACATGCGTATCATAATAAATTATCGTACGTTTCATTTAAGAATTGCCCCAACATGCAGGTTTTTCATATTAGTGAAAACGAGCTGACCGGGGTGCTTGATTTATCCACATGTTCACAGCTTCAGTCAATTGCATGTGACGATAATAGGATAGAGGCGTTAATTCTTGGAAAGCACGATAACCTTTTTTACATCTCATGTGACAATAACCTCATAAGGGATATCGACATCAGCGGTTGCAGCATAATTGAACAATTGTATTGCTCCGACAACTTATTGACTAAGCTTGACCTCAGCGCATTAGAGAATTGTATGTTTTTTGAAAGGCTTGATTGTTCAAATAACCTGATTACAACGCTCGACCTGACAGTCGCAGGCTCACCATTTAGCGCGTTTTGCGGCGGCAATCCCTTTAAGGAATTTCATTGGTCGCCCGGTTCTGATTACACACCCGGATTCGCACTTGATCTCTATGCAGATGGTCTCGGATATTTCGATGTCACCTATTTGGAAGATGATGATCTTACAACTATCGAAGCCTTTGCCGTAAACGGCTCAGAATTCCTCGGATGGTTTAACGAGAACGGTGAATGCGTTTATGATGAAAGTCGTTTCATAGTTGAACCCGGTATGCAGCTCAACCTTACGGCAAGGTTCGTGGGAGGTACGGAAATAACCCTCGGCGACGTGGATGGTGATGGCACAATTTCCGTTGCGGATGCGATTTTCGTAATAAGAAAAGCTCTTGAATTAATCGATCTTGATGCAGAACAGATGATCGCTGCCGATGTCGATGCCAATGGTCAAATAGGTGTCGATGATGCTCTGCTCATATGCAGACACGCGCTCGGATTGATCGAGGGATTCTGATATGCATTACGCAGGGCGTATCTGGACTTCAATGTAAGAAGGCCGGATGCGACCCTTATTTTATTCGCTCATTTGCACCAATACTCGTTTTCCGCACGAGAGAAACAATTTATTTTACTAATCCTTCCCTATGTGGTATACTGATGGCGTTCTTAACACAAAAACGCATTCACTTACGGATGCTAAGGAGGTGTACGGATGAAACTGTTTTTCAGTAAGATTCTTGCAGGCTTCGTTATCGGGGCAGGCGCGATCATTCCCGGACTCAGCGGCGGCATCCTCGCCGTATCCATGGGCATCTATCAGAGTACGATAGAGGCCATAACGGGTTTTTTCAAGGCTCCAAAAAAGAATTTTCGATTTCTGCTCCCGCTCGGAATCGGCGGCGTCATAGGCCTGGTCATATTCATGTTCCTCATCGACAGCCTGTTTGCGAATTATCAGACCGAGGTTGTATGTTTGTTCATGGGACTTGTCATTGGAAGCATTCCTTCATTTATCAATGAAGCGAACGACGGCGAATCCTTCCGAAAGAGCAACTGGATCTATATCGCAACTGGCTTTGCGTTTGCGTTTACGCTCGTTTTGCTCGGTTTCTTTACGGGCAATTCTCAGGTAGGCGCGAGCCGCGAGCTTACTCCCCTGCTCTCCGCTTTGTGCGGCGGCATAGTCATGCTCGGCATAGTCATGCCCGGAGTCAGCACCTCGTTCATACTCATCAACATGAACGTATATAAGAGCTTCATGGAGGTATTCACGAATTTCTTCAGCGATCCCGGCAAAAACATCGTGCTTGCGCTCTTTGCGCTGCTCGGTATCCTTTTCGTTTCGATCCCAATGCTGATGCTTGTACGCAAGGTGCTTCAAAAGTTCCACAGGCAGTCCTTCTATGTGCTGTTCGGCATCCTGCTTGCGACGCTTGCGGGCTGCGTACTCCAGGAGGGTGCTGCAAACGCATCGGGTGTTTCATTCCTTGAATTTGTCATCTTCATCGTACTGTTTGCGTGCGGCATAGCGGCATCGTACTTTATGGATAAAGCGATGAAGAATCTTGAACTTAAAGAGCAGGATGGCTCCGAACCCGCCGTCAGCTGAACGTGCGCCGCGACATGTGGACGAATAACGTATATGCGTCGGAGCGAAATAATTGCAAAAAATTTATTGATATAGTAGGGAGAATATTATGAGCAAATCCAAGGTTTATTTCACAAGGGCTATAACGCCCGAAAACGTTGTCAGGATGTACAATATGCTTGGCATCGAGCTTACCGGGCGTGTCGGAGTCAAGCTGCACTCAGGCGAAACCGGGAATCAGAACTTTTTGCGTCCCGAGTTTTTGAAGCCCGCGATTGAAAATGTCAACGGCATCGTGGTCGAATGCAACACCGCATACGACGGAACACGCAACACGACCAAGGCGCATTGGGATACGATGTCTGAACATGGCTGGTCGAAATATTTCACCGTTGACATCATGGACGAGGACGGCGAAATCGCTCTTCCCATCGCTGGCGGAAAGCATCTCACCGAGAATTTTGTCGGTACGCACTATAATAACTATGATTCGTATCTTATCCTTTCGCACTTCAAGGGTCATCCCATGGGAGGCTTTGGCGGTGCCGTCAAAAATATCTCCATTGGCTTAGCGTCATCCCACGGCAAAGCACATATCCATGGTGTGGGCGAGCCCGAAAAGATTTGGACGGCGGATCATGATTCCTTCCTCGAATGCATGGCCGAAGCCGCAAAATCCATAATGGACGATAAGCAAGGCAAGATCGCGTTTGTGAATATCATGAATAATATGTCCGTTGACTGCGATTGCTGCGCGGTCGCGGAGGATCCTAAGATTGCGGACATCGGCATACTCGCTTCGCTCGACCCCGTTGCACTCGATAAGGCATGCGTAGACCTCGTGTATGCTTCCGAGGATCCGGGCAAGTCCCACCTGATCGAAAGAATGGAGTCGCGCAACGGCATACATACCCTTGAGGCCGCTGCACAGCTCGGTGTAGGCAGTTTGGAATATGAACTGATCGAGGTATAGTAACTCAGTTCCATTGCGTAATATGAAACAGACTGCGTAAAGCTCATTAAATAGAACATTTCGGCGGCAGGGTGCAATACCCTGCCGCCGTTGTTATAACGTATTGTTTTGTATTCAAATAATCATTAACTACCCCTAAAATCAGTCCTCAGTCATTATCCTAAGTATCTCCTTATCGGTTTCCCTCATGCCGTCTCTGCCTATCCTGCCGACATTTTCGATCGTCTTTTCAACGCACTGACAAACAAATCCGTCGCCCGCACTGAATTGGGAGCCGTTAAGACACATATTGTATCCGAGAAGTCCCGCATTGACCGCAGCGGCTATCTTTCCCGCACACGATGCCTTAGCACCATCGCAGACGATTCCCGATGCAATCGCAAGCGCATTGATGAGGGTATGGGAAATCGTATCGTAATCTCCGCCCATGAGATAAGCGATTCCTGCGGCCGCGCCGCAGCCCGCACTGACCGCACCGCAGAAGGCTGAAAGCCTGCCGATCCATGATTTTTGATGGATGGTGATAAGGTCGGAAACTATGACCGCACGGATAAGCTCCTCCTCGGTCTTGTTATGTTCCCTTGCGTACTCTATAACCGGAAGTGAGGCGGTCATGCCCTGATTTCCGCTGCCCGAAACGATGATAACCGGCAGTTCGCAGCCGCTCATACGCGCATCGCTGCCGGCAGCGGGTGCCGCCATCGCACGGAATTTTACGTCATTCCCGTAGGCATTCAGGATTATCTTTCCGACATTCGCACCGTAACTGTTCGTTAAACCCTCCTTGGAGATCGCCGAATTGTACGCGATCTGCCTGCGGATGGTATCCCCTATATCATTTAGATCAACGGTGTTGGCAAAATCTATAATGTCGGTGATCGTCATTACGTCCTTATTTGTCACTACGCTTTCGGTTTTTTCAAAGGTGACATGCTCCGGCGCATAGATCACTTCGCCATTCTTTTCAATGAGAACTATGTTCGTGTGGTATTCCGAAATGCGAATACGCACGCTGTCATTGCCCGAAAACTCCGTAAGGTCGATATCGAATACGAGATCGCCATCGGAAGGACGAACGGTTATGGGGCATGTGTCGAGGAAATCCTTTATGCGCTGTCTGCCCGCATCATCGACGGAAGCGATGACCTCAAGTATTCTTTCTTCATCGCCCGCCGCAATGCCTGCCGCAGCCGCAGCCGCAATACCCCTCATGCCGCCGGTGTTCGGCACGATAACGGATTTAACGTTCTTGATTATGTTGCCGCTCACGACGATATGCACCCTGTCGGGAAGCTTACCCAATATGGAGCGCGCCTTCGCAGCGGCAAACGCGATAGCGATCGGCTCGGTGCAGCCCGATGCCGGCACAAGTTCGGATTTCAAAACATCAATATATGATTGATACTGTTTATCTGGCATAGTAACCCCCGCACAGAGTGTATTGCTGCTCATGCCTGCAAGTGCAGAACACATATAAGCTTTCTATATTATAACAGACTGCGACAGCATTCGGCAATAGAAAAACGCATAAAAAACATTTTGGTTGTGTTAAAGCGGCAATGATTGGTAACACCAGGCCTGTACAGGAGAGCGTGTCCAGATAGCGGGATGGATATCCGCGTCCACAGCATTTTTGTGTGACTGGATTTGTTTTTACAGACGTAACATCTCTACTCAGTTTATTCTATCAGACAACCCTGAAGCTGACCAAGAAATGGATTCTTCGTGTTAGAAGTTGAATGATAGGAGGAAGTTAATTCTATTTCAATAAGCATTAATTGATTGCTATATTATTAAGCTCATAAATTCACCTCAATATTATAATCTTCCTTTAAATAATCCTTTGCATACTTAATAATAGTAATATCCTTAACGCGAGTATTGCTTTTTAATTTAATGTGATTGAAAAAAGCCTTATCACACTTAATCATTATTGTTCTATTTATTTTAGAAACTCCAGTTCCAGAATTTGTAACATCAATAAAATATCCTTCAGCAATTGTAAATTCATCCTGCTTCTTTCTAAGAAAACTAATTTTCCCAAAACCAGTAGTATTCTCTAGAAGAGTTGGATGTGAAATATAATAAAAAGCATCACGCTGTTCAGCGGATTCTATAACAATATCTGATTCAAAATATACATCCTGTCCGCGATTTTTATAATGATAATTGTGACCCTGAAACTCAAATGAATTATTGTCTTCATTGAAGGATAATTTGCAAATTCCTACTGGTCGCTCTGGAAAATCAAAAATTATCTGCAGCCATCGACCTTCATATTTTTTTAATTTGTTAGAAGCATTAGACGCTGAACCTTGCGAAGACTGACTTTCTGCAGTTCCGACTGTTATTGTGCCTATCTTCTTTATATTTGCCGGCATGTCGATATCTAGCCGCTTTAGAATGTCATCAAAGGATGCGACATCATGTGAGAAAACCATTGTCCTGATCTTCTCTTTGAACCTCTTCACGGCAACGAACTGTTCGGTTTCTTCAACACTAGCCTTGCTATCAATTTGATGCTTGAAAAAATATACTATAACTGGCATCTTTTTAGATAACGCAGTATAGAATTCTTCCTCTGTGCCAGAAGAAAAATCATTTGTTGGGCTGCCAAATCTTCCTTTAAACATCACAATAGCCATATCGCAACCAACTAAATAAGTATCAATGTATTTTTGAGGTTCCATTCCATAAAGTGCTGTGGTAGGAATATCCTCCTCCCAAATCACAGATTCAAACCTAAACCCCTGAATCGATTTCAACTCATTTACTGCGCTTTTAAGCTTAATACGCTCATCGCCTAAATCACCGGGTGAAGCAATAAATACTTTAACGATTTTTGCATCCGTTGGCATAATTCCCTCCTGTTTAATAAATCTATTCTTCTGCGTTCATGCAGAAACACATAGGCAAAAGCAGATTCCTACCCTAACTCACTTTTATTATATTAAAAAAATTGAATCTGTCAAGGAAATTGTGGAATTTTATATAAGAATTGGAAGAATTTTGGCATTAAATAATTGAAGCCTCTTGGCAAATTCTCAATACTTCCGCCATCCGATCCCTGCTCCCACGTATGGAATAACGAACGAGACTGTGCTATAATATTATTTGGGAAATGCTGCTGTATTTAAGCCGAATTCCCATGATTGCGTTCAATGGTATGACTATTATCGAAAGGGAGCCTTCGCCTGCGCGAAAGCCATGGTAGTAAATATGGATAAAACAAAAAAATCCTTTGTCGCGGGTGCAGCGATACTCGGTGTCGCGGGGCTGATTGTCAAAGTAATCGGCGCAGTATACAGAATACCGCTTGCCAACATCGTGGGTGAATCGGGCATGGCATACTACGAGGTTGCCTACCCATATTACTCCTGGCTGCTCGTAATATCGTCGGCAGGTCTGCCCACGGCGGTATCAAAACTCGTTTCCGAACGCATCGCACGCGGCGACGGCGTTGGAGCCAAGAATGTATTCAAGGCCGCCATGCAGCTTCTTGCCGCGATAGGCATTGTAACGACCATCGTGTTGTTCGCCGCGTCCTCGGGCATTGCGAGTCTCTCGGGAGCCGCACCCGCTAAGTTCTCGCTGATGGCGCTCTCCCCCGCGCTGCTGTTCGTCTCCATCATGTGCGCATACCGCGGCTACCTTCAGGGTATGCAGTGCATGACCGGCACCGCTATAAGCCAGGTCATAGAGCAGGTATTTAAGCTCATCGCCGGGTTCGGACTTGCTTTTTATTTCATAAAGACACAGCCCAATCGTCCTGAGCTTGCCGCGATGGGCGCGCTCATCGGCGTCAGCATCTCCGAACTTATCGCGCTCATAGTTATCAAATTTTATTATTCTATAAACTTGTGCAGGGGCAATCTTCCCATAACCACTTTAAGCAACAACCGTATGATGGGCAGGTCTATGGGCGGCAGGTCGATAATCAGGAATCTGCTCATTCTCGCCATCCCCATCACCATCGGCGCATCCATCATGCCGATAACGGGCATTGCGGACTCCGTATTCATCATAAACATTCTTGAATCAAAAAATCTTGCAGTTTTAGGCAATATTGAGCTTGCGAACGAAGCGGCGAGAACTGCCTATACCGTGCTTAGAAGCTACGTTACGCCCCTTATAAACATGCCGGCGGTACTGACGCTTTCGCTTTCCATGAGCCTTGTTCCCGCCATCTCTCAAGCCATCGCGAAGAAGGAGAAGCGTACCGTAAGGGCGGCAAGCGGCACGGGTATCAAGCTCGCCATGTTCATCGGTGCGCCGTGCACCGCGGGTCTGTTCGTGTTGGGCGGCCCGATCATGAGTATGCTCTATTCTGCTGTACGCAATAATTCCGAGCGCTTCATCCAGGCGCAGCAGGTCATGTATATAGCGGCGATCGGAGTGCTGTTCCTGTCGCTGGTTCAGACCCTGACGGGAATCATCCAGGGCATGGGTAAACCTCGCATTCCCGTATACTTTCTTACCATCGGCGGCGTTGTTAAGGTAGTAAGTATGCTGTTAATCATGAATTTTACGAACCTTGGCATCCTCGGCGCGGCGCTGTCCACCGTACTATGCTATGCCGTTGCAGGAATTGCGGATACCGTCTACGTCATCCGACAGACGCGCATGAGTATTAGCTTCCTCGATACGTTCATAAAGCCCATATTCTCGTCGCTGTTGATGGGGATAGTCGTCTGGCTCGTGTACGATCTGACGTCCGCAAGCGGCCATATGTCCATAGCGACCGTAATTTCGGTTGCTGCGGGTGTTATCACATATGTGCTGGCTATAGTCCTGCTTCGCCCGTTTACCGCAAGCGACATGGACTTCATCCCCAAGGGAGAAAAGCTCAAGCAGCTTTTCAATATCAGATAGTTATAAATTGGAACGGGCTTCTCAGCATCGTTCGCTGCGTCCAATACTTTCTATCGAAGGAATTGAGAAACTATGGAAAACTACCGTCAAATTATTGAGCAGCGCGAAGCCGAAACGCTTTCTCCGTACGCGCAGCTCAGCAGCAATACCCGAGGCCGCGTTCGTCCCCTCGAGCCTTGCCCGGTGCGAACGGATTTCGTTCGTGACAGGGATAGGATAATCCATTGCAAGAGTTTCCGCAGGCTCAAGCATAAAACGCAGGTTTTCCTCTCCCCCGTCGGAGATCATTATCGCACCCGCCTCACCCACACGCTTGAGGTCAGCCAGATCGCCCGCACGATCGCACGCGGGTTACTGCTCAACGAAGACTTGACCGAAGCGATCGCTATGGGACACGATCTTGGGCATACTCCGTTCGGACACTCGGGCGAAAATGTGCTGAACAGGCTCGTTCCTGGCGGTTTTGAACACAATGAGCAGAGTCTGCGCGTTGTTGAAAAATTGGAAAACGGCGTCGGCCTAAATCTCACATATGAGGTGCGCGACGGAATACTGAACCATAAAAAGAGCGGTCGCCCCTGCACGCTTGAGGGCGTAGTCGTCAGCCTTGCGGACAGAATAGCATACATAAATCATGACATTGATGATGCCATAAGGGCAAATCTTCTCAAGAATGACGAGCTGCCCGAAAGCTGCATCCGCGTAATAGGCGCGACCCATGGTGAGCGGATAAATACGCTTATTTGTGATGTGTTAAAAAACAGCTTTGGAAAAAACGAAGTGCGCATGAGCGATGAAGTTTATGCTGAATTTAACAAGCTACGCACATTTCTGTTCGATAATCTTTACTATAATCCTATTGCAAAGGCCGAGGAAAGAAAGGCGGAGAGCGTTATCGAAAGCCTTTACCGTCATTACCTTGCGCATGTTGATGACCTTCCAGACGAGTTCACCAAGTATATCGATGAGGACGGTGCCGAACGCGTTGCAGCCGACTACATCGCCTGCATGACGGACAGGTACGCCGTGCGGGATTATAAGAGGCTGTTCGTGCCGGAGGATTGGATCTGAGCATTTTTGAGGTAAAATAGTTTAAGACTGATTCGGTTGATATTAATCAGTTCATCGACCTCGTTAATAGCAACTTCGCGGCTAAAGTATAGCCCTTCTTCCCCTGTCCGCTGATTTGCGCAATGCATACGGACTCGATCACGCTTAAGGCGCGAAACGGCTCCCTGTTATGTATGTCGCTCAAATGCACCTCAACCGTCGGAACGCCGCAGGCCTCTATAGCATCCCTTATCGCATATGAATAATGCGTATATGCGCCTGCGTTAAGGATGACTCCGTCAAAGGAGTCCATTGCCGCGTGGAGCGCATCGATTATATCCCCCTCATGGTTGGTCTGAATCTCGAACATCTCCGATCCCATGCTTTCAACATAGTTATACAGCTCCCCCATGATGGTTTCGAGCGTATCCTCGCCATAGACCTCGGGACTGCGCCGCCCCGTAAGGTTCAAATTCGGCCCGTTAATTACGAGAAGCTTCATCTTGCTCTCCAAACTCGATCATTTTCTTATGTTTTCACATGTATAAGCGTATTATAGCATAAAAACCCGCCTCATGGTATAATGAGTTTATGAAACGTACATTTGCTATCATCGGTGATCCCGTTTCGCACAGCAGGTCCCCCGATCTATATGCACCAATGTTCCGAAAATTTGGAATTGATGCCGATTTTCTGCGCCTTCGCGTAACCCCCGAGGAGCTGCCTAAGATTCGTGAAATAGTGAATCAAGCGGGCTTGCATGGGTTTGCCGTCACCATGCCCCATAAGCGGACAATACTTGAATACCTCGATTGCATTTCGGACAGCGCAAAATCCGCAGAAAGCGCAAACATAATCACCATCAAAGATAACAAGCTCATCGGGCATAATACCGACGGCGATGGGCTTATAAATGCGCTTAATGAAGCAGGCGTGACCGTAGGGGGCAGAAACGTTGTCATTCTTGGCGGCGGCGGGGCTGCCTTGGGCGCGAACGCTGCCATCGTTCGTAACGGCGGCACGGTCACATTTATAAAACGAAGTTCGGGTCTAAGTCTAAATGATGCGATCCTTGCCTATGAAATAAATACTGCCGATGTGCTTATAAATGCAACTCCGCTTGGAATGCTTGGGGCTGCTGATTTTGAAGATTTGAGCTTTGTTAGCTCATTAAAGCCAAGCTCAGCCGTCGTGGACATGGTCTATACGGACGACGGCACTAACCTTATAAGAGCCGCAAAAGCACGAGGATTGAATGCGATTGACGGAGAGAGGATACTTTATCATCAAGGCGTGCTTGCGTTTAAACTGTGGACAGGATTTGATTATTCCACGGAAATGGCGTAACCCATTCGCAGTCCTGCTCTATCATTAAAACGATCCTGCGGGAAAGGTTGCAGTCCCCGCAGGATCATCCAATTTATATCATTTTACATCGCTTTGGTTGCGATCTCTTCAAGCACCTTCGACGCAAAATCATCAAGCGTCATTGCGCCGAGATCGCCATCCTTCCTTGAGCGAACGGCAACCACATCGTTCTCTACCTCCTTATCGCCCACGATAAGCATATAAGGGATCTTCTGCATCTGCGCTTCTCTGATCTTAAAGCCAATCTTCTCGTTGCGCAGATCCGTCTCAACGCGCAGTCCGCGCTTTTCGAGGCTTGCCGCAATCTCCTTAACGGCATCGTGCGTGCGATCCGTCATCGCCATGACCATGACCTGCACAGGCGCTATCCAAGTCGGGAACGCTCCCGCGAAATGCTCGGTGATCACGCCAATGAAACGCTCAAGCGAGCCGAAAACAACGCGGTGGATCATTACGGGGCGATGCTTCGCGCCATCCGCGCCCGTGTATTCAAGCTCGAACCGCTCGGGAAGCTGCATATCGAGCTGGATCGTACCGCACTGCCATGTGCGTCCGAGACAGTCGGCAAGATGGAAGTCCAGTTTGGGACCATAGAACGCGCCATCGCCTTCGTTGATAACAAAATCCTTCCCAAGCTCCGTAATAGCCGCCTTGAGGGTATCGGTCGCAAACTCCCAGTCCTTTATATCGCCAATGTGATCCTCGGGCATGGTGGAAAGCTCAATGGTGTAGGAAAGGCCGAAGGTCGAATACACTTCGTCGAACAGGCGCGTGACGTTCTTTATCTCGTCCTTCATCTGGTCCCAAGTCATAAAGATATGCGCGTCATCCTGCGTGAAGCAGCGAACGCGGAACAGACCGTGCAGCGCGCCCGACAGCTCATGGCGATGAACGAGTCCAAGCTCACCCATGCGCAGGGGCAGGTCGCGATAGGAGCGCATCTCCGTCTGATACACAAGCATTCCACCCGGGCAGTTCATGGGCTTGATCGCAAAATCCGTCTCATCGATGACGGTCGAATACATGTTGTTCTTGTAGTGATCCCAATGGCCTGAACGCTCCCACAGGCTGCGGTTCAGCATCATCGGAGTGGAAATTTCAACATAGCCATAGCGCTTATGCACTTCACGCCAGTAGTCAACGAGCGTATTCTTCAGCACCATGCCCTTCGGCAGATAGAACGGGAAGCCCGGGCCCTCGTCCATTATCGCGAACAATCCCAGTTCCTTGCCGAGCTTACGATGGTCACGCTTCTTTGCCTCCTCGAGCATATGGATGTACTCATCCAAATCCGCCTTCTTTTCAAAAGCGGTGGCATAGATGCGTTTGAGCATCTTATTCTTTTCGCTTCCGCGCCAATACGCGCCCGCAACGCTCATTATCTTGATATTCTTGCATTTACCCGTGCTTTCGAGATGGGGGCCTGCGCAGAGGTCTACGAAGTCGCCCTGCCGATAGAAGCTGATAACGGCATCCTCGGGCAGGTCATTGATAAGCTCGACCTTGTACGGCTCACCCTGCTCCTCCATGTACCTGATCGCTTCCTCACGAGGCAGCTCGAACCGCTCAAGGGGCAGATTCTCGGATACTATCTTTGCGATTTCCTTTTCAATCTTTGGGAAATCCTCAGGGCTGAACGGTACTTCGGTGTCAAAATCATAGTAGAAGCCGTTGTCGATAGCGGGGCCGATGGCGAGCTTTACCTCCGGCCATATCCTCTTTACAGCCTGGGCAAGTATGTGGGAACCCGTATGACGATACGTCCATTTGCCGCCGTCGTCCGCAAAGGTGAGGAGTTTTAATTCATGATCCCCACGGATCGGCAGCGCCGCATCATAGAGATGTCCGTCAAGCTCCGCCGCAAGGGTCGCCTTGCGAAGCCTTGGGCTTATGCTTTCTGCGATGGCATATGCGTTTACGCCATCCTCATACTGACGTATCGAGCCGTCAGGAAAAGTGATGTTCATCATAATAAAACCTTTCTCCTTTGGTTGTTATTCTATCCCGTGGAGGCGCAGATATAATAAAAACCGTCCTTGAAACAACTTCAAGGACGGCAGTTACCGCGGTTCCACCTTGATTGCAGGGAAGCAAAAAATCCCTGCCGCTCAAAAGATTTAAGGCACTCCTGCCGCGGCGCATCCGCCGCTGCGGTCACAAGTTGGTTTTAGCTGGTGCCGTTCGCAGACCGCTTTCAGCCAAGGCAGTCATTCTCTTATCCGAACTTATACATCCGCCAGTATCTTGATCAACCCGCAATTTTGATACATTATAAAGACGCTTCAATAAATTGTCAAGCACCTTTTTCAGGCTTTTGCACATAATACAATGTGGGATTTCCATGAGGCTTGCATAGGTGGATGATCCTTCCAATGATTTGCGCCATCCGTAAGCAATGCGCATGGCTAAGAGCGGTTATGCTGCGGATGGCACATTCCCCAAGTGCGATCGAACTTGGGTGAAAGGCTTGGTAATTTTATGCAAACATACTCCATCATCACATATGATTATGATGTAAACATGGAGAAGCTTCTCATAAGGAGGCTGCGCAAACAGGAATTTGAACCCGAAATAGATTCGTCCGAATCAAAAAAACGGGTTACGATAACTATTTCCGATGATGAATGCCTTGTGAAGCTCAGCAATGCGCTTTCGGAGCTTATACTCATCGACCTCCGGCATCTCGAAATTGCACGAATAGCGAACGCGCTTCCATTCACTCGGGAGGAAAAGCGCAAACTGCTCCCCCGCGCTCTCAAAAGCTCCATTCAATACTCGGACTACTCCAAAACCGCAAAGGAATTATACGATTACTTAACCGAAAACGATATTTTGATCGTTGAAGGCTATATGCGTTTCCGTATGCAGGACGTCATGGAAACATGGTCGGTATGCGTTGACACCGCAGCCGAAGAACAGCTCTTGCACGAGGAATACATGGAGCTCATGCGGCTTCTCGGCATGTTTACGGAGCTTCGCGCTCCCGCCACGGGCGCGGTCACCATAATCATGCACCCCGACGGCAGCAGCACCATAACCGACGAAAACGAAGTGCGCATTGACTGTGCGCAGGGAAACGACGGAGGTGTATTAAGTATGCTTATCGGCATGGCCCCTGAGAAAATCTACATATACGATTTAAGCCGGGGACGGAATTCGAACCTGAAGGAAAGCATAAAAACGCTGTTCGGGTCAAGGGTTAGCTGCTACAGTTAAGGCGGGGTGAGTCATGACAGATAAACAAGGCAAGCTCGAACGACATGATTGCAGCCCACAAATCTGTCATCACCCGGCAGTGTCCTCCCTTTCCCTGCCGAGTTTAACCTCTCTCGCATAATAGAAAATGTATTGCTGAACGATGCCTGAATACCTTCCGATGCTCTCGACGGCATGGTTCAGCTCCGCCTTGGTGGGCTGTTCGCTTCCAAAGAAAAGCTCCGTCATCGCCCGCCCGATCCAAACATCAATCGGGAACGCATCCGTATGCCCGAGCGAGAACAGCAGCACGCAGTCGGCAACCTTGGGACCAACTCCCGGGAAGGTCAGAAGCTCCTTCCTTGCTTGATTTAGCGGAAGGCCTCGAAGCGTTTCAAGGTCGTAGCCCTCGCCTATACGCCTTGCGGAGGCCTTGATGTACGGTGCTCGATAGCCGGTTCCTATAGCTTTAAGCTCGTCCTCAGAAAGTGCAGCTATCCGCTCCGCAGCAGGAAATGCGTACAGTTTTTCTCCCTTAAGCTCAATTTCTTCGCCGCACAGCCTGCAAAGGCGTTCAACAATGCCCGAAATGCGCTTAATATTATTGTTTGCGGAGATTATGAACGAAATCAACGCTTCAAACGGTTCCTGATTGAACACGCGTATACCCGACGCACCCGGCAGGCACACGCAGAGACGCGGATCCCTTGCCAAGGAGCGTTCTATGGACATATAGTCGCGTTCGAGATCAAAATAATCAATAAATATCCGCTCATCGCCTGGAGCGCATGGAAATATGGTAAGTTCATCCCCGCTCTTGGATACCTTTACGGCACGGGAACGAACAACTCCAAGCCAGGATTCACCATCCGCACAAGGCGTCCAACGGAACGCCTGTCCGCATTTACAGCTCTTTTCCAGATCAAATTCTTCGATCCCGCTGATTCTTAGTGTTTTATCAATCAATGAATACTTCATGCAGCTATTTTACAACATTTTTCAACCTTTTTAAAGTACAAAAAACGGCATCTCACGCGATGCCGCAGGAGGTAAATGTGTTAATAACGGTATCTTATTCGATGCAGCGGGAGGTAAAGGTGTTCATAACTGCGTCTTATGCGATGAAGCAGAACGTTATTCTGATCATTCCCTAGTGGATAATGGCTCCACTGTTTCCGGCATGGACTCATCGATCGCAGCCGAGTCGAAGCCATCCTCATTCGCTCCATCTACGGTCGGATTAGGAGTTACAATAGGTCTTTTTGTGGGGTCGGGAACTCCCGTGGGAGACACGGTGACGATAGGTTCCTCGGTGTCAAAATTGCTTGACAGGTTGCTTGAGGTCATCGGCTTTGTACATGCAAAAACCGACAGCAGCATGGAAGTTGTGAGCGTGACGACAAATAGTTTTTTCATGCTAAGCCTTTCTTCCCGCAATTCGCAGGATAGGTGCGCGGCACCGCAAATATTCGGTTGGATTCACATTCCAAGACGAGGTGGATGAATGATGGAATGCTTATCAAACTTCACCTTTCCTTATATAGGATACAGAAACTCAAAGCGATGTCAACAGTCGGCACGAATTGTTAACAAAAAATTTACAATTTCATAACGCAATCGTTAAATATATGAAAACACCGCTCTCGTTTTAACGAATGCGGTGTTGATTATGAACTCAGTAAGCTAAAGTAAAACCTACTCGAAGTCCTTTTATTATGACTTAGCCAGCTATTTCCTCGGGGTATACGCTGACACACTTGCGACCGCCGTGCTTGGTCTCAAAGCGAAGAACGCCGTCAACCTTTGCAAACAGGGTGTCATCCTTACCGATACCAACGTTGGTGCCGGGATGGAAATGGGTGCCGCGCTGCCTGACAAGGATGTTGCCCGCAAGCACGAACTGACCGTCCGCACGCTTCGGCCCTAGACGCTTGGATTCGCTTTCACGGCCGTTACGGGAGCTACCTACGCCCTTCTTATGTGCGAAAAGCTGCAGATTAATCCTGAACATACTTAAACCTCCCTCTCTATCAGTTTGAGATAATCACAATATTCATCCTGTATGGAACGAAGTCCTACGAGCATCGTCCCGAGTATCAATTCCGCCCTTTGCCATTGCTCATCCTCAACGGATCCATCGAGCATCAGGCGGAGACATCCGTCCTCCATCTCAAACGCCGCAGAACAACCGATAAGCTCGGTTATGCCCAGAACGGCAGTCTGCGTGACTGCGGAAATCGCAGCGCATACGATATCCTCGCCTGCATCCGCATAATCCGCATGCCCGACGGCATCGAAGCCAACGAGCCTGCCACCCTTACGAAAGACGGTAATCACGGTCATACAGCTTCCTCTCAGCCGATCGAAAGAATCTTGACCTTAGTATATGGCTGGCGATGACCCTGCTTTTTGCGATAATCCTTTTTCGGCTTATACTTGAAAACGATTACCTTCTTGCCCTTGCCATGCTCAAGCACTTCTGCATTTGCGGAAGCACCCGCGACCACGGGCTTGCCGATCTTGACATTTTCGCCATCAGCCATCAACAGAACGTCGAATTTAACGTTTGCGCCAACCTCTGCGTCGAGCTTCTCGACCATGATCTCGCTGCCAACCTCGACCTTGTACTGTTTACCGCCGGTTACTATGATTGCGTACACTCAGATTTCCTCCTCTATCCAGTCTCGCCCTTATGGTGAGCGCAAAACTGCATCCGCGCTTCTTAAACCGTTTCGGAGCGGCTCACCGAATTATGATACCACTTTTGACACGGAATGTCAATAAAAAATAGGCGGTTCATTTATATATTTCATAGCGAATCTTACTCATCACGAACACATCAAGACCTACGTCACGAAGGACGTAGGTCTTAGTTTTCTGCAAGCTCAATCTCAACCATTGACATTGAGCCTAAAAATACTCATGCTAACGCAAGCAATGGACATTCGTCAGTCGGCGGAGCGGCCACAGCATTTCTTATACTTCTTGCCGCTTCCGCACGGGCAGGGCTCGTTCGGGCCGACCTTTGGGCTATTGTTTACGAATTGCTTCGACTCACGCCATTTTTTGGTGATCTCCTTGCGGCGTTCCTCCGAAAGCACGGCGTTCCACTCATTGAGGTTATACAGCCAATGCGCCTTTGCCTCGTGCATATTGAAATAGAGTTTTTCAAAATCAATATCGAGCGAAATCTCAGAATCAGTCTCGATATTTTCAATATCAAGCTCCGCATTCAGACTTGTATTGATGCCATCAAGGAAGCCCGCGAAAACCGCTTCGGGCATATCGAATGCCTCCGCGAGGTCGCTCACCTTGCCCTCGTATTTGATCGAGATGTCCGAAAGGATCTTTTTATATGCCTTGGTTTCAATGGCAAAATAATTATCCCAAAACTCCTTCAGCTCGCGCTCGTTAGCCGATGCACCGGCAATTTGCTGCCAATCGTTATACAAACCCATTATACTATCTCCATGCCACGCTCTTTACTTAGCTCTTTACACATTATGCGAGCAGCGCTTCAAGGTTCTCACGAATCTTCTTGATGAAGCCCTCGGTGCTGCAAACGTTCTTTTCTTCCATATCCGCAAGGAGCGCAAGGTCCTTGGTCATATAGCCGCTTGCAATCGTATCGAGGGAAGCCTTCTCGAGCATATCGGCAAAGTGCATCAGCTCGGGCAGCTCGTCAAGCTCACCGCGCTTGCGGAGCGCACCGCTCCACGCGAATATGGTCGCCATGGAGTTTGTAGAGGTGCTTTCACCGTTGAGATGCTTGTAATAATGCTTAGTAACAGTGCCGTGCGCCGCCTCATACTCATAGTTGCCATCGGGCGAAACGAGAACGCTCGTCATCATTGCAAGGCTGCCGAACGCGGTAGCAACCATATCGCTCTGAACATCGCCGTCATAGTTCTTGAGCGCCCAGATGAAGCCGCCTTCGGAACGGATGACCCTTGCTACTGCGTCATCTATCAAAGTATAGAAGTAGGTGATGCCCAGTTCTTCGAACTTCTCCTTATACTTCTCATCATAGATATTCTGGAAGATATCCTTGAAGGTATGGTCATACTTCTTGGAGATGGTATCCTTGGTGGAGAACCACAGATCCTGCTTGGTCGCAATTGCGTACTGGAAACAGGCGTTTGCAAAGCTCTCGATCGAATCGTCCTTATTGTATGTACCCATAAGAACGCCGGGGCATTTGAACTCGAAAACGGTTTCATCGAAAACAACGTTTCCATCGGCATCCGTGAACTTTATCTCCGCTTTGCCGGGGCCGGGTACGCGGAACTCCGTGCACTTATAGATGTCACCGTATGCGTGACGAGCAATGGTGATGGGCTTCTTCCAGCTCCTGACGGAGGGCTTGAGGCAATCCATGGTTATGGGCGCACGGAACACGGTTCCGTCGAGAATAGCACGAATCGTACCGTTGGGACTCTTGTACATACGCTTGAGGTTGTACTCGGTCATGCGCTGAGCGTTGGGGGTGATGGTTGCGCACTTAACGCCAACGCCGTACTTTTTGCAGGCTTCCGCTGCGTCAACGGTAATCTGGTCATCAGTCTCGTCCCTCTTGACAAGGCCGAGGTCGTAATACTCGGTCTTAAGATCAACGAAAGGAAGAATCAGCTCGTCCTTGAGGATCTTCCAGATGATACGGGTCATTTCATCGCCGTCCATCTCAACCAAGGGGGTCTTCATCTGAATCTTTGCCATGATAAAATCTCCTTTTGTAAAGCAAAATTCTATTTGTTGTTTATATAACGGAGCGGATGCGGCGAGCACATCCGCTCGGCCAATCGTAATCGATATTAGCTAGTTTATTATCTTGCCGCCCTGCTACGTATGCGCAGTTGATAGTTTTTTTGCGGCTTAGTTAACTCATTATTTGGTCAGCTCGCTGGTGCAATGCGGGCAGCGGGTCGCATCGTCATGAATCTCGGTCTTGCAGAACGGGCAGAGCCTGGGTTCATGAACGGGTTCTGCTTCCTCTTTCTTCTTGCCAATATCCTTGAGCTTATTGATCAGCTTCACGATTATGAATATGATCAGCGCAATAAGCAGGAAATTGATGACGGCCGCAATGAACTGTCCGTAGCTGAGTACGGTCGCACCGGCTGCGGTCGCATCGGCAGCAGTCATGCCCTCGGTAATAAGGCCTCCGCCCTTGAGGACGATGAACAGCGAACTCAGGCTTGAAGCATTGAAAACAAGACCGAACAACGGCATGAACAGGTCGTTTACAACGCTCGTGACTATGCTTCCGAAGGCGGCGCCAATCATAACACCGACAGCCATGTCCATGACATTGCCCTTAAAAGCAAACTTTTTGAATTCAGACCACATATAATACCTCCATAGTGGTTGATTACTTTAAATATAACCTAAACATGCGCTGATTTCAATAGCAAGAAATAATATAAAATCACATTTTTCGCGTACATAGCCCAATAGACCAGCAAACTTTGCAAATTTGTATTAATCACTTGATTCTTTGTGCCACACAACTTTGCCTACCAGCCCTGCGTTGATAGCGTTTCTCCCGTCGCCTTCACGATAAATACCTCCAAATCTATCGAGTCGGACCCTTCGGCAAACTCGATAGCCTCATCAGGAGGCATCAAGAACAGCATCGTCGACAGAGCGTCCGCAAGCTCGGAGCTGCCAACACATACCGTGACGGACTTTACATAGTCCGCCGGAAAAAGGGTTTCGGGGTCGATTATATGATGGTACCGAATCCCGTCCACCGTGTAATACCTTTGGTAGTCACCGCTTGTGACAAGCGACTGCCCCGCGATGCTCTTATACGTGATGTTTTCACTTCCGGTAACCCCGCTTGGAATCGCGTCCGCTCCGCTAAGGTTTTCATAAATGACAAACGGATTCTGTACTGCGGTATTCCATTCCTCTCCGCCGGGCTTGGTGCCTATTGTACCGATGTTTCCTCCCGCATTGATCAATACGCCGTCATAGCCAAGCTCCATTAGCGTATCGCATACCCGCTCCACGGCAAAGCCCTTTGCTATCGCTCCTACGTCTATGCTCGCTTGCTCGTCGGTTATCTCCACCGTACCCGCTTCCGAATCCACTATCAGGCTGCCGATGTCACAATGCTCACTCGCCCGCAGAAGCTCCGACCTCTCGGGAAGCACAGCGGAATCGGGCGAATTTATTCCGTTCTCCCTATATTCATGCCATATGCTCAGCACTGCTCCGAACATGATATTGAGCCTGCCCTCGCTATAGGAATGCATTGAAATGCCAAAATTTAGTAAATCTATTATCTCCTGAGCAGCTTCCACCGCGCCTTTGCCCGCGTTATCGTTTATGGATTTTAAATTGGTTATTCCTTCATATGTATTATAAATATCGAAATACCTATGATAGCTGAGCATTTCCGCCTCGACGGTCGTACAAAGCTTTTCAAAATCGCTTTCATTTTTGCAAAATGCCGTAATTGTAACGGAGGTGTCGAACGCGCCCAAAAAGGTATAGCTATAGCGATTAAGACCCGCGCAGGCTGATATTGCGCCGGTACAGGTTATCAAAAGTATTATTACAACAAAAAAGGACGCAGCCCGTTTCATATTAGATAGATTACGTCCTTTTCCCAAATATGTCAAGTTTTTGTTCGGATTTTATTTCATCTGATTGATTTGAAGCGCTGCTGTGCCGGCAGCGATAAGCCCGATAAGTATCACCATGCCAATAACGGAACCAAACCTTCTGCCGCGTATGCTGTGGATCATATACATCACATCGTAAATCACGCAAACTGTCGCAACAACAAGTACTATCATACGTACACCCCCTTACTGCCTCGAAATGGCGATATAAAAATCGTCCAGCATGAGATTTAAATCAAACTCGACCTCGATATCGGCATAGTTCTTCTTCCAATCAAAGGCCTCAAGCTCCGCAACCGTCCTGAATTCTTTCGAAACATACTTGCCAAGACCCATCGCGTCACTATTGCATTCCTGACATATCTTGAAAACACGTTCAAGCTCCGATACAAAATAATCCTGCACTAGCTCATGCATTCCTTCGTTCCACTTCTCTCCTATGGTACGCGTGGCATCCTGTTCCACCGAGATGTCTAAGTTCAGGCTTACCTTCACCTTAATCTTCTCTCCGCTCATATCGACCTTTACGGTTCGCTTATCCATTTTGGCAAGCAGGGCTATGGGAACCTGTTTGCCGGGTTTGTCTGCTTCTGTGGATTTATCCGATTTTCCGGAATCGATCGAGCCTTTTGGTATGCTCAGGCTGCACGTTATCGTGCCGGACTTAAACTCTCCCCTTCCCATGTTCATGAACTGAGTATCATGCGGGGTTAGCATCCCTGTCATCTTCCACCCATCAAACAGCGCGGCAGCGGTGGTGAGAGACATTGTGCCGCCCAAAGGCGCTCCCTCCTCCGCGTCCTCGAGCGGATTTTTGCCTTCGGAAGACGAAGTTTTTTGGCTCGCATCGGTCACCACTTTCTCATTGAAAAACCCGACCGGCGTCACCGGGTCAAAATACTCACCATCGCACGCTTCCAAAAAGGTGCTCAAGTCGGTAACGGCGATTTGTCCTGAGTTGATCTGGTCATATAACATGTCGTCCTGGAATTTGGTCAGATTAGGATTGTTATTCGCCGCAAGGCCGCCCAGGTACTCCCTGAGCGTACATTGAACGATCATAACGATCGCCGACTGCCTTATGCGCAGCTTATCAAATGATAGTTTGAAAAAATCCTCTATCATACCTTCACGGGCAAGCTCCTCCCCGAATATGAACACATGCGTCCTTGTAAAATTCAATGGATACGCCGTTCTGTAGCTTATTCGGTTGATGGCTTCAAAAAGAGTGTTCCCCTCCGAGGAAAGTATGATAGAGCCGCCCTCGTTCTCCGAGCCTTCGTTGGAACGTTCTCTTTGCAGCTCCAATATGACCTCATATTTTTCCTCCTTGCCCTTATCCGCACCTATCGTAACCACATAGCCATAGTTATCAAGGCTTATTGGGTTTAGACAGCCCGTCAAGGCCGCGCATGCGCAGAACATCAACACAATCGCCATTATAATACATATCTTTTTTCTCATGCTTACTACCATAGCTTTCACGCAGCGAAAGCTTCCTTTCTTTTGGAATTGTGGCTGGTTTTGTGAAACAAAATCGGGAGTGCGAAGCGTCGGTAGACGCTTTGATTACAGAAAGCCACAAAACCGAGCTTGAAAAATTTATTTTTCAAACTTTACTCCCTTCTTTCAGCGCGCCTCCCGATTTTTTCTTCAGAAGCGCGATAAACGCCGCGATCAACAGCGGCACTGCGATAACTACAAAGCCGATGCTGTCCGATATATTTCGAAGCTGCTGAAAATTCAATATTACACCGTCGAACTCAAATAAGAGTACGATCATCGTCAGCACCGCTGCGGAACCCATAGGGGGCCTGATGTCCTTCAAGCCAAAGCTCTGAGTGAAAAGGAGCGAACCTGCGTAGATATAGAATGAACCCGCTAGCATACAGCCGTTCAGCCATGCCATCTGCGCAAGCTTATCCATGCGCAGAAGCTGTGTTTCAAATCGGTTAAGGTGGTTCAGGCGGTACAATGGCATGAATAGTTGCTGTAGCTCGGAATATGTGTATATCAGGCTCAGCGCAAACTGCGCAACGAAGCATACGCCCGCCGCGACAAGCGCCGCAATGATACCGGTTTTTTTTGCCGATTTCACTCCGTTCAGCCCGTTGCAGGTCACGAGTAATCCCACCATACCCGGCAGAAAGCATGCCATTTCGGAGAACGAAAGCTCCGTTGTCCGCCTCAGATCGCCGCCAAGGATCGGATAAAGCCTATATACCTCAAATTCGTTCACAGCCGAAACGATGTTTATCGCCGTGATCAGCAGCATAAGCCCCACAAAGCACTTCGCGGCTCTGCCTATGGTTTCAAACCCAAGCCACGCTATTATGAGTACCGTCGGAAGCACGAACAAAGTTATCTGCCCATATGTAACTCCGTTATAGTAAAGCGCGTGCATGCTCTGGATGAACTTTCCTATTGGCGAATATGCCGCGATGATAAAACACAGGAACAAAACCAACGACGCTATCGACGCACCCACGCTTCCAAAAGCATTTTTTAACAGTTCCGAAAGATTCCTTGAGCCGCTCCTGCGCATGGACGCGATCAGTATAAGATAAAGAAACAGCGAAAGTATTGCCGCAACAGGTAGCGTTACATAACTTGAATTACCCTTAGAATATGTAAAGGATTGATCGAGAGTAAATAGCCCGCTGACCGCCATGGCCGTTGCCGCGAGGCTTACTCCCTCCTGCATACCCATCCTGCCTTCTTTTAAGTTCATTGATTCGTATCCCTCCTTTTTTCGAGCGAATCACCAAAGGTGTTCAGATAGTCCTCTCCTCGATGATGAAGTCCGATTTTGCCGCGCAGAATAAACGGGCGTTTTGCATACGTTTTGGGTGCATACGGGGCGAGGAACGGAACCCCAAAGGATTTCAGATTTGAAATATATCCTATAAAGAGCATGAATGCAGCAACAAGCCCAAGCAACCCGCCCATCCACGCCGCAAGGACGAACGCGATCCGAAAATACGATGCAGAGATCTGCGTGGAATAATCCGGTATGCAGAAGTTTCCAAGACCCGACAGAGCAACTATGATGAGTATGACTGAGCTTGCAAGGTTCGCGGCGACCGCAGCCTGACCGAGAATAAGGCCACCGATAACGCCGATCGCCTGCCCAACGCTCCCGGGAACGCGCATTCCCGCTTCGCGTATAAGCTGAAAAACAAACAGGAGCAGTATCATTTCAAACGGGAGCGGTTCAAACACCATCTTTCTTGACTGGATCACCGTACTCAGCACCTCGGTCGAAAGCAATCCCTGATGGTACATCGCAAGCGCGATGAAGTACCCGGGAAGCAGGAGCGACAGGATAACGCCTGCATATCGTATAACACGCATGACGTTGCCGAGCGGCCAACGCATATAGATGTCCTCGGAGGTGCTCATCATGGTTGCGATGGTGACAGGCATGACCAGTGCGAACGGACTCCCCTCGGAGATCAACGCCACTCCGCCCTGCATGATATATGAACAAGCTTTGTCGGGACGCTCGGTGGACAGTATCTGAGGTATCGGCGACCAGCCCGTATCCTCAATAAGCTGCTCGATCATTCCGGTGCTTGCAACCATTCTGGTGCTTATCGCAGCAAGCCTTCGCTTGATTTCTTCAATCAGAGTACGGTTGGTTACGCCGTCACGATATATAATTGCGATGCGGGTATTATTATCACCTCCTGACATCCTGAACTCGGCCACCAGGTCGTCCGAGTGGATTATCCTTCGCACCAAAGTTATATTGGTGCGAAGGCTTTCGGTGAAGCCCTCCTTGGGTCCCCGTATCGCCCGCTCGTTCTCCGGTTGCATAACGCTTCGCTTTTCAAACGACCTCGTTTCAAGCAGTATTGCCACGGTTGATCCATCGACGAACAGGGCGGTTCTGCCGTCCATTATTGCGAGCTTTGCAGAATTAAAATCCGTATCCGTCTCGGTCTCGCTTATTTGCAGGATATTGTTTATCAAATAATCGGGATCGGTTTTAACTTCTCCATCCGCTGCCATCAGCGGTCTAAGTATAAAATCGCTAATGCTTTTATCTCCAGCCATTCCGTTCATATAGATAAGAAGCGCGGGAAACTTCCCGGCAATGTTGAATCTGCGGAAAATGATATCGGTATTGATATCGGATCTGAATACCTCTCTGAATTGACGTTCAATTTCAGTAATATCATCCGAAAATGACACCTTTTTTACATCGCCATCGGGGTAGACATCGCTCCATCCGCCCCAATGCTGAGGAGCGCCCTTTTCACGCTCCAGCAACTCGTAGCGCACATCCTGTTTATCGAATCCAAGAAATCTACGCATACTTTCCGTAAAGCCCATTATTACCTCCGTAACAATTTATACGCAGTCTTGATCGGTACGAATTTATGCATCCAACGTGTCCATCGAACGAATCCGCAGCGATCCCTCACGGTATTATCTGCAAAGAAACTCTTTGTCATTCAAAACCGTCATTATTCCGCATGGCTATGACATATAATCAAGCGACGTATAAAAAGTGGAGGGAATTAACGTGAAAATATTCGTTATTTCAAAAAAGACGCTCATGCTTGCGCTCGGCGCGCTGCTCGTAGTTATTGCGGCGATCATATTCGCTCTCACAAGCATCGGAGGAAAATCAGAAGCTCCCGATGGCGGAGATCCTTCGGTCGGGACATCGGGCAACACGTTAGGGAACGCATCCAGCAACGTATCTGGTAACGTATCAAGCGGCAATCATGGAAACGTGGTCGAGCAGTATGAACTGGATGTGCTGGCAGGGCTGATGAAGGAACTGCCGGTGTACAGCGTCAGCCGCGAGGATAAAAAGATCGCGCTGACGATCGATGCGGCATGGGATGATGACAAAACCGATTTCATCCTTGAAACGCTGCAAAGGTACAACATTAAAGCCACATTCTTCCTTTGCGGATTTTGGGCGAAAGACTACCCCGAAAAGGTGAAGCTCATTCACGAACAAGGGCATGTGATCGGGAATCATTCTATGACGCACCCACATATGAATTCCCAGTCCTCCGCACAGATTCTTAATGAGCTAAAAAGCTATGACGACCTGCTTGAATCCATAATCGGCACGAGATCGACCCTGTTCCGTGCGCCATACGGCGAGTATAATGACAACGTCATCACCACCGTCCGCAGCGCGGGCTATGAAGTGATCCAATGGGATGTCGATACGGTCGATTGGAAGGAGGAACGCTCAGCGCAGACCATCCTTGATACGGTTTTCTCGAAGCTCAAAGACGGCTCCATCATCCTCTGCCACAACAACGGCTATAAGATTGAGCAGTACCTTCCAACGCTCATCGAGACCGCACTCGAGCAGGGCTATGAGTTCGTGACCGTAAGCGAGCTTCTTCACAGCGGCAGCACCATAATCGATGTAAACGGCGTTCAAAAACCTGCTGAATAAAGAATTTTTGGAAAAAGATCCTCGAATTCAACGTTTTAGAAATTATTAGGGGCGACTTTGCCGGGACCTCAAAATCTCACAAAGCCACCCTTAAATCTTTTAAGGAATATGTTTCTAATACTGCAACGAGTTAGATAAGCTTACTTAGGGATTGTCTTATTTTGGCCGTTATGTTATTATAGCGATAGACTTGAATTTACAGGGAGGCTGTAATATGGAAATACGAAGGTTTCAACAGGAAGATGCAATAGAAACAGCACAACTTATTGCCAAAACTCTAATGATAAGCAATAGTAAAGACTACTCAAGAGAATACATTGAAAGCACTATAGCGTCCCATTCAGCAGACATTTTAAGGGAGCGAGCAAACGATGGACATATGTACGTTGTTTGTGATGATTCACGGATCATTGGATGTGGTGCTATTGCGGGATATTGGG
>JAFLSU010000010.1:0-28007 GCA_022510765.1 Christensenellaceae bacterium
ATATAATAGGGCATCGTGCGCCGATTGATTTTTCGCTTTTGCACATTCTGTTTCTGACCCGCCCTGCCCTACGGTTCCCAAAGGGGAAAACCCACACGGAAGCCCGCTATTCATCTGCGGTGCGTTTTTGCCATGATGTGAATAGGGCATCGCCCCAAAAAATTCACCTATCATCCACATCCCTATGCCAGAGTGGCTTAAAAAGTGTTGCCTTGAGCGCTAAATGCGCGAGCGCGCACAGCCCGCCCGTAATCAACAGCGATGGCAAAATATGTGATACAAGCAGCATCAGATAGCTACTGAGATTGCGTCCCATCAAAAGAGACGCGAAAAGCATTATATGCTCCTTCACGAACACAGCAAACGCGGCGGTAACGGCGGGAACTATGGGATTATCCGCATAATATTTGTTATAGAAAAGACCACCCGCAAGCGCGCCAAGCAGCATACAAATGGAATTAAGACCAAGACATGTGTTGAACAGGATATCGATGAAAATCCCCATGCCGATACCTATTGCCGTCGGAATGGGTGCGCTTATGAGTATCGCAAGCGAAACCACCACCGCCATCGTTGTATCAGGGCTGATACCAAAGATTTTGATGCTGTTGAACACCATCGAATCAAGAATGAATGCTATCGCAAAGGCAATTGCAATGACGTATTTGCGCATCAGTTACCCTCGTCCGTGCTTGAGTTTTGTCCGACGATTATCATGACTTCCTCAATGTGGCGAAAATCCACCGACGGAGTGATGACCGCGACCATATCGTCAAAATCCCCCGTAGGCAGCACCTCCGTGACCGTACCCACTCTGATGCCCTTAGGATATATTCCGCCTATGCCGCTCGTGATTATTTCGTCGCCCGGAACGAGGTCGGTTCGGTCGGATGGGAGATAGTATAGCTCGATATAATCGTCCTTCGTCGAAGTATCGAGAACGCCCCTCACCATGCAGTTATCCCTCGTTCGCTCGACCATTACGGGTACCGTTGCGCCGGAGTCGATTATGGCGGTTATCTTGCACCATGTGGCACCAACCTCCGTCACGCGCCCCACAAGCCCGTCCGCACAGATGACCGGCATATCGAGATCCACTCCCTTATTGCTGCCCACGTTCAAGGTGAACACATCGAACCATACGCCCGTGCTTTTTCCTATCACGCGTGCGGTCACATACTCGTTATCTCCGAGGGTTTCGGCATAGTTGAGCATCCTGCTCAGACGTTCATACTCGAGCTTAAGCTCTTCAAGCTCAAGCTTGGTCTGTTCGTACAGCGCAAGCTCACTTTTTAAGCGCGCGTTCTCAAGATCAGCGTCGGTGGTATTGAAAAGATCACGAAAGAAATAAGAAATTCCATTGGAGGCTCGCGCCGCAAAGCTTCTGATGGGCGTGAACACCGTCCCAACGGCACTTTCGAGCCACGTCACCGTCCTGTCGCCCGAGGAGGCGAGGATAAGCGCCAAAAGCACCGTCAACGCAATCAGTGTTATAAGCACGGGCTTATTTCTAAAGAACCCATTTTTCATCGTTCGGAAATTCCTTTCAGCCAATTAATACATTATAAACAGTATGCATAGGTTTTTCAAGCGCGGAAAAGGGCGTTTTACGCACTATGCGGTGACGATGGAGCGATAAGGCTTATTTTTTACTATGAATATAAACCCTTCTTCGATGCGGTTTTACCGCATATTACGCATTTTTTTGCGTATATAAACGCCTAAATTCCCAAAATTTATTAAAAATACTTAATAACTGTTGACAACAATATAGTATCGGTTTATAATATGGATGGTCGTATATGCACACCATTAGCGTATAGCGAAAAAGAAAGTGAGATTTAATTATGCAGCTTAAAGACATCGCAGAAGAAATGCAGCACCGTTCGATGGCAGCACGCGACTGGGTCTTCCAGGTATTGCGCACTGCAATCATTCGCGGAGTACTTCCCGGAGGAATGCCCCTTCGTCAGGATGAGATTTCCGCGCAGCTCAGCGTCAGCCACATTCCGGTAAGGGAAGCTTTCCGTCAGCTTGACGCACAGGGACTTGTACGCATCTACCCCAACAGGGGTGCTGTTGTAACCAAGCTCACCCGCGAAGAACTTGAGAACGCAATGGATACCCGCATCATCCTTGAGATGGGCGCGATCCGTGCGGCCATTCCCTTAATGACAGATAAGTTCATCGAAAAGGCGACCGCAATTCTTGAAGAATGCGAGCATGAGACCGATGCAAACAAGCTTGAGGATCTGAACCTTCAGTTCCATTTGGCTCTCTACGAGGCTACCGGCAATACCTTCCTTCTTCAGCTCATCGAGCAGCTTCACGCGAACGTTGACCGCTATATCCGCCCCTACTACTCTGCGGCGGAGGTAAGCAGCCAATCCATGGGCGAGCATTACAAGCTCCTTGATTCATGCCGCAGCGGTGACAGCGAGTATGCCGCGGCCATCCTCCGCACACACCTTGAAAAGACCAAGGTGCTTTCGCTGAACTCTCCTATACTTCAGGCTTAAAAGCCCATGAGCAACGGTTCCTTAGGAACCTGCATTCAATCTGAATGATGTGCAATAGATTACAGGGGTCGTACCCGGTGCGACCTCTTTTTCTGTTGTCGTAAATTTTTTTATATTTACTTTTTTGTACCATAGAAGTATTGACAACCGGGTTAGTTCAGTATATAATTTAATCGTCGGGGTATTATTTACCATAAAAAAATGATGCACCGAAACCAGGCGGAATGAAAGGAAATTAAAATGAGTGATTTTGTGCTTAGCTGCTGTTCCACGGCTGACCTTGGGAAGGAGCATTTTGATGCGCGAAAAATTAAATATATCTGCTTCCACTATACGCTTGACGATAAGGTTTATCCCGACGATTTGGGGCAGAGCATTCCGTTCGAGGAGTTCTATCGGCGCATGGCAGAGGGTTCGGAGACCTCGACTTCTCAAGTTAATATTAACGAATACATTGATCATTTTACTCCCTTCCTTGAAGGCGGAAATGATATACTTCATGTATGCCTGTCATCCGGCCTTTCGGGCTCTTACAATTCGGCATGTTTAGCGGCGGATGCGCTGAAAGAGCGCTTTCCCGAGCGCAAGATATACATAGTTGACTCGCTCGGAGCCTCCTCCGGCTACGGCTTATTGATGGAGACTCTTGCGGACATGCGCGATGAAGGGAAAACAATCGACGAGCTTCATGAATGGGTGGAAAAAAACAAGCTGCGTCTGCATCACTGGTTTTTCTCAACCGATCTTTCATTCTACGTCAAGGGCGGGCGCATCTCCAAGGCTGCGGGATTTGTTGGAACGGTACTCAATATCTGCCCGCTTCTCAACATGGATTTTAACGGCAAGCTCGTGCCGCGCACCAAGATACGCACGAAAAAGCGTGTCATAAAAGAAATTGTGGCAAGAATGGAGGAGAACGCCGAGGGTGGACTTGATTACTCCGGGAAATGCTTCATATGTCAGTCCGCCTGCATGGAGGACGCGAAGGAGGTAGCTTCTTTGGTCGAAAGCAGATTCAAAAAGCTCAACGGTAAAGTTTTAATTAATTATATCGGAACCACCATCGGCAGCCACACCGGCCCCGGAACCGTCGCTCTCTTCTTCTTCGGTAAAGAGAGGGTTGATTAAGCTTGGGGCTCTGCCCCAAACCCCGCTTAGGAAACTTTTTATAAAAAGTTTCCTAAGAACCTTCAAAAACTTTTGAGGGAAAAGGAATATAACCTGTTTTGCTTTTCCCACTTCAGGATATACCGGAAGCGGGAAGAAGTATAATGGAAAGCGGGGATGGGAATGTTTTTCGTCCTTGCCGTGAAAACCTTTGTTCTTCGAACTAACCTAATTTATTCGTTTCTTTCCTTGTGAATTAATGTGGAAAGAAAGAGGATAAGTGGAGTAAGTTGGAAACTGTGGAAAAGAGGGATTTTATCAATAGGTTTTTGAATGGAGTTTTAAACAGAGAAAATTTATTGAAAAAAAGCTAAAAATTTATTTATCCACAGTTTGCGCATTTATACTACCGCTACCGCCTTACTAATAGATAATGATAAAGGAGGAACGCTATGCGCTTCACAGTCAACACGAAGGAGATGAACGAAGCTATCTCCATCGTTACGAAGGCAATGCCTGCCCACAGCAGCCTGCCCATATTGGAGGGCATATATATCTATGCCTTCAATAACACCGTCTTTATGAAATGCTCCGATCTGTCGCTTCAAATAGAGACCGAGATTCCTGCTATAGTTGATGAAGAAGGAAAATGTGTATTGCCCGGCCGCCTTTGCGCCGACCTCGTTCGCAGGTTCACCGGCGATTCCATTGATTTTGAACTCGATAAAAACACGATGAAGCTGCGATCGGGCAGGGTAAAATCCTCATTGCAGGTCAATAACGCCGGCGATTATCCCGAGATGATGAGGGTAAAGGACGAATTCTCTGCGGAAATAAGCCAAAATACCTTCAAAAGCATGATAAGGCAGACCATCTTTTCCGTTTCAATGGACGATACAAAGCCCATTCTGAACGGAGTCTGCATGAAATTTAATGAGGATAACAGCCTTGTCATGGTCGCTCTTGACGGCTTCCGCCTTGCGATGCGCACCGAAAAGGTCAGTCATTGCACAGGTGTCAGATCCGTGGTCATCCCGACCAGGGCAATGCAGGAAATTTCAAATATCCTTTCAAACGAGGATGATGCGATCAAGCTCGTCTTTTCGTCCACTCATATAAAGCTCGATTTTGGCAGCACCCGCATAATTTCAAGGCTGCTTGACGGCGAATATGTGAATTACAGCGGCATACTGCCAAAGGCCTTTGCTACAAGGGTGCTTATCAACTGTAAGGAGCTGCAATCAAGCGTCGAGCGCGCGTCCCTGATGGCGAAGGAGGGTAAATCCAACCTCGTTAAGCTATCCTTTGAGAGCGAATTATTGAGCATCAGTGCCAACAGCGAAAAGGGAGATATTGACGATGAGATTGAGATACTGCTGACGGGCAAGGATATTGAGATAGCGTTCAACGCAAAGTATATTCTTGATGTAATGCGCGTAATAGATGACGAAAGCATCTATCTCAATATGAATAATTCCGTTACTCCATGCGTGATCGTTCCGACCGACGGCGAGGCGTTCTATTATATGATACTGCCGGTAAGACTTTTTAACGTAAATAATTAATTTTGATAGAAAGGAAAAAAATCATGGAATTTCAAAAGGCATTGGAGTTATTCAAGAAGAATAACGAAACGATGGGCGCATACGGTCACGCGATGGGCGTGATGTACTATGACATGGACACGGTTGCGCCGAAGAATGCGTTCAAGGGTTTCGGAAAGACGATAGGCATTCTCTCGGAGATTCAATACAGGCTCTCCGTGAATGATGAAAATTTCGAGATCATCGACACGCTCATGGCGCATAAGGATGAGCTTGATTTCATCACCCGCAGGGAGGTCGAGGAGGCCGCTCATGATCTCGACATGATGCGTAAGATACCCATCGAGGAGTATACTGCCTATAGGGTATTGCTCACCGAAGCGAGGGAGAAATGGCTCGAGGCGAAAGCCACGAACAATTATGAGTTGTTTGAACCCGTTCTTGCTCAGATAGTAGATTATAACCGCAGGATCGCAGGCTACATCGATCCAAGCGTTTCGCCCTATGATTTTTGGCTGAACGAATTTGAGCGCGGCGCAAGCGTAAAGATGCTTGATGAATATTTTGCGAAGGTCAAGGACGCGCTCGTTCCGCTCATCCACAGCATAAAGGAGAAGGGGGATGTTATCGATACATCCTTTGCTGAGCTTTCGTATCCCTTAGAGGGGCAGCGCAAATTCTCCGATTATTTAATGAAGGTCTTGACAATCAATAAAGATGACTGCTCGATTGGTGAAACCGAGCATCCTTTCACGACCCATTTTAACAAGCATGACGTGCGCATAACCACTCATTATCATGATTCGGTCACGAATAACATGTATTCTGTAATTCATGAGGGCGGACACGCGCTTTATGAGCTGAATACGGGCGATGATATAATAGGTTCTCCGCTTGCAAGCGGTGCTTCGACCGGCATACATGAATCCCAATCCCGTCTGTATGAGAACATAATCGGAAGGAGCGAGGAATTCATTGAGCTGATTTTCCCGAAGCTTAAGGAGCTTTTCCCCGAGCAGCTTAAGGACGTTTCGGCGCATATGTTCTACCTTGCGGTAAACAAGGCTCAACCGTCGCTTATTCGCATAGAAGCGGACGAGCTTACCTATTCGATGCATGTACTTATCCGCTACGAGCTTGAAAAGAGGCTTATGGACGGAAGTCTCTCCACAAAGGAGCTTCCCGCAGAATGGAACCGCCTGTACAAGGAGTATCTCGGCGTGGACGTTCCTGATGATACACACGGCTGTTTGCAGGATTCGCATTGGAGCAGCGGCACCCTTGGTTATTTCCCGAGCTATTCGCTGGGTTCCGCCTATGGCGCACAGATAGTTGCGCATATGAAGAAGGAGCTTGATATTGCTGCTTTAGTCAAAGAAAATAAGATAGGCGTCATCGTTGAATGGCTTACCGAAAAAATCTATAAATACGGTATGCTATTGCGTCCCGATGAGCTTATCAAAAACTGCTGCGGTGAAGAATTCAATCCGCAGTATTATGTGGACTATCTAACCGAGAAGTTTAAAAAGATCTATAATCTGTAAAAAGGTGACGGGAGTATGAGGCTTTTTATCGCGATAGAGCTTAATAAGGCCATGCGTTCGGAGATCTCACGCGCATTGAAGGAGCTGAAAATAAGAAGCAGCGGCGGCAGATTCGTACACGAGGACAATCTGCACATAACCCTGCATTTTATCGGTGAAAGCGTGGATTTGAACGGTGCTGTTCAAGCGATGAAAGCCTCTGTGAGGGGTATACGGCCGTTTGAGCTGTTTCCCGACCAATACGGATATTTTGAAAGGAACGGCAGCAAGACCTCGTTCATCTCGGTGGGAGGGCAGCTTACGGAGCTTGACATACTCCATGAATCGCTCGAGTCTGCGCTTGCCGACAACGGTTTTTCCCGTGAATACAAGCGGTTCGTGCCGCATATAACCCTTGGGCGCAGCGTTGAGCATGACGAGCTTGTGGGAGAGGAAATGAAGCAGATTCAATTCAGCACATCCATCATCGTTCCAGGCATAACCCTGTTTGAAAGCACCAGGGAGCGCGGACGGATGGTGTACACCCCCCTGCACAGGGAGAAATTTTAGGTTTTTTTATGGTGCGCTGCTGGGGGCATTTTGAAAAATGCCCCCAGACCCCTTAAAACTTTTAAGGAAAATAAAAATTATCCTGCTTTGTCGTGCCCACTTCCGGAACGTCCGGAAGCGGGAAGGAATAATGATGTGAAAGATGTTAAAAGAGTAACTCCGCGAGAAAGCCTTTTCTCGCGGAGTTTCCTTAAAACATGAAATAATAAAGCTATGAAGATTTAATGTTTTTTGAGAAATTTTTAGCGATTATCCTTTTTAGGCTTGTAATCGCCATTCTCACTTCCCACTTCCGTTCTATACGGAAGTGGGCATGATAAAGCAGCTTATATCCCCACCCCTCAAAAGTTTTAGAGTTCTTAGGGTGCTTTTACAAAAGCACCCTAAGCGGGGTTTGGGGCGGCGCCCCAATAAAAACCTTAATCAACTTCGATGCCGGAGATGTTCGTGGATTCGATAAGCTCAACTTCTATGAGATTTATCGCATCCGTATCGGAAGTTTTGCCGCCGTTAAATGTAATCAGAAAGATATCATTTTTGAAGCAAAGTCCCGTGTCGTCCGCCTCCCATCCGAGGCCGGTAAGCTTTGAAACGGCTTCAGAGATATTCATGCCGACGGATATTCCGAGAACATTGTATTTATTGCTCGTGAAGGACACATATGCCGTCATGCCCATGTCGGAATAGTCGGGGAAGCCACGAAGCTTCGCAACGCTGCCATCGTTAGACTTGTATACGCGCTCGGCTTTGGTATTGGCGCTCTTGTCCTGACTGAAATTGGGGTTTGCATATACGGAATACGCAAAACCAAGGTTCGCGGGAAAATTGCATTCAGAATTGAACGCATCAATATTTTCGGTGCGATAGGGGATCCAGACGTACATCTGTGATACAACCATGCTGTCGCTCTCAACGCCGAGGGTGATGACGATTATACCCTTGCGGTAGGTGTATTCGAGGGTCTTCGGAAGACTGGTAGTCCATTCCTCCTTAAAAAGGCTCTCATAGCCGTAGGAGGTGAGGATTGAATCCGCTTTATCTATCTTGTCACCGATCTTGAAGCCGAGGACGTTCCATGAAGTGGTGTATACGGCATAGGTAGTGCCGTCAGAATTCTTCTTAATCTCCATGTTCTCGGGTGAGATGCGCACGCCAACGGTATAAATAGTGTCCGCCTGATCGTTCGTATTGTAATGATAATCGAGGGTGGAAAGATAATATGCAACATATTTGTTATCCTTGGATCGATGCGTCTCATAATGATTGTCCGAACCGCCGAACTTTTCGTACCCGCCGCTCATTTCGCTCCTGTCCGTGCCTAGAAGGACGGGCAGCTTGCTGTTTCCGTTCAATTCACGAACCTCTTCGAAAGAATATAGAGCGTTGTTCTCGGGAGTTTCCACATACTTTTGCTTTAAGCCGCAGCCCGATAATACCGCGAGGCAGACGGTAAGCATCAGCGCCGCAAGCGCAATGGAGATGATGCGATTGATCTTTTTCATGGTCGTTTGGCTCCTTATAATAATTTACTGTACCACTCAAATATGCGCGGTACAGTAACAGTATAGTTTATAATGGACTTTTTTTCAAGTTTTTCTGCGTTAATTTGTTATGCACTCAGTTATCGCGGTTTCAGGGATCATGCAGCACGCAGCAAGCGAGGTCTTGTTTGCATCCGAAGCTTTTTTATAGTACATATATCCAAAGATAGCGCCTATCGCGATGCCGACCGAGAGTATGAGCACGACATAGTGCACGGGCTTTAATTTAAGCTTTTCTGGCATTGAGTATGTAAGTCCCATGCGATAGGTAGCGAACGAGACCGCTCCGAGCCAGAATACCAAAATTATGCATTCGAGCGGGAAAAGCGCCGCGTTCTTTATGACGCGTGCAATCGTGATAAACTCATATCCTTTATCCATTATAAGCGAGTAGTAGACCGTCATGATGGCAGGGTTTATTATGAAATTGCAGATCACAACGACCGCAAGGCGTGAAAGCACGACGCGCCAGGAGGTGAGCTTCTGCCTGTAGAGGAAGAGAGCAAAGACGAATCCGCTCATCATTTCTACAAATATGAATGGGAAAAAGTACGCGCCCTTGGGAAAAAGTATCGCGCCGATGGTGTCGCTGACCGCGCCCGCCGCGAGAGCGACGATCGGGCCGTAGATCATGGAGCCTACGGAATTGACGATGAAATCGATTCCAATGTACAGTCCGGGAACGATTGGTATTGAGACGGATTTGATAGCGACGCGCATCGCGATGATGAGCGCGGCTATGACGAGGGTGCGCCAGTTGGTGAATTCCTTGAAGGCGAGCTTCCAATATTTCGCGCTGAAGGGGGTCTTGAAAAGCTCTTTTTCGTATGGCGCAGGGATGGGGGTTGGTGGGGTTTGGTTGTTCTTCTTCATAAAAAATCGAATCCTCCGTTCTTTAGAGCATTCGTTGTTACTTTGGCGCACCGAGAAAAGCCCGGCCAACCTATGAGTAACAGCGGGATGCGGCGGCAGTACAGCAACCAAGTTCATCTGCCCCGTGCAGCCCTTTGCGGAATTTACACGAAGGAGGTATGAACGAGTTTTCGTTCGGGAATCAACTCCCTGTATTCCCGACACTTCAAAACTCACTGCCACCTACTCTGTTTTATGGCGAGGGAGTCAAATTCATCATTATAAATTTGGTTTCCCTCGCCTTTGCGATTGTAGCAGATACGGATGGAAATTACAACAGCATTTAGAGAGAAATCGTCAAAAAATTAAATATATTTGTTTTTACTTTTCAAGCATTTGAAGCAGCAGCCAAGATACGGGATTGAATTTTTCAATATCCTTATCGTCATACTGCTCATGGAGCCGCTCGGCGTTCCTTTTCACTTCGTTGAACCAATCCTGCCCGGTGGTGAACAGGACTTGACCATCGGAAGCAAGGGGATTGTAAGAAGGCAGCTCCTCATTATAATTTTTGAAGATCCTTTCACAAACAGCCGCCATAATATGTCCTCTTAAATCGGTCTGATTTCCCTGAATGAATTGCTCAAAGCAGTACGAAAGGGTTAACTCTCCATACCCAATCAACCTGTAATACTCGTCGAAATTGGCGTTCAAGTAGTCATTTGGATTCGAGGATGTTACAGGGGTGCTGCATATCACATCGAGAAGATAGGCTATTTCATCATCGATAGAACCTATTTCCCTAATGTTCAAAGCTTTACGCTTGCATTTTTCAGATAATTCTTCAACGTATTCTTGAGCGTTTAAGGCTTTTTCTGCCACTTCCTCAGGGAATTTATTGCGAATATCATCAGTATAATAACTGCCGTCGCGCGGCATCCAATATTCAATTAGTGAATCGATGGAGACGTTGTCAAGCGCGAAGGTCAATGCTGCCGGGTAATAACTGCCTTCTACGCATTCTAAATCATCTTCGGAACTGACTTTGGGGCTATATGCTTGGTACATGACGAGCGCATATACGGTTACAGTGCCAAACGAATAGCCATTGTCCGGTTCATTATATTCCGTATCGAGAATGGCATGGCTCTCCACACGGATCAGTCCATCAGGGTCCTTGGACTGATGGTGATCGAGGATCTCCCCGGTAACGGCATCCATTAAAATTGATGTTTCTTCATCCTTATAAATATAATCGGAGTATACTTGAAAATGATCAATGTAGGCACCAAACTGAGAGCTGTACATACCAAACATAATATCGTCCCATGTATATGTATTGTCATCTATAAGCACATAGTAGTTATAATGCTTGATTATGGCGTAAGGGCTGTCAATTTCACCCTCGTAATGCATCAAATAGCGGTAATTCTTTACAATTTCCTCGCCTTCCTCATACCAACGTATGGTATAGGATAGCCCGTCAAACACGAGATCGTGTACAAACATTTTAGGATAATCATCTTTTATGCTTTCATAGAATTCTTCATCGTAATTCGCGGGGTCTCCCAAGGTATAGTAATTAACTATCCGCACGGAAGCCGCTTCGCCCTTGCTTGTTGTGGATACGAATTCAGCAAAAACATCCTGTCCGCTGGTGACATCGTTGTCCTCCATTACGACATAACCGTCAGCCTTCGCCTGTTCGAGACTGTAATCATCGGGCAGCTCCTCAAGCGTAGGGGAGATGGATACATCCTTTTGAACGTTGTTCTTTGGATTCGTAAGAAAGCATGCAGCCATCGTGACGCAGGCGGCAATTGCTAAAACGATTACCCAAAATCTCGGTTTTTTGTAATTAAGCACTGATTTCACCCTTTCCTTTACGCCAACCTCTCCAAAAGCTATGGGGCAGGCGGTAATTATTCTTCTATTCACGCTGCATGACAGCAGGGTTTGGGAGTAACATGCTTTTTGCTCATGCCCAAACTGCTTTATCACCTTCTCGTCACAGGCAAGCTCAATATCCCTGCATAGAAGCGCATAAACTAACCACATCACAGGATTCAGCCAATGGAGCGTCAGAAGCGCAAACGAAAATGGCTTCCACCAATGATCCCTGCGCTTTATATGCGCCTTTTCATGGGCAATTATATGCACGGATTCCTGAGCCGAAAGTCCGAAGGGAAGATAGATTCGAGGCTTAAAAATTCCAAGCACGAACGGGGAAGGTATGTTTTCGCTTTGATAGATATTGTCTTTGAGGAGTACTGCCGTGTTAATACGCTTTCGGAGTTTTAGGTAGCTTATGATGCAATACGAAATCATCGCTGCCGCTCCCAATATCCACAGAGCCGTTATAATAGGTATCCATATCTGAAGCGGATTGACGCTGGCCCCGACCGAAGGCGCAAACGTTTGACCGATGACTGGGTTTATAACGCTGTTTATTGTATAAATGCCGCTTTGAATGGAAGGTTTGGGTTCGAGCATTATCCCCGGGCTGACGGTCTCCGCGCTCGGGATGAGGCTCAATATGCTTTCTGGCGAAAACGGGCAGATGAGCCGCACGGCAACCAGTCCCCAAAGCAGCACATTCACCCATTTAGGAGCTTTCTTCAAAACGACCCTTAAAAGCAGCACCGCGAGCGCAAACCAGGTCGCGGAAATGCTCATGTTCACGATTTTTAAGAACAGGTCAGTCATTTATATCTCCTTTTCTGTAGGAATCTATCATGGCCTGCACCGCGTCGATCTCAGCGTTTGTGAGACGCTGGTGCTTGGTAAACGCCGCGACGAAGGCGGGCAACGACCCCTCGAACGTCTTTTCAACCAATTCGTTTATCTCCGCGGCCTGAATCTCGTCCTTGGATATAAGCGAGGTGACAATGGTATTCTCATTCTTTACAACTCCACGCTCCGACAGACGCTTGATAACGGTGTAGGTGGTGGTGGACTTCCAGCCAAGCTGTTCCTGACAGAGTTTTACAAGCTCCTTGCTCTTTATCGGCTCGTTCTCCCATAGGATAAGGCAGAATCGATACTCGCTTTCATATACCTTCGGTGTATCCATGCTGAAAACCTCCTCTAACTCTAATGCAATAGAGCATGAATGCAGTCTAACACGATAGAGTATATTTGTCAACGTCCTCATTGAAATATATTATTGAAACAACTCTTTTCTTCCAATATTAACCATTTATAAGCAAATTTAACGAATATTTAACAATTTGTTTCTAAATGTTCATTTTTATGTATTTTCCTTTCATTCATTTTGATGCTATAATTAAGTTAGAACTATGGAGTGGTCGTACTCAAAAGGAGTTTTTATATGAGGGTTTGCGTATTCGGTGCTTCAAACAGCAGCATACCGACTGTTTATATGGATTTTGCAGAATCGCTTGGTCATCGACTTGCCAAAGAGAGGATTGGACTCGTTTTCGGAGCCGGCAGAACCGGGCTTATGGGTGCTGCCGCACGAGGAGCGTATGGTGCTGGCGGAGAGATAATAGGCGTAATACCCAAAAAACTCAATGTTCCCGGAATATACTTTGAAAACTGCACGGAGCGCATCGAAACCTCGACCATGCATGAGAGAAAATCGCTGATGGAGGAGCTAAGCTCGGGGTTTATTGCACTGAGCGGCGGCTTTGGCACCATCGAGGAGCTGATGGAGGTCATCACTCTCAAGCAGCTCGGCTATCATGATTTTCCTATCGTGATAGTAAATATAAATGGATTTTATAATAATTTGCTTGAACAGTTTAGGCTTTGTGTCGATGAGGGCTTTACGAATCCCAATTATCTCGGGCTGTACACCGTCGCAGAGACGGTTGATGAGGTGATCGAGCAGATAATGTGTTATCGGCATTCCGCGATGCCGAATAAAATAAGTGAGGCGATGAAATCGGATTCGTTAGAATGATGGGAGAAAATATGGATGTGAATAATAATTTGACTCGTCCGGACGTGACGGAGCAGGACTTGCCCCACGGCAAAGGTATAATGGTCTGCGTCACTGGGCAGCGCGCCTGCGAGAGATTGATTTTCAGAGGGGCGGATCACAAGACCGCTAATGACAGGCTATATATCGTGCATTGTGTTCAAACGGGGCATAATTTTATGAATACCGTGAATGAAGCCGATGCCATTGAATACCTTTTTACTGCTTCACGCCTTGTTGGAGCCGAGATGACGATATTGCGCGAGGATGATGTGCTGAATGCTCTCGTTAGCTTCGCGAATGAGCATGAAATAGACCTTATCGTGCTTGGTGAATCGCCCGAAAACGGCAGTGACAGCTTCGTTGCGCGGTTCGGTATGAGGATGCCGAGCGCGGAATTCGATGTGGTAGGCGCGGCGATATAGTGGCAGTACAGCAAAGCGTATTTTGCTTTTGATTTTGATAAATAATTGACCCTTGTAGGGATAAACATTATCAGGAGGTTTTTATGGAACTCGATATTACTATGGCGAGGGAGTTCATCGCCGGAAAATTCAAGAATCAGGGTGATTTCGATTTTATGAACGAGGAAGAGTTAAACGGGCTTATCAACCTTTTGCTTGGAATCGACGCTATCTATCTTGAAGAAATAGGTGAGGACGGCGTTTACGATGAGGATGTCGTATATGAGCGAATGCTGAAAGCAGCTTCAACGGGCTACAGCCGTTATAAAACTTACCTTATGCGTTTCATAGATGACTATATGGATTTTATGGAGCAGTACCTCGTTTCCATCGACGCGGTGGAATGGGAATAAATCGTAACTTTACCCGCACATGCGGGCTTTATTAATGTTTCTCGGGAAACAATTCTAACTTTGGTTATCAATTGTTTTGATGTCATTTGTTACAGCTTTCGAATTATCCATACATTTTTGGCATATGATTTGCCATGATGGCTTGGATTTTTACAATCATGGCGGCGGTTGGCATAATGCTCTGCTGCCTGAACGGAAACGGTACCGACGCTCTTACCTACATGCTCGAGGGTGCGGATTCAGCGGCTACGCTCTCGCTTTCCTTGGCCGGCTCATACATATTGTGGATGGGCATAATGAACATCGCGAAGCGTGCGGGACTAATTGAGACGCTTTCGCGGTTGATGCGCCGCCCGCTGCGCCTGCTGATGCCGAACGTGGGCGAAGCTGCCGCTCCTATAACTCTCAACCTCGCCGCAAATTTTTTTGGGCTTGGCAATGCAGCCACGCCGTTCGGGCTTGAAGCTATGCGGCAACTGAACAAGCAGGCTGGGGGAGTGGATTTTTGCACTAATGAAATGTGCATGTTCCTTGCGCTCAACTCGTCGGCGATCGAAATGCTTCCAACCACGGTGCTTGCGATCCGTACCGCATGCGGCTCTGCCGATCCATATTCGATAGTGCTTCCGACGCTCGTTTCATCGGTGCTTGCAGCAATCGCCGCGATAGCCGCCTGCAAGCTGTTCGAGAGAGGAGCGGGGCGCAGATGACTATAATCATTCCTATTATTATAGCGGCTCTTATCGTCTATGCGGCTATCAAGAAGGTCAACCCGTATGATGCGTTCGCGGAGGGCGCGGCTGAGGCAGTGCCTACGATACTTCATGTTTTGCCGTACCTTGGCGCAATGCTTATGGCGATCAACCTATTCAGACGCTCGGGCGCGATGGATGCGTTGACGACTACAATCGCCCCAGCAATGAATTTCATCGGGATACCGCCCGCGCTGGCTCCGCTTGCAATACTGCGCCCGTTTTCTGGAAGTGCCGCGCTTGCAATGCTTCAGGACGTTCTAATAAACCATGGCGCGGATTCGTTCATCGGGTGCGCCGCGTCGGTCATGGTTGGCTCGACTGAGACGATTTTTTATACGGTTTCATTGTATTGCGGCTGCATCGGCGTGTCAAAGACAAGGTATGCGATACCCGTCGCGCTCATAAGCGGCATTGTCGGAGCGGTATCTGGTGTTCTGCTCGTCAGGCTGTTGTGCTTTTAGTCTGCCGAATAAAATTACTATAATTTTCTTGCAAATGTAAATTACTGTGGTATAATATTATCATTGTATAATGTGTGCGGTTAAATCTAAATATGTAATGCATTATTATAATGCAATGCATCGATTAATTAACATGGAGATGGTTAATTTATGAAAATTGATGTCATCACATATAAGGACAAGCTACTCGATAATTGGCTCCTTGGCAGCACCGTTATCGTTGTTGACGTGCTGCGTTGTACGACCTCGATCATCACCGCAGTCATGAACGGTTCGGAGAAGATAATTCCTGCGGTCGAGCCCGGAGATGCGGCGGCGTTCGCGTCAAAGATCGGCACCAGGGAATGCGTGATAGGTGGAGAGCGCGGTGGTTTGATGCTGCCTGGGTTCTCCGTTGGCAATTCACCGTCCGAATACAGCAAGGAAATGGTAAACGGAAAGACCGTCATAGTCAGCACCTCCAACGGAACCGCCGCCATCTGCGGTGCGAAGAGCGCGAAGCGTGTGCTGCTTGGTGCATTGATAAACTGCGATGCTGTTGCGAAGCGCGCAGCCGGGTACGGTGATGACGTGCTCATAATATGCGCGGGCACCGATGGCGGGGTATCGGCGGATGACCTGTGCACGGCGGGTGCGATCATCAATAGAATACGGAAATATGTAGGAAATTGTGATGTTTCAGATATTGGAGCTATTTCGGAACATCTGTATTCAGGATTACATGACGGTAGCTTTGATTTATCATCGACCTTCCACTATTCGCGCCTGATGCGCCTTGGTTTTCGAGAGGATATTGAATACTGTATGCAGGAGGACATAACCGACTGCGTGCCTATCTATGCTGACGGTATCATTACCAAAGGTTAGGGTTTGATTTCAATTATGCTCACAGTCTGAAGCATGACAAATACATCACTCATTGGAAAAGAATGTTTCACGTGAAACATTCTTGTTTTATACCATTGCGAAACCAAAGGAACTTGTGTATAATTAGGGAAAACAGTATGAATGCGGTATGTAAGCCGAATATGTTCATCCTACATACCGCATTCATGCAGTAAAACGATCGGGAGGTAAGTATGGCAAAGTTTGTAGCCATTGCAAACCAAAAAGGCGGCGTAGGAAAGACAACGACGGCGGTCAATCTCGCTGCGTGTGTTGCTCAGCAGGGCAAGAGAGTACTGCTCGTCGATACCGATCCACAGGGCAATGCCACAAGCGGTGTCGGCATAGATAAGAACGAGTGCGAATACAGCGTCTATGATATGCTGATAAACGGAGTGAACGCGGAAAAAATAGCCATTCAGACTAAGATACCAACGCTGTATGCGATTCCGTCAAGGATAGAGCTTGCGGGAGCGGAGGTAGAACTTGTGGGTCTGATGGCGAGGGAGTATAAACTCAAGAACGCACTGCGGGGTTTGCAGCATAGCTTTGATTATATTTTCGCCGATTGCCCACCATCGCTCGGACTGCTCACGCTCAATGCGCTTGCTGCAGCAGATACACTGCTCGTGCCGATTCAGTGTGAGTATTATGCTCTTGAGGGTCTGTCCCAGCTAATGAACACGGTGCGGCTCGTAAAGCAGAACCTCAATCCTAATCTCGATGTCGAGGGCGTGGTCATGACGATGTACGATGCGAGGACGAAGCTATCCAATCAGGTGGTCGGTGAGGTCAAGAAATTCTTTAAAAACAGAGTTTACGATACAATAATTCCAAGATCGGTAAGGCTCGGCGAAGCGCCAAGCTTCGGGCTTCCGATCACCCTGTATGACGCGAAATGCTCGGCAGCGAAAGCGTATGTGAGCCTTGCCGAGGAGGTCATACAGCAGGATGAAGCGCAGGAAAATGGTTAAGTGCTGCGTGCAAATGAACGCGTAAGAGGGGAGATAAACAATGAAGGGATTGGGTCGAGGATTGGACGCGCTGCTCGGCGGCGGCGAAATGCCGGCGGAAACGAGCGTGAGCAAGCTGTCCGTGTACCTCATTGATAATAACAGCGAACAGCCAAGGAAAAAATTTGATGAGGATAAACTCAGGGAGCTTGCAAGCAGCATAGAGCAGCACGGCGTTGTGCAGCCTATAATCGTAAGAAAGAACGGCGAACGCTACGCGATAATTGCGGGCGAAAGACGATTCCGCGCGGCGCGCATGGCAGGATTGAATGAGGTTCCCGTCATCGTGCGTGAGATGGATGAGCAGGAGGTTCTGGAGGTCGCCTTGATCGAAAACCTTCAGCGCGAGGATCTGAATCCGATTGAAGAAGCGGCTGCGATACGCGCTCTGATGGATGAACATGATCTGACGCAGGAGGATGTCGCCTCAAGGCTCGGAAAGAGCCGTCCGGCAATCGCAAATACGCTGAGATTGTTGGCATTGCCAGAAAAGGTGCAGGGTCTTTTGCTCGATGGCGCATTGCAAGCGGGTCATGCAAGGGTGCTTGCTTCGATACCCGATGAGGAACTGATAATAGTCACCGCTCAAAAAGCTGCCAATGAGGGCTGGTCGGTGCGCGAAACTGAAAAGCGCGTGAATGAACTTCTCGAAAGCAAGAAGCTTAACAAGCGACAGCCGAAGCGCAGCAATCTTTCGAATGAACTCATCAGCGCACAGGACAGCCTGCGTGAGCATCTCGGCACGAAGGTCAGCTTCAAAGGCAATGAAGATAAGGGAAAGATCATCATCGAATACTACAGCAAGGACGAGCTTGCGGAAATTTTCGACACGATAATGGGCAACTGAGCTTTGCGCATTCGGGAGGGCATCCATGTTTCTTGCCGATAAATGGCTTGATTATGAAATTATTGACGCGGGCGGGGATGAAAAACTCGAACGCTGGGGCGATGTTGTGCTGCTGCGCCCTGATCCGCAGGCAATTTGGCCTATGAAGCAGCACCAAAGATTGGACGCGCATTATATCCGCTCGAGTTCGGGCGGCGGCGCGTGGACATACTATCGACAACTTCCCGAGAGCTGGACGGTGAGATATGGCGATCTCAGCTTCATCGTACGCCCTACGGGATTTAAGCACACCGGATTATTTCCGGAGCAGGCAGTAAACTGGGATTTCATGCGCGGTCTGGTCAGAGAGCATATAAAGCGCAGCGGTAAACCGTTTCGTGTGCTGAACCTCTTTGCCTATACGGGCGGCGCGACCTGCGCACTCGCGGCGGAGGGAGCGGAGGTGGTTCATGTCGATGCCGCGAAGGGCATGGTGGCATGGGCGAAGAACAATCTCGCGGAATCGGGGCTTGCGGACAGACCCGTGCGCTTCATCGTGGACGATGTAATGAAGTTCGTACAGCGCGAAAAGCGGCGCGGCAGGGAATACGAGGGGATTTTGATGGATCCTCCGAGCTACGGCAGAGGCCCCGACGGAGAGATGTGGCGCATCGAAAGCGGCCTATACCCGCTCGTCAGGGAATGCGCGGAGCTATTGAGCGATGACCCCGGGTTCTTCCTAATCAATTCATACACAACGGGACTTGCGCCTGCAGTGCTTCGGAATGTGATGAGGGTCGCAATCGGGGATAGATATAAAAATGCGAAGATAGACGCGCAGGAGATTGGACTTCCGATCACTAAAAATGCGTTGATACTGCCCTGCGGCTGCACGGCGCGCTGGTATCGAAAACCATAGTGGATCCATTGGACAAAATGTTGAAAATTATTTATGAGGACAACCATCTGCTTGTGTGCGAAAAGCCGATAAATATGCCGGTTCAGGCGGATTCATCGGGCGATACGGATCTTCTCACACTTGCGAAGGAGTACATAAAGCATAAATACAATAAGCACGGGGAAGTGTATCTCGGGCTTGTGCATCGTCTCGATCGCCCCGTAGGCGGAGTGATGGTCTTTGCGCGGACGAGCAAGGCGGCGGCGCGGCTAACGAATAGCTTCAAGACGCGAAGCACGATAAAACGCTATGCCGCGATCGTGATGGGTAAGCCAAGGGATCATGCGAACCTTAGGGACTGGCTTGTCAGGGACGAAAGCACGAACACTTCGTTCGTTTCAAACGAAAATACGACCGGAGCAAAGGAAGCAAGCCTCGATTATGCAAGGGTGACAACGAAAAACGGACTGAGCCTTGTCGATGTGCTGCTCCATAGCGGACGACATCACCAGATAAGGGTGCAGCTCTCGAACAGCGGTTTCCCGATTTATGGCGACCAAAGATACAATAGGCAGGCTGTGGTTGGGCAGCAGATCGCGCTCTATGCATACAGTCTGAGCATCGAACATCCGACGATGAAAACGCGAATGACTTTCACGAGCATTCCAAGCGGAGGCGCGTGGAGCGCATTCACCGAGGAGCTTAAGGCGCTTTCCTGCGGGGTGCGGTGCAGCTACATCGATGAAAACGTGATATGCGTGAATAAACGAGCGGGCATCGCCTGCACCGCCGCTGACGCAAGCGCCGCATCAAGCGGCTGCGGCGGAAACTCGCTCGAAACCGATCTATTTTCGGCGTTCGGCGGCAGGGAGGTGTACCCTGTCCATCGGCTCGACGTGATGACGACGGGACTCGTTCTCTTTGCGCGAAACAAAAACGCGGAATTTGGGCTAACGAAAGCAATCAAGCAGCGGACGATAAAAAAGACATACCATGCCGAGGTTTTCGGCCGCCCTGAAAGCAAACACGGCCGTCTAACGCTGTACGGGATAAAGGATGCGGAAAGATCGATTATGAGCGTATACGATAGACCCATGCCAAGGGCGGTAGAGATGATAACGGACTATCGAGTGATTTCTACCGTCGGCGGACGCAGCCTGCTTGAGATTGAACTCGTGACGGGCAGGACGCACCAGATAAGAGCGAGCCTTGCGCATATCGGTTGCCCGATAGTTGGTGACGATAAATACGGCGACCGTACGCTGAATAAAACCAATAAAAGCGGGCTTCACCTTGCGGCGGTGCGGATAGAATTCCCGCAGGATATGGGGAGCCTTAAAGGACTTGAAGGCAGAGTAATCGAAACATCGGCGGAGTTTGAAAACGATTGAGGATGCCGGATAGGTCATTAAAAGTATAAACATCATGCTGAATTTTAACGAACATTATGATATAATAGTCGCGGGAGCGGGTCACGCGGGTGTGGAGGCGGCTCTTGCCTGTGCGCGCATGGGAAAGAAAACGCTCTGCATTTGCCTGAACCTTGATTCGGTCGCGCTCTGCGCGTGCAATCCTGCGATAGGTGGAACGAGCAAGGGGCATCTCGTGCGCGAAATCGATGCGCTCGGCGGTGAAATGGGCATTGCGGCCGACGAGACATTCATACAGATGCGTATGCTGAACCTCGGAAAAGGTCCGGCCGTGCATTCGCTTCGCGCTCAGATAGACAAAAGCGGCTATCACTTTCGCATGAAGCACGTGATGGAGCAGCAGGAAAACCTGACCCTGCGTCAGGATGAATGTGAGAGAATAATCGTCAAAAATTCCCGCATTTGCGGCATAATATGCTCGGGCGGCATGGAATACTCCTGCGATGCCTTAGTGATCTGCGCGGGGGTGTACCTAAGGAGCCTCATCCATATCGGAGATTACAACAGGGAGCAGGGACCTTCGGGGCTTGCAAGATCAACCTCGCTTTCTGAACAGCTCACGGAGCTTGGATTCGAGCTTCGCAGATTCAAGACAGGCACTCCGCCAAGAGTTTCACGGCGTAGCCTTGATTTAACGCGCATGGAACCGCAGTACGGCGATGAGCCGATACCGCCGTTCTCGTTCATGCATGATTCATTGAACAGGGAGCAAAACCCGTGCTATCTCACCTATACAAACCAAAAAACGCATGAGTTAATTCTCTCGAATCTCGACCGATCGCCGATGTTCAGCGGCAGGATACACGCTGCCGCGACGCGCTACTGTCCTTCGATAGAGGATAAGCTCGTGCGCTTCAAGGATAAGGAGCGGCATCAGCTTTTCATTGAACCGGAAGGAATTTCAACCGAAGAAATGTATGTTCAAGGCTTTTCGACGAGCCTTCCGAAGGACGTGCAGGCTGCGGCGCTCCGAACGATACCCGGTCTTGAAAGCTGCGAAATAATGCGCTACGGGTACGCGATCGAGTACGACTGCATCGACCCGACCGCGCTTGACTTGACGCTCGGTTCGCGGGAGATCGCGGGTCTATACTTTGCTGGGCAGCTCAACGGTTCGAGCGGCTACGAGGAGGCGGCGGCGCAGGGCATTCTTGCCGGAATAAACGCCGCGCTATACCTTAACAACGATGAACCGCTGATTTTAAGGCGCTCCGACGCGTATATCGGCGTGCTTGCGGACGATTTAGTGACGAAGGGAACGAACGAGCCGTATCGCATGATGACGAGCCGAGCCGAATACAGGCTGGTGCTGCGGCAGGATAACGCCGATCTGCGGCTTACGGAGCTGGGGCGCAGGACGGGGCTTATTTCCGATGAGCGCTACGGACGCTTGATGCGCAAGAGGGAAGCAATAGAGCGGGCGAATGCCGCTCTTTCCGTCAGCGTGCCGCCCGAGGACAGGCTGAACGCGCTTCTCGAAGCGAAGGGCGAAAGCAGGGTTATTACGGGCGTTAAGCTTGAAAATCTACTCAAACGCAACAATATTGGCTATACCGATTTACTTGCGCTCTATCCGAGCCTGCCCGATATACCGACTGACGCAAGGGAGCAGGTGGAGATCTCTGCTCATTACGGAGGCTATATAGAGAAGCAGAACGAGCAGATTGCACGCTTTGAGCTGCAGGAGGGGATGACCCTGCCCGAGGACATGGACTACGAGTCGATAAGCGGACTTCGTATCGAGGCGAGGCAGAAGCTTACAAGGATGAAACCTAAAAATTTAGGTCAGGCAAGCAGAATTTCGGGCGTTTCACCAGCGGACATAGCGGTGCTGATGATACGGCTGAAGGCGGAAAAGTTGAAGGATAAGGGCAAGGAGCAATAAAAAATCAAATGAAGGAGAAGGTCAAAGCGGATCCCGCGCTTGTGCGGGAGCTAATCGATAAATACATACCCGAAGCGAGCGGCGAAAGTTCGGAAAAGCTCGTTCGCTACTACGAAATGCTGATTGAGTGGAACAATCGCATGAACCTGACCGCGATCACCGACCCTGAGGGGGTCGTGCTTCGGCATTTTGCGGACAGTCTTATAGGCGCAGAACTGATAACCGAGGGCGCAAGCTGCATCGATGTTGGAACGGGCGCGGGATTTCCGGGGCTTCCGCTCAAAATAATGCGTCCCGACATCGAACTTACACTATTGGATTCACTGAACAAACGCATAAGTTTTTTAGACGAAGTAGCGAAAGAACTTGGAATAGATTGTGAATTGGTTCATGCTCGCGCCGAGGACGGGGGACGGAACCCGAGATTCCGTGAACGCTTCGATTTTGCGCTCTCAAGGGCGGTCGCGTCCGCGAACCTTCTTGCCGAATGGACTTTGCCGTTCGTGAAAACGAATGGAGCGTCGCTCATGTACAAAGGGCCGAGCGCGGACGAAGAGCTGAAAGGCGCTATGAATGCGCTCAGGGAGCTTAATTCGACCGCCGAGATAAGGGAGTTTGCAGCAGTATGGGGTGTTCGCAAGCTGATTGTCATCAAAAAACACGGACAGACACCGCAAAAATACCCGCGCAAGCCCGGCGCTGCGGAAAAGAATCCGTTGTGATTTTCTTTATGGGGGCTTGGAGTTTGTATAATTTTGACATATTCAAAATTATACAAACTCCAAGCCTTGTTTTCCCTTTTTCTCCTTCCCGCTTCCGGGCTATCCGGAAGTGGGCACAGAAAGACCGGATAATATCCATTTCCCTCAAAAATTTTAGGGGGTCTTGAATGTGAAAATTTATTTTCACATTGGCATTATTTTCAAAATGCCCCCAGCGGGGTTTGGTACGGCAGCAACGTGAAAATGCAAAATCTAAAGATTTTTGCATTTTCACCTGCGTTTTTGTATTATTTTGGTATTACCAAAATAATACAAATTCCGAGCCCTAAAAAAACCTTCGTCAGATATTCAGCATCAGCGTCGCGATGCCAAAGTAGATTATGAGAGAAATCGCGTCAACGATGGTGGTTATCATCGGACTTGCCATGACTGCGGGGTCAAGCCCGATTTTCTTAACGAGAAGCGGCAGGGTGCAGCCGAAAAATTTCGCGATGATGACCGCGGCGGCAAGGGTAACGCTGACGGTAACGGCGATCATTAGTCCGACCCTGTCAAGGAGCATGAGCTTTGCAAAGTTCACGGCCGCGAGCGAAAGTCCGCAGAGCGTGGCTATCCGAAGTTCCTTCCAAATAATGCGGAAAATATCAGAAAAGCCTATTTCATTCAGCGAAAGGCTGCGGATTATCGTGACCGAAGCCTGGCTGCCCGAGTTTCCGCCCGTGTCCATCAGCATCGGGATGAATGAGGCAAGCACTATCTGTGCTGCAAGCGCAGCTTCGAACCGCCCGATTATCATCTGCGTGAATACGGAAGAGATCATCATCAGCAGAAGCCATGGTATGCGGTTCTTGTACAGCTCGAACACGCCAAGGCGTGGATAGGGCTTATCCGACGGCGTGATAGCGGACATCTTTTCAATATCCTCGGTCGCTTCGTCCCTAATGACGTCGATCGCGTCATCAACCGTGATTATGCCGACGAGCCTACTCTCGCCGTCCACGACGGGGAGGCTGGTCAGGCCGTATTTTGCGAACATGCCCGCAGCTTCCTCTATGTCATCGAGCGTGCCTGCGGAAATGACGTTCTCGTCCATCAGGTCGGAAACGAGCGAACCTGAATCGGCAAGCACGAGCGTGCGGAGCGAGATAAGGCCTATAAGCTTGCGTTTTTCTACTACATAGCATACGTCTATGGTCTTTTTGTCTATGCCCGTGAGACGGATATGGCCGAGTGCCTCCTCCGCAGTCATGTGCGGGGTCAGGTCTGCAAACTCGGTCGTCATCAGGCTTCCTGCGCTGTCCTCGGGATACTTGAGCAGCTCGTTTATCTGCCTTCTCGTCTCGGGATCGGCTTGGGACAGGATGCGCTTTACGACGTTCGCGGGCATCTCCTCGATAAGATCGACCGCATCATCCATGTAAAGCTCGTTCACGAGTTCGCCAAGTTCTTTGTCGGAAAAGCTGTTTATAAGCTGCTCCTGAAGATCGGAATCCATCTCCACGAACACATCCGACGCAAGCTCCTTCGGGAGCAAACGGAACAGACGGATGAGCCTGTTCGCGGGCTGATCCGCGAGAATTATGGCTATATCCGCTGCGTTTACCGTTACGAGAATATCCCTTACGCTGTTATATCGCTTGTTTTCGAGCAACGTCTCAATGGTGCTCGATAGATCGGTTGAAAATACTGCCATACGCTTACCTCCTTATTTCAATATGGGCGGCAAGCGGGGTCATGTGCTTTAGCTATGTGATATATTATGCTCGTGCAATCAAAATCCCGGAAAGTCGCAGAATGGCTTTCGCTAGGGGCAGCGCGGCTTCTATATCAAAACACAATCGACCCACGCCTGTACTGCTGCTGTCAGCGTCCATATCCGTGACCTTCCTTTCGAGTTTTATTCCGGCGAACGCAAAAACGCTAAGCCCTGCCGGATGGTTTTATTTTAGTGCCATATCATAGTATTGTCAATAGAAAAATGAAATGTGAGGAGCGAAAAGAGTTAAAGAGTCAATTTAGTGCTTGCAAACAGGCGATTCTATTGTATAATAAACGTGCTTTGTTGCAGCGAAAGAATGGGGCAGGCACAAAAGATATATAGATTGGGGGATTCGTCATGACGTACCTTTTGCACATTTCTGATTTACATCTCGTAACCGATCCGTTGTGGAATAATATGAAAAATGTGATCCTGGATTCTGTTCGCAAACAACTCGAAAATGTTCCATTAGGGGAAAAGCTGCTGGTCATTACCGGAGATTTTCATAATTTTGTTGAAAAAAACTTCGATCAAGCAAAGGAGTTTCTTCCGCAGTTGATCGACGCAATGGGTATTGAAGCAGATAAAGATGTTTTTGTAATTCCAGGGAATCATGATGTTTCAAATAAAATACCAGCTGAAATTGATAGAAGGATTATTATTACAGGCGTAAAGAGCGACCCCAATATGCTTCATGAAAGGGTTGAACAACTTCTCTCATGCTATGAACCTTATATTGAAATGATCAAGTCTGTTAAGGTTTATCAAGAGGATAGCGGTCGACTTCCGGTGCGTGTTCATGTTCGAACATGGAGAAAGAAACTACATCTCCTTCACTTAAATACCAGTCTAATTGCGGACGGGAAAACAAAAGATGGTCAAATGACAGATGAGCTTACAGCCACATCGGATGAAATTCGGAAAAAATTACGGTCAGGCGGGCTGCCGTGCATCGCAATTGGCCACAACAGCTTTTTTGACCTGTCAGAAAGGCAACAGAAGATGTTAACTGGAATGTTTTCGAAAGAAAACATCAGTGCATACCTATGCGGAGACCGTCACCAAAGGAATACCGAAAGAAAGGAAAACCGAATTTCTTTAGGCCAAAAATACTCATCTGTTTCAATTCCCAATATTGTTTCCTATCGAACCTCTACGGATGAAAATGATGAGTATTCAGATTTTGGAATGATATGGCATATTTGGAATGAAGAAACAGGCCGTGTTGATTTGAAATTTATGAGGTGGGATCCTGATGACCAGGGCGAATTGCAGCCAGACGGAGAAGACTTTTATAACTTTCGCTACGCATTACAAGCTTCAACTGGCGGAAAATCACAAGCTTCAACGGGAACAACGAACACCTGTTGGCTCTCAAATTCCGATTTGTTGAGAAGTAAATCTTCTTCTGTCAAACCCAATCATATTCAGGGTTTTTTGCTTGGCGGTCGCTGTGGATGGAATTTGGCGTTCTCAGACAAAATTATCGTAGAACGCAATATTGTAGACACCTTGTATCAATATGCAGTGAATGGGGGCGTCCATGCACTTACGGGCCCCGGGGGAGAAGGAAAATCTACGGTTTTGATGCAAATGTGCGCGAAGCTGGTGAAAAGTGGAGTATCTGTTTTTTATTATCGAGGATATGGTCGACTTGATCTGCCTGAAGAAGTTCCAGAAAATTCTGTTTTTGTGTTGGATAATCCTCCGGATCGCCCGGATTTTAAGCAATTTTTGGATACCGTCATCGGATACGGGTACACATTGATTTTAGGAGCTCGTGAAAACGAATGGAATTTGTTGAAAAAATCCCTTAGAATTTCTGACAGAGATGTATTGGATGTACCCATGCAGACGCTGACTGCAAAGGAAGCATGGGCTTTTGCTGACTGCGTATGCAATAATTTGCGGCATTCCAAAAGCAGGCGAGAAATCAAAGAGATATTCCAAACACGCTCATATGGTTTCCTATATGCCGCTATGCTGATGGCAGTGAGCGACAAGAATTCGCTGGAGGAAATTGCGCATGAAATTGTTAGCAATCTTTCGGAGCGATCTATGGATGCGCTGCACTTACTCGCTCATATTGTTTTATCCGAGCATTATAATGTCAGATTTGAGTACGAACAATTTAGATACGTATGCAATAAACTTAAACTATCTCCAGGGGATGGAAGAAGTGCATTGAGCCGCGAAATATCATTGAATGGCGGAGTGTATCAAACCCGGCATGAGAGAATATCAAAACTGTTTTTTGAGGAATTGTTTTCTGACAGCGGATTATTGGACTCTGAGGACATAGATAATGTATTGACAAATTTATTTGAATTGCATTTAGCGAACTATCGATCCGCTTATGGTCATCTTAAGAACAAGTTCAAAAATTCGATTATGCAACTTTCCGGTGGATTGGCGTATGCCAGCATAAACGCTCAGCAGTATTTGATTAACAGAATAATAGATGAAGTCAAAGCTCAGCCGCCCAGATATTTTGATCAGCTTCCTTTATACATAAACGACGAAGGGGTTCAACTATTGTTCTACCGACAGTGCTTTGATCGAAAATGGATTTCTTCAGCTTCTCTACGGAACTGGTGCCATTTATTGTTGAAAAAAGGCTCGCCTTGGACAACCCTTGAACCATATTTTCCCGCATGGATTATGAGAAAGGCCTGCATCAAGCGTAGTGCTGATAGCAACGCCTGGATGGCATGGGCACAGTTAGAATCTAAACATGGCAAAATTGGCGATTACGAAAGCGAGAATACCGCCAGGTGGATTTTCAGGGAAGCCTGTATCAATCATAATGCTGATGGTTCCGTTTGGATGGCATGGGCGCAATTGGAAGTGCAGCAAAACAATGTTGGCGATTATGAAAGCGAGAATACCGCTCGTTGGATTTTCAGAAAAGCCTGTGTGGAAAAAAATACCGATGGTAAAGTTTGGCTGGCATGGGC
>JAFLSU010000010.1:28107-32627 GCA_022510765.1 Christensenellaceae bacterium
AAGCACAGCAAAACAATGTTGGCGATTATGAAAGCGAGAATACCGCTCGGTGGATCTATTCTGAAGGTATTAAACGATTTCCTAATGCTGCTGCATTGTATTTACCATATGCAAACATGGAAGTGTTTCATCATTCTGCCGGACGAGCTCGAGATATTTTGAGACAAGCTCTTCAGTATAGTGATTATTCTATTGGTTCCCTTGCTGTATTGGAATTTTTCTATGGAAATATCGATTCCGGGGACACTTTTTGCACCAAGCAATTGATGGTACGCATGGATGCGCAAAAGGATCACTCCGTTAATGCAATTAAATATCTATACCACTGCTCTCTTCTTTTAAATCAAACGGAAGAGGCTGCGCATTACCATAAGCTTCTTATGCAGCGTCCTGACTATGATCCTTCGAATACGAAAGTTGGAGAATTCATTCAAATGTGTAAAGAGGCTGTAGCTTCGGAATCTGCTGAAAAGCGTCAAAGCACCAATGATTGATAACACCAATAGTTGACACTTTAACATCCATTTTTCATCACGCACTTAATAAGCCGTTGACGAAAATGGGTTCCTTTTCCTATGACTTAAGTGTCACATATATATTAAACTGCAACAAAATGAAATGCGATGAGGGAAGGCGCAGCGAAATTCCCTGCGTCAATAAATCCTTATTCCCTCGGCAATATCCATAAGCTGCAAGCCGTTGAGTGCCGTCGGTTTGAATTCAAACGTGATGAAAACGCCCCTTTCCGCACTATAGGAAAGGATTATAGGGTTGATTGCGGAAGCGGTGGGCGCATCCTCGTTCGGAGCCTGCTGATAGTAAACCATTTGGGAGATGGCAGTCACGTTGGTAGAAGGGTTTTCAAGCTGCCTTGAAACGGTTATGCAGCTCGTTTCATAAGAGCAGCGTATTTTATCCGTTTCGAGCGATGCAAACAATGGGTGAAGGCTTGGGTACTCGTAGGCTACCTTAGCAAAACCCACCGCACCAACACAGACATTGCTGCTGTTGTAGATGAGGACGATGCTGTGATCGAAATTTTCGTCATTCACCCACGCGCGAAGCAAAGAGCAAGCCCCATCGCCGAGTTCACGATACGACCAGCCCCTTGGAAGCACAAAGCTGACATCGAAGGGTTCCTGCCGATCGGGCGCGTCGCTGCCGTAATACTCGATATAGTCCGTCGGAAAGATTATGTAAGCATCAATGTAATTCTTATTTTTTATCGCATAGAACGGATTTTCATGATTGAGATTGCTGCCCGGGAGCAGATCGTCAGGACAGGAGCACATGGCTCCTATGCCCCAGCTTTCATCGTCCTTTACGAGAACAAGCAGTTGATAGCATTCACCGCTACTGTAATAGCCGTTATCCTCGGCAACGGAGATGTCGAGGCACACGCGGTAACACGCGCATGAGTTTTCATCCTCATAATAGGGGTGCAGCTCGGAGTATATCCATGGCGCGTAGGAGTTGTCCACGCGCATCACTTCCTTCATATTTACATGGGTTACTGTCAGTATTCCGATATGTTCCTGATGATTCTGCTCATTCTGAACGAGCGCAAGCCTGTCCTCCCGCTCAACGGGGGTATAGAGGTTTGCCCAAGCGAGCCAATCGCCTTCGTTGATGCTTTGCCATAGGGCGGAGATGAGGTTGAGCTGCTCCGTTTCATCGCGAAGCCTGCTCTCATCATCTGTCGCCGCTTCCCCGGACGAAACCGCCACCGAAACCGTTGGAGGGGTGCCGTAAACCACCGTGCCGGGAGAGAGCGTAGCAAGCGCAGTAAGCAGCAGGCACAGGATGGATGCGAGTATTCTGTTTTGAAAAGTTTTCAGCATAAGGTTTCCTTATTTTTTGTCTGGCATCGGATTACGGGAGTCGAATCCTGTGCGCCGTGAGCCGTCACCAAGCGAGCATCGCAACATCCCGATTTATAGGAAAGAATGCCAATATGGAGACGAGAAAAGTCTCCATGCCTCTGCTCGAAGAGTCCATACTTTTATTTTATAGAATGAATGCCGTTTGTCAATAGCTTTACTAGTCTTCCATTAAAACTACATATTAATGAATTAGAATTTGAAACAAGGAACCATTAACAACGAAAATAGATATTTTAATGCAAAAATTTTCGAATGATCAAAAAAAGTATTTATTTAACTATTGATATTGTTCCCATTTTATGGTAAAATACATTAGAAATACAAAGTCCGGGTTGTTTTTTAAAATACGTTGCTATAGCGTATATATTATGAATGGAGAAAGAGAGATGATGGAACATGGTATAGTTAATAATGTTATGTTCTTTGCAGTTTAAACAGCAAAGCATATGAATCTGCACGAGGCGCCCCAAAAATGTATCAAACAAGGAGGAGAGAATTATGAACAAAAAGTTGATTTCAACGATTTTCTGTATCATCTTAGTGATGGTGCAAATTCCGGCAAATCTGTTTGCCGAAGCAGCAGCGCTCAAAATCAACGACGTTGCATATGACTCGATCTACTATCCTGAGGCAAAATATGCCGAATTCTCTCTTGCTTGTGACCATGATGCCATGCTGTATGGCGACCCGATTCGAAACTACGAGGATAAAACATACCAGTTTTTTGAAAAGAAACTGTACGTTGAATCCAATGGCTAGCGTAGCGTCCTTGTCAATCAGGATGGCGATAACATCAACATCTCAGGTGACACCCTATACTTTACCACTTTTGAAAACGGTTCTGCGTATATTAAGTCTGTCGACCTCAAAACAGATGCCCTTTCAACCATTATGTCAGCTGGATCGGAACAAATCAGGCATTTCTATGTAGTAAATGATGATACAATGATGTACCTTGCGGGTGGAATCGTGTACCAATGCGGTATTGACAGCACCAAAGCGGAAAGGATAAGCCCCAAGGACGATGTTTTCAGCTTCCTTCCGACCGACAGCGGGAATCTATATGCAGTCGGGGAGCTGCTCAACTATACTATGTACCTTGATGATGTGCATCTGTTGGATAATACAAGCTACTATGGCGTCATGGAGGATCATTTTGTTGCCACGGTCGACGGAACCCTCTATCAGATTCCGATGAAAGTGCTTCGGGCGCTTTGTCAACAGGCATCGGAGCAGTCCAAAGCCGATACCGCACAGTTGCTCCCATACATGACGGAATTTGATTTGTACGGCATTTACGATGTGGCGGAGCTTCTGAATCTGGACGACCCGGATCGCACCTGCGCATATTGCGAAGGTACGGAGGGGCATCAGGAAAATGATTATTATGATTCAACAGTGATGCCGGATGCAGGGAGCCAAGCTCTTGAGCGCACTCCAACAAACGCCGGGTTGATGATTCTTAATCAATCAATAGACTTGACCGGGCATACTTGGACGCCTAAAAAAGCCGTTTATTCATATCCTCGCGATGGTGTTATTACTACTTTTGCGCTAAACAAAACTCAAACCGGAATTCCGTACTCAAGGGGAGCAAGGTTTGCTGGGACTTCCTATGCCAACTACCCAAAAACAATTGTCTTTAACTCTAACTATACACCTAAAGATACTGATACTAGTATTGCATACATATCACTCGCTCATTTTGATTCTTTGATAAGCTCTACCAGTGCAAAGTTTTATGAGGCGGCATTGGCTTGCCCATCCTCCGGACCGCTTTATGGAATGGATTGCAGCGCTTTTCTGTCATATTGTTGGGGAATTAAGTCCCATGTAGGTACCAGCAATTTTGCTAATCCTAGTAATAATCCTTATTGCACGAAATTGTCAGTTAGCTCCTCTTCACTCGGAATACTTGAAGTTGGCGATGCGCTGATTAGTACGGGTGATGACAGTCATTGCGTTTTTATTTCAAAGATCCCCCTTAATGCTGATGGATCTATCGGCAGCATACAGATTACGGAAGAAACTCCGCCTAAAACGGTAACGCGCCCACTGACTGTAGCGAAATTCTGCAGCGAGTTCTTAAATAATGGATACTCGGCCTACCGCTTCAAGTATAAAACGTTGACATTTAACGCTAACGGCGGTGTAGTTTTTCCGAGAACCATGAAGGTTGTTCCAAACATACCTTATAGTTATGGAGACGGTCTTCCCAAAGCGACAAGGAGCGGATACACCTTCATGGGATGGTATACCGCATCAAGCGGCGGAACTAAAGTAACCAACTCCTCTGTCAACAGTGGTTCCAATCAGACTTTATATGCACATTGGATAATGGAATCGATAGTTGAGGGAATTGCCGAAGACACAAGAATTTCTTTAACCACTAACAATGCGCGGGATTAGCATCCCGCAGAAAAGGAGATGTTCAAAATGAAAGCAAAAAAACTGTCCGTTCTTCTCGTCCTCGCTGCGCTTGGTTTAGCGGCTCTATTGATTGTTTCTTGCGTGCCAACTCAGCAGGGGGACATTCAGAAGAAGTCCCCTTCGCCCTCTGCCGATATGACAACGGAAAAGCAGGCTGCGGAAATTACTAAGACCCCCAACATTACGCCCGAGGTCACTGCTGCTCCA
>JAFLSU010000010.1:32727-63380 GCA_022510765.1 Christensenellaceae bacterium
TCACGTCATTTGAAACGGCGACACACTTCACAGGAACCTTCGACTACATTGCAAGGTTTGAGTGATTTCGATTCCTTTCTTCCGCTCCTTCCCGCGTTTATAAAAACAGCCCGGGAAGGGGCCTTTTGTACGCATTTTTCCAAAAAACATATTGCCGTGAGCAGTACACCGCGCTCTAAATCGCGTCCGCTACCCTGCTGAACTAAAGCGTATGCTCCCCGCGACATCCATGAGCTCGATCGAATTCAGCGATTCCGGAAAAATGTCGAACGCAGCGTACACGCCACAGTCCTTATCATAGGAAAGTATGCCGATGTGGAGGCGGTCGGAGGCTCTCTGTACGCCGTAGCTCTTGAGCCATTCCGCAGAGACAAGCACCTGCGTGAGCGCGGTAACATTGCTCGTGCCGCTATAGACGGGATAATAGTATTCATCGGTTGCGAAGCGGTAGTATTCGTCATCGTTTATCATCGAGTATATCGCGTCGGGATCATCTTCGTGCGAGGAAAACGCGCGGTATAGGTCGTATCCGACCGCGCCGACGCAGACATCGGTCTCGTCATATATCCAGTATATCGAGTATACGACACCGACTCCGGTATCCGTGCCGTTTTTTGCGTCGAGGTACAATTCGGGTACCACGGGGCGGGACAGGCATTTCCATCCCTTTGGCAGTAGGAAGCTGAGGACGAAGGGTTCAACCTCGTAAACGGGCGCGTTGGAAGAATTTTTCCCGCTCATGTTCCAAGGAAAGATGAGGTTATGCATCACATAATCGCTCTCGGAGGAATCCGCAGCGGGCGGCAGCGCGGCAGGATGGGAGGTGGTCTGATCCGTTCCGCTCTCCGTCTCAAAATTCCAATTCGGCGGGAATGTTGAATTGGGATCGGACGGATAGCCCCAATCCGTGGGAGGGACATTTCCGCCGAAGCCCGAAGGCGTGGGAGAAGGGTCGTCAATTGCGATGGAGCAGCCCGAACTCAGAAACGCCGCGAAGATAAGAACAAAGCATATGAGAACGCGTAAGACTCTGCGCACCGTATGCGGCGGCATCGGACGAGCGACGTCGATTGTCGGGCGGTGGAATACATATATGGAACGAAGGAGTCCATTTTTCGCTTTATTTCTTTCATTCGGGGTAACCATGCTTCATAATTGTATAGGATCAACGCCGTTTGTCAATAGGTAAATAAAAATTTAACGATTTTGCCATATTTATGCAAGCGGCATACTTTTATCTTATAACAGGTTCATAATAAAAGCCGAATAATTTGGACACGAATCTTAAAATATATTTCATTTAATGCGATTAAAATTAATTATATTTGTGGGGAGGGGTTGCATTGATACGGATAATGCAGTACAATATCAAGTGCGGCTTTTGCTCATGCACTTAAATGCTCGGTTAGACGTGCAACAGAGTGGTATTTTTAGCAAAACGCCACCTTACACGCAAGGCTCGAATTGGCTGAGCGTTGCAAGATGTATAAAGTGAATATGATTGGAGGATACTTCTCCTGTGCATCTGCGGGTTGTGAATAATTTGCGCAAATAGAGATGCGTAGAATACTATGCGTCTTAATGTGTGTACATGGAGAGGAGATAGAGAAATAATAATGGATCGGGACAAGAAAGTTTTGAACGATAGCTTCGCTGGTGGTGACACCACAAGTGAAGTGCAGATTAATTCATCTTTTTTTGATAATCATGATGGTATTGACGTTCCACGGAGAAAGCATTCAAAATCATCATTTGCGGGAGAGCTGTTTGAGAGCAATAGCTTTAGCGGTCAATTTATAAATTCTGAGGCATATAAAAAATTTTTATCCTCGCTTTTAGAGAACTAAAAAAGGTATGCAAAATCCGATGAATGCGGTTTTGCATCTTTTTTTGTTGTGTTCTTGCAAAATTTATCGATTGTCTTCCTTTTCAGGGGGTGTAATGGCACGTGAAGGGTGTCTTTAAGATCACAACTATTATACTCGTATTATGCTGCGTGTTGTTCCCTAAACCTTTATCTACAGTGTATGCTTCCGGCAGCACACCGCCATCAAATCAGCCATCGAGTTTTGAGGAAAAGCTGCTCCAGGATGATAATGTTAAGCTTTTGCGCGATAGTACAATAACGGTTTGCACATTTGCGATTGGAGTTTTTGCAATTATTTTTCAGCTCGGCCCAACGAGGGACAAGCATGGGCATAGCTATCGTCAGGAAGACCACTTTGAAATGCTTTATACAAAGGACAGAATGAATTCAATAGGGAAAAAGGGCAAGAAAACAATTGAAAGACGCAGCAGAACGCTTCCAAAATATTTCTTCACATTATACACAATGTACTTCTTGTTTACGTTTTTTTCTATTTTATCTTTTTACGTTCACAAGTGCTGTTATCCTACGATTGGAGCTATAGCGTTGCTTGTTTTGTGGGTGGGCGCACTTGTCGTTTCATGCTGTTTCGTTTGTAAAGCACTACGTATAGTCTATGTTCCTAGATGGCTCATAAAAAGCGCAAACAGAATATGTAAGAAAGCAAATAAATGGATTGAAAAAGGAGCTTCTGCAAGTAGAAATAAGGTTGTCTACTACGTTGCTAACAGGTTGGAATGTTGTAGAATCGTTGCAAATGTTTTTCGAATACTGGCAGGTAACGAAAAAACAAGGTATACTGATATACAGAATGCCTATGAGCTATTTACCTCCGATTCAAGAAACTCAAGCGTAAAGAGGTTCTTGCAAGCAGCAGTGGAAGACGCTACTCGCGATGTATTTGAGTCATACGAACCACAGGTGACTTGTTTAATAAGCATCATAGCTTCTTATTGCATCGCAGGATTTGATCGTATTGATGGAGTGCTATTGGACAATGTTTTCTATGATACTCATGGTTCTTCCGGTGTTCATATGGAATCAGCATCCACTTATGCAGTTATTTGGGTTTGCGCTTTAAGAGAAATAGGCAATGAGATTGAACGAGTTAAATCAAGGGAAAAAGAAGTAACGACTCTTACTGATCATGAAAAATTGGACAACCTTAAAGGAAATAAAGATATTCTGTATGGATGGCTTTACAATAAAATAGAAGATTATAGCGATGCGCTTCTGCCACTGTACCGAAAATACGTTTTAAAACGTTGTGAAAAAAGCGAATTGAACTTAAAAGATGAGGAAACGAGGTTATTTTATAACATTGTTTGTCAAAAGATCAATAAACTCGCCAATGGGATGCTTGGAATAAACTAAATCAGGAGTAGATATGAGCAGGAACAGCGAAAATAAAGATATAATAGTTACACTTACAAAGCATGATGTACCGCAGGGAGATAACGAGTATGTATGCTTAGGGCACTTTGATTGTGCAAAGATTGCAAAAGCTAAATCGTGTGGAGAGAACCCTTTTAACAGTTTTAGAGCTTCACTCGGCCTAAATAAATTACATAAGGACACAATTGATCCCGAGGGAATGCAACGCAATTATCTGATTTATTCGAAAAAGAGCTCCAAGGGCTACGAGGAAGTCTCCAACCAAGCCAACTTTAGATTTATGATGACGATTTCCGTGCGGCGCGTATCAGACAAGGAAGAATTGACATATTATGCAAATGAATTGAATAATATATTAAATAAGCTCCTAACGCCGGAATCGGGGTGTCGCGGATCAATTTATTGGGAAATTTATTACCCATTAGCACGCGGAGATATAATGATTATGCTCGATAGCACAAACTTTGTTACAGGAACCAAGTTTTTGTACTCGTTCGTACTTGATAATAATTATGTTCTGTATAGCTATACAATACCGATGATAAAGTGGGGCTGGATAAAGAGTGATTATAATGGAAATGCAGATTCAAGTAAAGATTCATACATGAGATTACGTGCAACGGTGAAGCATTACAGCAAACTATATGACATAATAGATAATGCAAGTAAAGCAGATAGTAGGCCGAAACGCTTTGCCTCGTTTGGCACTGACGATATACAATTTGACTTTGGAGAGTTCAGCGAAAAGGAACTTCATTCTTACTTAAGGTATATCACTGATCAAGGTAGGCAATTGGAATTCCGCAAAGACGCAGTGTTTGCGGCCGAGCTAGATGCGCCTTTCATTGTGCCGGAGACTTCAGGTGATGGAAATGGTAATGGGAAAGGTTTTGGAAAAATAAAGCCTGTAAAAGCTGTGGGTTGTGACATGGAAGAGGTGTCTTCATTAATAAATTCTGTCTATAATCCTAATAGCAGCAATGCTGTGTTTAGTAAGCGTTTAAGCGAATTGAGGAATATCTTCACAGTTCAATCTAATGCTCTCTGCCGAATTAGGGATGAACAATTTTTTCCGAAACTTACTGAAAAATTTTGGCTCGCTCTGGAGTTTTTTCTTCGAATGGTGGAAAAATTGCGTGGATATATGTTATTTTTGGAGAAGGAAGAATTCAGCTACGATAAGGAAATCCACAAGCTTCAGAATTATAAGGAAATCCACAAGCTTCAGAATTATATTGTTGATGATTCATATGAATTTATTAGAGTATTTGATAACGCTTTGCAAGGATATTTGAACTCAGATCGGCAGTTTCTGGAGTTTCCAGGGCATCATGTTTCATTATATGACTTGCCTGTAAAATTAGGAATTGTGTACGTAAACTATATTGACAGGGTAATCGCTTCATTTGGAGACACGAAACGAACCACGGCGTTCTTACTTTGTCCCGAACCATTTAATTCGGAGGGAGCGCATGTTATGCGTCTGCTTTCGGGGTATGATAACATTACTAAATATGATGATAAAAGCATCGATCTATATGTGATTGCTGTACCCGCAGACCTATTATTTAAGCCATGTGATTTGTTTGTTATTCTTGCACATGAGATGGCTCACTATATGTCTAAAGATATCAGGTTGCTAAGTGATAGCTTGGATAAACGAAATTATATGCTCATTCAGCTATGTTTTCATGAGCTACACCTATTGGTAAAAGACTGTATCAAGACCATGGTAAAACCGGAAGGATGGTTTGCCGACTTGGGTGATGGTCAGGAGGACAACATTACTGAAGACTTAACCAAATGTTTGATAGATAAAGTTGCTAGGGCCACAAATGAATGTTTAAAAAGCCGTATATATAACATGAGTGAATTGAAAGAAACGTTCGATGAAGCGATTAAAACTTGTCTCATTACGGAGATAGGGTATGTTTTTAATTATTTTCGTGAGAAAAGAATCCCACTGTCTTTCGACGCAATAATAAAGTTTGAGTTTGGCATCTTCGATATTTTGTTTAATGAATATGGGAATAGAATCGAACGTCTCTTCTACATAGTTAAGGAAGGTGCCGCAGATATAATGGCAATTAAACTGCTTAATGTTACTCAGAAGGATTACCAGCACCAACTTGACGCTGAGATAAGAAAGAGCTCCGGTAAACTCCACGTTGCTCAATTGCTTCGCAAATTTTTAGTAAGTAAAGCCCTAAGATGGACATGCGAGCTAGGAAACTATGAAGGGCTTTTAAGCGATGAGAGTATTAAGAAGCTTATTAATTATCTGACGACCGTCTATAGTAAATTTAATCCGGCAAATAACAACGCTGCACGGGAAATGTACAATAAGATAAAGAATAGTGAACCTAGCGAACTGCCTTTGACGCTTGTAAATTACATGCTATAACCAAGCTGTTCTTGCAGTGATGGATTTCAAATACATCAACCGTTACCGGAAGAATTGTACAGAAGCACACTTTCGTCAACGGTTAATTAAGTATATGATAAAAAAGGGAGTGTTAAAGCGTCAATGCTCGGTGTTACCAATCATTGACGCTTTAACACTAAAAATTGAGTTAAGCGTACAAATTCTCCTTGACACTTGCGAATTAACACTTTATTCTATAGTAGAATGGGTGTACAATACTAATCATGTATACTAGTTTCACAAATCTCTATGATGGAGGGGTGTTAGATGTATATTTATAAAATTAATCCATTTATAACCGTCTTTATAGCGATGTTTATGGTTCTATATTTTGTTGCTTTCTATATAATTATTGTGAAAAGTGCTACACAGCGGCGCTTTTTGAGAAGATTTCACAATGCTGTTTGTAATATATATGACGAGGAAATAAGGCATACTTTGCAAAAAACAGCAAAGTTATATTCCAACGTTAACTCTATATATTGGTTTGAGCATCTTAACCTCAACTATGAAAAGCTATGTCAAACTAATCCAAATAATAATTACACAAGCATTCTGGATTTATAAGAAACGGCAATATATTATTATGATTCCCACACGGATGATGCGTTCAAAAACATTTTTGGACGGGAGAAAGAAGCGGGAGTTAGAAACTTCATGGTAGATATGTGTTTTTATATTAAAACTATAAATCCATTTATTTCTATTTCGCGAAAAGAAGCTGATTTAATGCAATCCATAATGAATGCCTTAAATAATAACAATTGTTCATTGGGGGTAAGCTCGCTTAAGCAATTATCTCAAGAAGTAGCAACTAAAGAAAAATTGATTATAAAAAAGGATAAAGAGAATCGAAGAGCAAACATTGTTTCGATAGTTGGTTTGATTCTTACGGTTTTCTTTGGTATCCTATCATTCCTATCATAACCAAGCGGTCAGCTAAAAAGCAAGGGGCTGTTGCACTAAACCCCTTATATTGAGTTTTCCTCGCCTTAAAGACTGAGATCAACGCCGTTTGTCAATAGGTAAATAAAAATTTAACGATTCTGCCATATTTATGCAAGCGACATACTTTTGTTTTATAACAGGTTCATGATAAAAGCAGGGAAAGCTTCCGGGCGGGGTGATTGTAAGCCGAAAACGGCATCTGTATGAAGTATTTTATATGCGTCAAGACGTTGAGACTCATAATATAGGGCTTATCAAAAACAAATAAATATATTTTAATTTTTGGCAAATTTTGGTTGCAATTCGAATACTGTATGGTATACTTAATAGTAGAATAGGCTGTGTTCGCTGAAAGGTCAATGTTTGCTCCTTACAAAAAACACTTATACTTACAAAAAGCATGGCAAGAAAGGAAATGGCTGAAATGAAAAAATGCATCAACTCAATGCTCTCGGTGACCATGGTGCTTATCATGCTGTTCATGTGCATTGCAACGCCTGCTTCCACCACCGCAGAAGCAGAATTCACCGAGAAGACGATCCGCATCAAGCTTCTTTACGATGATAGCTATGCGAGGCTTTTCGGAGACCTTGGTCTTAGCACCGCCGAGATCGAAAGCCGCATTCTTCAAGCGATGAAGATTGCAAGCATCCCTTACAAGAATACTTTCAACATCAATCTCGAATTCACCGTTCAAAGCTATGAGAGCTTGATCGGCCCCACCTATGCATCCCAATGCACCTGCGGAAACCTGTTCACAGGCGGGGACGGCTCCGGCAAGTATCGAAATTGGGACTACTTCAATGGCAGATGCACATGCACTGATTTGGAAAATCCCACCCCTAATCCAGATATTGATATCAGGCATACGAGTTCTCAGGTAATACTTTGGAACTTGTTTGATTACATGAACACACATGAAACAGAGTTTGATTCATTGGGATTGTTGGTTGCTCATCGTTTGACGGCTGGGAATAGCAACATTGGGGGAATGGCTTACTACGGTGGCAAGGTATTTACTCTTGTTGCGAATGAGCACTTGTATGATAGAAATATTATAGATTTTGGAACATACGGCGGCAAGCATTATATCTACAATATGGAAAGGCTTATTGCCAAATTCCAGCATGAATTCAATCATTGCTGCTGGCTGCTTGACCATTACGAAGGAACGCTGAATGAACCCTGCACTCAGGGAGGAGCGGGCTTTGATGAAATCATCTATGCTGAAAGCATCTATTGCAGTGCTTGTATGCCGATATTTAACGTAGACCATCTGATTAACGGCACCAGTATAAGCAATGAAATCATCGAGGTACCCGAATACGGCTTAATGGAATATGAAGATGAAACTGCATTGGTGTTCACCAGTGTTTCCGACTACATTGAGCAGCTTTCTTCCGGCGCAATTGCGGCTCAATTGGTGGGAGACGGCGCGGATGCTGCACAGGCTCCAACCTCTCAGCCGAGCGGCTATTATTTGCCGACGGAAGTTCCAGAGGATGCGGAGCTGGAAAGCATCGTTGTGACGGCAACTTCAACCACTTTCAACTATGCTGTTCCTGTCAACTATGATATCCTTGTCGACATGGATAATGAATATGCGCTGTATGATTATGTTTACAGGTACTTTGTTAGGAGATATAATATAACTCCAACTTATCCCAATGTAGATGATCTTGCTTTATATGCGCACAATATAGCCAAAGCAATAGGTGCTTCTCCTGTAGAAAGCTCGAATTTGAACTTTATTGGCTACGAAGGAGATGTCGTTCTCCACTTATATAGACAGTCTGGCAAATGTGAGCTGGATGTCGCCACACAAAGCCTATTCTTTGATACTGATGGCACTCTCTGTTATAAGTATAGGCCTGCCGGATACCGGGATGATCCTGCTTTTTCCGGCTTCACCTATTATGCCTTTGACGGCAACGAAATTGAATGATCAATAATGATTAATTAAGGAGGAAATAATTATGTTAATCAAACTACGCAAAGTTCTCGCTCTGCTCCTATGCGCTACCATTTTAATGGTATCCGTATCTGCACTGGGAGCGTCCGCCTACGATAGCAGAGGCGCCAATCAAGCGGACATTGAAAAGCTTCGTGCTTTCTTTCAGCAGCCCACCGACGTGCCCGGCGTTTGCAACGGTGACGTGATCCTTGATTTTGAGCTTTGCGGCGTACATTCCTTCCCATATACGGATGATATGTACTACTTGCCCCTTGTCGAGTTTCACACGTCAACTATCATTGAGTATCCTATTGAATTGATGTCAATCCGTGCATTCTGTTTAAGTTTCAAGGCATATCGGAACGAGTATTATGACATATTCAGCCCCGATGTCTACGGACCGCTCGATCTTTCCGGCACGTCCACCTACATGCTGCTCAGCAATAGTCATACGGATTACTGGAATGTCAGCGGCGCACCCTCCGAAGATGTGCTCCCCGAGAACGAAGGAACCAAGGGTATCTTTGATCCGATTTCAACGCATATCACGAGCCTGGATATTAGCGACTGCTTCCAAATCTGTTATGCCAATTTCTTCGGTCAGCATTTCTGCACCGAATTCCGCGCCTTGAACTGTCCTACGCTTAAGCGAATCAACGCGACCGATTGCGATTACAGGCTTATCGAAGTGGAAGCAAAGGGCTTCTCCGAACCCCTTAGGGTGACAACGCTCGGCGACGGTTCGGCCGGTCTCGAATACAATTACGATGACGGTTATTACACCCTGACCGCAGTCACCAACACCGAAACTTTCATCGGCTGGTATAAGGATGGCGAACTCATCGGAATGGACGAGACCCTCACCTGCGGCATCGATACTCTCGGTGACATAACCGCCGTCTTTGCGGGCGATGCGGATGGGGATGGCGCGCTCACCGTTTCCGACGCGGTCATGGTTCTGCGTCAGGCACTCGGCATCACGGACAGCTGCTCACTCGAGCAGTGCGATGTGAATTGCAGCGGCGAGGTCGAGGTAGCCGACGCGCTCATGATCCTGAGGTTCGTTCTCGGAGTGAACTGATACACACACTCACCTGTAAATATACTATGATCTGAATTTTAACCAATGCCGTTCACACGTGTACCGATACAGTACACGGATGCGCACGGCATTGTATTTAGTTTCCCTCGCCTTAAAGACTGGGATCAACGCCGTTTATCAATGGGCAAATAAAAATTTAACAATTCTGCCATATTTATGCAAGCGGCATATTATTGCTATAAAAATTGAGTTAAGCGTATAAATTCTCCTTGACACTTGCGAATGAACACTTTATACTATAGTAAAATGGGTATACACTACTAATTATGTATACCTGTTTCACAAATCTCTATCAGGAGGAAAAGACATGAAGAACTCATTCAAAGGCTTCATCGCGTGCCTGCTGGCGCTGCTGCTGGTCGTTCCGACCTTCACGGGCGTACTTGCGGATTCGACCGCACAGGTAAAGGGCACCCTTCAAGCCAAGGACACCGTATCCGTCGATGTTTCCGGCATCAGGAACGGTCTGACCTTCGAAGCTGCCGATGCAGCGGTTGAAGAAGGTCACAACCCCAATGACATCGTATCAATCATGGTTGAACTCGATGCCAAGCCCGCAGCGGACGTTTGCGCTGACCTTAAGGCAGCAAACGGCTACCGCGAGGAACTCCTTGCAGCACAGAAGACCGCAGCCAGCGAAATCAGCAAGGCAATCGGTGCTGCAATCGAGGTCACCAACAACTACACTGTTCTGTTTAACGGCTTCGCCTTTGAGGGCGAGTACCGCCTTGTTGCAGAAATCAACAAGCTCGAAGGCGTGAAGGCGTTCGTTGCTATGGAATGGGAAAGCCCCAAGCTCTTCAATACCACCACTCAGGTCGGCGCTATCCAGGCTTGGGATCTTGATTACTCCGGCGAAGGCACCATCGTTGCCATCATCGATACCGGTTGTAAGGTAGACCATCCCGCGTTCTCCGTTAATCCCTCGAACGTCAAGTTCTCCCGCGACGATATCGCTGCTTTCATCAACAGCGGCCGTCTCCAGGGCAGCAACATGAACATCGCTAACGTTTACTACAGCGCAAAGATCCCCTTCCGTTGGAACTACTACACCAACAGCTACGACGTATCCCATCGGTCCAGCGACCATGGTTCCCATGTTGCGGGTATCGCGGCAGGTAACGGCGGCGAGATCCAGGGTGTAGCAAAGGATGCTCAGATCGCGGCAATGCAGGTATTCTCTCCGACCGGCGGCGCAAGCTGGGTACAGATCCTTGCTGCTCTTGAGGACTGCGCGGTTATGGGCGTAGAATCCGCTAACCTCTCCCTCGGTTCCCCCTGCGGCTCCGAAGATTATTGGAATGCAAGCTACGGCGAAGTGTATGAGCGCGTTGTCAACGCGGGCGTAAACCTCGCTATGGCAGCAGGTAACGATTACGAAGCTTCATTCAACAATGCATGGGGCACCAGCGATATTACCACCAACACCTGGGGCTACGACGGCTACAACCTCGTTCAGAACCCCGACTACGGTGTAGTAGGTTCCCCCTCCACCTGGGCGCACGGCATCTCCGTTGCGGCAGTCAACAACTCCAAGTCTCGGTCCCTCTACGTCACCGTTGAAGGCAAGTCCTACGGCTACAACGAGAACGCAGAGAACCCCGTTCTCATGGCGAATGCTCTCGGCGGTCAGACCGTAGAATTCGTCGTAGTTCCCGGCGTTGGTACTGTTGAAGACTTCGCACAGGTTGACGTAAACGGCAAGATCGCACTCGTATGGCGCGGTGAAACCAACTTCACCGACAAGGCTGCAAACGCTGAAGCAGCGGGCGCAGTTGCATGTATCGTCATGAACAACCAGGAAGGCGCTGTCAACATGGTCGCTTATGAAGGCGGTCATATCCCCCACGTCATCGTTTCTCTGGCAGTTGCTCAGATCCTCGTAGCAGCTGAGGACAAGACTATGACCGTTTCCGAAGGCGTTGGCATCGTTGACGCTATCGGCGGCGACCAGCCCTCCGACTTCTCCAGCTGGGGTTCCACCTCCGTCATGGGTATCAAGCCCGAGATCATCGCTCCCGGCGGCGCTATCTACTCCGCAACCGACCCCACCCTCTCCGGTGCGCTCTATCAGGCATGGGACGGTACCTCCATGGCTACCCCCCACATCGCCGGCGGTATGGCAATCATCAGTCAGTATGTAAACGATAACTTCCCCAACCTGACCGCACGTCAGCACAAGGAAATGATCGACATCATCCTCATGAGCACCGCTACCCCCATTTACGATGAAGGCGGCTGCTATGCGGCAGTCCGCAATCAGGGCGCAGGTGAAATGAACCTTGCAAAGGCTGTTACCACCAAGGCTTATATCACCGTTGACGGCACCGTCGGCAATCGTCCGAAGCTTGAGCTCGGCGACGATCCCGAAAAGACCGGTGTTTTCAGCATGACCTTCACCGTACATAACTTCGGCGGTACCGCCCTCAACTACACCATCCAGCCCTCCGTGCTTCTCGATGATATCGCACTCCTCGGCTACATGGGTGAAAATGGCGACGAACCCGTTATCGTCTATGCAGGCTATAGCTGGGACATCGCTCAGGAAATCGGCGGCCTCGCAGGCGACGTCGACGGCAACGGCATGGTTCAGGTAGCAGACGCGGTTCTCATCGCACGCTACGCTCTCCAGCTTCAGGATCTCGACAACCCGGCAATGGGAGACGTTGACGGCAACGGCCAGGTTCAGGTAGCTGACGCGGTTCTCGCAAGCCGCATCGCTCTTGGCCTCATGGAACCCAGCGGAACCCCCGGCATGGTCAACTTCAATATGCCCAGCGTTGTTACCGTTCCCGCAAACGGCGAGACCGATGTTACCGTCGTCATCAATCTGACCGACGATTGCATGGAATATCTTGACGAGTACTACACCTCCGGTGCTTTCGTAGAAGGCTTCATCGAGCTCATGCCCGTTGAAGAGGACAGCGTAAGCCTCACCGTTCCCTACCTCGCATACTATGGCGATTGGAACTATGCTCCCACGATTGACCTCGGTTACTATTATCAGAACGATTACGATCAGTGGAACAGCAACAACTATGTTAACACCATCGGTTACAAGAAGGGCAACACCATCCAGGGTCTCGGCATCAACCCGTTCATCAATCCTGGCAACATGGATTACTACTACGCTGACCGCAACGCTATCTCCCCCAACGGCGACAGCGTTCTCGACACCGTAAACGTCATGTACATGGGTCTGCTCCGCAACGCTAACGTTCGTTACCTTGTTATCGACTCCAACGGCAACGAGCATGTCATCACCAACCTTGGCATTTGCACTAAGGGTTTCTGGGACACCTCTGTCCGCGATCAGCTCGGCGTAACCTACGGCGCGTTCCCCTCCAACTACAACTTTGCTCAGTACGGCACTGATATGACTATCCGTATTGAAGCTAAGTTCGATAACGATGGACGCCATAACACCAATGCTTTCACCACCGAAGCAAGCTCCGGCTGGAAGTGGGATATCCCCCTCCATATCGACACCACGATGCCCACCGTTAATAACTTCAGCGCAAGCGGAAGCAACTTCAGCTTCAACGTAACCGATGATCACTACGTCGCATACGCTGCTGTTTACACCAACAATGGAGGTGCTCTCGGCACTCTCGTAAGTCAGATCGGCGTATTCGAGTACACCCGCGGCGCAACCACCGCGATCACCCTTCAGGGTTCCGCAGACAACTACGTTGTTGTAGGCGACTACGCAGGCAACGCTTCCGTATACCTCTGGAACGGCAGCACCCTTACCCCGGTCAATGTCGAGGTCGATCCTAATCCGTCACTCCCCGGCAACTACGAGGATTGCTACATCTATGCTTACGGTCTGAACCTTACCACCACCCAGTGGACTCTGTTCGATACGACCGATATCGCCAGCCTCTACAACGGTGAGAGCACTCCCAGCGGACTCGATATCGTTGCTGCGGCCTATGATGCAAACCACGGCTATGTCTATGCATACTCCAATAATGGCCATATGTACAGGTACACCATGGGCAGCAACGGCATGCTCGGCTCCAGGCAGGATCTTGGTCTCAGCCCCAATTACTACAACGAGATGGCATATGACAACGCGCATGATATCCTCTTTGGTATAAGCGGCGCGGTTGATCTTGTAACCATCGACGTAAACACCCTCACAGAGGAACTCGTTGCCCAAATCACCTGGGGCTGCGTAGCTATGGACTTTGGCGCAGATGGCATGATGTATCAGGTCGACGCATACGGCTGCCTGAACAGGATTGATCTCTTCGGCTCCGGCAGCGTTGATGAAATCGCCGATCTCGGCTTTGAACCCGTCAATATGAACACCGGCAGCTTCTACAACCAGAGCGGTTGTATGATTGGCAACACCTTCTACTGGGGTGCTATCTCTGCAGCACAGACTAAGGATCTCATCAGGGTCGATGTGACCAACGGCGCATTCGAGAGCATGGGTCTCGTACTCTCCTCCCCGGGTCTCCAGATGACCGGTATGTTCGCAGTATCCTATGACAACATGCGTAGCGAAGCCAACTTCTGTGACTTCACCGGCACCATCAACGTTGTTGCTGAATAATTCCCGATTGGCGGTTTAACCGCAGAATGGTGAGTTAAAAGCAAGAAACTAAAACAAGAACGAGCGTCTGCCAATGGCCGACGCTCGTTTGCCCTTTTGGTTACTGCTTGGTTACTGCAATTCTATCAAAATCGAGTTTATATTTGTGATTCTGTCAAAACCGAGTTCATATCTGCGATTTAGTCAAAACCATGGGTGCAGCATGAGGTTTTGTTTCGGTAAGGCTCGGGAAAAATTAAATCATTTGTCGATGTGCAGCTCCATCTTGGTAAGCGCGGGGGCAACGCCCTTTTGAACGAAAGCTTCGCGCAGGTCTTCCTGCAAATCATTGTATAGGGTGAAGTAGTCCTCAGACATGCACCAGACGCGAACGGTAAAATTGAGCTTTCCATCCGTGCAGTCGTTCAGGCGCACAAAGGGCTCCGGCTCGAGCAAAGCAAGCTTTTCGCCGAGGATAACGCCGTGAATGATCGCCTTCACCACCTCGCTGTCGGAGCTGATGCCTGCGGAAACGGTGAGATCGACCCTTCTTGTATCATAGACCGAGAAATTGACAAGGTTTGCGTTAGACAGCGCTGCGTTCGGAAGCACGACCCTGCGGTTATCCAGGGTGCGCAGCGCCGTATAGAATACGCCGATCGTCTCCACCTCGCCCGAAAATCCCGCAGCCTCGATAAAATGGCCTACATGGAAGGGTTTGAACACGAGTATCATCAATCCGCCCGCGAGGTTCGAAAGGCTGCCCTGAAGCGCAAGGCCGAGAGCCACCGCTGCGGAGCTGATGATTGTCGCAACCGATGCAAGCGGAATGCCGAGGATTGCGATGACCAGCACTATAACTATTAGATGAAGCAGAAATTTGATCGTGCCGCGCGCGATTCCCTGCACATCCTGTCCAAGTCCCTTGAACGCTTTGCCCCTTTCAAATGCCTTGCATATCCATTTTGCAAGCTTGAAGCCGATGATGAGTGTCAAGACCGCCGCAATCAGCCTAAGCCCCGAATGCATGGCGAAATCCTGCAGCACTTCGAGCAGCTTGCCTAAAAATCCTGATTTTATTCCCACCTCCGTAAAAAACATAAAGGTTTTCACTCCCATCCTTAAGAATTGCTATGATTATAGCACTTTACTTTGCACAAAAAAAGGGAGCCTCGCTATTGGAGACTCCCGTTGGGATTAAATAGCTATTGCAAAGGCAATCGCAACGGCTATCGCTAAAGAAAATAGCATTTGGTTATTTTGAAACAATTGCCGAAGGCTTATTGTCTTTCTGCCAGCGGTCGATTAAGTATCTCGCTCCAAATCACGCCCTGCACCGCCGCAGGGTATGCGGCAATCGACTTTTGCAGCCTTTCCGCGCCGTTTAACTGTGCTGCTGCGGAAGGAACGGGAGCGGCATCGGACGAAGCGGGAGCGGTGGAAATCGTAGCCACGGCGGATGCGGCGGTATCACGCCTTTGCTGAGTCGCAGAGCGCGGCTTGCCCGTATCGCGCGGTCGGCCTGTATCGTGATAGCCACTGCCTGCGTTGGGTCGATTACGCTCCGAGAAGGGGCGACCCTCGGTTCCCAATACGCCCTGATTGCCCAAGGTTCCCGCGCGCTGCACACTGTTCGAAGAGGCTAGCGGGCGCATGGGCGTCCCCTCGTGGTAATCGGTGTGGATGCTTCCGCCCGTGCAATCATCGGTGGAATGCTTGATTACCGGCTTTTCGTCCCTTAAGAACACTTCCGCCGACCGCCGAGCGTCATGGAGTGCCTCACGAGCAGCAAGTGCTGCATCATGCATGGTGTAATTTGCGTCGCCATCGTCGGTCGATTTCGGGTCATTGTTCCGCTGCCCCGAAAGCTGAGTCCGTAATGCGGAAACAACCACCCAAATAATGAAGATAAAGACAAATCCAAATATGCCGCCCATCTTCATCAGCTCCTTTCGGATGAAATTTTAGCTTCACCTTTCATGGGTCACATTACTTAGTTTCGGGCTGAGCGGATGTGGTATTCTTTCCGATGGACTCCCTCATCTCGGTATCCGCCATCATGTTCTTCATGCGGTAGTAATCCATTATGCCGAGATTGCCGTTCTTGAACGCTTCCGCCATCGCGCGGGGAACTTCCGCCTCCGCTTCGACAACGCGGGCGCGCATTCCCTGCACCTCCGCCTTGTTCTCCTGCTCCTGCGCGACTGCGATTGCGCGGCGTTCCTCCGCCTTGGCCTGCGCGATGCGCTTGTCAGCTTCGGCCTGGTCGATCTGGAGCTTCGCACCGACGTTCACACCAACGTCCACGTCCGCGATGTCGATGGACAGAATCTCGAACGCGGTACCGCTGTCAAGACCCTTGCCGAGTACGGTCTGGGAGATGGAATCGGGGTTTTCAAGTACGTCCTTATGGCTGTGGGACGAACCGATGGTCGTAACGATGCCCTCGCCAACTCGCGCGATGATAGTTTCCTCGCCCGCACCGCCGACGAGACGGTCGATGTTCACGCGAACGGTGACTTTTGCTTTCGCACGAAGCTCGATACCGTCCTTCGCGATAGCCGCGATGATCGGCGTTTCAATGACCTTCGGGCTGACGCTCATCTGAACAGCGGTCAGAACATCGCGGCCAGCAAGGTCGATAGCGCATGCCTTTTCAAAATCCAGCTCGATGCCCGCACGCTGGGAGGCGATGAGCGCATTGACGACGCGGTCGATGTTACCACCGGCTAAGTAGTGCGCCTCCATCTTGCTCATGTTGAGGTTGAGTCCCGCCTTGGTCGCCTTTATCAAAGGCTCGACGATGCGATGAGGGGGCTTAATTTTGCGAAGACGCATTCCAACGAGCTGGAAAAGTCCCACATGTACGCCGGATGCGCGAGCGGTGATAGCAAGCCCTACCGGGAAGAAGCGGAAGAAGAAGATAAGCAGGATGATTACGGCAATGATTATGCCGATCACTGCGCCTGCGGAAATCGTGGGATCCGCAACGACGGCGCTGCTGAGAAGGGTGTTGATGAGGTTCATGTCGGTTCTCCTTTCAATTAGGGGGTGTTTAATTATTGTGTGTCCCATGCGGTGTACCCATTGGGGCATCACCTCTGCGACAGCCATACGATAAAGTAGATGATTCCTATGAACGCCGGGATGCCGATGATGAGCATCAGCCAGTCCCTGCGGCGTTTTGATCTTAATTCGTCCTCGTCCATTTCGGGATCATAGGCGTGCTCGGATGCCGCTACGAGATCCGAATAATCATAAATCGAGCTTTTAAAAGCAAATTTATTCGTTCGCTTGCCCTTTTTTAAATCCGAATCATTTCGCATATCACTTTCCGGCCTTGACGACGCTGATATGCGTACCCTGAACGCTGACGATGGTCACTTTGTCGCCCTTGGCGATGAATTCGCCGTCAGCAAGCACGTCGATGCGTTTGCCGTCGATCATGGCGATGCCCGACGGGCGCAGCGCGGTGAGCGCAACTCCGTTCTTTCCAACAAGCGCCTTTGCGGAATCGGTGGAGCGGTCGTTCGAAGCGGAATCGATGCTTTCGTTAAGGACGAGCTTGGATGGTCGTTTTCGCTTGCCAAAGATCACTTTAAATATGATGGGCGCGGCGATCAGCAGTATCACAAAGACGATGGCGAGCGAAAAAAGTGCCGCGCCGAAAGTATTTGAGCCGACAGCCAACCCTGCAATGATGGCGGCGGTACCCGCAACGCCCGCAATGCCGAAGCCCGGCATTATCATCTCGACGATGATGAGCGCGATGCCGATGAGCAGCAGCACGATCGCGCCGATGTTCAATCCCGCGAGCCACTGCGCAAAGAAGCCGCCGGAATCGGAGGTCAATGGGCTTTCGGCCGCCTGCAAAAGTGCGCTGAAACCGTAAGTGAGCAGCATATGAAGATTCTCCTTTCAATTCTAAGCGGAACATGATTCAATATCCCGCTGTGATTATTATACATATAGCCAACGATTAATTCAATGGCATTTTGGTGACAACCATTCAGGTGTTTGCTGATAGGGGCAGTATCCACAAGCGGCCGTCATGCATTGTATTTAATACTATTCGCCAAAAAAACGCTTTCATTCATTTTCGTACACAAAGACCTGCGCCGTTGTATTCATGATTGGTTCGTTTGGCGCATACCATTTGGCATGAGGAAAAGAGGGAATCTTCGTAAAATTACGATATGCATCATCGTTCTGTGCCTGCTGCATTATTCGTACAATGCGGTCTTGGGCGGCAGGCTGCCAAGCGCGTTCGATCACGCAGCGGGAATCAACCCGAACGGTGCGCAGTCATGGCTTGATCTGCTGCCGAACATCCTAAAGGGGCTTGACCTTCTCGCAACGGATGATGGGGATAAGCGAGGGGACGAGCAGCCTTCGGACATGCAGCTTTCCGATACGATAGAGGTATGGAACGGAGAGGAAGCCCTTTCGATGAAACTGGAGGAATACATAGTGCATGTCGTAGCAGCGGAGATGCCCGCCTCCTATGCGGAGGAAGCGCTCAAGGCGCAGGCGGTCGCCGCGCGAACGTATGCGGTGAAACATATGCTCGGGGAGGAGCGCTGCAAAAGCGGACACACTATCTGCACGGATCACACCTGCTGTCAGGCATATTTAACCACAGAGGAGCTGCGCACGCACTGGGGAACGGCGTTTGACAAATACTTTAATAAGATCTGCGCAGCCGTTAATGAGACAAGCGGTGAGGTGATAGTTTGCGACGGAAAGCTGATTACCGCCGTATATCACTCATCTTCGGGGGGTCGAACGGAGAACTGCGAAGCGGTCTTTGCGGTCGCGCTGCCGTACCTCGTCTCCGTCGAAAGCACGGGGGAGGAGAGTTCGCCCGAATTCAGCAATGAAACCACCTATACATCTTCGGAATTCGTAAGCAAGGTGAATGAGGCGTTCCCTCAGGCAAACATGTCAACGCCTGTGGGCAGCGTGGATATTTGGGATCGCACCGAAAGCGGCAGGGTGAAGCTCGTTCGCCTTGGGGATACGGTCGTAACAGGGCAGCAGATGCGCAGCGCATTCAAGCTGCACAGCACAAATTTTTCGTTTGAAATCACCAAGGACGAAGTGAAGATAACCTGCCTCGGCTACGGGCATGGCGTTGGAATGAGCCAATGCGGGGCGAACGCGATGGCGAAGGACGGAGCGGATTATTTAGAGATACTGACCCATTACTACACGGGAGTTGACATAACCAAGCTCGACCTGCCTTCCGATGAAAGCTATTTCTTTAGCCTCTGGCGCGTGTAGAGCGTGTTGGGGGCATTTTGAAAAACGCCCCTCCCCCTAAAACTTTTAAGGGGGAGGGGATTATCCGGTCTTGCTGTGCCCCCGCTTTTGGTTTATCCAAATGCGGGCACTTACGGATAGACCGGAAGCGGGGAGATGGAAGCGCGGCAAATATAATAAGCGGGCTTCCGCGTAAGTTTTCACCTTTAGAGTCCGTAGGGCGGGGCGGCGAGAAACAAAAAGTGCTAAAGCCGGATAGTGAAAGACACCCTATACCTACATGGTAGATATGCGCTTTACGAATAATTTCGCCCCGCGCCTACGAACCCTTGGGAGAAACAAAAAGCGCTCAATGTGCATAATTACATACACAATGAGCGCGTAACCTCACACGGAAGTCCCGAATTTCAAGAAAAACTTGAAAAGCTGGAAGCTTGAACGTATAATAGATTCGTGCGCGCGCGGATATTTCCGCTGTGTATGTGATTGGTCCACATATGCAGGTCGGCGGGTGGGGGTTACGCCCGCTGACTGCCGCACTATTTTGTTTCTATATCAATTATAATTCCTACTGCAAAAATTGTCAACAAAAATAATATTGGGACTCAGCCCCGAAGAACACTGATAATATAGTTTTTGAGCATTTCGATCGTTTCCTCCGAAACCTTCTCGGCGGTGCGTCCCTGCGCGAACATGGGGCTGCCCCCGCCCTTGCCGTTGACGGCGGCGTTGACGGCGGAACAGAGCTGCTTCATATCCATGCCGCTCTTATTTGAACACGCCATCCTGTAGTTGGTTCCATCCGTTCCGAAAGTGAAGAACAGCGTGACCGCAGGGACCATCTCGCAAATTCTATCGCCTATGAGCTTCGAATCGATTGAATTCAGCCCGTTAAGCTGGGCTACGATCGGGCGAATTCCCTTGACAGGCTCGGATTCCCGAATAAGCTTGCTTGCATAAAGCTCGGCAAGCAGGGCGGACTTTGCCTTTATCTCGGCCTTGCAAGCGGTGATCTCATTCATTTGCTTCGCTATCGCGTTCGGAAGCTCCTCACGGGAGGTGGAGAACTTCCTTGCAAGCGCGGTCATTGCGTTCTGCATGGCGGCGGCTGCCGCGACTGCACGATTGCCGCAGGCGAACCAAAGCCTTGTACCGCCCTTGTAGCGCTGGCTGTCGGTGATCTTGACGGAGCCTACCATACCCGTGCTGCTAAGATGTGTTCCGCAGCAGGTGCAGGAATCCACCCTGCCGCCTCCGATATATACGATGCGCACATCCCCTTCGATGTTATCAGCGTGCTTGCGAAGGCTGCGGCGGGAGGCCTCCTCGCCACTCACGACCTCGGTATGTATCGGAAGATTCGCTCGAACGGCGGCATTTGCGGCGGATTCGAGCTTGTCAAGCTGCTCTCCGGTCAAAAAGGTGTCAAGATCAATGGTGCAATAGTCCTCCGCCATGTGGAAGCCCACATTGCACGCCGAAAACAGCTTGCTTGCAAGCCCCGAAAGGATGTGTTCGCCCGTGTGCTGCTCCGCGCGGTCGAGCCGAGTTTCAACGTCGAGCCGCACGGTGACGAGCGAACCAACCTCTATAAGCTCAGCTTGGCCATCATTCTGCCCTAAAGAGCAATAATGCCATGCGTCCCCATTCACGATTTGGACATCCGAAACGGATAGATCATCGATGCTGCCCCTGTCGGAGAGCTGACCGCCGCCCTCGGGGAAAAGCGGGCTTCTATCAAGCCGAACAATGAGGGAGTTTCCATTTTGCTTTGTTTCCAGCACCCGAGCGGTGCATTCTGTTACCATGGGGTAATCGTAATACATCGGTATCGTCATATGTTTTTCCTCTCGAAAAATTAAGAAATAGCGGAGCAAAACGCTCCGCGAAATAATCATTTCACCCTTAGGATGAATATCATCGGCATAAGTCCACCCGATTCGGTGCGCTCCTGCTTCAGAATTTCAAGCTGGGGATTTTCCTTGATGAGGTTTTTAAGGAGCGTAAACTCCATCGTATACAGCACCGCAATGCCGCCCCTCCTAACAAGCTCCGGAATCTTTTTAAGCAGCGCATCATACAAAAGCGCACACGATGAATGAGTGCCGACGCGGTGTCCGAATGGAAGATTGCAGATAAGCTCGTCATAGGGTCTGCGGCATTCGAATCTTATTATATCGTTGCATACGAATTTAGCAAGCTTCACGCCCATTCGCACGGCGGCTTCAGCGTTGCGTCTTGCCGCATCGATCGCCCTGTGCGCAATGTCCACGCCCGTGAGCGTTTCGCATGGCGAGAGCAGTCCGCGCTCGAACAGGAGCGTACCGCTGCCGCAGCAGGGGTCGATGACGCGCGCGTTTACGGTCAGATACTCGCTTGCAAGCTGCAAAACCGCCGCCGCAGTCGACGGATTCATCGAAGCGGGGATCGTCTCAAGCCTGTAAGCGAAGCGTTCATCCTTGACGGTGTAGAGCTTGAGGTATACCCTCGACGCGTTGCCTGCCGAAACGATGCGAAGTTCCATTTCGTAATTGGATGGAGCGTTTACTATCTCGGGCTTCTTCTGATACCCTGCGTCGATTGCGTCGCGTATCTCCTTTTTGAGCGCGGTCGTATCGGTAGATTCGCCCTCTATCTCGATGCGATAGCGATAGGGAGGAGTTCCCTCGTGCGTGGCCTTCATGAAGCGCTCCATGAAAGGGCGCACCTTGGCCGCAAGCCTGTCCGGACGCAGTGAGGTGCCAAACACGATCGGAAACAGTGCTTCACGGAAGCAGCGGGCATCAAAAAGTCCGAGGTAATCGTTGGTTTTGACCTTTAAACTGTCCCTTTTTATGTCGTATGCGGAAAAGCCCAGCTCCTCAAGCTCCGCTTTAAGCCTTTCGCTCAACTGATCGGGTGCCATGAGCTCTATTTCGTATTCCTTATCAAGACCGATGAAGGTATGCTTTTCATGCTTCATGGCGGTCACGCGCGCGAGCTTCAGAGCCTCGCATTCGTCGTCATAATGCTTTTGCTCGGTCTCATCGGCGGGTGGGGCAGGTTCGTATGCGTCAAGCACCGCCTGCGCACCCGGGCCGCCTATTGCGCCGAGCGCAAGCAGCAGCGATGGGCGCACGAAGCGCGTATCCTCCGTAAACAGCGAACGCGCGAGAAGCTGCGTGTCGGCCTCGTCCTTGCTGATGAGTCCGAGCAGCCTTGCGGAGTTCCGTCGGAGCTTGGGGTTTTCGGAAGCAAGCGCATTGCGAACGGTGGGAATCAGCTCGGGATTCATGCTCATCCTGAGCATATAGGTTCTGCTCTTTGCAAGCCTTGCAAGCAGGGAAGAGCCGATGCCCTCCTCCAAAAACATCGCAAGCGTTTCATCGCAAAGCGCGATCTTGTCTATGCCTGGATCGCCTGCCAAGGCCGCCGAGCCGTTGGGCTGCTCCAATTCGTATTTTATCCTGTCCCTCGTAAGTCTTCTCATTATTTCTGCTCTTTTCTCAGTTTTTCAAGTGCGTTTTTAAACGTTTCGGGCATGTCTGCGGTGAAAATTAGCTCCTCGCCGGTCCGTGGATGGGTGAGCCGCAGCTCCGCCGCGTGAAGGGCCTGCCCGATAAAGCCCAAACTGTTTTTGCTTCTTCCGTACACGTCGTCCCCGACAAGCGGGTGATTGATGTACGAAAGATGTACCCTTATTTGGTGCGTGCGGCCCGTTTCAAGCTCCACACGCAAAAGCGTCATACTGCCGAAGCGCTCGAGTACTTTAAAGTGCGTAACGGCATATCTGCCCTCGGCCTCTCTGCCGTTCGGAACCACCGCCATGCGCTTTCGGTCGGTTCGATGCCTTCCTATCGGAGCGTTGACGGTACCGCTGTCCTCTTTAAAATTCCCCGTGCACAGGGCGAGGTAGGTGCGGCGCACGCTGTGCGTTTTGAGCTGTTCAGCAAGGAAATTATGCGCAAAATCGTTCTTTGCGACCACGATTAGTCCCGAGGTGTTCTTATCTATCCGATGCACGATGCCAGGGCGCAGCTCCCCTCCGATGCCCGATAGATCCTTCAAGTGGAACAAAAGCGCATTCACGAGCGTTCCTGAAGGGTTGCCGGCGGCGGGGTGAACGACCATGCCAACGGGCTTGTTTATTACGGCGATATCCGCGTCCTCGTATACTATGTCGAGCGGTATTTCCTGCGCAATAAGCTCCGTTTCGGAAGGAGCGGGGACGAATATGCTGATCTCGTCCCCCGCGCGGACGGCATACTTCGGCTTTACGGCTTTCCCGTTCACGAGAATATCATTGGATTCGATGAGCCTCTGCACTTTCGAGCGCGTAAGCCCCGCAACACCTGCGGCATAGGAATCGAGCCGCTGCCCTGCGGCTTGCTCGGAGGCGGTGATGATTTGAATCGTGCTTTCATCGAGTGCGCCGTAGTCCTCGAGCGTGTCGCAGTCTCCTAGCCAAAGCTCAGGAAATTCTTTCGATCCGTCATGCTCAATCATTGCCGTTCTCTTCCGCGTTCTCCCAAACTCCCGCTTCACCGCTTGCCGTGTTTTTGAGTGTATCTAATTCTTTAAAGAAATCACGCCCCTGCTTCGTGAAGATAAGGCAGATGGCGAGCATGATAGCGCCAATGGTCACGCAACTGTCGGCAATGTTGAAAACGGGAAAGCTGAAGAAATCAAACGCAATAAAATCACGGACATATCCAAGGAAAATTCTGTCGATGAGGTTGCCGACCGCGCCCGAAAGGATGAGGGTCAATGAAACCTGCATAAACTTTGGCATACTGTCTCGATGCTTAATGATGAAAAAGACGATGAGTCCGCCTATGAGAACCGTGATTATGACGAAAAACCAAGCGGCGTTCGGAAAAAGTCCCCAGGCCATGCCGGTGTTGCGGTAGTATTCAAAGCGCAAAACTCCGGGCATGAAGCTCATCGAGGAGCCAATATCGACAAGCGCACCTACGGCGACGATCTTTGATAATTGATCGCAAGCCACAAAGAACACAAAGATAATGGAAAGCGGTATTATCATATAATTCTATCTCCAGTTTCGTCAGCATGTGGGGAGGGAAAATTTCCTCCCAAACAGCATGATACAATATTTTTCAAAAATTTGCAACTCTTTTTGAAACTTTCATATGGATTACCGAACAAAAACCTTAAGCGTGCTAAAGAATGAGCTCAAAGCGCGAAATATCCGTAAACGGCGATGTTCCAAATTAAAGCTTCGCCAAGGCATCAAGCTCATTCGCCAAGCAGTATCCTTTTCAGCGCATCGACGCTTTCGGCCAATTGCACCGCTCCCGCGCTCTCAAGCTCCTCTCTGCCCCCATAGCCGTACAGCACGCCGATGCAGGGCAGGTTAAATTCGGCGGCTCCGAGTACATCGTACTTTCTATCCCCGACCATGATAGCGTTATCGGGCGTAAGAGAGGGGATATTCTTCATTATATGCCCGATAACGTCCCGCTTTTCGGGCCGAGACTCGTTAAGCGTATTCCCAGCGACGAAAGTGAAATACTCGAGTATCGAAAAATGCTCCAAAATCTTGACCGCAAACTCCTCGGGCTTGCTCGTCGCGAGTATCAAATGCCGTCCGCTCCCGTGAAGCTCGCTTAGAAGCTCCGCCATTCCGGCGTAAATTTCGTTCTCGAACAGCCCGCCGGCTGAGAACCTTTCACGATAATAGCTTAACGCCATAAGCGCCTGTTCATCGGTAAAACCATAGTACTCCTTGAACGAATAGGTGAGCGGCGGGCCGATGAATTTATACAGGTCGGCTCTTACCTTGACCTCAATTCCGAACTTCTTTAAAGCGTACATGACGGAGTTGGTTATGCCGAGCGCAGGGTTGGTCAACGTACCGTCGAGGTCGAAAAGTATGTACTTGTATTCGCGCGGATGCTTCATTCTCATTCTTAAGTATACCAGTTTTAGGCATAAAGTCAAATGTTTTTGAGCGAATTCCGCCATTCCTGCTGAAAGCGTCCGAATTCATCCGCTTCCGCGTCCGATAAATAGCTTGAAGGGCCCCTTCCGCCGTTGTACAATAGGAGAAAACAACCATTAATGCATCGGAGGGGAAGCCATGCCGAATTGGACGCACGAACAGGAAAGAGCCATCACGGAAAAGGGAAATCTATTGGTCTCCGCCGCCGCCGGCGCGGGCAAGACCGCCGTCATGACCGAGCGCATCGCGCGTATCATCGCGGACGGCGCGGGGGTGGATGAGCTGCTCGTCGTCACCTTCACCAATGCCGCAGCGGCGGAGATGAAGCAGCGCATAGAAAAAAGGCTTAACGAGCTTGCCCAGGAGGAACCCGATGAGGAAAAGCGGCTGCGCCTTTCCGATGCCGCCTCGGACGTGGGCAGGGCGAATATCTCCACCATACACAGCTTTTGTGGCAATGTCCTCCGCCGAAACTACCATGTGGCGGGGCTTGATCCTGCGTTCCGCACCGCCGACGAGGCCGAAGCGGCGCTCTTGCGTGCTGAAGCGCTCGATAAGGTGCTGGAGGAGGCGTATTCATATACGGAATGCAGCGAACAGGGAGCTGATGGCGCTTTTGGGCAGGACTTTTTGCGGCTCTGCGATGCCGTCGGGCGCGATGAAGAAATTTCGGATGTGATAATCCGTGTATACGATTTCATCATGGCAAGACCCGACCCCCTCGGCTGGCTTGAGGGGGCGGTCGAGGCTTATCGGGCGGGCTTTTCAGACTTCGCCGAAAGGGCGGCGGAGCTAATCATATATGTTTCAAGGCGCAGCGTCAAGGTGTTCTATTCAAAAGCTCGGTCGCTTCACGATGAGCTTCTTGAAAGCGAGAACGGGCGGCAGTTTGCGGACATGCTCTTTAACGACATGCGCGACCTTCTGGCGCTGAGCCAGCTTACCGGCTACGACCGCTGGTGTGACGCGCTTTCGGACTACAAGTTTGCGCCAATGCCGAGGGTCAAGGGCGGCGCGCCAGATTCAGTCAAGGCGTACAGGGACAGCGTGAAAGCTCTCGTTAAAAAGCTTCAATTGACCTTTGCTGAACCGCTCGAAAGGGAACGAAAAGCGGCGGACGCGCTTTACCCCGCAATGCGGGCGCTTTTGGAGCTTGAAAAACGCTTTATAGAGGAATACACCGAGCTTAAGCGCGAGGGGTCGCTTATAGACTTTAACGACATGGAGCAGCTTACACTGCTCGTTCTCAGGGAGCCGGAGATCGCCGAGGAATACAGACAGAAATTCAGACACATCTTCATTGACGAATATCAGGATACCAACCTCGTGCAGGAGTCGATAATCGCGCAGATTTCGCGCGGGGATAATCTTTTCATGGTCGGGGACGTGAAGCAGAGCATCTACAGATTTCGTCAGGCGGAACCCGATATCTTTCTTGAGAAATACCGCAGCTTCAATGGGAAGATCGGCACTCGGATCGACCTTAACGCCAATTTCCGAAGCTTCACGGCGGTGCTGAACGCGGCGAATGCGCTCTTTATAAAGCTCATGCGGGGCGAGGTGGGGGAGATCGATTATTCGGATAACGCCGCGCTTCAAGCGGGGACGGATACCCCGAGTGGAGAGGTGCGGATAGAGCTTATCGAGCTTACCGATTCTGCGGATGAAGGCTCGGAGGATGGTTCGGAGGAATCCAATGCTGAAATGGCGGAGAACTCCGAGGTTGCTGTAGCGGAGGCACGGCTCGCCGCCATGAGGATCAAACAGCTCATGGAAACTTCGCTCATTTACGATAAGCAGGCGGGGGTTAGCCGCAAACCAACGTTCTCCGATTTCGCGGTGCTTCTTAGGAAGACGCGCGGCTCCGCGCTTTCGTGGGTAAATACGCTCGTAGAGCACGGCATCCCCTGCACGGCGGAGCTTGGGGACGGTTATTTTGAGGCGATCGAGGTTATGGTCTTCATGAACCTACTGCGCGTCATAGATAATCGCAGGCAGGACATCCCGCTTATGAGCGTCCTGCGTTCGCCGATAGCGGGCTTTACAGAGGAGGAGCTTATACATATCCGCAGCGATTACGAGGGCGATGATTTTCTGACCCGCCTTATTGCGGCGGCGGAGGATGAAACTGAACCCCAATGGGGCGTACACGCAAAATATTTCCTGGGAAATATCGCTCGTTGGCATTCCCAAAGCCTGCTCGTGAGCGTGGATGAGCTGATTGGGCAGCTTCTTGATGAAACGCTGTACTACACCTATGTCGGCGTGCTGCCGGGCGGCGCGGTCAGGCAGGCGAATCTCGACCTTTTGGCCGAGAAGGCGCATACCTACGAATTAAACGGTTCCAGAGGGCTTTACGGCTTCATACGGCTTATGGACAGCATAAAGGAAAATATCAGCCTAGGCGCTGCGCAGGCGGCCTCGGTCGATGCCGTTCGCGTGATGAGCATACATAAGAGCAAGGGGCTTGAGTTCCCGATAGTGTTCATCGGCGGCATGGCGGGCAGGTTCAATAAGCTCGGCCATTCAAGCGCGATCGTGCTCGACAGGAGCTTGGGGCTTGGACTGCGAAATAGAAGCGGGCATACGATTTTAGAACCTGCGGGGGCGATGAAAAACCCGCTGTTCCGAAGGGCTATCATCGCGAAGGAGGACGAAAAGCTGATTTCAGAGGAGATGCGGATACTCTATGTCGCGATGACGAGGGCTCGGGAGAGGCTGTATCTTCTGGGCGCGGGAAAGCGGATGGCGAAGCTCGTTGAGGAATACGCTTCTCCGCTTACCGAGCATCGTATCATGGACGCGAAATGCTGCCTCGATTGGCTGCTCGGGGCATACTTCCCGCTCGGGCTGAACCTTGACGCTGCCGAGTCGGGCGTGAGCTGTCCCGTTGGAGCGGACGAGCTGAGACTCATCTACCACCCAAGTGCGCTAAGAGCCGCGTCTGGAAAGGGGATGAGCAGGGCGGATTACCTTGCGTGGACGGACGCGGCGCGGAAGAGCGAGCATTCAGACGAGGACGAAAGGCTTAATTTCCGATATCCGTTTGAGGCGGACACGCTGCGGCCGAGCAAGCGCAGCGTGACGGAGCTTCTTGATACCGAGTACGAATTCATCCCCGCCGTACCAAAGTTCATGCAGGGAGAGCGGGTGCTCACGGGTGCGGAGCGCGGAACGGCAACGCATAAGCTGCTAAGCGTGCTTCCTATTTCCGAAATGGATGAGGAAGCCGTGCGGATCTGGCTTGAAAGGTTGGTTTCCATCGGCAGGATGCGCAGAGAGGAAGCTGATATAGTGAATCTAAACTCCGTCATGAGGCTGCTTGAATCGAGCCTATGGCATAGGCTTATCCGTTCGAAGCGGGTCGAAAGGGAACTCGAGTTCACCCTGCTTGAGGACGCGGAGGAGGATACTCAGGCCCAATCATCGGGCAAAATCGTATTGCAGGGCATAATCGACTGCTGCTTTGAGGAGGACGGAGCATGGGTTATAATCGATTACAAGACCACGAGCGTGCGCGGTACCACCGCCTACGAGGTCGCTTTTCGCTACAAAAAGCAGCTCGATAAATATGCCGAGGCGCTTATAAGGCTGACAGGGCTTCCGGTCAAAGAAAAATGGGTCTATCTCCTGTCCGCCGCGGAGGCCGTACAGGTCGATGCTTGAGGTTTTTTCGGGGCGCTGCCCCGAACCCCGCTTAGGGTGCTTTTGTAAAAGCACCCTAAGGACCCGAAAACTTTTAAGGGGAAGGGAAAATATAAGCTGTTTTCGTGTGCCCACTTCCGGATAGACCGGAAGCGGGAAGGGAGAAAACGGGATAACGGAGAAGGATTTTAGTTCATTTTGGTGTGTGTCCGCTTTTGGATAGACCAAAAGCAGAAAGCAAGAAAAATTAAAGCAAACATCATGCTCCGCGAGAAAGTCTTTTCTCGCGGAGTTTTTTAATCGTTTCTAAGTTCAAAATTATGTTGACAATTCTTGCATCGGGAATTATAATTGATTTAGAAACAAAAAAAGTGCGGCAGTCGGAGGGTGAAATGAAGGGCACCCACCGACCTGCATATGTGTCGACCCACATACACAACGGATTAATCCGCGCGCGCACTAACCTAATTATACGTTCAAGCCGTCCATTTTTCAAGCATTTCTTGAAATTCGGGGCTTCCGTGTGAGGTTACGCGCCAATGAGTGTATGTAATTATGCACACTTGGCGCTTTTTGTTTCTCCCAAGGGTGCGTAGGCGCGGGGCGAAATTGTTCGTAAAGTGTGTGTCTGCGAATGCAGGCATGTGGTGTTTTCATCGTTAAGCTTTCGCATTTTTGTTTCCAACCCGCCCTGCCCTACCGTTCCCGAAGGGGGAAAACTCACACGGAAGCCCGCTGTTTATCTGCGGTGCTTTTCGAGTACACCCAAAATAATTTGAAGGTGAGCGGGACATGATGCCCGTAGGGGGAAAACGCGTCATGAGAGAGAAAACTGTATGTTTTGCCGGGTATTCGATAATTCCCCATCAGGATTACCCCAAGGTCAAGGCAAGGCTTGAAGCTGCTATCATTGATCTTATAAGCAAGGGCTATACGGATTTTGTGGCAGGTGGCGATATAGGGTTTCATACCTTTGCAGCCCAAACGGTATTGCGATTGAAAAAAGATTATACAGAAATCAAGCTGCATCTTGTGTTGCCCGCTCGCAACTATATGGATGGGTGGAGCAAAGCGGTTATTGCAAGTCATCAGAAAATTTTGCAAAACGCTGACGAAGTAGAATATATATCCGATAAATGCAAAAGAAGCAGCATTCGCAGGCGGAATCAAAGACTTGTCGATATGAGCAGCGCATGCATCTGCTTTCTTCTGAAACGAACAGGCGGAGCAGCTTACACAGTCAGATATGCCAGAACTAAAAAATTGCAAATAATCAGTATAATATAATAAAATATTTGGTTTCTATCGGATAAGAAATGCGCCGCGAGAAAAGGTTTTCTCGCGGCGCTACTCTGTTCACATCGTTTTAACTTCCCGCTACTGATCTATCCGGAAGTACCCGCATTTGGATAAACCAAAAGCGGGGGCAAATGAAGCAGCTCAACATACCCATTCCTCAAAAGTTTTAGTGGTTCTAATGTGAAAATAAATTTTCACATTGGGTGCATTTTACAAATTCCGCTCATTTTCAGCTAATGTTTCGATCCATTCCCGCAATTCGGGTTCCATCC
>JAFLSU010000011.1 GCA_022510765.1 Christensenellaceae bacterium
ATGCATCTTGCAATTCTTTAGCAATATCGGTACTCCAACGGGCACCTTTGTCAATGTCTGCTGAGGAAAAATATGGTAAAACGCTTTGAATTACACATGGAATCCATTGTTTTAAAATCTTTGCAACCTCCTGGCTTTTGCTGCCAGACCAACTAATGAACACTTTCATTGAGGCCTCACTCCATTCGTCAAAATATGCCATAATTATATCTCCATAATCTGAAAAAGTCTACCATTAATTTTAGTTCAATTAAATAAATCGTATTCTCTAAATCAGAATTATATTCATAAAGCATATTTGTTTTTCTGAAGAAATTTTCCTACAAATGGCAGAAGCATATTTCAAAGCAAATGGGTCCGTTGCCGGGACCAAGGTTACTGATATTTGCTGCCTGCGGATTGAAAATATTTATCGCAAAGTATCCTTCGCACACCGCTAGCCTAATTGAGCAGACAAATAGAATTACTTTTCTCAAAGATGTTCTCAATCTCCTGGGAGGCGAGTGGGTAAGCTCATTTATCATCGCTCCCACAGCGAAAGGATCAGCGGAGGCATCCAGCTCCGCAAGGGCGGCCATCATATCAGCCGTGATCGCCTCGATTTTGACAATCAGTTTCTCCATCACGTCCAGGAATGCGGGGACGGTCTCTGTATCTTCGGAGGGGGCTGGAATAAGCGGGATCAGTCTGTTTTCATGGATATTGATGTAAGTAACGTTTTAAAAACCCGAGTTGTTTCAATCGCACGGCAACAGCATTTACTTTTGAGAAGAAAAGAGGATGTTAAGAAGCACCTCAGGATTAAGAGCAGCTTTAAACATCATTTTCTTTTTGCTGATTCGCCCATATTTGGCCTGATTGAGGAGCGAAAGGGCGGTTTTCCGCAGCACGTTCATATTAAGTGGGGAATTGTCTTTCCTTGCCCTTGAGGAATCCTCTGAAAATATAACGTCAAGACACCAGTGAAGCTGATTTTCAATCGACCAGTGTTTCCTTACCGAATAAGCAAATTCATTTATATCGATCAGTGATATAATGAAATAACGTATAAATTCACGCTTTTCGTCATGCTCAATTACGACCGATCTCACCATTCCCACAGATTGCAATCCCGCCCATTCATCCTTTTGCTCCAACCATGAAACGTCGGTTAAAAGTCGGTATTCCCTTCTTTCTATCCTGCCATGCCCTTTATCACTTGTCCGTATTAACGGTACTTCTTCTGAAAATTCCGAAAAATAGTCTGCAACATCATCGTAAAGCATGCGTTGATTGCTTTTCAGTCCAAGTGTGTAATCAGCATTTTTTGCTATGATTTTTTCGGCGATTTTCTTTTGATAGTTCATTGCATCGGCTGTCACGATTGCCCCTTCGATGTCGATCAGCTCCAATAGCTCAGGAACAGCTGTTATTTCATTCGTCTTTTCATTAACGGCTATTTCTCCAAGTGTAATCTGATTTTCGGCTACAAATGCGCTGACTACATGATATGCCTTGTGCTCATTGTTTCCGCTTCCGCAGATTGTTTTTCCGTCAACCGCTATTACCGAACGCTTTTCGCGTTCTACGGAAAGCCAATTCACCAGACATATCGAAAGTTCTGTCGGATCGATTCTTTCAAATACTCGCCTAAATGTATCACTATCCGGTATTCCGTTTGGAAGTTCAAGAAATTTCCGCAAGTATTCTTCGCGTTCCGTGCCGAATTCCTCCATATCGGCGTAGTCTTCTCCTCCGCATATTACGGTACAAAGGCCTATAATTATTATGTCTTCAAGCTTGTGCCGTATATTTCCATACCTCGTCCTTCGCGGCTCGTTTATATTTTTTATTTCTTTTTTCAGTGTTTCTATCTTCATCCTCCCATTTTATATCTCCTTGCTATATAAGTAAATGCTGTTGCCGTGGTTTCAATCGATAAAACCCTTGCCACAACAGCATTATAATGCTATTATTTTTATAATGAGCGGGGATTTCAGAGCGGGCTGCATTGCCGCAGCCTGATTGAGTATTGGCTGATGTCCTGTTCAACTTGGATTTAGAAAGGCAGAAATGAATAAATTAATCATCCGAAAAGTTCTTGAAATAGAACCGAACTCATATAACTCCATGGTCGATTGGATGTATCATTGGTGGGGCGCAGATGAAGGCTATTCGCTTGATGAAGTAAAATGCTATATGGCGCATAGTCTGAACGATGTAAGATTTCCCCAGACATATGGTCTGTTTCTCGATAATGAAATTATAGGAATGTATCAGTTTACCTATAGCGATTTGGACATCAGACCAGATATATACCCTTGGCTTGCAAATGTGTTCATCAGGGAGGACTATCGCGGAAACGGATATATGAAATTATTGATCGATTCAGCAAAGGAAAATGCCGTCAAAAGCGGTTTAACTGAGCTGTATTTATTCACCGAGCATATCGGTTTATACGAAAAATATGGGTTCGTTTTTGCGGAAGAAATAGATACCTTCAAAAAAACGCCCAGGATACAAAGATTGTATAGATTAAACCTGTCATAACAATTAAGCGATGCCAAAATGAGTTTGGCACCGCTTTAAAGCTGATTCATACTATAAATTTTACAATATTAATCGTTGTCGTTTTCATCCTGCTCGTCCCATTCATCGGAAGAACGTCTTTTGCGCTTGAAAAAGTTGAAAATGGAAACGCTCTCTTCGGCTTCCTCATCTTCTTGGTACTGCTCTGCCTCGGATTGAGGCCTTGTCGGGCCGCGCTGCGCACGCGACTGCGAATCATATCTCGCTTCAGTCGCAGCGGGCTTCACATCGAGCGCTTCCCTGTCCGTCTTGATGGCGGCATAGTATTCTTCAAGGTAGTTCATAAGCTCCTCAAGGACCTTGTCGGCGCTGCGCTTTGCGTTCATGTATACCTGATTGGAACGCATAACGGTTTTACGACGAAGCTCCTCCGCCTGCTCGGTCGCTGCAAGGGTTATTTCGCTCTCGCTTATCAGATTTGCACGGGTTGCCTCAGCCTCAGCAATTATTCTGCTTGCCTCGGCTTCCGCATCCGCAATTTTATCCTCGTAATATCTGTCTCCGTCTGCATACCTGTGCTCATAATAGAGATCAGCTTCTTCGGTCTTTCTGTCGAAATATTCGTTTGCGTCTCTGATAAGCTTGTCCGCATCCCTTTCTGCCTTAGCAACCATGTCATCCGCTCTTGCTGCGGCATCATCCACAAGACCCTTTGCATGCTCCTCGGCATCATCGATGATTTTATCCGCTTCAAGGATCACGCCATTGGCTCTGCGAACGTTTTCGGGCAGGCTGGTCTTCAGTTCAACCAACATATCGAAGATCTCATCGACATCGACAATACGGCGATTCGCACTGCCGACTCTGGGAATAGGACTGCTGTCGATAGCCTCCTGAATACGGTTGATCATGCCGGTGATGAGCGTGTTATCATTGACCATAGCTATCTCTCCTTTTAGTAAATATAATATGTTCAGCATCCGGCACCAGTCCGTCAATGCTTATGTTTATGTCCATCAGCTGCTTAACAAGGCTCGAGCTTATATGAGCAAACTCCGGCTTTGAAAGCAGGAACATGGTTTCGATTTCAGGCGCAAGCTTTCTGTTTACTGACTCAAGCTGGCGCTCGTAATCGACATCGCTGCCGTTCCGTATTCCACGCACCAGGCAATCGGCACCTATGCTTCTACAATAATCAACGACCAGGCCGCTGAACTCCGTTACATAAACGTTTCTTAGGCCTTGTACGGCATCGCCGATCTGCTGCATACGTTCATCAAGCCTAAATCTGTCATTCTGCTTTCCTGGATTTTTAAATATTGCTATATAAAATTTTTCAAAATGCGGAGCCGCCCTTTGCACAATGTCAAGATGACCCATTGTAAAAGGATCGAATGAGCCCGCAAAGACCGCAATACTCATATTTTCTCCGAACGGTAACGAATAAGCGTGACGGCAGCATCGCCGTATCTTCTTGGTTCACGGCAGACCATGCCGGGAATATCGAGGCTCAGCGGCAGCTTCCAAGAATGCTCAGCAAGAATGATGCATCCGTCTGTAAGCAGCTTTAGCTTGGCCATATCCTCAAGCACCCGCTCGGTCAGCCCGGCTGCATACGGCGGGTCGAGCAGTACAAGTGAAAATCGCATTCCCTCTAAGGAAAGCTGCTTTAAAAGCATAAAGCAATCGCTGCAAACGATTCTTGCCCTGTCCGAAAACCCGAGAAGCTCGGCATTTCTTCGCACAAGCTCGGAAGCCGCTCTATCATTGTCACAGAATACGACATGCGCAGCCCCGCGCGATAATGCCTCAAGGCCAAGATTTCCGCTGCCCGCAAACAAATCAAGAACCTGCCGTCCTTCAATATCGAACTGCACCATTCCAAACATGGCTTCCTTGACTCTGTCAAGCGTTGGCCGCGTCGACCTTCCCTTCGGTGCATCGAAGTTTCTTCCACGGGCGGTGCCGGCAATAATACGCAAATTATTTCCTCCATGACGGACGCAGACAGCGAATTACGCTGATATTTGTCTGCTCTATGTCTAATTCTACACCGAATGCATACTCATATCAAGCCCTAAAGCGTGATTCTTGCGATCATTTTACATGCTCCGATTGGATCGGCTCATGCGCCATATCAATCGCGATGGCAATGCAACGCAATCAAGCAATCTATCATGCGACTCAACAGGCAAATTTTTTAAAAGCTGAAAATCATATCCGACACCAACGGTAAAAGCGTTTGTGCTTTCAAGCAATCGATCGTAGTACCCTCCGCCCTGCCCGAGCCTTGAGCAATCCTCGGCAAAGGCGACGGCGGGCACTATGATAAGATCGAGTTGATTTGCAAATACCTCTGTTGAACGTGCCGTATCCGGCTCCGCGATTCCGTAGGTGCCTATAGAAAATGCGTCGGGAGCGTTCGGTACGAGCAAGCGCAGTCCGCCGTTATCGACGCAGAGCGGAAAAGCAACCCGCTTGCCGTTTTCTCTTGCGTTCTGTATTATCGGCAATACGTCCAACTCGCCTCTTGCGGGCATATAGGCAAGGATCAGCTCCGCTTTTGCGTACTCATCCATCCCTATGACCCTTTCAGCAACCGCCAACGCGGCTATACGACGCTCGTCATCACCAAGGCTTCGCCGCTTTGCCCTAAGAATACTTCTAAGCTCGGCTTTCTTGCTCTTTAATTCATCCTGATTATAGCTCATCATGCGCTATTTTACCGTTTACAACGGTCATGACGCATCTTGCCCTGAAATCGAAGGGATGCCCATAGAACACTGCGATATCGGCATCCTTACCGACCTCAAGAGAACCGATGCGATCCGAAAGACCAACAATCTCCGCTGCGTTTATGGTTATTGACTCCAATGCGGCCTTCTCGGGCAGTCCTTCGCGCACGGCGAGAGCAGCGCACACGGGCAGATACTGAAGCGGGATAACAGGATGATCCGTCATCATAGCAAACTTAACGCCATTGTCATACAGCACCTTGGGCGCGGTCATGCTTAAGTTTCTAAGCTCTATCTTGCTTCTGTCGGTAAGCAGAGGTCCTACTATGATTCCCGCACCAAGCTCCTCAATATCCTTTTTGATTCGATTTATGATCATATAACCCTCGGTAAAATGGTCGAGGGTAATTCGAATATTGAACTCCTTGGCAATCCTGATCGCAGTTAGAATGTCATCGGCGCGGTGCGCGTGGATCTTGAGCGGAAGCTCTCTGCGGATCACGGGCAGCATCGATTCCTTGGCAAAATCGAATGCGGGTTTTTTGCTCTCGTCATCGCCCGCATCACGAAGCTTTTTCTCGTACTCTTTAGCCTCGATCAGCGTTTTGCGCAGCGTGGAAGCAACCGTCATACGAGTATAGAAGGTCTTCTGTCCCGAGTATACCCGCTTGGGGTTTTCACCGAATGCCGCCTTCATCGCAAGCGGCTCTTTAACTATCATGTTTTCAATGCGATCGCCCGCCGTTTTCATCGCAACAAACTGTCCGCCGACGACATTTGCGCTGCCCGGGCCCGTTACCGCAGTGGTTATACCACCAGCACAGGCCTCTGAAAAGCACTTGTCGAAGGGGTTGATGCCGTCAATGGCGCGAAGCTCGGGCGTAACTGGCTTGGAATACTCGTTGCCGTCATCGCCTTCAAAGCCCATGCCGTCCTCAAACATGCCAATATGGCAATGTGCATCGATGATTCCGGGTATGAGCGTGCAGCCTGCAACGCTGCGAACTTCCGCATCGGGATAGTCGAGGTTTTCGCCCATTGCGACGATCTTGCCATTCTCTATGGCGATATCGCCAACGAACTCCTCACCCACCACGGGTATTACCTTACCGTTTTTTAAAATAAGCATTTTGTTACCTCCAATGCAATTTTTTATAAACTTTTGTATTTTTATTCATCAATGTTCAGCTTTCTGTAAGTCCGCCTTTCAGCGTACTCTCTATCGCATTGAACACATCGCCTGCTGTAAGCATCCTGTCTTGCAACAGTTTCATGGCGGTGTCCGAAGAGCTTCCAAGAAGAAAAGCTCCCGCGCTTACCGCATCGAAGGGCTTAAGTCCTTGCGCAAGCAGTGCGGTAATTATGCCTGTCAGCACATCTCCGCTGCCGCCCTTTGCAAGCCCGGAATTACCTGCGGTGTTGTACCTTAGCCTGCCGTCCGGTGCGGCAATCACCGATACTGCGGATTTAAGCAGAACTATGCAGCCATAGCGTTTGGCGAAATCAGAAGCTGTTTCCACCATGTGATCAAGCACATTTGAAACGCTGCTGCCAATCAATCGCGCCATCTCACCCGGATGAGGAGTGATTATGCAGTTTTCATGCAAAAGCTTTCGACTTTCATCGTCCATCGCGTTCAGCCCGTCCGCATCGATAACTGCAGGCTTGCCGGAACATAACACGCACTTTAACTTTTCTTTTACGCTTGAATCATTACCCATTCCGCAGCCAAGCCCTATAGAGGTCGCCCACTCAACCGATTTCACGAATCCCTGCGGCTTCGAATTATCAGCCACTGGCATTACCTCGGGCAAACAAACGAATGCAGGCAGAATTTCCTCGGGAACGCATGCTCTTGTAAGTCCTGCTCCCGTGCGAAGTGCGGCGGCGGATGCCATTACGGCAGCTCCCGGCATACCCTTGCTTCCGGCTGCTATCAACGCTTTTCCGAAACTACCTTTATTGGATACGATTCGACGCTTTGGAAGCAGTTTCCGAACGAATTCCTCATCAATGAGCTGCTCATTCTCCGCAATGGCGGTATGCACCCCATCCATCAGACCAATCGGCGCAAGTTTCAACTTTCCTACCAGCTCCCTTTCGGGGGTGAGCAGCAGCCCTCTTTTAATGCAGTGGAAGGTTATGGTTTCGTCCGCATTAAATGCAATCCCCATCACTTTTCCGCTGTCCCCGTTCATGCCGGATGGTATATCAACTGCGATCCTGTACGCATTGACGGAATTTGCAAGCTCGATCGCCCTGTACTCCATGCTTTCACGCTCTATAGGCTTAGAAAGCCCCGTTCCGAATATCGCATCAACGATTATCGAGGCGAATTCGATCAATTTTAAATCCGATGATAGCTCTAAATTAAGTTTCTTCGCTATTTCATAATTCTTAAGAGCGTCTCCTGAATAACCCTTGGGATCGCACAGCAGCAAACCCTTTGCCGAACGCCCCATTAATGCAAGAATTCGCAGTATCGCTAAGCCGTCCCCTCCGTTATTGCCACGCCCTATTAGGATAACGCATTCACCGCTATCGTCACGACTTAATACTGCCTCCGCCACGGCACGCGCCGCGTTCTCCATCAGCACCAAGCCATCGATGCCGATGTCATGTATCATATGATAGTCGAATGAACGCATCAATTCGGTCGTAACAACATTTTTCATTTGCTATTGTCTCTCCTTACGGACACATCAGCGGCATCGATCATATGCATCACGCCCTGATCATCCCGAACCATCAAACGGCCGTCATCTGCTATTTCAACCGCGAAGCCCGACCATTCATCTCCCGTGCATGGCACTACCGTGATCTCACGACCGATCGTTGAGCATTCGACGGCGTAGTCATTAAGCAGCTCTCGCGCATTACCCTCTTTAAACATTTGAACGCACGAAAACACTCGATTGCCTATGGTTTCAATCAAATAATTCACATCGACCTCATGTCCAAGCACCAGTTTAAGCGAGACCGCAGGATACATCAGACCGTCCGGCATGGAATCAGCGTTTGCGTTTATCCCAATACCTATTATAGCACATGGGAAATTTTTCCTATCAAACACAAGATCGGACAATATCCCGCATACCTTTGCCTCTCCAATCAATATATCATTAGGCCATTTAATGCGTGTATCCGCCCCCAGCTCTCGCAGCACGCGGGATACCGCAACCGCCGCCGCATGGTTTACGAGCGGGAAACATTCGGGCATAATCCCATCAAGCGGTACGGCAATGCTCATGAGTACTGCGCCGTTTGAGTTGAGCCATGTCCTCCCCCGCCTTCCTCTGCCTGCCGTCTGCTCCTCCGCAGCGATCACGATGGGGCGTTCAAGATTTATCACAGCTATTCGCCGCTTCAGCTCTTCGTTAGTTGAGTCCACTACCTTGAGCCGCTCAACCTTGATTAAAGCAGTCGCAAAGAGACCATCATTACTCATAATCGTTTGAATCATCCTCGGGTGCATCATCAACTTGATCCCCAAGCTCGCTTAACACCAACTTGATGCAGTCATAGGTGTATCCTCGGGAGGCAAGGCGCAGACCAACTCGTCTGAACCTTTCGGACAGTTCCAAGGATGAAAACTGTCTGAAATACTTTTCGGCAACGCTCTTTGCGTTTGCGTTCTCTACATCATCGCTTACGACGTTAAGCGCATCCTTAATAATATCATCAGGAACGAAATGCCCTTCGAGCTGTTCCCTAAGTTTCCTTCTGCTCACGGGTTTGGTGTTAAGTCTAGTCTCGATGAAGGCCTCTGCGTATTTTCTGTCATCAAGCAATCCGCTGCCTATGAGACGATCCACGGTCTGCATGATCTCTATTTCCGAGTAATCACCCTCGTCAAGACGCAGCTCCATCTCTCTAACGGTTCGCGCTTTGGATGTCAGATAATCAAGCGCCATATCATATGCTGAACTCTGCGTTTTCGCTTTCCGCATAAACGCCTCCTTTTACCGATTCTTTCTCAATTATACCATACTTCGCGCGTCATATCCAAGCCTTTCACTTTTTCCTTCCGTTTTTTGGCTTAGGCTCGGGTAGATTAGCGCAGGTTGCAGCAGCGATTGCCGAAAGCGTTGCTTTGTCGTCAAGATTCTCAATAAGAAAATGGTTCTTTGCCCCCTCATACGGCGGTGCCTCGGTCAGCTCAGGATGTTCCGATTTTACTGCATCAGTGAATTTAATAAAAAGCTGATCGTCGCATATCAGTGCGAAAAACTTACCGTTGCAATATAGCCCGTACTCTCCGAACATTTTCTTACAGGTGATAATACCCGCCCCACTGAGCTGGTCAGCGACAAACTCCGCAAATTCCACCTTTGATGCCATACTCATTCTCCTTTGTTAAATCAACCGGTCTTTGCAAGGTTTCCTCGGTATCGTTTCATCAGTATAGCATACGGACACGAAAACGACAAATATTATCTTGCGTTATCTTTCAAGCAAATTAAATAGCTTTATAAGGCTTGACGGTGATTATATGAAGGGTTAAAATGGTAAAAGAGTTCTTAATGGAGGTACCGATATGGAACGTTTCTTTGGAGAAAAGACCCCTAAGCTCGGCTTTGGGCTGATGCGCTTGCCAAAGCTTCCCTCCGGGCAGATCGACATCGAACATACAAAGCAGATGGTCGACTTGTTTATGGATGCGGGGCTTACCTATTTTGATACCGCTTATGTATATGATAAGGGTGATTCCGAACGCGCCGCTAAGGAAGCACTCGTAGATCGTTATCCGCGTGAAAGATTTACTCTGGCGACCAAGCTATGTGCATGGCTGGAAGGCCAGGATGAAGCGTCAGCAAAGCAGCAGCTTTTCACGAGCTTGGAGCGCACGGGAGCCAGCTACTTTGATTATTACCTGCTCCACGCTCTGCAAAAAGGCAACTACAAAAAGTACGATGAATATCATCTTTGGGACTTTGTTAAGGAGCAGAAAGCAAAGGGGCTCATCAAGCACTGGGGCTTCTCGTTCCATGCGACACCCGATCTACTGGACGAGATCTTGACTGCTCACCCCGATGCCGAGTTCGTTCAGCTTCAGCTCAATTATGCGGATTGGGAGGATCCGAGGATCGTCGCACGTCAGAATTATGAGGTCGCACGAAAACATGGCAAGTCCATCGTGGTGATGGAACCGGTTAAGGGCGGTGCACTGGCTAACCCACCTCAAGTGGTCAGGCCAATATTGGATGAAGCTAATAAAAACGCATCCTACGCATCATGGGCGATTCGTTATGCGGCATCCTTGGACGGCATCATTACGGTTCTGTCAGGAATGTCCAATATTAAGCAAATGAAGGATAACCTTTCATATATGAAGGATTTCAAGCCTCTTGATTTAGAGGAGCGAACGGTCATTAAAAAAGTGCAGAAGGCAATGAGCGATATTAATTCGATACCATGTACCGCATGTCATTACTGTACGGCAGGCTGCCCTATGAGCATCCCCATCCCCGAAATCTTTTCCGCAAGAAATCAGCAGTTGATTTGGGAGCAGCAGGAAAGGGGCAATCGGATGTACGAAAAAGCTACCGAAAATGCAGGAAAAGCTTCCGATTGCATAGCCTGCGGTCAATGCGAAGGAGCCTGCCCGCAGCAGATCGATGTAATTGCTCGGCTGAAGGAATGTGCAGAAAATTTTGATTGACCCTTAGAGGTTTATAGCGCAAGCAAGGCACCTTTACCAATCATGGTTATGCGCCTTCATTCTGCCATGATAACAGTTTATAGTGAGGCTATCCACGAAAAGGCGTTCAAGCGATCATCGGGTGTTTTCCAACAAATAATAGCTAAGCGGTGGAGTCTTCCACCGCTCAGCATTGTAATAATGACGGTATTATAACGAGGAGTGATAGTATGGACAAAGCATCTAAAAAGAAAACAAAATTCAGTCAATTGAATTGGCTGCCGCCCAAAGGTGCATCTGCATATTTTCTTGCTTCATCCGATGATGCCTTTAAGAAAGAGCACCCCATTGGTTATTTCTTTCTCGTGCTGCTCGGAATCTTTGCCTTCATGTTACCAGTTGTCCTCTATATAGCTCATGCATCCGCCATTGGTGGAAACAGCCAATGGATGACATTGGGTTTTGCAGGCGCATTTATTATTGGTGTTGGTTTATTCAATTTCGTTTCAATTATTATTAAGCAATACATGGGGCACCTCGTTTCAATTATTTCTTTTATTCTTGGCGGTCTATTGATAGCAATCAGTCTTTATTTAATTTAGCGTATTGTAATTCGCATCTGTTGCAAATACGTTTTTTGCATAAATTATATAAAATTTGAAACAACGGCGATGGGTCTTCCCATCGCCGTCGATTTTTCGTAGATTCTCTTTGGATGCGCATTGCGTCACTCCGTACGCATTGCGTCACTCTGTACGCAACGCAGTTACGGGATCCTTCTTTGCAGCCATCCTCGATGGTATCAATCCTGCGATCAACGTCAGGAACATGCTTATCAATACCAAAATTATCGCAGCATCAGGGCGGAGAAGTGCATTGATCGTAGTTATACCCGTCAGCGAATGGATAATCAGGTTCAGCGGGATGCATAGCAGCAGCGACACACCAATTCCAATCGCCCCGGCACAGAAGCCCACGATCAGCGTTTCTGCGATAAATACGGATGAAATATCATTTTTTGATGCGCCGATGGAGCGCAGAACACCGATTTCCTTGGTTCGTTCAAGAACCGAGATATATGTAATGATGCCGATCATTATTGACGATACTACGAGCGATATTGCAACGAAAGCAATCAATCCATATGAAACCGCGTTTATCATAGTCGTTACTCCCCACATGAGTAAAGCAACATAATCAGTGTATTCGATCACATCCTCCTCGGCGGCATTGCTGTTGTAATCACTGATTATTTCCGCAATCGCTTCCTTGTCCTCAAATGTATTTGCGTATATGTTGATTACGGAAGGTGAACCAATGTCTATCGCGCCAAGCGTTTCAAGGTTTTCGGCAAGAGTTGATCCCGAAACGGTCGCCGGCATGTATTTATCGTAATAATCGGCAAGCACGGCTTCATCGGTTATGGAAGCCACATGCGTATCAAACGCAGCGGCGATGGCGGCGTATCCCTTTACCCCAAACAGATCCGATGGATCATATGCAGAAGCTTTGATCTGGGCTATCTGAGCCTCCGCCTGCTCCTCGTACTGCAGGCAAACCAGATTGGTTATTTGTTCACGCATCAGGTTTTTAAGCTCCTCGTCCGAATAGGATGCAAGATACTCCGAAGTGACATCAATATCGAAACCGTATGATTCCGCAGCGAATGCTATCATATCCTCCCTGGTTGGATATTCCGCCAAAAAAGCCGAAACCATCCCTTCCAAATATTCCGCGTCCGGTGTCGCAAGGATCTTAGTGTAAACCTCCGCCTTCTGCATTTCGTTCAGACCGGAAAAATACTCCATGATCCTCTCTGCTTTATAGCTGTCGGTAGGATCGACCTCATCCGTGATCACAAAGGGAAGGCCTGTCAGAAGATCAAGGTTTTCGTTCTCGGGATCAAGCTGTGCCCGCACGAGTTCGCTTTCATTAGTCTTTTCAATAACATATTTGGTCAACTCGGATGTGTATCCAAAGCTGCCCGACAGCGATGCCGCAGTTGCATCAGGATTCGGACGAATGATGCCTGAAATACGAAGATCGTATCCGCCGTTGATTATCATGTCCATAGCCGACGAATCATCTCCAATATAGCTCCATGAGCCGTCAACGCTCTTTTTGTAGTAGTCGGTATTGAGGATCAGTTTAAAAGACGTATTAAGAACGTCATCATATTTTATGGATCGCTCAACCACTTCTACCTGTTCGCCCTTCAAAACCGAACTGAATATGGATTCTACTTCATCGTATTCCATCAATCCAAGCGCATAAAATGCCACATCGGTGATCTCATTGTTCGAATCGAGAATCAATACGATTTCATTCGCAGAAGCCGGCCATTCGCCGTAAACCAAGTCGTATTGCTCGAGAATTAGGTCGGATATGAGCTGGCCGTCATCCCCCGGCAGCATCTCGTTCCAGATGCTCATTCCCGTCATTCGCGCACCCATCATCGTAAACATGCTGATACTTCCGGATGTATTATCCGAAGATGTAAACGCATTTGAAAGCTCCGTTCCATGGTATTGATCATCACTGCCCTTAACGTAGGTGTTGAGCGTGACATCGTATTGATATTGGATCGTTGATACATGCTCAAACAGCTTCGTTTCGGATATGTTCTCGGTCATTTCCTTTTCAAGAAATTCCTTGAACAACCGTAGATTGTTCACATCTTCGCTCTCCGAGAACATGGCGTTGAACAGATCGTACATTCTGGGATTTGAGTAAACGGTGTCAGCCTCGCGAGTCTTGTCTCCCTCAGCGAAATCCCCACGATCACGCCTCGACGCAGCAAGTATACCGAAAAAATTCGATTGCTCCCTTTCGATAGAGATTGGATACGAAGCGAGCGTATCCCTCTGTATCGCATTAACATAGTTCTGTATCCCGGTTGAAAGAGCGAGGATCAATGCTATTCCGATGATACCGATCGACCCCGCGAAGGAAGTGAGCAGTGTCCTGCCCTTCTTGGTGCGCAGATTGTTGGTGCTCAGCGACAGTGCTGTAAAGAAGGACATTGAGGTCTTCTTAACACCGCGCTTTTCCTTTACAGGTGGCTGAACTTTAGAATTGGGAGTGAATGGATTTGAATCATCAACTATTCTCCCATCCCTAAGCCGCACGATTCGAGTTGAATATGCCTCAGCAAGCTCCGAATTATGGGTGACCATAATTACAAGCCTGTCATGCGACACCTGCTTGAGCAGTTCCATTACCTGCCTGCTCGTTTCGGAATCCAGCGCGCCCGTCGGTTCGTCCGCAAGCAGAATATCTGGATTGTTCACAAGCGCGCGAGCGATCGCAACGCGCTGCATTTGTCCGCCCGAAATCTGGTTCGGGCGCTTATGCATCTGATCCCCTAAACCAACCTCGGTAAGCGCAGCCTTAGCCCTCTTTCTTCGCTCAGACTTTGAAACGCCGGATATCGTCAACGCTAGTTCAACGTTTGACAGTATCGATTGGTGAGGGATTAGGTTATAGCTCTGAAATACAAAGCCTATTGTATGATTTCGATAAGAGTCCCAATCCCCGTCGCGATATTCTTTCGTTGAAACCGAGTTGATTATCAAATCGCCCGAATCGTATCTGTCAAGGCCGCCTACGATGTTTAATAAAGTCGTTTTGCCCGAGCCACTTGGTCCCAGTATAGATACGAATTCGCAATCGCGAAAGCACAGACTCACTTTGTCAAGCGCTTTCTGCACGAGCTCGCCTGTACGATATTCTTTAGAAATATTATGCATTTGAAGCATTGAGCGTTTACCTCCCGCGCCGCAGCGCTGATTCCCTGTTATGGTAATGTTCTATCTTAGTATTCTATGAGAATTTTAACAAACTATTAACTAAATTTGACAACCCATCTACAGCCCCGTTACAAATGCTGAAAATCGGTCAGTCCATATAAATGGAATTTCCAAATATCTTCAGCCTAAGGTGTTCGGTCAATCTCGCAACGAATTCAGAGTTTGTAGGTTTTCCCTTGGCTTCGTCAGTCGTATTGCCAAACAGAAAATACTGCATGTACAGATCGCCCTTCATCCATGCCTGCTCAATGGCATATCTAACCGCTTTCTCAACAGCCGCGCCCTTGGTTTCGCTGTAGATGGCAATGCACTCATACATGTCGGAAAGCGAATGCTCCAAACCACATAGGCGCATTTTAAGCAGGATCTTTATATAGGACATGCCCTTAAGCTCCGAACGAAAACCAAGCAAAGTCAAAACTTTATCCAGATCATACTCGAGATCGAGCATCTGAGCTTCGATATCTGCAAGTGCTTGGGGATCAGATCTCATTCCAAGAAGCCGTTCTAATTTGGCCTTAATAATATGTTGACGGTGCTGCTCGTACTTGTCTATTATGTTTGCCGCAGTCATTTCAATGGGCGTTGAGAAAGAATACGCGTCATTAATGTTGTTTTCAGCGCAAACGGTTTTTACGGACTTTGTCACCTTATTGGTACATAAAAAGAACAGCGTATCCGCATAATAGCTGCTCGAACGAAGCATCGAAATCAATGACACGGCATCCATGTCGGGCAGCATGTGACTTACTATAACAATATCATGCGTGTTCTCAAGCAATGACTTCCAGACATTCTCCCCAAAATTCACGATCGACAAAACCTTACATGCGCCTGAAAGGACATCGCCAAGCTGCTCAGCATAATCTTTATTATTAGATGTCATTCGTTTTTCGCAGATTATAAGCACGGTCGGCTTCTTGGCAGGAATGCGTGCGTCTTTCTTCTTTTCATTGCCCATATTAATATCCGCCTCATTTATGTAATACGATTAAATCCAAGCAACCGCAGGCATATGATACCACAAGCACATTGATCTCTCAACCAATTTATTTATCGTGACAGTGGATTCATATCGTTCAAAGTCGCAGATGCAAAAAAGCATCTCACAACGAGATGCTTTTGTGGAGCTGGTGATCAGATTCGAACTGACTACCTCGTCATTACCAATGACGTGCTCTACCTACTGAGCTACACCAGCGTGCCGAACGAGACGTATTATAACCAATCCGATTCGATAATGCAACCCCCTTTTTCAAATTTCTAATATATATTTCGTATTCGACACATATCTCGATATATCGACACGCAGTCTGCATCTACGGTATTGGCGAGTAACAGACTAAGCCGGGTATTACAACATGCATCTTGCGTCGATTCTAAGCGTCACTTCGGAACTAAGCTTATAGCTTCCAAATCGGAGTTTAAGTTTCTCCCCCATGACCGTGTGAATGCTCGCCGCAGCAATGGCAGCTATGAGCAGGAACAGCATCGTTGACTATCTTCATCTTAACGAGCGTGCTTCCCTCATTGTCGGTATAGCGCTCATTCGAACCAAAGCCAAGCTTTGAAAAATAGCTTTCATAATTTTCCGGCACATATGCTATGATATCCCGTTTTCCCATTCTTGTTGTGCGATCAAGGAGCATTCGAAGCATTAGCTCTCCCGTCCCACGCCCTCTTGCGGATGGTATAACGCACAGGTTGTCAAAGCGAATCGAATGATTCTCGGATGGATACATGCGCACCGTTCCAATCGGATTCCCCTTTTCATCGAGCCACAATAGATGCGCCGCATAACCATCCATCAAATCAAAAACATCGGACGCATTCATCCCTATTTCATCTACAAATACGGCCGTTCTTACAGTTTTAATATCGTCAAAATCACTTCTCCCGAGTTTCCAAAGCCCATATTCCATTCAAGTTCCCTCCGGATTCAAGTTTTTTTCGGATTATAGCACATATGAATGGCAATTTAAACCCCTCATTTGATTTCATCCCGCTTTTTTAGCACCAATTGATTGCATCTTTGCGCCCATATTGCAATGGATGAACGCGATTGATATACCATAATGTGGCTTCACAACAGGATAATCGTATGATATAATTACCTCGTAATTATGTGTCGATTCATCGGCACAAGCGGATAAGCTGCATTTTAACAGGAGGAATTATATGGAAAATGTAAAGGTTGCTCTTTGGGGCTTCGGTGCAATGGGCTCCGGTGTTGCGGAAGTTTTGCTGCGCAAAAAAGGCGTTGACATCGTAGGAGTTTGCGATATTCATCCAGACCGTGTAGGCAAGAGCATTTTCGAGCTGCTTAATATCGAGCGCGGTGACCGTGCCGATGTAGTCGTAAACCCAAAAATCGAGGAGGTCGTGCATGACGGAAACTGCGATATTTGCGTTATTGCGACCGATTCTTTCACGCGCAAAGCGTTCAGCAAGATCAAGTATGTCGTTGAGCAGAACGTAAATGTGGTATCCACCGCAGAGGAAATGAGCTATCCCATGGCGCAGGAACCCGAGCTTTCCATGGAGATGGATAAGCTGGCCAAGGAGCATGGCGTTTCCATCCTCGGTACCGGCATCAACCCCGGTCTCATGATGGATCTTCTCGCAATTTGCCTGAGCGGCTGCATGACCGATGTCGAAAAGGTCACCTGCCGCAGGGTCAACAGTCTGTCCCCCTTCGGCCCCGCCGTTATGGAGGAGCAGGGTGTCGGTCTGCCCGTCAATACCTTTAGTAAGGGTGTTGAGGACGGAACGCTTGCGGGGCATGTCGGCTTTGCCGAATCCGTCGGCATGATCGCACAGGCCCTCGGCTGGAAGGTCGAAAAGTTCGAGCAGCAGATGTCCCCCATCGTAACCAATGTTGACAGAAAGTCACCTTATGGCTTTGCTAAAGCAGGCGATGTAGCGGGTGTCAATATGACCGGTCAGGGCTATGTCGATGGAGAAGTCAAGATCGATATGTACCATCCCCAGCAGATCGAGCCCGAAATGGAAGGTACGCATACTGGTGACTACATAATTCTCAACGGCACGCCCGAAGTAAACATGAGCATCCGCCCGGAGGTTGACGGAGGCATCGGCACCATCGCCATGGTCGTCAACATGATTCCCCATGTCATCAATGCCCGCCCGGGTCTCAAGACCATGCTGGATCTTCCCGTTCCCCGTGCAATCATGGGTGACTTCAGGGATTATATTGAAAAATAAGCCTAATGACTGCAGCATGGTTTGCACCGTGCTGCAATTCTGATTTTCATATAGATGAACGGAGGAAACTCTATGGCAAAAAAAGGCGATTGGGTGCAAATACATAATATCGTTTTGAATCCCGAAGAACGCTCGGAGGCCCTGCCTGAGGATACAAGAAAGCATCCTCTCGAAATGTGGGTAAAGGGTTATTTGCAATCCGATGCTGAAATCGGAGACGAAGTTGAGGTCATCACCCGCACCGGACGTCATGCAGCAGGTAAGCTCGTAAATGAGGCGCCCTATTTTGAACATGGCTTCGGTTCTCTCGTTCCCGAGATTCTCAAGATCGGAGACATGGTTCGTGAGATAACTTTCGGAGGTGACGAGTGATGGATAACAGCTATTCCGCAATAATGGCAAGGAAGAATGAGATCATCCGCAATTCCGTAGGCATGGACTATGCAGGATTCGAGCTGCCCGGTATCGGTTTCGACTATGAGGCGATGATGTCCGCAACCGGCTATACTTTATCTGAATTACAGCGCGTTCAAGCGCTTTTTTCCGTCGGAAACACCCCTATTATCGAGCTGAAAAACCTTACTAAACTCGCAAGGAAATGCGCTCCCGAGGGCAAGGGCGCAAGGATTTTCATTAAGGACGAAGCAGCAAACCCCAGCGGAAGCTTTAAGGCCCGAAGATCATGCACGAGCATCTATCAGGCAAAGAAACTCGGCTACAAGGGCGTAGTTACCGCAACGAGCGGCAATTACGGCGCAGCGGTCGCCTGTCATGCGGCAATGGCAGGACTTAAGTGCATCGTCGTTCAGGAATGCTACGACAGCCGCGGCGTAGGTCAGCCCGAGATAATCGAAAAGGCTCGCAAATGTGAAGCCCTCGGTGCCGAGGTCGTTCAGCTCACCGTGGGACCCGAGCTCTTCTCCACGGTGCTTCGACTGCTTGAAGAGACCGGATATTTCAACGCATCGCTTTATACCCCCTTCGGCATTGCCGGCGTAGAGACCCTCGGGTACGAGATCGCACAGCAGTTCCGCACGAAGTTTGATAGGGATCCCGATGTTGTCGTCTGCACCAATGCCGGCGGCGGAAACCTTACGGGAACCGCGCGCGGTCTTAGAAAGGCAAACTGCAATGCGAAGGTTATCGGCGCAAGCGTCAACCTTTCGGGGCTTCATATGGCAAGTGACGAGAAGTTCAACAAAAAGAGCTTCACAACTGGCCATACGGGATTCGGAGTTCCATTCAGCGTAAATCCCGACAGGTCCGATGTGCCAAGGAGCGCGGCTCGCCCCCTCCGCTATATGGACAGGTACGTTACCGTATCTCAGGGCAGCGTATTCTTCATCACCGAAACGCTCGCATCCCTCGAAGGACTCGAAAAGGGGCCTGCTGGCAACACCGCGCTTGCGGCCGCGTTCCGCATCGCTCAGGAGATGGATGAGGATCAATGCATTGTCGTTCAGGAAACCGAGTACACGGGCGCAGGCAAGCACATCAATCCGCAGCTCTCCTTTGCTCGTCAGAACGGCATTGATATCCACTTTGGCGATCCTATGGACGAGATCCCCGGTCAATCCATCATTCTCCCCTCCCATCCTTCCCTGATTCAGGTAACGGATGTCGACCTCGATCATGTACGCAGATCCTACATCAAGAATGCCGTAGGAACTCACAAGAATGAGCTTACCGATGCTGACATCAGATACCTCGTTGAAGAAACCAACAGCAGCGAAGATTTTGTAAGAAACGCCGTTGCGGCCTTGTAAAACGCTAAAATTTGACAAAGTGCGGAACGTGCAGCCACCGACCGCACTTTATTCCTAAAAACATAATCAGCTCAATAATATATGATTGGAGTTTTTATGAAAAGAAACGATGATTTTCAAGAGCGTCGGGCTCACCTCGCCGAGCTAACCGACGAACAGCTTGAAGCAAGGTTCTGGGAGCTCGCAAACAAGCTCGTAGACCCCCTTCTTCAAATGGGATACGAATACACCTCCCCGGCAGTGGAGCGTTCGGTTCTTCTGCGCATGGGCTTTTCTTCGCTTGAAGCAAAGTCCATTGTTGAGGGCTGCATCGAGCATAACCTGATTGCCCACGGCACGGGAAACGTTATCTACAGGCTTTCCAAGGCGCAGAATCTTGGCATCAGAGAAGCGGGTCTTGCACTTTGTGATGGCAAGCTTTGGAATGAAGCCTGCGAACTTTTTAAGGGAGGCAGCGAACAATGAGCCACTACAAACTGACACCGGATAAGCCGATTGATGTATCCGAGATTCTAAAGGATTTAGAATCATATCGTCCTCGCCGCCGCGGCTGGACATGGCGTAAGCCCGTGGAGAATCTCCACATGGGTCCGTTCGAATACCATGACTGCACCGAGCCGCTCAAGTCGAGCGTTCCCCTTCCCCCCGCGCATTATTTTGAGGACATCGATCCCCAGCCCGCCCCGGTCATAACGACCGAAATCGCCTCCGGCAGATTCGAAGATGATATTCGCCGTATGCGCATGGCGGCTCACCATGGCGCAGACCACATCATGGTCATCCGTACCGCAGGTCAGAGCCATTTTGACGGACTTATCGAGGGCACTCCTCAGGGCATGGGCGGCGTTCCCATCACGAGGAAGCAGGTTCGCGCTCAGCGCAAGGCGCTCGATATGATAGAGGATGAAGTCGGAAGACCCATCAATTATCATAGCTATGTTTCCGGCGTTGCAGGTCCCGACATTGCCGTAATGTTCGCCGAGGAGGGCGTAAACGGCGTTCATCAGGATCCTCAGTACAACGTTATATATCGCAATATCAACATGATCCGTTCCTTTGTCGATGCCTGCGAAAGCAAGAAGCTCATCGCTTGGGCAGGCATGGCTCAAATCGACGGTGCGCACAACGCGAACGCAACCGCAAGGGAAGCATGGAAGGTCATGCCCGAGCTGATGGTTCAGCACGGCATCAACGCTATTTTCTCCGCAAGGGTCGGTGTTCCAAAGAAGAATATTTGCCTTTCCACCGTTCCCCCGACGGCTACCCCTGCACCCTGCGTATATATGGATCTGCCGTATGCCGTTGCGCTTCGCGACCTTTTCCACGAATACCGCATGCGCGCTCAGATGAACACGAAATACATTGAATCAAGCACCCGCGAGGCGACCGTTACCCATGTGCTTAATATGGTCATTTCAAAGCTCACGAGTGCGGATATTCAGAGCACCATCACCCCGGATGAGGGGCGCAATGTTCCCTGGCATATCTACAATATCGAAGCTTGCGACACCGCAAAGCAGACCCTCGTAGGGCTTGACGGTCTTATGGAAATGGTCGAACTTAAGAAGGACGGTTATCTGCGTGAAAAGGCTCGTGAACTCAAGGAACGTGCGATCCTTTTTATGGAAGAGATGCTTGAGCTTGGTGGCTATTTCAATGCCGTTGAGGAAGGCTTCTTCGTTGACAGCGGCATCTACCCCGAGCGCAACGGAGACGGTATCGCAAGGAAGATCGACGGCGGTATCGGCGCAGGCACTATCTTTAAGCGCGAAGCCGATTACATGGCACCCGTCACCGCGCATTACGGCTACAACAATGTCGCTCAGTACGGTGAAGAATTTGTAGATGATCCTGCTGCGCTCATCGGCGGCTGCACCCTTGAATGCCCCGAGAAGATCGTTTACATTGACGAACTCGACGATACCGACAATGTCAACGTCCGTATGAGCGAGGTCAAGGACTTCGTTGCGGGAGGAAAGCAGATTCGTCCCGAAATGGAGTGGCTCGCCGACGGTACCGTTATGCTTACGATGTTCTTCCCCGCTCCCAAGCCCATCGCTGAGGCTGCGGCGCTCGAGTGCGCCAAGCGCATGAACCTCACTGAATGCGAGGTCATAAGCCGTGAGATAATGCACAGTCAGGAAGGTACGCGCATTGAGGTCAAGGGTAAGGTTCCTTTTGCAATCGATGTTGACTCCCTCGTCATTCCCAAGGAACCCGATGTGCTTTCGGATGATATTATCAGAAAGGACATAGAGCGTCGTCCGATGAAGATAGTGGCTGCGACCATTGGCGAGGACGAGCATTCAGTTGGTCTTCGTGAAATCATCGACATAAAACACGGCGGCATTGAAAAGTACGGCATGGAAGTTCATTATCTCGGCACTTCCTGTCCGCCCGAAAAGCTTGTAAATGCGGCAGTTGAGCTGAATGCTGATGCAATAATGGCATCCACCATCATCAGTCACGATGATATTCACTATAAGAATATCGCAAAGATCGACAGCATCGCCCGCGAAATGGGTATCAGAGATAAGATCATCTTCATCGCTGGCGGCACACAGGTCACTCCCGAACTTGCACGGAAGGCAGGCGCGGATGAAGGTTTCGGCCGCGGCAGCCGAGGTGTGCATAACGCGACCTTCCTCATCAAACGCAGATGGGAAATGGAAAAAGCGGAAAAGAAGGACTGATTTTGAGGTCTTGTCGGGGAACGGCTCTGACCGTTCCCCGTTTTAGAAAACTTAAACTAATTATGTTAATTGATATTCTGGTTGCCGAAATCGGCTCCACTACGACATTAATAAATGCTTTTAACGGCATAAACACCCCTTCCCCTCGCTTTATCGGGCAGGGGCAAGCGCCTACCTCCGTACTCGAAGGGGATGTTCGCGTTGGTCTCAATGCTGCCATCAAGGATCTAGCTAAAAACCTCAATGCGGCTTCCGTTGAGTACGGAAAGATGTTCGCGACCTCCAGTGCGGCGGGCGGACTGCGCATGTGTGTCCATGGTTTGGTTTACGATATGACGGTTAAGGCCGCACAGGCCGCCGCACTCGGCGCGGGTGCGATAATAAAACTCGCGACCGCCGGTAAGATGAGCGAATATGACATGGACGATGTGAAAGCCATCAATCCCAACCTTATCCTGCTCGCGGGCGGCACCGATTATGGTGAGAGGGAAACCGCCGTATACAACGCAAGGCTGATAGCGGATTCCGGCTTGAAAATTCCCATAATCTACGGCGGCAATATACAGAACCAGAGAATCATTGAGGATATCTTCAAGTCGGCAGGCATCCCGTTTTACATAACCGAAAACGTCTACCCGAAGCTTGATTTATTAAATATCGAGCCGGCACGGCGCATCATTCATGCCGTTTTTGAGGAGCATATTGTTAAAGCTGCCGGAATGGAGCATATTCGCGAACTGGTCACGGGAAACATCGTCCCCACCCCCGGTGCGGTGATGGAAGCGGCGCAGCTTCTATACTCGGACATTGGGGATTTGGCGGTCATCGACATTGGCGGAGCCACTACGGATGTTCATTCCGTTACGGCAGGCTCAGAAGAAATCGCCGTCCTCATGACCACGCCCGAGCCGTTCGCAAAGCGCACGGTTGAAGGCGATTTGGGACTGTTCGTGAATGCAAAAAACCTAATTGAAATGCTTGGCAAGGATAAGCTTCAATCCGAGCTTTCAATCGATATGGACGAGGTAATTGCAAATTATAAGCCCATTCCCGAGACAGATGAGCAGTTTAAACTCACCGAACGGCTATGCCTTGCTGCCGGGCTTACCGCCGTAGAACGTCATTCGGGTGCGCTCAGGTATATCTATACGCCCAAGGGCAGGCAGACCATTGCCGAGGGCAAGGATCTGACCAAGCTCAAATACCTTGTAGGTACGGGCGGTGCGCTGACAAGGCTTCCCCATCGTGAAAAGATAATGCGTCAAATTGCGGACATGAATACGGCATCAATGATGCTCTATCCGAAGCCCGAAAGGCTCAAGCTTCTCTACGATAACGATTATATCATGGCATCGTTGGGCGTTTTAAGCAAGGTATACCCCGAAGCTGCACTCTCGTTGATGCGGCAGAGTCTCGGCATCGAACAAAAAACAATATGAGGGTAAAAACATGTATCCTAAACTCATTATCGACATAAATAAGTTAAAAGAGAATCTTGAATGGCTCTTGCAGCAATGTCATTCACAAGGTATCGGCGTTGCCGTTGTCACAAAGGTATTTTGTGCGGATGAACGCATTTGCAATATGATAGATGCAAGCGATGCGGACTTCTTTGCGGATTCACGAATACAGAACCTCGAAGTAATCTGCACGAAGAAGCCCAAGCAGCTTCTAAGAATCCCGATGCAGAGCGAAATTGAGTTTGTCGTCCGAACGGCCGACATAACCATGCAGAGCAGCATTGAAACCATTCGCCTGTCAGCCGAGGCGGCGAAAGCTGCCGGACTGCGTCACAAGATAATACTGATGGTAGATTTGGGCGATTTAAGGGAAGGAATTTTCAACAAGGATGAGTGTCAAATTATTAAGGCCGCAGAAGCAATTCTTTCAAGCGAAAACCTTGAATTATATGGGGTTGGCACAAACCTTACCTGCTACGGCGGAATACTGCCCGATGAAGAAAATCTCGGTAGGCTCCTTGAGATAGCGAATATGCTGCGTGAAAGGTTCAATACCCCCATCCCCATCGTCTCGGGCGGCAATTCCTCAATGATGACGATGCTCAAGGAAGACCGAATCCCTTGCGGCATCACCCAGCTTCGTCTCGGTGAATCCTTCGTCCTTGGAAACGATACCTCTACTGGGCTTCCCATGAAAGAGCTTCATACCGACTGCTTTGTACTTGAAGCGGAGCTTATTGAAGTCCAGAAAAAGCCGAGCAAGCCGATAGGAACGAGCGGTCTTAATGCATTCGGGGAGCGTGTGAGCTTTGAAGATCGCGGGGAAATGATACGCGGAATTCTTGCCATCGGCAGGCAGGATGTTGACCCCGATGGTCTCACCTGCATTGAGAGCGGCGTAGAGATGCTTGGTGCAAGCAGCGACCATCTAATTGTCAATCTTTCAAATGCGATGAAGCATCAGGTTGGGGATACCCTAAGATTCATACCGAGCTATGGTGCACTGCTAAGGCTCACAACGAGCCGGTATGTTGCAAGGGAATACATCGATTTTGCCGAGGAGATTTGATATGTCCTTTATAAAGATCAACGATAGACTGAAAAAACGCAATAAGCGGGAGGTGCGGCTCGTACCTTCTGCTTTAGGCGGTGCCCGCATAAAGGTGCTTGTTGGCTCCTGCGGGCATTGTGCAAAGCTTCGGGATAATGTAATCGAAGCAATGCGCAATTTGGGCTTGGCTGAAAGCTCGCTTGAGACGATAACGGACATTGCATCAATAGCAAAAATGGGCATACTCGCAACGCCCGCGCTCATAGTGGACGGAAAGCTCGTTTCCTGTGGAAAGGTGCTTACCGTTCCCGAAATAACCAAATTGATAGCTGAGGATCAAAAAAGTGAATGAATACAATAGTACCGAAACGGTTGAACAAGCAAGGTTAAAAGCACAGATAGAACGTCAAAAGGTTCTTGATGCTTTCTTTGTTGATGGTAGACTACTAAAGAGCCCCGCAAAAATGAGCAAACGGAACATTGCCTATGGTGAAATACTGAAGCGTTTTGAGCCTGGTCGCACCTACACCGAAAAAGAGGTAAATGCGATCATTTTTGAAGTATACGATGATTACTGCAAGGTTCGCCGCCACTTTGTGGATTACGGTTGGATGCAGCGTGATAACAATGGAAGTTGCTATCAATTAAATGAAGAGATATTCAAAACCATAGCCACAGAATTCAAAATGTAGTGTTTTTTAAGTTTATCCATTTACGATACGTCCATTGTATTATTTGATGTCCCATGGTTCAAAATATATCCTAGTTGTTTGCTTGGAATTGTTGACAATATCCCAGTAAAGTGCTATGATTTAAATACCGAGTCAAACGCTCGGATTTAAAAGAGGTATTTTGAATGAAGCTGTCCACAAAGGGTCGCTACGGCATAAAAGCCATGGTTGACTTGGCAATCGAATACGGTAAAGGAGATCTCCTGTCAACATCCCAACTTGCGGAAAAGCAGGGCATCAGCGCAGCATACCTTGAGCAGCTCATTGCTTCATTAAAAAAAGCTGATTTGGTTGTTGCTGTAAGGGGTGTTCAGGGCGGATATGCGCTTGCACGACCTCCCGAAACAATCAGCGTCGGCGAAGTGCTTACGGCTCTTGAAGGAAACACTGCCCTTATCGATTGCGTCGGAACAAAGGGTACGGATTGCAGCAATGTTTGCTCCTGTTCGGCCCGCCCCCTCTGGCTCAAGCTTCAAAAGCGGATCGATGATGTTCTTGACACCACCTCCATCCGCGATATGGCGGACGACTATATTACACAAATGGAAAGGAATGCGGATCAACAATGAAACGTGTATACATGGACAATGCGGCAACTACGTCGCTTAATAAAGAGGTTTTTGATGAAATGATGCCATATCTTACCGAGATATATGGCAATCCATCGAGTCTACATACCTTCGGACAGGAAGCGCATAAGGCTGTTTCCAACGCAAGGCAGCAGGTTGCAAAAGCGATCAATGCCGCCGATTACGAGCGTGAAATCATCTTTACGGGCTGCGGCACGGAATCGGATAATATGGTCATCAAGGGAATTGCGGAACGCTATGCCAAAAAGGGTAAGCATATCATTACCTCCGCTGTCGAGCACCATGCGGTTTTATATACCTGCCAGTATCTCGAAAAGACCGGCTACGAGGTGACATATCTTCCGGTTGATGAATTTGGCCAAGTAACCGCTGAACAGGTGCGTGAAGCAATTCGACCGGATACCATCCTCGTTACGATAATGTTCGGAAATAACGAAGTAGGTACCATCATGCCGATCAAGGAAATCGGAGCTGTTTGCCGCGAAAAGGGAGTGTTCTTCCACACCGATGCCGTGCAGGCCATTGGGCATGTGAAAGTCGATGTTCAGGATATGAATATCGACATGCTCTCCATCTCCGCTCACAAATTCCATGGACCCAAGGGCGTTGGTGCGCTGTATGTTCGCAAGGGCATTGTTATCCCCTCGCTCCTCGTCGGCGGCGCACAGGAGCGCAATAAACGCGCAGGCACCGAAAACGTGGCAGGCATCGTAGGGCTTGGCAAAGCTATCGAGCTTGCGTGTGCCGATATTGAAAAGACTTCCGAAAGAATGATCGCCATGCGCGACAGGCTCATAGCTGGCATCGAATCTACGATCCCCGAAATCAAACTCAACGGACATCGCACCGAAAGGCTGCCAGGCAACGTAAACTTCTCCATCAAGTACATCGAGGGTGAATCCATCCTGCTTATGCTCGACCTCAACGGCATCGCCGCCTCAAGCGGTTCTGCATGTACGAGCGGAGCACTTGACCCTTCACATGTGCTTCTTGAGATGGGACTGCCCCACGAAATCGCACACGGCTCGGTTCGTCTCACCCTTGGCGATGATACGACGGATGCCGATGTTGATTACGTACTTGAAGTGCTGCCCCGCATAGTTGAAAAGCTCCGCAGGATGTCGCCGCTTTGGCACGGTTAATTGATAAAAAGCATAAAAATATTTAGAATTAAAATAAAATCTGCTTTTTGGAGGCTAAATAGCATGTATACCGAAAAAGTTATGGATCATTTTTCCAATCCCCGCAATATGGGTGAGATCGAAGGCGCAAACGGCGTTGGCATGGTCGGCAATGCAAAATGCGGAGACATCATGCAGATGTTTTTGAAAATCAACGATGACGGCATCATTGAGGATGTCGGCTTCAAGACCTTTGGCTGCGGTGCCGCAGTTGCAACCAGCAGCATGGCAACGGAGCTCATCAAGGGTAAGAGCGTTGACGAAGCGCTTAAGCTCACCAATTCCGCCGTTGTGGAAGCCCTCGAAGGACTTCCCCCCGCAAAGCTGCATTGCTCAGTGCTTGCTGAGGAGGCAGTCAAAGCAGCAATCGATAACTATAACGCACGCAAAGAAGGCAGAACCGATGAAGAGTGCAACTGCATTTCATGCGGTCATGACCACGAGCATGAACACCACGAAGATGATACAGAGGAAGAAGCGTAATCTTTATTGAATCGTTTATTGGCGGACAATTTGCTTGTCCGCCCGATTTTTCCGTAATCCTTACTGACAGCAAACCCATTTTTATGTTGAAATTTGAATCCATTACTCCGGAAATACTTGCCGAATTCAAACCTCATCTTTTGAATAGCAGCGTCCGTCTCTGCGATTATACGCCAGGCTGTTTATATCTTTGGCGCAGCTTTTTTAATATGAGCTGCACACTCGTTTCAAATATGATCGTATGCACATCGGAATCCCAAGAACATGGAATTTGCTATACTTACCCAGTCGGTGACGGCAAATTGATCGATGCATTGAATGCGATTGCTGACGATGCCCGTCAAAGGGAGATTCCCTTGCAATTTTGCTGCGTTCCCGAAGATTGCATCCAAAGTTTAATTTCAATGTTTGGTCAACCGTCAAAATCATATTTTGAGCCAGTTTGGTCGGACTATCTCTATCCTTATGAGAATTTCTGTGGCTATCCTGGAAAAGCCCTCCATTCCCAGCGCAACCATGTCAATAGATTCCTGCGAGAGTACCCAAATCATTCATTCGTGCAGATGACGAATGATAATATCGAATCAGCTCGTCTGTTTATGCGACAAAACCACGCCGAATTTGAAAAGGATGCCGACATAGCGAATGAGGAGCTAATGCGTCTTGAGGAGCTTTTTTCGTGCTTTAAAAAGCTAAGGTTATCTGGAGGATTTCTCTATGTTAATGATAATTTGATCGGTCTGACAATTGGTGAAGCAATCGGCGATACGCTCCATGTTCACGTAGAAAAAGCTCTGACAGAATTTCACGGTTCCTATCAAATGCTCGCAATGCGTTTTGCTGAAATGATGAAAAACGATGGATTGTTATATATAAATCGTCAGGATGACGCTAACGATGAAGGTCTGAGAAAATCCAAACTTGCATATAAGCCATGCAGGATGCTTGATAAATATTATTTGGAATTTTAGCCTGTAACTACTATTCGATTTGAAATTCAAAACGCCTTGAGGTACTACCGACAGGGCGTTTTCAGTGTGGTTTGACAGCCATTTATTTTTCGTCTCAGCGTCCGGCAGCAGAGTATACATTAGAGTTGTGTTCCACATCCGGCAATGAGCCGACATGGGATAAGCTGTCTTCAAAAAACACGCAGACATGTCCTTCCATTCCGTTATCTGAAAGAGTGTCAGCACCATGCGGATAGCATTGAATCGAAGCCGCAACAAGTTCACCGTTAATTTCTACAACAATAGGACGCTTAAGAAAATTGTATTCCGAACCGCAGATATAGTCAAAACTTTCGAGCTGTTCCTCGGACGCAAGCTCCATCTCCGCGTGGTTTTCACCGCCAAAAAATACGAGTTCAAATTCAGTACCGGTATTGCAATCGATAATACGGTATTTGCGACCTGAAGTGAGCTGAGTTTTTACGGTATTCCAGCTCACAAGCTCCCCCTTTACCTGCCGCTCATTCGATGTGGGGCCTTTTGGCATATGTACCGAAGTTGGAATCGCGGACTGCGGTGCTGTAAACTCAAATAGACGTCCGATCGACTGCGCGCCCATCCTACCGTCAACGCCGATACTTTCTCCGAATTGCCCGCAGCGCTCCTGAAACGCCTTGACCGCTTCAACCGTCATGGAACGATACGCTCCCGTAGGTTTAAAGGTAATATATCCCAGTTCACGCAGCCTGATCTGAATACGAACGACCATCTCTCCCGTTGAATTATCCGAGTAAATCGTTGAACCTTGACCGCTGTCAGGAAGCATACCGTGCGCAGCAAGGGTCGGATTGGCCGCAAAAACCAACATAAATATGGCAATCAATACCGAGATAGTTTTCTTCAATTTCGCTGCCTCCATTTTTAACTTACCTTAGTATAGCACAGGCAGCATTGTTCTCGCAATCCATAACGGTATAGATTTGTTATCCATTTTATTAACTTAATATGTTGATACAATTCTTGCGCAACCGAAGCATAGAATTTCCGTATGAATATGTTTTCTTCATTTTTTGCTGTCATTATGCTTGCGGCCGGCTGTTTCCTTTCAGGAAAAACAGGTTTCTTTCAGCTATCGCATATCGGTGCATCGATAAAAACCGCATTGGGATTTGATGCACAGAAAGGTCAAAAAGCAAAAAAAGATGGTTCGGGAGTTTCCTCGTTTCAGGCGCTCTCCACCGCCCTTGGGGGCTCGATTGGTACTGCAAACATAGCGGGTGTCGCAGGTGCAATCGCAATCGGTGGGCCGGGCGCGGTGTTCTGGATGTGGATAGCCGCTTTTTTCGGCATGGGGGCAAAGTATGCAGAAATCGTTCTCGCGATTAAATACCGTGAAAGACGCAATGGCTCATGGAACGGCGGCCCTATGCTTTATATTGAAAATGGTCTTAGTAAGCGCGGCGGTTTGCTTCGAAGCATGTCACGACCGCTCGCAATTGGATTCGCGCTTTTTGGAACGGCATCGGCGCTCATAGGCACAACGCTCGTGCAGTCAAATACCATTGCGATGAGCATACTTGATGCCGTTCACATTTATTACCCCGATACCAATTCGGTTACGATTCGCGTAATATCGGGTTTGCTTGTAGCTCTACTTGTCGGCATCGTGATAATAGGAGGTGTTTCTCGAATCAGCAGAGCCTCAGAACTCGTAGTGCCGTTTATGGCGGTTGCGTATCTTGTCGTTTGCTGCATAGTTCTATTCAATTTTCGAGCAAACATAGGTCGTGCATTTATTTCCATCATTCAAGGTGCCTTCGGAGCCAGGCAGATGCTTGGAGGTACTGTAGGTTTTGGTTTCACACAAGCCTTCCGAACCGGCATAGCGCGCGGAGTATACTCAAACGAGGCTGGAATAGGCTCGGCTCCCATGGCATATGCACAGGCTTCCACGAGTGATCCCGTGAAGCAGGGCATGTATGGCATATTTGAAGTGTTTGCAGATACTGTCGTTATGTGTACGATGACGGCACTTGTGGTGCTTGCAAGCGGAATTTCTGTGCCATACGGAAATTTCGGCGTTTCGGGCACGCAAATTGCCCTCAATGCCTTTTCAACCGTAATGCCTGCTAAAGTAGCAGGCTTGTTCCTCGCCATTTCAATGCTGCTTTTTGCATTCACATCGATACTCGGATGGTCGGTCTATGGGATTCAATGTATTAAATACCTTTTCGGGGAAAAATCAATAAAGCCGTTCTGCATAGTCTACAGCGCGTTCATTTTTGTCGGCGCGCTGTTAAGAGTCGATATCGTATGGAAAGCCGGAGAAACGCTCAATTATCTTATGGCGATTCCCAATTTGTTTGCAGTCATGCTGCTTTCAAGCGAAGTGCGCAGGATGACACAAGAATTTACCAAATTTGAATTGAAAAAAAGAAGAAGATAGGTTATAATGCAAAATGAATCCGCAGCGCGGAGTTACATAAAGGAGATTCGGAGCCATGATCATTCATTAATTTTTGCTTGTTTGCGACGCTTCGGCATATTCCGAAGCGCATAGGAAAACCTAATAATATGTATTGAAGAAAGGTACGATCATGGCTAACAAACTTAATGGAAATCTTACGGGCATAAAAAATACTATGCTCGATCAAATCAGGTCGATCTATGACCTTAGTATGGGTCAGGATGAGTTTGCTTCAATCGAGCTAATCGAATTAATGTGCCACTGTTCGCACGAGATAAACAGAGAAATCTCCGTATATATTGCAAGGGACGGCAAAATAGTTGATGTTTCCGTTGGTGACAGTACGAAGGTCAATATGCCCACAATGCGCCTTGTGCGCAATGAGGACAGGCTATGCGGCGTCCGCTGTATCCACACGCATCCGAGCGGTGACGGAAGGCTGTCCGGTGTCGATATCGGAACGCTGCGCTCCGCAAAGCTTGATGCTATGGCGGCCGTTGGCGTATTGGAAGGTAAACCCACGCAGCTTTATGCTGCTTTCCTTGGTGAATTCAATGAGGATGCTGGTGGACGTGAAGCGCTTGTATATGGCCCCCTGCGTCCTAAGAAGCTGCCGCAGCGAGCGCTGATAGCCGAAATATTCAATTCTGATGACCGTTTTCGCAGCACCACAAAAGCGGTTGAAGCATCGGAAACGGAGCGAGCGATCCTCGTCGGCATGGACAACGATGACGGCTATGATACATTGGAAGAGCTTGCAGAGCTTGCAAAGACCGCAGGCGCACTCGTTATCGGAAAAGTTCGTGTACGCAAGCGCGCAATCGACAACGCAACCTATGTCGGAAGCGGCAAAGCCAACGAGCTTAATCTTATGGGAAGTGAGTTGGAAGCTGATCTATTCATATTTGATGATGAATTATCTGCGATCCAGCTCCGTTCGCTCGAAGAGATCCTCGGTGCAAGGGTCATCGACCGCACGACGCTTATTCTGGATATTTTTGCCGGCAGGGCAACGAGCCGTGAAGGTAAATTGCAGGTGGAGCTTGCGCAGATGCGCTACCGTCTGCCGAGGCTATTGGGTCAAGGTCAGGTATTGTCCCGTTTGGGCGGAGGTATCGGCACAAGAGGCCCCGGGGAAAAGCAGCTTGAAATCGACAGAAGGCGCATTCGCAGGCGCATCTATGAACTTGAAACCGAGCTTTCAGATATAGAAAAGCAGCGCGGTCTGCGCCGTGAAAGCCGAAAGGCAAACAGAATACCCCTCGTTGCTCTCGTAGGCTATACCAATGCCGGCAAATCCACCATGCTCAATTCATTGACGGATTCCAACGTGCTTGCCGAGAATATGCTCTTTGCAACGCTCGACCCCGTAGTACGGCAGATAACGCTTCCCGGCGGAACCGAAGCACTGCTGTCGGATACGGTCGGATTTATCAATAAGCTCCCCCATGATCTCGTCCGTGCATTCAAGTCTACGCTTGAGGAGGTGTCAAACTCGGATCTTATATTACACATCATCGACCTTTCAAGCCCCTACCATGAAAAACAAATGATGGTTGTTGATGAAGTCCTTGCCTCACTGAATGCAACCGATATACCCTGCATAAAGGTGTTTAATAAACTGGATGCTGTGTCGGGTGATCGACCGACCGATTCGTCCGATCAGCTGACAGTGAGCGCACTCAATGGTGACGGAATAGCTAAATTGCTTTCATTGATTGAGAAAACGTTGAATTCTACACGCAGTGAGATCGAAGTGATTGTACCCTATTCAAAGTATGAGGCTATCCCCTTCATACGGGAACACGGAATGCTTCTTGAGGAGGAACATCTTGAGGAAGGCACTCGAGTTAAAGCTTTGCTTGACGATGTCAACGCGGGACATCTAAAGAAACTGCTTGATTTATGATGACTTAACCAATATAATCAACCGAAGTTGCTTGTATAAAGATACGGCGGAGATATGAACTGCCGAACCATGTGTTTGCTTGGGCGTACTGCGGAGGGAAAAGATGCAAACAAAGATAATTACTATAGAGGGCATAGATGGCAGCGGAAAGACTGTTCAATACAACCTGCTTGCTGAAAGACTTGAAAAAATGGGATTTTCGGTTTCAAGGCGCGCTTACCCTGTCTACGAATCATATTTTGGCGGACAAGTAGGTCGTTACCTGACTGCTGCTGACGGAGTAAAAGCAACCGATGTGGACCAAAGAAGCATGGCACTTTGGTTTGCGATGGATAGGTACTTTGATTTAAGGGATTTTCGCGATGGTGAAACGGATTTTCTGCTCATCAACCGTTATGTCCTCAGCAATGCGGTATACCAAAGCATAAGGGATTGCGACCTTGGAAAACCGGACATAGTTGATTGGGTTTTCGACCTTGAATACAATAAGCTGGGTCTTCCCCGCCCCGCTGTCAATATCTTCTTTGATGTCGAAACAGAACGAGCGGGTAAGAATGTAGAAAAGAAAGGTTTTCGTGATTATGTCGGCAGCGGTAAGGATGTTTACGAATCGAACATATCCATACAGGAGCGCGCAAGGCATAAATACGCTGAGATCGCAGAAAAATATGACGACACCTGCATAGTTTGCTGCACGTCGGACGGCGAAATGCTCCCGCCCGAAGCGATATGTGATACGGTCGTGGAGCTGCTTCGCTCACGCCGCTTGCTGTGAACCTTGTGCCGTTTTATTTAAGGAATAATACTATTACAAATAGGAGATAAAAAGATGAGAAAAATCGGTATCCTGACCGGCGGCGGAGATTGCCCCGGACTGAACGCTGTCATTAGAGGCGTTGTTGAAAAATGCGCCACAGCCGGCATAGAAGTCTTCGGTTTCCACGATGGCTGGCGCGGCGTTCTGAACGCTAATGGGCATTGGCTCACTTTGAACGAAGTTGAGGGCATTCAGACCATCGGCGGCACCATCATCGGAAGTTCAAGAACGAATGTTCTTGCCGACCCGAACGGTCCCGACAAAGTGGCGAACACCATGAAGACCCTTGAGCTTGAAGGTTTGGTCGCTATCGGCGGCGACGATACGCTCGGCGTTGCAAACAAGCTGAGCAAGCTTGGTATCAACGTTATCGGCGTTCCCAAGACCATCGACAATGACCTTAGCTGCACGGATTATACCTTCGGTTTCGAGACCGCATCCAACATTGCGATGGATGCTATCGACCGCCTGCATACCACGGCCAAGTCGCATTCTCGCTGTATCGTTGTCGAATGCATGGGCAGGCATACCGGCTGGATCGCCCTTCAGGCGGGACTTGCGGCGAACGCACATCTTGTACTCATTCCCGAGTTCCCGAAGACCTTCGATGAGATAGTTTCTTTGGTCAAGCGCAGATACCTTCGCAGCGACAGGTACACCATCATCGCTGTAGCGGAAGGCTTCGAGCTTGCAGACGGGGATCAGATAGACCTTGGTCTCGATGCGTTCGGCAATAAGCTGCTTATCCAAAAGAACCTTGCAAAAAATCTTTCGGATATGATAGAAAAAGCAATGCGCAACGATCCCGAGCTTGGAAGCGATGCGAAGTATTTTGAGTGCCGTCCTGTCGTGCTCGGTCACGTGCAGCGCGGCGGCGCTCCCTGCGCTTTTGACCGCGTGCTTGGTACGCGCCTTGGTGTCAAAGCCGGCGAGCTCGTTGTTAACCACGATTACGGCAAGATGGTCGCTCAGTCCGGAAACAGCATCATCGGCGCAGACTTGGAAACCGCAGTTACCGTCCGCAAGGAAGTTGACAAAGAATTTTATGATGCGGCATCCCTGTACTTTAAGTAATAAATAAAAGCAGCGTTTAGCTGTATTCCTTTATGAACATGCATCCTGCTGATGATCCAGGGTGCATGTTTGTTTGTTATACACCAACGAACGCATTTGATTGATCTTTGGTTGTCCACGGCAATCGCTTACGAAATAGCGAATACTTTAAGAAAATAATCATGAGAAAGGGAGCACTTTTTACGTTTGAGATTAATGCAACCTTTATTTATAACAGTGATGTTTGCTGCTTCGCAGCAAGTGAAGTTGCGTCGATGCCGCAGTGAGTCTTGTGCTTACGCACAAAGTGAAGCAAGGTGTTCCGCTTCACGTCCAAATGACATTTCGTTTTAAAAAGCCCAATTTGTCTTTCGGATAAATTGGGCTTTTTCGTGCGTGAGAGCGATCAAAAGGTGTATATGCAGGGGTAAAAATGACCAAAAGTAGTGCGTACCGTCTTTGGTCAAAATCATTTGCGGCTTTTTCGCACTACTTTTATTTCCAACTGTCACCTATTCGACAAACCGGAATTTATATTTATTTATCGCGAGTTATATTGGAATAATGCCGCAAGCAAAGCCAAATAGTTCTATGTGTTCAAATGCTAATTCTTGAAGAGATGTCGCATTTGCAGGAAGCACTTTTCCTGTTTCATGTCCGAAAAGGTATTCTGTTGCCTGTTTTGAATCATTGCAAGATCCGATAACAGAGAAGTTGGCAGCAAACTGTTTTATGTTTGACCTTTGGGAAAGGTTCTTTACCATGGGAGGATATAGTAGCCAACTATAGCAGAGAAACGCTTTGTACTGTACTGCTGGAAAATGCGCTGAAAAGAAGCGTTTTGCACTTTGAAAGGATGCTTTAACTGATTGGGGACTCAAATCTGCATTCTCCTGGATGTGACAGTTTATCACGGGCGCACCGGCTGGTAATGCCACCTTTTGCTCTTTCGTAAATGTTATGTACGGCTCACCGATCGTTTCTTCGTCCAGATATATCATTTCAAAGGGTTGAAACTGTAATGCGCCGATTTTAAATATAACGACGTTCATTATGTGCCGAAACCATATAACGTCTCCCTTTGTGATACCAACCCTGCCGGTTTTCTTGTAGTACAGTTTTGCCCGTAAGGAAACATCTCTAAAGGTGTCAAAAATAATGCTGTCAGGAATTCCTTTAGCTTTGTATTCGTCATACTTACGTAGCAAAAGATAAGTAACGATGGTCAATCGTGTTAATGGCATACGCTTGCATAAAGCAAAGTCAAAATCTTCCCCATGATATGCGGTTTCCGCAATTTCATTAATTAACTTTTCATCCTTACGAATTTTTTGCAGAACTGCCTGCTCAATATCGCGTATGTAATGCAACTCCGACATCAGTGTTTCTAAAATCATATATGCACTCCTAAAATTGTTAATTAGTACCTTTTTTCTTTCCTGTTCACATAGTTTTACAGCAAAAATCGCCCCTGATAAAATCAGAGGCGACAGTAATATCCGTGCGAAAAGGTACTCAATCGGCGGACAAAATGGCACTTGATTTTATCAGTATAATAGAAATCATTTTGTCCACCTCGCTTTCCTTGTTTTTATCATTATAGCACGCAAAAAACAATCTTGTCAATATTCAGTTACACTGTGGCCGCGAAAAATCTTCACCCTTCCCTTGACAGCCCTCCGGCTCCGAGTCTCTGACCGGGTGCAGTGTTACCAATCATTGACGCTTTAACACAAACACGTATTGAAAATTCACATTATATCTTGTACAATCATTTGCTTTCATGGTATAATTGTGTAAATATAGTAGCAGTTTTTGCTGCATGGAGGTTATTATGGCAAAGCAAAAGAGCATTCCCAAGAGGAATGAAGTGGAAAAGCAATACACTTGGGCGCTTGAGGATATCTTTGCATCTGACGAACTTTGGGAAGATGCGCTCAACGAATGCAGAACCTATCCCGAAAAGATAGCTGACTTCTGTGGACACCTTGGCGACAGCGCCGAAACGTTGTATAGCTACCTTCAATTCTGCGATGAACTCGATGTCAAGGTCACTCGCGTAGCAGAATACGCTATGCGCAAGGCGGATGAGGACACCGGAAACAGCTTCTATCAGGGCATGAAGGGTCGTTTTATGAGTGTTTATGTACAGATCGCAAGCGCAAGCAGCTTCGATACTCCGGAACTGCTCGCTATTCCTGATGATAAGCTTGAAGCTTTCATGAACGAGAAGCCCGAACTTAAGCTTTATGAGCGTAAGCTTAATAAGATCCGCAGCTTAAAGGCGCATATCCTTTCCGACGCAGAGGAAAAGCTCCTTGCCGCAGCAGGCGAGATTGCAAACGCGCCCGAGGAGATCGCCTCTTCCTTCCGCAACGCAGATCTCAAGTTCCCCTCCGTCAAGGATGCTGAGGGCAATGAATTGCAGGTTACTCAGGGTTCCTATGTTCCGCTTCTTGAAAACCCCGATCCCAATGTGCGCAAAGCGGCTTTTGAATCGCTCCACGGCACCTTCGACAGCTTTAAGAACACCTCGGCAGCATTTCTTGACTCCCAGGTAAAGCAGCTCATGTTCTACGCAAGAGCGCGCAAGTACGGCAGCACACTTGAAGCATCCCTTTCGCACACCGAGGTTCCCGTATCCGTTTACCACAATCTTATCAATGCCGTAAACGATAATCTCGAATACCTGCATAAGTACGTTGCCCTCCGCAAGAAGCTTATGGGTGTCGATGAGCTTCATATGTACGACCTGTACACGCCCATCATCGGCGATGCGGACTCGGAGATCCCCTATGAGGAAGCAAAGAAGATCATCGTCGAAGCGCTCCAGCCCCTTGGCGAGGATTATATCAATGTGCTTTGCGAAGGCTTCAACAATCGTTGGATCGACGTATACGAGAATGAGGGCAAGCGTAGCGGCGCATATTCTGCGGGCGGTGATCCCCATCCCTATGTTCTGCTCAACCAGAAGGATACGCTCGACAGCATGTTCACCATTGCTCACGAGATGGGTCATTCCCTCCACACCTACTATTCAATCAAGAATCAGCCCACCGCATACGCAAACTATGTCATCTTCGTAGCCGAGGTCGCTTCGACCTGCAACGAAGTTCTGCTTGTAAAGCATCTGCTTGCAAACACGACTGACAAGAAGGAAAGGGCATACCTTATCAACCACTTCCTCGAGCAGTTCCGCGGCACCGTCTATCGTCAGACCATGTTTGCCGAATTCGAGCTTTGGATGAACGAATTTGCAGAAAAGGGCGAGACCCTTACCGCAGAAGCTCTTTGCGAAGCTTACTATGCGCTCAACAAGAAGTACTTTGGCGACGGAATCACCGTTGACAAGCTCATCTCGGTCGAGTGGGCAAGAATTCCGCACTTCTTCTATAATTTCTATGTATTCCAGTACGCAACCGGCTTCTCTGCGGCAGTAGCTATTGCAAATAGAATCCTTGCCGAAGGCAAACCCGCCGTCGATGATTATCTTAAGTTCCTCAGCTCCGGCAGCAGCATGGATCCCATCTCCCTGCTCAAGATCGCTGGCGTGGACATGACCACCGCAAAGCCCGTCAACGATGCGCTCAAGCTCTTTAACGAACTCATCGATGAGATGGATGAGCTGACCAAATAAAACTTGACAGTTTGATTGTTTAAAGCTTTGAGCTGTACCGACATCGGTGCAGCTCGGTTTTTATCGTGCGCATGAGGAACGCGCATACCATACCGAGCAGACAAATTGCCGCAACATGCGCCGCAGTTAAAAGTGGTTGTGCATCGATCAACTTGGACGAGCCGACCGCATACTTCGAATAAAGGTATAGTATCGCGCCGATTGCGGTCGGCAACATGCTATCCGAAGCGGACAGCGGCCATATCCTCAGCACTCGTTTGATTTCAGAAAAACTTAGCATCAGTCTTATGAATTCACCGATTGACATTGAAATAAGATAACCGTAAATATGTAAGCTCGAAATCGCGCTCAGCACATAGATCAATATAAGCTGAGTTACCTCTCCTATTACGGCATAAATAAGTACAAGCCTCTGCCGTTTCAAGCCGTTCAATACCGCTGTAGAAACTATTTGAAAGTAAATGATTGCTGCTTTGATCGATAAAAGAATGAATATCTCCATCCTTGGAACCATTCCGAACAGCAAATATGATAGCTGCTGCAAAAAAGGCAGAAAAGCAAAGTTTATGCAGCACGCAGCCGAGAGCGCAGCGTACATGCTCTTTCCTATCAGTATCCTCAATCTATCCCTATTGCCTTCAAACGCGGCAGCCGAAACCGCAGGAAGCGATACGGTACCGACAGCCCCTACAAATGCCATGGGCAGCATCACGAGCGGCACTGCGACGGAATTAAGCATTCCGAGCATTGAGAGCGCCATGCCCCTTGTGTAACCCGCAAGCATCAATCTGTTTGGCAGCAGCAATGAAGCTGCCGAAGCAAAAATCGTACTTGCAAGCCCTGTGAAAGCGGCAGGAACAAGAATTCCTGTCAAATCATGTGTGAGCGACGGTATCACGGCAGGCTTTTCCCTGCCAAATTTTCGCATGTAGGAAGCGAACAGCAAACCAACGCTCACGAATTCACTGAACACCATTCCGAGGATTATCAAGAATACAGTTTCGGAATTTGCGCCCCCGCCACGCTTTGACAGCAACAGAAATACCAGAATAAAGCGGGCGGACTGCTCCATCAGCTCCGAAACCGCCGTGGGACGAACTCTGCCAACGCCATGGTGTATGGATTTTAATAAGTTTTCTATGCCCGTCATGAAGATACAAACGAGTATCAATATAAGGCTTCTTGCGGACGAAGCATCCCCTATCATCCTTGCCGCAATAGCGTTTCGAAACGAGAATATTGGAATTGCCATAAGGAAAAAAAGACCAAGATATATGCGGAAGGAATTGATGGCGAGCCGTCTTATGCTGCCTGGTTCTCTATTTGCTAACCCCGCAGCCATCGTGGTGACTGCCACATTCATGCCCGAAATGCAGATGGATACCGCAATCGAATAGACCTGCATGACGAGCGATTGTAGGCCCAGTGCTTCCGTCCCCGCTAGATCCGTGAGCATCATGCGATAAACAAACCCAAGTATCTGCAAAAGCAGGTTGGATGACGCAAGGATGCACACCTTGTAGGTGTTTGAATTCTTCTTCGGCATGGACATGATACATTTTATAGCAATGGTATCAGAAAAATGCCTTGTCTTATCTATTTCATGTCAATTGTTTGGTTAAATTTTGTTGTCTTCAATAGTATTTGTCTGCTTTGGTATCAAGCCTCAATCTCGTACAGGATCGAGGCTTGATTACGAAACCATGATAAAAAAATGAGCAACACACCCTGAATTTATCGACATGGATCGACCCGTCCATCGGTAATTTACTTAAAAGCATTTATTGAGCCTTCCTCAATCTTAATTCCACTTGTACTGCATGCAGAGGTTCCCTTCGGTTATATTGCATTCAATAATAAGCTCATCAGAAAATCTTCTCCATTGCCTCTTCGGAATTACGCAAAACCGCCAAAACAGGTGATTAATTGTATAGAACTCGTCAATAAGCTCTATTTTTATCCCCTTTGACAGCATTTTGGATACCTTTGCTAAAGCAATCTTGTGTCCATAAAAATTAGGTCTTCTGCCCCAAGCATTATGATGAACCAACGCACAGCTAAAATCATAGATATCATCCATGCTAATCTCGATCGCAGCGTTCTTCGAAAACCCCTCAAGTTCTTGAATCCAAAAACCGTCAGGGAACGTAAAGGTCACATTATCCTTTATCTCAATTCTGTCAACAATGCAATCATGTAAAATGACTGTAGGGTATGCGTTGCTCAATTCAAAACGAAATTCGGAATCCATTACCCGCTCTTTCTGTCTCCTTAATAATAATAGATTATTATGTTTTCAAAGCATTCCGCTCGCAGTTTCCGACCACTCACCTTGCGGGCTTGAACACCTTATGCCTGTACCAGAAAGATTCGTCCTTTGTGAGCACCAATATATCGATATCTCCGCCGCAGGTAGCCATCTTCATCTCGAATCGCTGTGATTTGATCGTAAGATCGACGAGGAAATCCGCAAAATCTATAGCATCCTTGAGGGGCATTAGCACATGGTTTACAAGCATCGGCGGCTGACCGTTCAAAAGCTTCGTGATAGCTGCTTGCTCCCCTGACCAGATCGAAGCGTAGCGCATCTTGCCGTTTTCCATATTGCTTCGCTTGATCTCCTTATTTACGGTGTAAACAAAGGGTTCGTCCTCATCGTATCCGCAGACGAAGAAGTTTACCTGAGGGAAGAACTTAAACGCGTATGCTTGAAGCTTCTTTGCAACGCTGCTGACTGTATCCTTCGCGGAAAGCTCCTCAATTTCAAATGTGCGGATATAGTCGGAAACATTTTTTCCGTCCAAAATGCCCATGCCGCAAGCGGAAATACCCACCTTTACCTTGCTGAGGAGCATTATCTTCTGAGCATTGTCCGATTGGCTGAATATCGGAACCGTGGGCGGCTGACCCGGCTGATTCAGACGGTTGATTATGCGCGGCTCGGTTGGCTGCATGATAGGCTGCCCGCCCGCAGGTTTCACGCTCGTTATCCCTACGGTCTGACGGCTATCCGCCGCCATGACTATTCCATCAGGAACAAAAACTGAACACATTATCGACATTTCTACCACCCTGCCTTTTATTTACAAAGGCTTCCTTTCTCAAATAATTGTTAATTCTATTAAATTTTATTCGCTTGCCTCATCCATGACCGCTCCCAATAGACCCGCATCGTTGCCGAGCTTTGCTTTCACTATCCGTGCCGCATCGTCAAAGAAGCAGCGTTCAACAGCCATGCGCGAAAGCGGCTCTATCAAGAATTCGCCCGCATTGCTTAGCCCTCCGCCAATCGCAATGACCTCGGGATCGATGATGTTGATTATCGAGGCTAAAGCGTCCGAAAGGTTGATTAAATACGTATTCCAAACTTTCATACATTCGGCATCGCCGAGCTTTGCGCATTCTATCAACGCTCTTGCATCAATACAATTTGAAAAGCCTTGCAGCGCAGTGTTGCCCCTATCTAACAATTCCCTTGCTTGATTGGTCAGCCAAGTGGCAGAACAAAGCGTCTCAACGCAGCCTCTCTGCCCGCAGGTGCATTCTTCGCCATTGTTATCAAGGCGCATATGACCCAGCTCGATGCCATTTCCCATACCGCCATGAAACAGCCTATCATTGATTATGATTCCTCCGCCTACGCCCGTGCCGAGGGTAACAAGAGCTCCGCATGAAGCACCTTTCAGCGCCCCCATGCGATGCTCCGCAATGGCAGCAGAGTCAGCATCGTTCTTTAGAAGGACTCGTTTTCCGAACGCTTGTTCTACTAGTTGCTTAAACTTAACATTATGAAAGCCAAGGTTGTGAGCGTTTATCACAGTTTGCCCGGTTTTATCGATGCTGCCCGGTATGCATATTCCAATTAGCTCTATGCGCTCGTAGGGCACGGAATATGCGGCGCATAATTCGTCCGAAAGCTGCCTTAAATAGGAAGCAACGTACTTCGCAGCCTTGGGTTCTCCAAATGGATCGCGCGGAAACGGTGAACTGCCCTTAAAAAGGATATTAAAGCTTTCATCCAGAATGCCATATGCAATGTTTGTTCCGCCGATGTCGAAACCAAGCTTGTACATATGCTTTAATTCTCCCCGAGGATGTAGTTATCTATCAACCACGAGACGCCGTTTTCTTGACAGGACGGAGTGATCACGTCTGCGATACTTTTGAGCTTCTCGTTCCCGTTTGCGACAACTGCGCCAAGCCCTGCCCATTTTATCATTTCAAAATCGAGCGTGTTATCGCCTATAGTCACCGTTTCCTCGCGCTTGATGCCGAGCTTGTCCGCAAGCATTTTAACCGCTGTTCCCTTGTTTGCACCAAGCTGATTGAACTCGATGAAACCCGGAGAGGATGCGGATACATATACCCTGTCCGCAAAATGCTTTTCAAACATAGGCAATAATTCTGCCACTCGCTCCTGCTCGGTAATTATCAATACCTTTGGAACATCCGTCCACTGCTTGCTTCTTATATCGGGGTCGATCCTGTATGGGAGGTTTAGCGCACTCGTGTATGCAGTCGCATATTCATGCGCTTTTTCATAGATGATGCAGTCCCCCTGATAGATATGAGCATGGAGTCTTAGCTCGTCCGCCATTTTCAGTATCTCCTGCACAAATCTGTTTTCAAGCTCGGTTACAAAGAACGGCTCGTCCGTACCCGAGTCCATTATGAGCGCTCCGCCGTAATTGATTATGTAAGTAGAAAATCCAAGCTGCTTCCATACATGGGATGAGGCAAAATACCCGCGTCCCGTTGCAAAGGTAACATATACTCCTGCCTTTCGCGCCCTATCTATTGCATCCATATTCTCCTTGGATACCCCGCCTCCATTGTGAACGAGCGTATCGTCAATATCCATGACCAACAGTTTATATTTCATCTTGAGTATTATCCTTCTGTGCGTTGAAATGGTTGAAAACCGCATTCGCAGCCGTAATATTCATGCCTTCAACCGCCCGCAGCTCATCAATGCTTGCGTTAGCGATCGCTTCGGCAGTAAGAAACTTTTCGTAGAGCGCACGCTTGCGCTTGTCTCCAATTCCTTCGATTTCATCAAGCACCGAATACAGTGAATTCTTCGCTCGGATGTTTCGATGATAGGTAATCGCAAATCGGTGCGCCTCGTCCCTAATGCGCTGTATAAGCTGCAAGACCGGACTGCTCTTTGCCAGTATGACCGATTCCGCCATGTCCGGCAAGATTATCTCCTCATTCCGCTCCGCGAGGCCTATGGCGTTTATGTGAGAAAGGCCGTATTTATCCAATACCTCGAGCGCGACATTGAGCTGTCCCCTTCCACCGTCAACGATTAGAAGATCTGGAAGCTCCGCAAATTTCACATCGCCCGATAATGTGCGTTCAAAACGCCTTGAAAGATGCTCCCGCATTGCAAGATAGTCATCTCCGCCCGTATTCTGCTTCGTTCTAAACCTTCTGTATAGGCTCTTATCTGGCTTTCCGTCGATGAACACGACCATCGATCCAACGGTATCACGCCCCTGAAAATGTGAGTTATCGAAGCATTCCATGCGATGCGGCACTATATCCATACCAACGATTTGCGAAAGCTCGATCAATGCACCCTCGCTGCGTTCCCATTCGCGATGGGTCAGCATACGGCTCCTTTCAAGCGTCTGCTCCGCGTTCATCCGTGCGAGTTCACCCTGCTTAAGCTTTTCGCCCCGTTGAGGCACATGTATCCGCACGCTATGTCCGCATTGCTCCGCAAGACATTTTTCGATGGGTTCTATCCCATCCGCCTTATCCATAATGACAATTTCCTTCGGTATCTGCCCCGCGCCTATATAGAATTGCAGCAAAAACTGCTCGATTATTTCCGAAAAAGGTTCGTCAGCGGCATTGATTTCAAAGCTCTCCGCCCCGATCACGCTGCCGCCACGCACGAACAGGCCATAGGCAAGGGTTCCTAATTCATTCCTTGCTAGCGCGAAAACATCATAGCTGCTGTCCGAAGCGGAGGACGCTATCTGCTTTTCTGCTATGCTCTCCATCGCTTTTATCCTGTCCCGAAGCTGTGCCGCCTTCTCAAAGTTCATTTTTTCGGACTCCTCAAGCATTTGCTTCTTGAGTCGTTCGACATAGGGCTTACAGCTTCCCTGAAACAATGCCGTCACCTCATCAAGCATCGCATGGTATGTTTCCTTTGATACTTTTCCAGTGCATGGAGCACAGCATTTCCCAATATGATATAGCAAACACGGCCGCTCGTTCCTTGCGATCATTCTTGAAATATCATGCTTGCACTGTCTTATCGGGAAATGATCCCGCACGGCTGTTATCGATTCACGAAGCGCAAACGCACTCAGGTAAGGGCCAAAATACTTAGCTCCATCCTTGCGATACCTGCGAACGATCTCAACACGGGGGTAATCCTGCTTGTAATCAACTCGTATGTACGGAAAATGTTTGTCGTCCTTCAATAGGATATTATAATAAGGCTTATTCTGCTTGATAAGATTGCTTTCAAGATTCAGAGCTTCGGTTTCGTTGCCAACGATAACGAAATCAAAATCAGCTATATTTGAAACCATCGCAACCACCTTTGCAGGGTGATTGCGGGACGACTGAAAGTACTGACGAACCCTGTTCTTAAGGTTGATAGCCTTTCCGACATAGATGAGTTCGCCGCGCGAGTTGTACATTTTATACACGCCTGGCTTATCGGGCAGGAGTTTAAGCTTTGCTTCAATTCTATCGTTCATATTTATATTATAATCCAGTACCCCTTCCCGACGCAAGCAAACATTTTTAAGGAAAAGCAAACCATATGTCCAGTTCGTTCGTTTAATGATTTAGAAAGGATACCCATCCGGCATCTATGTCGGTGGTATCAAGTAATTAGCAAGGAGGAGTTATTATGAAGAGAATCACAAAGAGGATAGCATTTCTGCTGGCGTCCGTTTTTGCATTTTCCGTCCTTATGACCGGATGCGCAGACCCCAATCACAGCAGCGTTGATAATCCCGACAACAACAATACCGCTGCGCCTGTTGATGATACATTGCCTCCGAACGACTGCAGAACAGGTATTTACATGCCCACAGGCACTGACGCAGCAATACCCGAAGGCGCAGCGGACGCAGCCTATATCAAAGGTATCGATGACTTTGCGGCAGCGGTCTTAAACGCGATGGAACAGGGCTGGACGGGCGTACTTTCCCCGCTTTCATTGCAGCTTTCCCTTGAGCTGCTTGCAAATTCTGCCGATGCTGAGACCGCTTCAGGTATACTTAGCTCGCTCTTTCACGAGCCGAGCATCGAAACAGTGAATTTGAACGCAGCTAAGCTTCTTCGTTCACTCAAGCCCACATCATCGGCAACGACCAAAAACGGCGGAATAAAGTTTAATATAGCGAACTGCATCATTTCCGGCAGCAACGACAGCTTTAAGGAAGCGTTTGAAAACATAGCTGCCGATTACTACGGTGCTTCGGTTGGCAATTTGGACTTCACCGATGCCGAGTCGGCACGCAATGCAATAAACGGCTGGATAAGCGAGCAAACGAACGGACATGTTAATGATCTTTTCGACAGCATCGATCCAAGCACCGCAATGGCGATTCTGAACACTGTATATTTCAATGCAAATTGGAAGAATGCATTTACCGCATACAAGACCCCAACCACCTTCCATGGGCTTTCGGGCGACACGCAGGTTACAATGCTTAATAATGTGAATGAATACAGCTATGGGAACTTCGATTGCGGCGAAATGGTACTCGTCCCCTATTCCGGCGGCGAATACTATATGGCGGTCGTGCTTCCGACGGAAGGTACTGCGGCGCGTGACGCGATGGTGCAGCTCCTCGGCAGGTGGGATGAATGCCAAAACACCGTTTGCGACCTGACCATCCCGTCGGTAAGCCTTGACAGCAATATCAATGCATTGAAGCTTATCTCCGAAATCGGTCTTGACGACATTGCAAGCGGTGATTCCGTATTTCCCAATCTGCTCAACGGTTCGAGCGTCAGCCTCAGCCAAATAAGGCATGGTGCGCATCTCAACGTTACCGAAGCGGGTACGGAAGCGTCGGCAGCATCGGGTATTCTCGGAGAAAAGCATCCTCCCGTTCAAATGGATGCAAAGGTCAATCTGGTTTGTGATCGACCCTATGCAATGGCGATAGTTCATGCGAAAACGGGTGCAGTCGTATTCGTATCGGTCGTCAACGATATTGACTTGTAATTAATAAGCCCTGTATTTCCTAACTGTTTCGAATTATATGCGCGGATTCAACATGCCGATTCCGCGCATATACGCATTTTGGGGCCTGATTGGCGTACAAGGCAGTCCGCTCCGGCATACTTTCAGCAAATATTTTTAAATTTCTACAGTACGTGAATGACACGTTCAAAATACTGTGTTATAATGATTCCATGAAAAACCGTTATCGCAAAAGAAGATATTATCCAAAGCGCCGCCGCTCGTCACTTAGCTCAAGCAAATGGAGTCCAGTGTTTAAACTCTTTGGTTCCCTGCTTGCGATACTTATTTCCTGTGCTGTGGTCGCTTTTTTGGCCATGTTCACGCTTGAGGCCGTATTCAAGATAGATACCCCCCTTTCTCCCGATGGATTCATCGGGAGATTGGCTGATGCCCTCAACATCGAGCAGCCCCTTATAGTTACTCCTACGCCATATGTTTCACCAGAACCCACTCCGACGCCCCATGCGATGGATTTGTTTACGGGCGAAACCGAAGAAAAGGAAATGGTATTTCCCGTCGATATGTCCTATAATTGGCTTGGAGATCCGTATTGCCATAACGGGAAGATCATTTGCTCCGCAGGAGAGCTTGTCGATGGCAAGGCGATAATGACCACTTTGGTGGAATATGATATAGCAAGCGGCTCCGTTCGCAAGCTATCAATCGAAGCGCAGAACGATCACCTTATTTTCCCTGTGTTCAACGATAAATGGCTGGTTTATTTTGACGCTAACGCCGAATTCGGCGGAGGGAGTATTTGTATGCTTGATCTCACAAGAAGTGGCTCCGCACCGACCATCGTAAAAACCGTTTACGCCGGACAACCCGAGATCAAGCTTGACGGCGACTATATCGCGTGGATGGAGCGCACCGGAAGCGATAGGGATAAGGTTTTTGTCTGTGATTTGAATACGCTTGAGACCACAGTTGTACAGTACTTTTCCAGATCCGGCTACGGAACGAGTATGCCGTATCTTCACGACGGTATTCTCATATGGGCGGCTGAGGACGGAACCTATTATGAGGACGGCAGAACAACGTCTTCAATTAAGTACATTGATTTGCAGGAATCATCCATAAACGAATACCTCCCCGGGACCTATGTGCATGATCCGGAGTTCAACGGAACCTATTACGCATGGCTTGACGCGCACCACAGCGAATCGACCGATCTGTATTATTCTGGCGGTACCCAAGCGATACTTATCGATACGGGCGTCGTTGAATTTGGCATTTCGGATAATTATATCGCGTACAGCAAGGGCGAGGCCGTGTGGATCTTCGTTTTTGAGAATCAAAAGACCTATCGGCTTACCCCTGAGCGTGAAAGCGCACAGTTCCTTGGTGTTTCAGGTGGATATGTAATGTGGATGGATGTTACGTCGAGGGAACGCGATATAATCCGCTATGTAAGGCTTCCGATTTAGCATCTTCTTAGTATTTGCGCCCTGATCTTGATCCAAAACAAATAAATACAAGGAAATACAGCATGAAGGAAAAGACCAAATACGTTTGCGGCGAGTGCGGCTATGAGACCGTAAAATGGATGGGCTGCTGCCCGATGTGCAACAGTTGGAACACGCTTACCGAGGTTAAGACCACGCCGCAAGGCAGAAGTCGTGTCGCATCCCAATCGGGTTCCCACGCCGTAAGCCTTGGTTCGGTCGATGAAGCAGCTACACTTCGCATTCCAACGGGCATCGGTGAGCTGGATCGAGTCCTTGGAGGCGGAGTTGTTTCGGGTTCCACGATTCTGATTGGCGGCGATCCGGGTATCGGAAAGAGTACGCTTCTGCTTCAGGCTGCAGGTCTTCTTATGGCGCATGGAACGGTGCTGTATGTTTCAGGCGAAGAATCCAAGGCTCAGCTGAAACTGCGCGCCAAAAGGTGCAATGTTCCCCCCGAACTCCTTATAATGACCGAAACAAGCATCGAATCCATCGAATCCGAAGTGGACAAGCTTAAACCCCGTTTTTTAGTCATTGACTCCATACAAACAATCGTTAATCGTGAGCTTCCAAACGCTACAGGAAGTGTAACGCAAATAAAGGAAGTCACCACGACGCTTACCCGAATCGCAAAGCAAAATGCCTGTGCCGTTTTTATCGTCGGTCATGTCACAAAGGAAGGTTCGCTCGCTGGGCCGCGCATGCTTGAGCATATGGTCGATACCGTACTTTATTTTGAGGGCGACCGTCATGACGCTCTCCGACTTCTGCGCGCGGTCAAGAATAGATTCGGTTCAACCAATGAAATTGGCATCTTTGAAATGTGCCGCGATGGCATGAAGGAGGTCGAGAACACGGCCGGACTGTTCGTTTCGGGCGGAAACGATATAGGCTGTGCCGTTACCTGCGCCATGGAGGGCAATCGCCCGATTCCGGTCGAGCTTCAATCACTGCTCAACACTTCGGTTTTTGCTAATTCAAGGCGCATGGCCACCGGCATGGATACGGGACGTCTCATTCTTTTGCTTGCCGTATTGGAACGGCGCGCCGGAGTGCGCGTAAGCGATAAGGACGTGTATGCCAATGCCGTCGGTGGAATACGCGTTGACGATCGTGGGGCGGATCTTGCGCTTGCACTCGCGATCGCGGGTTCCGTATTCGACAAGGCACTCCCCGAGAATTGCGTTGTCATCGGAGAAATCAGCCTTACCGGGGAAATACGTCCCGTGGACAGGCTTCATAATCGGGTTCAGGAATGCGCCCGTCTCGGTTATACGGAGGCGATCGTACCGTATACGACGTCACTCAAGGGCGGAATGAGCGGAATGAATATTCATTTTGTCCGTTATCTCCGTGATGCGCTGCTGCTTCTTAATTGATCCACAAAACATGGAGAACGAATATGCATAATGAACAGGGCATTCAAGCCGAACAAGTTCGGCTTACGGGCAGAGCCAACATAATCTGCATTCTTAAGATCCTTGAACACTATTCCGATGAGGATCATATCCTCGGAATGCATGAAATCATCGATCATATGCGGGATGATTTTGGACTTAAGGTCGACAGGCGAACCGTGTACAGCGCAATCGCCGCTCTGAATACCGATAAACTTGGGTATGATATTTCCTGCTATGATGAAAACGGAAAAGGCTACTACCTTCGATCCCGTTTATTTGAGCCTTCCGAGGTAAGGCTGCTTACCGATGCTGTCTACTCCCTTCACTACATAACCAATAAGCAGACCTCCGATATGGTCGACAAGATTCAATCAACACTAAGCATCAACTATCGCAGTTCATACAAGCATCTGTTTTCGGTAAACACTGAACGCAAGACCGAGAATCGAACCGTATTTTATAATATCGATGTCCTTGAGGAGGCTATCTCCGAAGGTAAGAAGGTCATGTTTGCATATATGAGGTATGGCCTTGACAAGCGGCTTCATCCGAGACGTGAGGAAGAATATGTGGTCAATCCATACAGCATGGTATGCGATAATCAGAATTATTATCTTATTTGCATTAAAGAGGGGAAAAGCAACATCAGTTATTATCGAATCGATTTGATGAAGGATATAAAGATAACCGATGACCAAATCGATGTCAAGCCGTCGGAAGCCGATCTCATGTCAACAAAGAAGATAGTTTATGCCTATGCAGGCAAGCAGGAGGACATAGTTCTTCGCTGTGATAACAGCGTCATAGGCGGCGTGATCGATAAATTTGGAACGGACATCCGAATTACTGCTTGCGATGAGAACCGATTTGATGTAAGGCTTCGCGCCGTACCTACGGGCGTACTCTATTGGACGATGCAATATTTGTCCAAGGTTGAGATAATCTCTCCAAAATCCATGCGTGAGGAAGCAATAAAGCTAATTAAAACCAATAAATATGAAGTTTAACTGCATTTTTAGCTTTTGATTCGTTTTCTGACCTGCTCATAATGCTATTCATCATCCTCCTCGTTCTCACAAAACCGTTCTATTATACGCGCAGCAAGCACCGGATCATCCTTTAATGAAAGAATGCTCTCTTTATTCATCACACAATCGGTACCAAGGCATGCCGTACACCTGTTCCCGCATTCCGGGCAAACGCAGCCCAGATGCGAACCTTCCGATTGAATCATATACACTCCACATTGAATACAACTGCACCTCATAATAATATCCATGGGGATGTTGCAAAAGCGCACGATTCGCGGTCAACAGCCCATGCCTCCGATGAATAATTCATTACAACAGCATTATAATGTATCAATAATATAATTCAAGCGAAATTTTCGGAGGCTCTATGAAAAAACGAATTTTGCTCGGGTTTTCCACTCTTGCAATGATCGCGCTCGTACTGATCGGCTGCATAATAGGGACGCTTATCAATACGCCGTCCATCCAAACTTCTGCGGCTAACGGTAAAAAAACCGTCTACGCTATCTCGTATAATGATTTTTCAAAGCCCGACTCGTTAACGAGCATGGAGCATGATATTTCATACATTCGATCTATGGGGCTGCGCTTTATCCTGCCGTCAGAACTGAACACGAGTGCAGCGGGCGGAATGATCATTATCATCGAGCTTCGCGGCGGAGAAAATGTCAAAGATATTCTTGCTTTAATTGAAAAAAATAAAGCCTGTGCGGTATTCGCAATTGATAAGAACTGTCCGGATAGTGATTTAAAGGTTATTAAAAATGCAATTAGTACAGAAAAAGCCGAACTTGCGTATGTTTTCGAAACCTGCTCTTCCGAACCGGTGGATATGGTCGCCGCTTTCGCGGAAGCAAGGCTTGAATTCTTCAGTCTTTACGGCACTGAAAGTACGATATATATGCACAGGTGCAGCGAACCGTTATGCACCAGAGCTACGCTTAATGTGGATCGCTATCCTTCAAATGCTTTCATCTTTGGCTATGGCAACGGAAAGAACATGCTGTCACTCCCCTGCAAAGGGATAGTGGGATTGAATCGTATATTGCGCCTTCCCGATTGGACGATCGAGGAGTATTTTTCATCGATCTCGGAATGACAAAAAAGCCGAGCCGCTGTTCGCAGGCTCGGCCTTCATTCACCCATCAGGGCTATGGCAGTCAATTCTCCATTTGCTTGCCCATGAAGCTCGCCGCAGTCTCCGCCACCTTAATGTCGGTCTGCCCAAGCTCCGCTCCATCTTCCTTTGACAGCAGCATTACTGCTCCTATGGAATCGCCCGATGCAAGTATGGGAATGATAAGCTGCGCGGTGTAGCTGCTGCTTTCATCGTCGCCCGCAGTGATTGCAAGCATGGTGTCCCCATGTGCCGTGCTTCTTACTATGCGTTCACGGTTCTGCATTGCCTTTTCTACGTCTTCGTGTATGGGTTTATCGATGCTCAGCATCGCTCCGCCCGCTTGATCGCGCCTGCTTATGCCCGAAACGGCAACTATAGTATCCTTATCACAAATCACTGCAATATGACCTACAGCCTGATGCAGGGATTCGGCATATTCTTTCGCAAAATCCCCTAACTCACCTATCGGCGAGTATTTCTTTAGAATTACTCCTCCCTCGCGGTCGGTGAAGATCTCCAAGGCATCGCCCTCGCGTATTCTGAGTGTACGTCTGATCTCCTTTGGGATTACGACGCGACCGAGTTCGTCAATTCTTCTGACTATTCCTGTTGCTTTCATGCAAATACAACCTCCGTTGAAGAAACTTGCTTATTTGAGAATAGTATTTGCTCCAAGCAAGGATATATGCGTCAAAATAATTTCCGAATTGTTCCATGAACGCTATTTTGATTTAACCGCTGTTCGCACGAATTAAATTCATTTCATTTCATTTTGCAATTAGTTAATTTTTACCTTGCAAAGCATGAAAAATTAAAGTATAATATTATTTTAGTAAACTTGGGCGGTTCTCTGCCCTTTATGGAGGATATATGGCATACCCCCGAGAGTTGATTCGGAATTTTTGCATAATCGCGCATATCGACCACGGCAAATCCACCCTTGCCGACAGGCTTATGGAGCTCACCGATACGGTTTCAAGCAGGGACATGGAGGAGCAGCTTCTTGACTCCATGGATATTGAGCGCGAACGCGGCATTACTATAAAATCTGCTGCCGTGCGCATGTTTTATACTCATACCGACGGTAAACGTTACATGCTTAACCTTATAGATACTCCGGGGCATGTTGACTTTACCTATGAGGTAAGCCGTGCTCTTGCCGCATGCGAAGGCGCAGTGCTCATAGTCGACGCAACGCAGGGAATCGAAGCGCAGACGCTCGCCAATGTATACCTTGCTGTTGACAATGGGCTTGAGATCATTCCCGTCATCAATAAAATAGATCTTCCGTCCGCCGATCCCGAGAACGCCATCCACGAGATCGAAGACATTATCGGCATTCCCGCCGAAGATGCCCCTCGTGTTTCCGCAAAAACCGGGCTTAACGTGGAGCAGGTTCTTGCAAGGATCGTGACCGACATTCCTGCACCCTCCGGAGAGATGGATACTCCGCTTCGTGCGCTGATCTTTGACAGCTACTACGATAACTATAAGGGCGCATTGAGCTATGTGCGCATAGTTGAGGGTGTTGTTCGCGCGGGAGATCGGATCCGATTCATGCACACCGGTAACGAATTCGATGTGACCGAGGTCGGCGTCTTTACTCCGAGTTGGAAGACAACCGATGAGTTGTCCGCCGGAGAAGTCGGATACATATCCGCTTCTATCAAATCCGTCGCTGAGACTAAGGTTGGCGACACCATAACCCTTGCCTTAAACCCCGCAAAGGAGCCCCTGCATGGCTATAAGCAGGCAAACCCAATGGTATTCTGCGGCATTTATCCCGCTGACGGCGCGGAATATGAGAACCTTCGCGATGCGCTCCAAAAGCTCGTTCTGAACGATGCTTCCATAAGCTTTGAACCGGAGACCTCGCAAGCGTTGGGTTACGGATTCCGCTGCGGATTCCTTGGTCTGCTTCATATGGAAATCGCGCAGGAGCGCCTTGAGCGTGAATTTGATCTTGACCTCGTCACCACCGCGCCGAGCGTTGTATACCGGGTTATCGGTACCGACGGTCGCGAGATTTGGATAGATAATCCCAGCAACCTCCCCTCGCCTACCGAGATCGAGCGCATGGAGGAACCGATGTGCACTGCGCATATCATGACTCCGCCGGAGTATGTGGGAACCATTATGGAGCTTTGCCAGGAAAAACGAGGAGTCTTCAAGGATATGAACTACCTTGAGGAAACTCGCGTTAAGCTTTCTTATTCCATTCCGCTTAACGAAATTATCTTTGACTTCTTTGATAGTCTTAAAAGCCGCAGTAGGGGCTATGCCTCGTTCGACTATGAAATAAGTGAGTATGTAGCTTCTGATTTGGTTAAGCTTGATTTTCTGCTCAATGGCGATATGTGCGATGCGCTTTCAACCATCGTACACCGCGATAAGGCATACGCCAAGGGACGCGCGGTCGCCGAGAAACTTCAGGAAGTCATCCCAAGGCAGCAGTTTGAAATTCCGATTCAAGCTGCAATTGGCGGAAAGATCATAGCAAGGGAGACCGTCCGCGCGTTGCGCAAGGACGTGCTTGCCAAGTGCTACGGTGGCGATATAACCCGAAAGAAAAAGCTGCTTGAAAAGCAGAAGGAAGGCAAGAAGCGCATGAGGCAGATTGGTTCCGTGGAACTGCCGAGCGAAGCGTTCATGAGCGTTCTCAGGATAAACTGATGGCAGGGCTGTACATCCATATTCCGTTCTGCAAAAGGAAGTGTCGTTACTGTGACTTCATCAGCTTCAGCGGAGTTTCGGATTTTACGCCTTATCTTGATGCATTGATGAGCGAAATCCGTATGCTTGCACCGATGATGAATGAGAGAAGCTTCGATTCGGTTTTCATCGGAGGCGGTACGCCCTCGTATCTTCCCGAAGGCGCAATCGGAAGGCTCCTTACTGAGGTGCAAAACTGCTTTTGCATCGTCCCCGATGCCGAAATAACCATTGAGTCCAATCCAGACTCAATAACCGAGTGCAAGCTCTCGGAGTATCTGAATGCAGGTATTAATCGGCTTTCAATTGGACTACAGAGCACAGATGACGATGTTCTTTCTTTGATCGGACGTGTGCATGATCTAAAGCAATTTTTATCGGCAGTCGATTTAGCCCGTCACGCGGGCTTTTCCAACATAAATGCGGACATAATGCATGGTCTGCCCGGTCAAAGCATTCGATCCTATCTTGATACCATAGCCTTGCTTGCGAAACTGGGCATCGAACATATTTCCTCGTATGCGCTCATACTGGAGGAAGGTACTCCGTTGTATTCTGATGTTTCAGATGGCTGTATCGAACTCCCTAACGCCGATGACGTTGCCGACATGGAGGACGCAGGCTTCGAACTAATTAATGAACTTGGTTATCGTAGGTATGAAATAAGTAATTTTGCGATTCCCGGCTTTGAATGCCGCCACAATCTCAACTATTGGAACAACGGCGAATACCTTGGACTTGGCTTAAACGCACATTCGGCTATGAGCTTAAGAGGCAAATGGATGCGTTGGGCAAATAAGGATACGTTATCGGACTATATCCGCGATTGCTCGGAATCCAAGCTGCCCGTTGCGTTTTCGGATGAGATTGCACTCTGCGAGGAAATGTTTGAAACCATAATGGTCGGCCTTCGAAAGATCGATGGGATAGACAGAAGCTCATTTAAAAACCGATTCGGCATAGACCCTGTTGAGCACTATGCCTCCGCCATAAGCGAAGCCGTTCTTGAAGGCAATATGCTGGTCTCCGATGATACTATAAGGCTTACTAAGCGAGGTCTCGACTTTCAAAACGAGGTCTTGTTGAAATTTATGTAAAATATCCTTTATCGCTAAATGAATTCATATTCGCTTGATATTTGTATAATAGCATCAAACAAAATCTCGGAGGTCTTCTCGTCTCCGCAACCAATAGTTGCGGTCTTGAAATCCAAAATAGGTGGTGTGTAAGCATAGTTTAGCGTATAATCGGCATCAATCGGATGATGAAGGCTCCATTAAGGAATTAATCATCGCCATAGAATAATTAAAGAAGGGAATACCGAAATATGACACTTGAAATCGCAAACAGGCTCATCCAAATGCGAAAAGCTCGCGGACTGTCGCAGGAATCACTCGCAGAGACGATCGGAGTAAGCAGGCAGGCGGTCAGCAAATGGGAGCGTGCGGAAGCCTCCCCCGATACCGACAACCTCA
>JAFLSU010000012.1 GCA_022510765.1 Christensenellaceae bacterium
ACCCATCTCCCCCGAGGAGGCAAAGCGCACGGACGGCGCAAAAAAGACCGATAAAAAATACATATTCGCAAGGCTATGGAAGTATCTTGCCAAGCATAAACCGATAATTGCGCTCTGCTGCGTGCTTGTTCTGGCGAGCAATTTGCTTGCGCTGTGGGGACCGAGCCTCTCGGGTAAGGCGATCGATGCAATTGGAAGTGTCGCGGGCGGCGTGGATTTTGGGACGGTCGCGCATTACACCACGCTGATGATAGTATTCTATGTCATAAGCGGCGTGATGAGCTATTTCCTGTCGGCTCTTTTGATAAAGCTGAGCAGAAAGGTCGTTTATGAGATGAGGCGGGATGTGTTCAACCGCCTGTCCACGCTGCCGGTGGGCTTTTTCGACACGAGGCAGACGGGAGATATAATAAGCGTCATTTCGTACGATATCGACACCGTAAACGCTTCGCTGTCGGACGACCTGCTGCAAATCGTGCGCAGCATTATTACGGTCATCGGTTCACTGATAATGATGATAAGGATAAAACCTATTTTGGTGCTCATCTTCCTTGTGACGGTTCCGGTGTCAATCATTTTTTCAAGATATATCACAAAAAAGGTAAGACCTTTGTTCCGTAAGCGCAGCCGCAAGCTCGGCGAACTGAACGGCTATGCGGAGGAGATGATCGATGGTCAGAAGGTGACAAAGGCGTATAACCGTGAGGAAACCGTGATCGCGGGATTTGATAAAAAGAACGATGAAGCGGTCGAGGCTTACACCATTGCCGAGTATTACGGCACGTTGATGGGACCTTCGGTCAATTTCATCAACAATATTTCGTTGACGCTTGTCAGCGTATTCGGAGCAATTCTCTATATTGGTGGCGGCATAGGTCTTGGCGACATTTCGTCCTTCGTGCTGTACTCGCGCAAATTTTCGGGACCGATAAACGAGGTCGCAAATATTTTTGGCGAACTTCAATCCGCATTCGCCGCGGCGGAGCGCGTGTTCCGTTTGATAGACGAGGAACCCGAAAAGCAGGATGCCGTTGATGCTGAAGTGTTGACCGAAGCTCATGGCGATGTTGGGATACACGATGTCGAATTTGGCTATATCCCCGAGCGGACTATAATCAGAAATTTCAACCTTAACGCCGAGAGCGGAAGCCTTGTCGCTATAGTAGGCCCTACGGGCGCGGGCAAAACGACCATAATCAATCTTTTGATGCGGTTTTATGATGTAAACAGCGGCGAGATAACGATTGACGATAAGAACATTTACAGTTTGACGCGGGATAGCCTGCGAAGAGCCTATACGATGGTATTACAGGAGACCTGGCTTTTCCACGGCACGATATTTGAGAACATCGCCTATGCCAAGGAGGACGCGACGATGGAAGAGGTCGTTGCGGCGGCGAAGGCAGCGCATATCCATAGCTACATCATGCGCCTGCCCGAGGGGTACAATACGGTATTGAGCGATAACGGCACGAGCATCTCCAAGGGACAGAAGCAGCTTATGACGATAGCGAGGGCGATGCTCCTCAACTCCCATATGCTTATTCTCGATGAAGCTACCTCGAATGTCGACACCCGCACCGAGATGATGATTCAAGCCGCCATGCGCGACCTTATGAAGGGACGTACCTGCTTTGTAATTGCACACAGGCTGTCCACCATCAGAAATGCTGATCTTATACTGGTGATGCGTGACGGAAGCATCGTAGAACATGGAAGGCATGAGGAATTGCTTGAGCTTGGCGGGTTCTATTCGGAGCTGTATTATTCTCAATTTGAGGTGTATTAAAGAACTGACTATAAGAAAAGTGCGGCCTGAATCGGTTTCGGCCGCACTTCGTTGTTGGCTGATGATATACAGTTATGGTCAGCTATCTTGTTTTGACCTAATAAAATCAGAATTACCAACGCGTCATGTTTTTTTCAAACTTATTGATGTACGCTTTTTTTAATTCATCGGCAGGTATTCTATAACACAGTAAACAATCCGTATAGTACATAAGGACATCTGCCATTTCTTCGACAAGTCTTTCGCGGATTTTGCTGTCTTCGATTGCTTTAAGTTCGCCATGCTTCTTAATAACGTCAATGACCTCGCCGATCTCTCCGATCATCCACAGTAATTTGTTCTTCCCTGTTTCGGGCGCGATCGGTTCCCATTTATCCTTATATTTTTCTTGTAGTTTTTGCTGCATTTCGAGCATTTCACCCATAGTAAAATCAGTCATAGCTCCATCCTTTCAAATCTACAGTTCTCGACGCATATATCCGGGCTTATATGCCGTATATCCATGCTTGGGATAAAATTGTTTTGATTCAAAATACTCCGTTCCGCCAAGGTGTACGATTGAATATCTATAGCCTGCATTTTTCATGTGCAGTTCTGCAGTTTTAAGCAGTTCAGTTCCGATCCCTTGTCTTTTCATATCGTATTTCACATATAAACGGTGCAATTTAGCGGAATCTTGAGTTTGCCCGTTATACCCGATACACCCGATAACTCGGTCATTGTCATTTATCGCCAGCCAAAACATGTCGCCGCGTAAAAAATAGTATTTTTCGACATCCAGCAAATCCTCATTCAAATGCGGCACTCTCCCCAAAGCGTTCTTTGCTTCAAGCACCATAAAAATCATATCATCTCTGTACTTTTCTTGATACTTAATTATCTTCATGGCAATCACCACAAACTTAGATTCTCTGATGTTCATTATAGCATCAATATTTCAGCAGTCAATCAAAGCATTGCATTGAACACTCGGCTTTGATTTCCTCTAATGAATGAGTGGGGATCTTGACCGTTCGAGCGCACTTTATTGCTATTTAAGCATAAATCGGCCGGATCAGGCTGCTTTTTTGCTGAATCAATAAATGCGCGTTCACATTTCCATATTCAGATTTATTGATGAATATTTTTCTCCAATTTTTCGCATTTCTTGATTGATAAATCATGACCTTGAAGTGCGGATTCTTTGTACCAATACTTCGCTTTTTCAATATTCTTCTCAACCCCGATGCCTTTCTCATAAAACCACGCGAGATTACACTGTCCGTCCCTGTCCTCATGATTTGCAGCACGCTCTGTCCAGTACAATGCTTTTGATAGATCCTTCTGAGTTCCAAGCCCTTCAAGATAGAAATATCCAACCTGGCGCTCGGCTAACAAGCTGAGGACCCAGACTTTTGAAAACAACATTGCCGTCTGCTTCCACTTCCTGAATAACAGCACCATATCTTGTTTTCTTTGTCTGACCGAAAGCATTGCGAGTGCTGGCTACCAACTCACAGTAAACAGAGCCGTCCATGCCTTCTTCATATTCTTCCAAGTCTCCAAAAGTAGGGTTGATGCCTGTAATAAGATCGGCAGCTCTCATATAATTACACATAGCATCATAGATACATTTCTTTTTGGACTTGATAACAGCCTTAGTAGCTGCGGTTGTTTCAACAATACCGCCTCGTACTTTGCTGCCACACTTAGGGCAAAAGCCACTCTCATCTGCGATTTGATTACCGCATTTGGAACAGAACATAAGTGATCCTCCATTTTCTACTTTCTTACTTTGCTTTGTCCTGTTATAGGACAAGGTTTTTCGGGTAATAGTTTACCATAGTGATGTCCTATGTCAAGACAAAAGGAGGATAGTTATGGCAAGAATTATTGACGGTTCCGCAATGAATATGGTAGGTGATAAGGTTAGAGAATTACGAATCGAAAGGGGGATGACCCAACAAGTACTATCTAACAAACTGGAAATGTTGGCAATCTACATTTGCCGGGGATCAATATCTCGAATAGAAGATAAGCAAAGAACAGTTACAGATATAGAATTGTATGGACTATCAAAGGTTCTTAATGTGCCTATAGGTGACTTGTTTTCTTACCCTATTGAAGATCAATAATACTTGTGTAGACTATCACAGTCCCCACTCAGACCGCTGACAAACCCAAGTCAGCGGTCTGAGCCACGCGCCACGCGCGTGATTTTGATATATGCTGCACTGTTTTTTATTGCCCGCCCACGGCTGAATCGGGGGTATATCCTATCCATTCATTGGGATAATGAGTTCACGCTTCGACCGTAGAACTCATTATCCGTACATAATCAGGTTCATCCATTATAGCTCACCACCCAATCAAAGGCTCAGGCTAACCCACTAAAGCTAACCACCCGATCAAAGGCATAGAGTTTTTCCTCGCTGAACTGATGCGATACCAAGAGCATGGTCTTACCCGTGATGGACAACAGCAAATCTTCAATTACATTTGCTGTTTCATTGTCGAGATTCGCGAGCGGCTCGTCCAGAATCAGTATGTCCGTATCGCGAAGCAGCGCACGAGCCAAACATATTCGCTTCTTTTCACCGCCCGAGAAGTTCGCACCGTTTTCCGCAATCAGACAATCAAGATCGTTTGCGTTCGCAAATTTTTCAAGCCCAAGCCTTCTCAGCATTTCGATAAGCCTAATATCCTGAATATCCCTGTACATGGTGAGATTGTTTCGGAGCGTATCGTGAAACAGGACGGCCTCCTGCCGCACGACCGTCATGCAGCCGTAGGGACTTCCGACCCGCTCGATGGGCGTTCCGTCCATCTCTATGCTGCCGTCGCCCACGGTGTAATAGCGAAGCAAAAGGTTGACCGCGGTGGTCTTACCGCAGCCGCTCGCTCCTTTGAGCAGATATCGCTTGCCCTTTTCGATGGTAAGATTGAAATTGCGCAGTATCGGATCCTGCCCTTCGTATGCAAATGTGACATTGCGAAAGCAAATATCCGTGTCCATTTTTTCCAATCCGCCCTCTGGCTGCGTTTCGGAGGAAGTATTCAAAAACTCCTCCATCGAAGCGCAGGCGGGTCTTATCGCGACAAGCTGCCTGATTATCCCGGCAAGCGAGATCAGCGGATAGGATAGCTGGTCTATCATGCCGATTGCGATAAAGAAGTCGCCCGGGGTGAACTCACCTGCGAGAACGAGCCATGCCGCGAAGGCCAGCACGATGAAGTAGGATAGATACGAAATCAGCGTCGTGATGAGCTGTGCGACGCTGCCAAGCTGCATGTCGGTGAGGAGCTTCTTCATCGAGTTATCGTTGGCAAGTCTGAACTTTTCCATGACCTTACGTTCGATGGAATAGTTTTTGATTATCTCGAAGCCGGATAGTCGATCATTAAGCTCGGAGATGGTCTCCTTCACGGCTTCCAAATGCTCCGATTGCGCGCGCTGCAAATGCTTTTCGATGAGCTTTGGAACATAGAGCGGGGTCGTTAGAAGCACTATGGTGATGATGGCTATCCTCCAATCAAGAAGAAAAAGCGCGGCGCTTACGAGGATGATTCTGAAAACGATCTCAAAAAGCATTGGGAGCATCGCGAAACGGCGGTTGGAGATGGTGTCCGCTTCGCTTGTATACTTTGATATGTACTCGCCCTGCTGGCGCGAGCGGTACTCAACATAGCTGCGCCGCAAAATGCTTTCAAAGATGTCCCGCTTTAGATCTTTGGTGCAGCCTGCGACGAATCTCGCGTTAAGCCTCTTATAGAAGAAATAGAACAGGATTTCGCAAAGTATGAAAAAGAACAGAAGCAGTGCATACTTTATTGCGGAATTCACGTTTCCGGCGGCGGCATGATCAAGCACATCGCCTTTGAAGAATTGCAGCACAGCGGCAAAAACCGTGCTGATGAGAATACAAACTAAAGCCCCTGCAAAGCAGGAACGATTGCCCTTTTGGTATTTATCCATGGTTTACCTCCTAAACATAGTGGCGCAGTTTACCGCGCTCCATTCTAATGATAGAAGGATCAAATTATATTTTCCTTCTATCGTTTAGAAGGATGCCCTGAGCTTAACCATGATGACGGCAGTGGCTTTTGTGCGGACGAAAGCTTCCTTTCTTATATTTGCAGCTTCAACTATATCGTATCGACAGGAACTTGTCAAGATGCAGCGCGACTTCATCTTCCGAAACAGCATTGCTTTTCTAATAACGTTGTTTGATATTTGACACCCTCACCTTAAAATTTATACTGTACAACCTATCCATTCAATGGTACAATAACCGTGAGTGGTGTCGATAGGTGTCGTATTTAGGTTGCCCGAACACTAAGAGGAGAACTTCGGATGAAACGTTTTATATACATATTTCTTTGTCTAGAGATGATAATGGCGGTGCTTCCGTCTGCATCGCTTGGAGAGTTTTTGCCCGCATTGGCATTCGAAGCCTCGAGAGCCGCTGCTCCGGGCGCAGGGGAAGACCAGGGCGAAGAACCGGATGTTTCCGAAGAACCAGATGGTTCCATAGAACCGAATGCTTCATTAGAGCCAAACGAAACCCAGCAGCCGGCTTCTCCTGTAATACCGGGCAATTTGCCCATTGTTGAAGATTCATTTACGGACGTATCTACGCCGCATCTGCTTCTTATGGAAGCAAATACCGGTACTGTGCTGTACGCGCGCAGCGCATATGAAAAGGCATATCCGGCAAGCACGACGAAGATTATGACGGCCATTCTTGCCATTGAAAACCTGAAGGATCTTAATCAGGTCGTTACCGTTGGCTGGCGTGATGTTTCGGGATTTGGCCCGACGAGCTCGATGATGGGCTTGATCGATGGTGAGCAGATCGCGCTCATAGATGTGCTTTACGGAATGATGATGCGTTCGGGCAACGATGCCGCGAAGCTGCTTGCCATAAGAACTGCGCTTGACGTACATGGCGATTCGCTGGAGATTTCCGATGCGGTCGAGGCCTTCGTTTCAATGATGAACGATAAGGCGGCCGAGCTTGGCATGAAATCCACGCATTTCGCAACCGTTGACGGACGCCATGATGATGAGCATTATACCACGGCATATGACTTCGGTATTCTTTTGAAGTACGCGCTGCAGAATCCGATGTTTTGCAATATAATATCGACTTCAACCTATGATGTTGAGCCTAATAACAAGCATTCAAACGGTTATCATCTGGAGAATTCCAATAAGCTGATTTGCAAAAAAGAGGCCGACAAAGAGAGCTTTCTGTACGAAAACTGCATAGGAGGAAAGACCGGTGAAACCAATCAGGCAGGATACTGTCTGGCCTCCGCCGCCGAGAAGGATGGCGTTAAGCTGTTGCTCATTCAATTTGGCGATAACAATTCCAAGATTGAAACGACATATCGGTATGAGGTCGCCAAGCAGATATATGACTGGGGCTTTGAGAACTATAAATCCATGAAGCTCTCTGAATTTGGTGTGCAGACAAGCTTTGAGGTTCAATCCTCCGGCTTTTCGCCGTTCGATGAGCAGCTTGGAAGACTCAATGCCCATGCTGAATTAGGAAACATAACAATTGATGGTATGGCGGAATATCTTAACGCCATCGCGTCAAATCCCGAATGCGTTCGGATCGATGTGGATGTAAGCGTCGTGGAAGCTCCGATCTTAGCGGGTGATGTAATCGGCAGCGTTAGTTACTATTTCTATAGTGATAAACCCATAGTTGTAAATCTCATTGCGGACAGGGATGTTGCGGCAGCGTCTAAGTATACACCCGAGCCGCACGAGACGGCGTTTATCTCGAATACGCCTCCGCCTGGCAGCGGTAAAAACTGCAATCTGAATATTCAGCGTAGCCCGGGCAGCAACGAGTATTCCGTTTGGGTCTATTTTGACGACAGCTTATACACGATGAACAGCACCGAGTGGCACTATCTGTATTGCGATGAAAATCGCGTTTTCCGCGCGGCGGCCACTGCGGATGTCGCGGGCGGCATAACCCTGTATCAACAGATGTTTGACAGCAACGGCATCGCTTATTACCGGCGTTGTGAAAGCATTAGCAATGGTGGTGTATATCTAATCGCTTCCGGCAGCTTTGTTATGAGCTCCAAAACAAGCGACGGAACGCTGAGTGCCATTGAGGTTAGCATCGGTTCCGACGGAATAATAACCTCGGGCGTTACCGACGATATGCTCTTTACCTTTGAAACGGAGAGCAACGGCTACAGAATCAAGCATAATTCCCGTTATCTTACGAGAAATGCGGGCAGCGGCGTCCTGTTTTTCATACTCATTGCGGTGCTGATCCTTGTGATCATAATACTGATAAGGCTGATAATTGAACGTAGTAGCGGAAAATATCGCAGACGCAGGCGCAGATCGCACTATCGCGCGAGGAGAAGATGAGTTTAATTGTGGCTGCCCAATAATTTAGGGGCAGCCGCTGTTTTAAAACGGGGGGAGCTGAGGCACACATGATGAGCTTTGCTTCGATTCCCCTCGCCTTATGCTGTGTGTGATGCTCTTTTTGAGAGTGGGCATTTATAGTTGCAATTTTGAGTGATGCGATTAGCGTCGGCATGTATTTTGTATGTAGCATGCAATTCATGTCGCATGAATTGCATGCCGCATGGATTTGGGTTATAATACATCGAAATAATGGGTGGAGGAAAGCCTGCAATGGCGCAATACGCAAGGTTTGCCGCGCTTTACGATATGTTCATGGACGATGTGGACTACGATGGCTGGGCGAAATACATTGCCGAATTGATAGGAAGGCCGTGTTGTACCGTGCTTGAATGCGGCTGCGGAACCGGAGAGATCACGGTGCGCCTAAAAAAGCTCGGCTTTGACATCACAGGCTCGGACATATCACGCGATATGCTTGAGGTCGCGTCCGAGAAGGCAAGGCGGAATGGGCTGAGGATCCCGTTCGTTCGGATGGATATGCGAAATATCGCCCTCCATAGGCAGGTGGACTGCATCGTCGCGCCGTGCGATTGCGTAAACTATCTTACTTCCATCAGGGCTTGTGAGGAATTTTTTCAGAGTGCGTACTCTGTGATTAAGCCGGGCGGTCTACTGCTGTTCGATGTTTCATCGCGGTATAAGCTTAAAAATATATTGGGTATGAACACTTTTTCGGACAGCAGGGAGGACGCCGCATACATTTGGCGCAATAACTACGATTCGGAACGCAAGCTAATCGAAATGGAGCTTGAATTCTTTGTGCGCGCGGGAGAATCAATAGACGGAACACCGCTGTTCGAGCGCTTTACCGAGACACATATCCAGCGCGCGCATTCCGAACAGGAGCTGCACAGTAGGCTCGAAGGGGCAGGATTCAAGGTGAAAAACGTATTTGATGCATTTAAGTTTATTCCACCCGGAGAGGACTGCGAAAGGCTTCAGTTCATTGCGATAAAGCAGTAGCTAAGGAAATCCAAGAACTTGAACGAAACGACGATCAATGAACGGTCGATAAATACACTGGAGAATCAATATGCATAGTGATACGATCATAAGGGGACTGCTCCTTGGGCAGACCGTAAATGTAATAGCAATATCGGGAAGGGAGCTCGTGGAGCGGGCACGAGTGCTGCATTCATTGAGCAGGGTGAGCACAGCTGCGCTCGGAAGGACGCTTCTGGCGGTATCCATGATGTCCGCAAAGCTCAAGACGAGTACCGACAGCATAACCGCCACCATTTCGGGAGGCGGCCCCATCGGAAATATTACCGCCGTTGGCCACGAGGGCGGCATAGTCAAGGGCTATGTTACCAATCCGGAGATCGAATTGCCCCTGAACGAATTCAACAAGCTTGACGTAGGCGGCGCGGTCGGTTGCGATGGTGAACTTCGTGTCGTGCGCGATTTTTCGCTGCGTGAGCCATATGTGGGCAGATGTCCGCTCATTGACGGTGAGATCGCGGACGATTTTGCGAACTATTTTTTGACGAGTGAGCAGCAGCCCTCCCTTGTGTACCTCGGTGTGCGTGTGGAGCCTCACGAAGGCACGGTGCGCTCGGCTGCGGGGCTTATACTCGCGCCGCTGCCCAATTGCCCGGAGGAGGACATTACGAAGCTCGAGCAGCTTACGCCTCGCATTGCGCAGATCTCAAGGAGGATGGACGATGGAGAGGAGCTTGAGAGTGCGCTTAATGAGCTGTTCGATGGGCTTGGCTTTGAAATAACCGAGCGTATCGAACCCGCATTTGAATGCGATTGCAGCCGCGAACGGCTTGAGGGTGTGCTCGTATCGTTGGGCGGAACCGAGCTTAGCGACATGATTGAGAACCATAAGCAGGCGGAGATTGTATGCAGATTTTGCAATACAAAGTATCAATTCAATGAGGAAGAACTAAGAAAGCTTCTCGATGAAGCCCGCGAAAAGTGATGCTGATGAATCAGCTAAATTAAGCTTGTTTGTTAAGCGCTATTTGGGAACGGACGATTGCGAAGACGCATGGAACCGTGCGGATTTTAAAAGAATGAAGGGATACAGCTTGAAAGGAACTTTTGTGCATGCCCGAACATAAGAACGAACAGAATGCCAAACCGAGGACGGAAGGAAATAAGGTCATAAATTTTTTCCGCAGCAGTGAGCATTATCTTAGAATGGCATCTGAAAAATATGATAATGACGACCTGTTTGGATCGCTTGTAATGCTGCGCCGCGCGGAAGAGCTTGATCCCAAGGATGAGGAGATCAAGCTTCGTATTGCGGAAAATCTTGTTGAGATGCAATGCTATGACTCTGCAATGGACAGCCTTGCTCCACTGTTGTACCGTCAAAGCGAATTGTGTTCGGATGCTGTTAATACGCTCGGGTATTGCTACATGGGCTTGAACGAGTATGGTGCGGCTATGGACGCATTTCACTATTTCCTTGCCAACTCGCCGGAGGATTGCACGGATGTGGAGATAGCATCGGTTCAAGGCGCGTTGGAGTTCTGCGAAAATTACAGGGATTTTGCGGATACGCCTGCGAAGGACATACCTATCCTTCGCGACGCTGCGGAAGTCAGAATAGAAAAGCTGTTGGAGCAGACTGCGAAGCTTGCACAGGAGCAGAAATTTGATGAGATCATCAAGATTGTCGAGCCTAACCTTAAAAAAAATCCCGCTGACAGTCGACTCATTCATGTCATGCTTACTGCGTGTTACTGCGGACATGAGTATGATAAGGGGATTAAGCTACTGAATTCTCTGCCAATCACCGAACTTGAAAAAATCGAAAACCTCTGCGTTGCGACTATGCTCCATCATTCGGTAGGAAATGAAGCTGAAGTCGATGCTGCCTGCGATAAGCTTATGCACTCAAACATTGATACGGTGGACGAGCTGCTTCGCGCAAGCCTCGTTCTTTTGGAGTGCGGACGCAAAAAGGATGCGCTCAAATTAGCTAAAAAGGTTTACGATGACTGCCCATATGAAAAAAATGTTATCCACAATTATGCTCATGCCGCCTTTGAAAACGGTGATAATGCCCTCGCACGCAAGCTGTATGAGCGGGTCCTTGTGATAAGCCCAAACAATTCCGCTGCGAAGTATTATTATGACTTATGCGCAGACAACGATACCGATAGACAATCAAAACAGTTTACACCTGAGCTGCTGCTGCCTGCTGCCGAGATGATGCGAAGGATAGTATACGTTGAGCAAAAATGCAAGAACGGTGAAGTAGAGATAGCAAAGCTCTGGCAGGATGAACAGTTCAGAATTATCGCCGAGTGGGTGCTTTCGGATATGAAAAGCCCGTTTTTTGAAATATTTTTGATGCTCCTTGCTGCTATTGACTACGAAAAGCTAAGGGCGCTTTTGCTCCGAATGCTCATTGACAGGGAATGTGAGGAGAAATTACGGAATCTGGCAATGCACATGCTTGATGACATGTCCGAGAGAGGGCCTCATTTCGTATACGATGATGGCCGATTGCTTGGATATACGACGATGCGTTCATCGAAAGCGAGTATACCTGCTTCGTACAGAAGGGTCTGGGAGTGTTTCAGGGATCGATATAAGGATGATGAAGAGGATGTGCTCAAAGCTGCTGAGGGAATCATGTTAACTTTGGTGTTGGTCAATGAGCTCAAGCAGCCCTCCTTGCCATCGGATCAGCAGTTCGCGCTGGCAGGCGCGATAGAATACTATTCGCTTCTTAGATCGGGAAGGAACATTGATGTGTCCGCTTTGCTTGCCAAATATATGATCACCATGCGCAGGCTGAATAACGCATTGAAAAAGCTCGATGATTGCCTTGCCCATGCCGCTGAAATACACGGGGGTGGTGATCACGACGATGATTATAACGATGACGATGAATACGACGATGATTGAGATAACGGAAGATGAAAAACAGATACGTTGCAACATGTAAAATCGGACTTGAATCGCTCGTTGCGGGGGAGCTTCGCGCACTTAATATAGAGGTGGAATCCGTTTCCGATGCACGAGTAGTGTTCGTGGGCGACTATGTCACCATGGCGCGCGCCTGCCTTTGGCTCAGAACGGCGGAACGGGTGCTGATGATAGCAAAAGAGTTTCATGCGGAGACCTTCGATGAATTGTTTGAAGGCGTTCGAAGGATACCTTGGGAGAAGTATCTGAGGCGGGATTCGTTCATACATGTTAACGGAAAATCCGCAAAGAGCAAGCTGTTCTCCGTTTCGGATTGTCAGAGCATAACCAAGAAGGCGATAGTGGAGTCCCTGCGCCATGCCTACAGAACAAGTGTCCTGCCAGAAAGCGGCAAGCATATCATAATCGAGGTGGGAATACTTCGAAACGAGGTGACGGTCGCGCTCGATTGCTGCGGCGCGGGGCTGTCCAGACGCGGCTATCGCACCTATAATGTACCCGCCCCCATTTCGGAAACCCTTGGTGCTGCGATTGTCATGCTTTCCGGCTATAAGGCTGAGCGTCCGCTTATCGATCCGATGTGCGGTTCGGGCACGATGCCCATTGAGGCGGCGATGATCGCGAACAATATGGCTGTTGGGCTTAATCGCACTTTCGCGGCGGAAGATTGGCATTTTATGAATATCGATGCTTTCGCCCGCGCGCGGGAGGAGGCAAAGGACAGCGTCACCAAGGTTCCCTTCGACATCACGGGAAGCGATTTGGATGCAAGAAGCATAGATATATGCAAAAAGCACGCTAAAAAAGCGGGCGTCATGCTTGGCTGGCGCGTTTTGCCCGTGCAGGAGCTGACCGAAACGAGAAGCGGGGGAATCATCGTGTGCAATCCGCCCTATGGCGAGCGGCTAATGGAAAAGCGTGATGCGGAAAAGCTTTATAAGCAGATGCGCGGCGTTTTTGACAAGCTTAACGGCTGGAGCGTGAATATAATTGCGTCACATCCTGAATTCGAGAGGATATATGGCGTTAGAGCCGACAAAAGGCGCAAGCTATCCAATGGCGGCATGGTATGCACTCTGTACAGATATTACGCGCATTATACGAAACCTGAGAATAAATTCGATTGAAATTTAATGCTATAAAGTGTATAATTTGTGATGCAGTCTTTAATTTATATCAAATGACCTTTATCGTAAACTGCGGACAGACCCTTGCACAATAGCCGCACAGCGCACATTTTGACATATCCACCTTGGCTCGTCCATTTTCAAGATAAAGCGCGTGGTTATGACATGAACCTACGCATACGCCGCAGCCCTCGCACCATTCCTGAACGAGCAGCTCCCTGCGAACGGAATTTAATTCGGAGAAGAGCGCATTATCGGGGGTATTGCCGCAGAAGCGCTGACAGTTAAAATCGACCTCAGCAAGGCTCTGCATGCCGATTGCGATGGTATCGATGCAGTCAAGACCCAAAATATAGTCCAGTGCTTCCTCGCGTTCGGCTATGAGGTGACCTCCGCCCAAGGGCTTCATGGCGATGATGCCGCGCCGAGCCTCGTGTGCAAGGCGGATATTATTAAGCATTTCTTCAGCGGTCCCGTCTGCGATACCAAAGCCCTTTTTGTTAATAAGAGGGAAAAGCACCTGGAGCTCCGGATAGTGAAGCGCGCCTTCCATGCAGGCGACATAATGTGTGGAAAGCCCCACTGCGCCGATATATCCGCGCTGCTGCATCTCAAGATAGTATTCGAGCGCTTTGCGGTGACCTCTAATGGTGTGGACGCTTTCCTGTTCGTGCATGAGAAAAACATCGATGTATTCGCGCCCTATGCCCTCCACCGCCTTTTTGAAGCTCGCTTCTGCACCCGCGCGGTCGTAGGCGTAGCTCTTGGTGCAAACTATAAGGTCGGGTTTGATACGAATGGCTTCATGAACATGGGGATAGGTTCCGTAGATTTCGGCGGTATCAATAAAATTAACGCCATACGAAAAGGCCCGCTCAAAGAGTTTGGCACCTTCTAAAACGGAAAGATTCCGCTGAAAAGGCCCCATCGTGAGCGAACCGAAGCAGAGCTTTGATACCCGGATACCGGTATTTCCAAGCTCATTGTATATCAAAGACTTTCGTCCTCGCAATAGTTTTCAATATACGATCTGACAAGCTCTTCAAGCAACTCATCCCTTTCAAGCATACGGATGAAATACCTTGCGTTGTTGTAGCTTGTTATATAAGTTGGATCACCCGAAATCAGATAACCGACGATTTGAGTAACCGGGTCATAGCCCTTTTCGCGCATGGCGGAATAAACCCGAGCCAGCACCTCATGAGCATCCTGCTTTTCGTTCGACTTTTTGAACTTTATGGTGTCGCTAAAACTAACGTTCGATCCCTCTTTGTGTTGATCGTTCATCCCGGATTACCTCCTTGCTCGAATCGTCCTATGTATGTATTCTAACATATCCCATTTATTTCCTCAATAGCAAAATGCACCCGAGTGCTGTTTTTTGCACACGAGTGCATTTCCCGTGATTTAAAACATCTTCGAAACGCTGCGCCAGACATGCTTGGAATCACGTCTCATGCGCTTGGGGACGTCGGGATACATTGCGGAGACCGCCGCCGCTGCCGCCGCCATACCGACCGCAATGCCTGAAACAAAGCCTACAACCTTCATCTTGGAACCTCCTAATATTTTTTGTCGAAAAAAGCCGAAGCCTTGATCGAGCTGATTATTTATACTTAGTTTAGGCGCGTTCGGGATAACTCATTCACAGGGATTTGTTTCAAATTTTTACATTAAAATAAAGAAAAACATTTGTGCTTATGCTTTATTATTGCGCCGCGTGGACAGTTCTATTCGTATGCTTTGCGCGTTTTACGGCATACAGAGTTCGCTTGAGGCAAAGAATGGTGAACTGTGCCTTTTTTAGTCCATATGGTTGCTTTCGTTTGCCCGATTGATTATACTTAGTGTATAAAACGTGACTTGGCAGGAGGATATTTCCATGGAAAACATTGTTATTGGCACCATTCTTGACAGGAGCAGCATCAGAGCATATACGGACGAAATGCTGACCGAAGCCGAGCTTTCCGTGCTCAAAAAGGCGGCGCTTTCCTCTCCTACGGCAATGAACAGGCAGGATCAGCGTTTTGCCTTCATTACTAGGAAGGAAACGATCGATGAAATTGAAAAAGCGGTCGTTGACACCATCGTTGCAGGCGGGGATGCTGACTTTGCCGAACGCATAAAATCGCGCGGAGGCAAGGTCATGTACGATGCGCCGCTCGTGGTCGTCATCTTCGCAAAGCCCGCAAAATTTGCAGGTGTTGATGCGGGTATCGCCGTTGAAAACCTCGCTATAGCTGCAAAATCGATGGGACTTGACTCCGTCATACTCGGTATGCCGGATGCTGCCTTCGCTGGCCAGGCGGGAGCCGAGCGCAGAGCCGCCCTCGGGATCGATGAAGAATTTGAGTTCAAGATTGCGATCGCTATAGGGCATCGGGCAACCGAAAAGCTCCCCCACGAGTGGGATGAGAGCCACATAATTGATATTAAGTAGTAAATTATGAGCAAGTTAACCGTAAACGTGGGCGGCGTTCGCATCGGCGGCGGTGCCCCCATTTCCATCCAGTCGATGACAAATACGGATACCCGCGACGTGAAGACGACCGTTGCTCAAATACTCGAGCTGGAGCGTGAGGGGTGCGAGATAGTGCGCTCATCGGTATATGATGAACGCTGCGTGGAGGCGATAAAGAGCATCATTCCATGCATACATATCCCGCTCGTCGCGGATATCCACTTCGACCATAGACTTGCAATAGGCTCTATCAAGGCGGGCGTCAGCAAGGTGCGGATAAATCCGGGCAATATCGGCTCCGAGGCAAAGGTAAGGGAGCTTGCGGCTTGTGCAAGCGCACACGGAGTTCCGATACGCATCGGAGTCAACGGTGGTTCGCTTGAAAAGGATCTGCTGCAAAAATACGGTGTCTGTGCGGAAGCGATGGTCGAAAGCGCCATGCGCCATGCGGATATGCTTGAAAACGTGGGTTTTCACGATATTGTGATTTCGCTCAAGGCATCCGACGTCGCAACGACCATCCGTGCGTATCGTCTTGCGGCGGAGCGTATGCCGTATCCGCTTCATGTGGGCGTTACCGAGGCAGGGATGGGTGAAGGCGCGCTGCTTAAATCCGCGATAGGCATAGGCAGCCTCCTTGTGGACGGCATAGGTGATACGGTTCGTGTATCAATGACGGGCAATGTCACGCAGGAGGTTCGCGCCGCAAAGAAGATACTGGCCGCCGTGGGTATCAGGAAATACGGGGCGGAGGTAATAAGCTGTCCAACCTGCGGGCGGACGAGGGTGAATCTGCCCGAAATCGTGGAGCGTGTGAATGCGGAGCTTCCAAAGGACGGAAGACCCATACGCATAGCGGTAATGGGCTGCGCGGTAAACGGCCCGGGCGAATCTGCGGAGGCGGACATCGGTATCGCTTTCGGTTCCGTGAACGCCGCCGTATTCGAGCATGGGGAGATCAGGTATACCGATGCTCTTCCGGGCGTGATCGATAGATTCATTGCCGATGCTGCCGCATTGATGAAAAGCGAGTCAATAAAGAACGATTAAATTTTGCAACAACAACCGACCGCATCGCATGGCTATGGATGCAACTGAGGTGATTTACCTATGCTGAACGAACCGCACGAAAACGATCGCGAGCTTTTTCCTCCCGAGAAGAAAAAGCTTGCCGCCGCATACTCTGCGGACGGCACCATCAAGCTTACGTCAGCCGTTAGATGCAAAAAGACGGGGGAGATCAGGGTAAATATTGAGGCTCGGCGCATACTTCTGCCTGCCGAGATGGACGCGATCAGCATGAATATTTGCGACGAATTGCCCCAGCAGAACGTGAAATGCATATACGATTTTTCAAACGTCGTTCGCGAACTTGAGCAGGGACAGGGTGATCCGGGATCGTTGCTGTGCGATCTATGGTGCGAACTCTCACCCCAGCTTGCTCCGATACTCATGCGCTGCCGGATCGAGCGGCACGGAAACGAATTCGTGTTCTTCGTTCCGGTGCGTTATCATAGAGCCCTTGCGCAGCAGCAGGTAAGCGACTTTCGTGCGCTTATATCGCGTCTGTACGATTGGCATGCTGCAATACGCATCGTTGCCGACGAGAGCATGAAGGATGGCGCGGAGGAGTTTGAACCGATTGTAAAACGTGATTGGGGCAGAGCGGCAAGTGTCGCAAAGCCCAAGAAAGTTCAAAAGAAATCCCTGCATAAGCTGGCTCAGACCGATATAATACTTGGCAAGGAGATACTAAAGCCCGATGTTTTGAAAATGTGCGAGCTTGATGATAAATCAGGCCGCATTACCGTCATGGGTACGGTGCTAAGCATGGAGGTCTTCGTTTCGCCGAAGCGCGGAACGGTGGTTTTGACCGTGTTCATTACGGATAAAACCAACACGGTCGCCGTGAAGCTGTTCCCTGACGAGATGACGAAGCAGCGGACGATAAGCCTCCTCGAAAAGGCGCGGGATGATGGAGCCGCGCTAATGGTTCGAGGGTTTTATAGATACGATAATTATGCGAGGGATTACTGCCTCTTTGCCGATGATATAAACAGATACCCAGTTGAGCGCAGGGCGGATACCTCGCCCGACAAGCGCGTGGAGCTGCATCTTCACACCCAGATGTCGGCTATGGACGCGACCACAAAGCTTGGAGAGGTCGTTGCCCTTGCCGCAAAATGGGGGCATAAAGCGATCGCGATCACCGACCATGGTGTCGTACACTCATTCCCAGACGCTAAGAAGGCAGCAAAAAAACACAATATCAAAGTAATTTTCGGCTGCGAGGGCTATCTTCTGCCTGATTGTGAACTCGTTCCCGCAGAGCGCAGCTATTGCGCAGTTTCAGTTACCTATATCGGAAGCGGCGTTCACAGCCGCATTTTTGAGCTTGCGTCGGTGAGGTTCCTTCCGAACGGGACGCGCTTGGGGAGCTTCCGCACCGCCGTCAATCCGGGTGTGCCCCTTACGCCGCAGCTTAAGGAGCTTACGGGCTATACGGAGGACGACATCGAGGCTGCACCTGTACTTTCCGAGGCGGTCGAAGGATTGGCAAGTTTTATTGGCGATGATATGGTCGTTTCACACGATTGCGAGCAGCTCGGGCTTCTTCACGAACTCGTCGGAGACTCCTGCGGTCTCGGTACAAACTGCGTTTCAAGCGCAATGCTGATGCAGTATCTTAGGCGGAACCTAAAACCGGATGAAAGAAGGCTGCCCGTGCTGAACGCTGCGGACTCTGCGGAGTGGACAGCGGACGTCATGACGGAATTGCTTACTAGATGCGGCGAACTTGGGGTCGATACCGTTCCCGTGATCGACTGCACCGCTTCAAACACGGAGCGTAAACGCACAAACCATATAATTCTGCTTGCGTCCACGCAGTCGGGGCTTAAAAACCTGTATAAACTTGTTTCATATTCCAACCTCGATCATTTTTATAAGACACCGAGGATTCCGAGGAGCCTTCTCAATATTCATAGGGAGGGTTTGATCCTGGGTTCCGCCTGTGAGGCGGGTGAACTCTTCCGCGCGGTTATAGAAAACGCGCCCGAGGAAAAGCTTATTGAGATTGCGTCATGGTATGATTTCCTTGAAATACAGCCGATCGGAAACAACTCTTTCCTCGTTCGGGACGGCATCGCCAAGGATGATGAGCAGCTTCGTGATTACAATCGCCGCATCGTTGAGCTTGGAGAAAAACTCGACAAGCCTGTGGTCGCGACGGGCGATGTTCATTTCCTTGAGCCGGAGGACTCGATCTACCGCGCAATCCTGATGAACGCCATGAATTTTAAGGATGCGATAAATCAAGCGCCGTTGTATTTTAAGACTACGGACGAGATGCTTGCGGAGTTTGAATACCTTGGGCGGGATAAAGCCTTTGAGGTCGTTGTTGAGAACACCAACAAAATTGCGGATATGTGCGCACAGCTGCGCCCATTCCTTGATGAAAAGCAGACCTACGCGCCGGAGCTTCCGGGTGCGGCGGACGAGCTAAAGGGGCTTGCGATGAACAAGGCGCATGAGCTTTATGGAGACGAGCTTCCGGAAATAGTACAGAAACGCCTTGATAAGGAACTGAATTCCATTATCGGCAATGGCTATTCCTCACTGTACATGGTGGCGCAGAAGCTCGTCTCAAAATCGCTCGGAGATGGATATTTGGTAGGTTCAAGGGGGTCGGTCGGTTCATCCTTTGTCGCGCATTTAGCGGGGATCACCGAAGTAAACGCGCTTGCGGCGCATTACCGCTGTCCAAACTGCAAATACAGCGAATTTCCCGATGTGGGTGATGATTCCCGCTGCGGCATTGACCTACCTAAGAAGGACTGTCCGAACTGCGGTACGCCGCTGCGCCGTGAAGGGTATGAGATTCCGTTCGAGACCTTTTTGGGCTTCAAGGGCGATAAGACTCCGGATATTGACCTGAATTTCTCGGGGGAATACCAGCCTGTTGCGCATAAGTTCACCGAAGAAATGTTTGGAGAAGGTCATGCGTTCCGTGCGGGTACGATCTCGGGCATTAAGGATAAGACAGCATACGGCTATGTGATGCACTATTGTGAAGACTACGAGCAGAATCTTTCCGAAGCGGAGAAGAACCGTCTTGCCTCAGGCTGCGTGGGGACAAGGCGCACGACGGGGCAGCATCCCGGGGGCATAGTGATCGTGCCGGAGGATCTTGAAATATTCGATTTCTGTCCGGTACAGCATCCCGCGGAAAAGGTGGACGCGGAGAGCATAACCACGCATTTTGATTTTCACGCGCTCGATGACAAGCTTGTAAAGCTCGATATTCTCGGCCATGACGATCCCACCACCCTGCGTATGCTTCAGGACATAACGGGACTTGATCCGAAGCAGATACCGCTTTCCGATGAGGAGACGATGTCGATATTCAAATCGGAGGCGGCGCTTGGGATTTCACTGAAGGAGCTTAACTGCGATGTCGGCAGCCTCGGCATACCCGAATTCGGTACGAATTTCGTTCGGGGAATGCTTATGGACACCCGCCCCACAACGATGGAGGAGCTTGTCAGGATCGCGGGGTTATCCCACGGCACCGATGTCTGGCTCAACAATGCACAGGATCTTGTTCGTGATGGGACAGCGACGCTTATGGAGGTTATCTGTACTCGCGATGATATTATGAACTATCTTATCGCGCATGGCGGAGAACCGTCGCTTTCGTTCAAGACCATGGAGAGCGTTAGAAAGGGCAGGGGGCTTACTCCCGAGATGGAGGACGCGATGCATATGAACAGCATTCCTCAATGGTACATAGATAGCTGCAAAAAGATAAAATACATGTTCCCGCGCGCGCACGCGGCGGCATACGTCATGATGAGCTTCAGGGTAGCGTACTACAAGGTGCATTATCCTTTGGCGTTCTATGCGGTGTATTTTACCGTTCGTGCGGATACATTCGATATTGAGAAATGCTCGGGCGGCGCAAACGCAGTGCTTGCGAACATCAAGGCGATGCACGCAAAGGATTCGCTCGACACGAAGGATGAGGATCAGCTTGTCATCCTTGAGATGGTGTACGAGATGAACCTGCGCGGAATCGAACTGCTTCCGATAGACATCTATAAATCGAAGGCGACTAAGTTCACCATCGAAGGGAACTGTATACGTCCGCCGTTCAACGCAATAGCGGGTCTTGGCAACAATGCTGCGGACTGCATCGAAAAGGGAGCCGAGGGCGGCGCGTTCATTTCGCGTGAGGATTTTGCGAAACGCACCAAGGCAAACAGCTCCGTCATGGAAAAGCTCGAACGGCTCGGCTGCCTCAAGGAGCTTCCCGACAGCAATCAGGTATCAATGTTTTAACATGGGTGCAAATTCAATAAATATATGATAAATCTCCATGCTAAATACTGCTCGGGAATTTACTTTGGGAATTCACCCAACAAAATATATGACATTATTTTTTGAACAGGCTATTGCAATTTCGATTCAAATGTGTTATTCTGTTGATGTTGGTTGATAATACCTTCAAAGAGTGGGCGAAACCCGCTCTTTAGTTTTGAAAGACGCTTTTGCGGAAGGAGCATACTTGAAGCTTACGGATAAGGTTTTTTCCATCGTAGAGCCGACCGTTGCGGCCCTTGGATACGAGCTGTATGAGGTCGAATATCAAAAAGAGTACGACAACTGGGTTCTGACCCTGTACATCGATCATCCGAACGGCATATCGCTTGACGACTGCGAGAAGGTAAGCACTGCCGTGGATCCCGTGCTCGACGAGGCTGATCCGATAGAACAGGCATATTACCTGTCCGTCAGCTCCTTAGGAATCGACAGACCCATCAAAAGCGACAAGGACTTTTCAAGAAATATTGGAAACGTTATTGACATAAAGCTTTACGCGCCCCTGAACGGCAAAAAGGAGCTGCGCGGCAGGCTTATAGCATTCAACGAAAACGAGTTTACGGTCGAAACGAAAGCAGGAAGCATAACTGTAGGACGCAGGCAAGCTGCTTTGGTTCGACCTCATATTGATTTTTGACCCATAAGGCGATGGGAGACGACGCTGGGACTTTGTGCTGCGTTCGGCTCCCAGCGCGCTTCCGGGCTGATAAGAGTTTTAAAATAGGATTTTGTTAAGGAGTAATAATAGAAATGAACAACGCTGAACTAATTTCCGCACTCAATCTGATTGGCAAGGAGAGAGGCATCTCACTGGATGTACTCGTGGATGCGATTGAAGCGGCTCTCGTTAGTGCATATAAGAAGAACTATAATACGAACGGGAACGTCAGGGCAAACCTCGACCGTGAGACCGGAAACATCGAAATTTGGGTGTCAAAATCCGTTGTAGACATGGTGGTCGATCCTCATACTGAGATATCCCTCGACCGGGCAAAGCAGATAAACACTCTTTTCGACATCGGTGATGTGCTTGAGGAGGAGGCAAACGCCAAGGATTTCGGCCGTATTGCTGCGCAGACCGCAAAGCAGGTCGTCATTCAGCGCATCAGGGAGGCGGAGCAGGGCGCTATATTCGAGGAGTATTCTGATAAAGAGTATGAGGTGCTTACCGCGATAGTTCAGCGCGTTGAAAAGAATGGTGTGTTCGTGGAGCTCGGAAAGACCGACGGCATCATTCCGTTTAACGAGGTTATAAGTGGAGAAAGCTATAATCCGAACGACAGAGTCAAAGTGTATGTGCTTAAGGTGCAAAAGGACGTAAGAGGCCCACAGATCATCGTTTCAAGGACGCATCCCGGGCTTGTAAAGCGTTTGTTCGAGCTTGAAATACCCGAAATTCAGAGCGGCGTAGTCCAGATAAAGTCCATAGCGAGGGAAGCGGGTCAGCGCACGAAGATTGCGGTGGTCAGTTTCGACCCGCAGGTGGATGCCGTCGGCGCGTGCGTGGGACAGCGCGGCGTGCGCGTTGAACGCATCGTGAGTGAGCTGCATAATGAAAAGATGGACATTATCGAGTGGGACCCCGATATTGCCGTTTACATCGCAAAGGCGCTGGGGCCCGCAAAGGTACTCATGGTCTACATTAATGAGGCCGAAAAGGCTGCGAAGGTAATAGTTCCAGATAATCAGCTCTCTCTTGCGATAGGCAAGGAAGGGCAGAACGCAAGGCTTGCCGCTAAATTGACGGGCTGGAAGATAGATATTAAGAGTCAATCTCAGGCGGAGTCCGAAATGGAATTGGAAACCGAAGAAGATCAATCCGCAGAGTTTGAAGATGTTGATCCCGAATTTCTCCTGAATGATGAGCAATTCGATTTGGATGAGTAAGTAGATGCCGAGCGCGGCGAAAGCAAAGAGCAATCGGAGGTACTGCATTGCAAAGAAAGATTCCAATGCGCATGTGTACAGGCTGCAGAGAGATGAAGCCGAAAAAGGAACTAGTGCGCATAGTCTGTAACAAGGAAGGCGTGGTCGCCCTCGATACGAGCGGCAAGGCGGCGGGACGAGGCGCATATATATGTAAGTCCAAAGCCTGCCTTGAACGGGCAGTGAAAACAAGAGCGCTCGAGCGTGCATTCTCGCGGAAGATAGAACCAGAACTGTTTGATAAACTGTCGGAAACGATCGAAAATACCTGTGCGGCAGCGGAGGAAAATGCGCGTGAGTGATGGTCAAAACGGGGCGCGGAACGCTCTCGGATTTGCAATGAAGGCAGGTAAGGTTGCTTCGGGCGATTTTGCGGTCGATAAGGCTCTGAAAAGCGGTAGGGCAAGGTTGATCGTGATTGATGCTGATGCATCGGAAAATACAAAAAAACGTTGGCGGGATGCCTGCTCCTACAGGGGGATACCGCTTGTGACTGTCCGTGATATGGGCTTAGCGATAGGAAAAAGTGCAAGGATCGTCGCGGCAATTACGGATGAGGGCTTTTCGGCAATGCTGCTTAGAAACTGTAGTGAAAACAATGCGGATTATTACGGAGGAGAGGAATAATGTCAAGATCCGAATTATTAGACAGCGCAAAGAAAATCGAAAACACAGCGAGAGAGCTTCTTGAGAAGACGAATGCGCTGCAAACTGAGGTCGGCGCTTCATTACAGGCAGCAAAACGCTTTGAAAGCCGACTCATCTCCAAGGAGCGTGCAGAGAGGGCGGAGCGTCTTGAACGAGAAAAGGCCGAGAGGCTTATGGAATATCTCAACTCCGAGGAGCAGCACGGTGTTTATGTGAGCGACCGCGATTCGGCGGCGGAGGAAGCTGCGGCAGAAACCAATGACGTTGCGGCGGCAGAGCCAAATGCGGCGGATACGGGTGTCAAGAGCGACAACGCAGCCGATTCAAATGATTATGATATCGCTGCGGCGAAGAATGATAGTGCAGCAGAAGTCGTGAGCGAGATTCCGGCAGAAATTAAACATAGCGAAGCGACAGAAACCAATAACGATAATGCGGCTGAACTTGATGATAAAGTGAAAGCTGATGGCAATGTCGATTCAAACGAAAAGGTTCAGACTAATCCCGTAAAGGAATCCGATTCTAAGTTAGAACGAGCTACCGAAAGGACTGAAAAACAGTCGGCACCGGAATCGGATTCGCAGGGGAACCCCCCGTATTCAGCCGATGCAAAGTCAGGCAAACAGGGAAGAACGGATGGAGAACAGTCCCGTGAACGTACTACAAGGACGGAGCGTCCGCAGCGCGGCAGCGAACGCAACGGCGACCGAGACGGCAGCCGCCGTGAGGACTCAAGACAGGGTGAACGCAGACCGCGTGGCGATCGCAGCAATGATCGCGACGGTTACCGCAGCAGCGAGCGCAACGGCGAACGCAATAGCGATCGCCCTCAGAGAGAACGGTCCGACGGACGCACAACTTCCGACCGCAGTGCGGGAGACCGCACCACGGGTGACCGTAGATTTGGCGAGAACAGGCAGAATGACCGTGCACCGCGTGGCGACAGGCCTCCGCGCACCGATCGAGCGGGTACCGATTTCGGCAAGGATAAGGACGCATCGAGCAGGCAGAGTAGGCCTCAGACCGGACGTCCCATGCAGCGCAAGCCGGCAGCCGACGCGCCCATGATCACGCCCAAGGAAAACCGCAATCCGGAAAATAAGAATACATATGTTCGCACCTTCGACAATGAAAAGAAGGCAAAGAATAAGAAAACCATCATGAAGGAGACGGCCCCCTCCGCCAAAAATTGGGACGATGAGGGCAGCAGCTATCGTAAGCGCAGAACGACCAAACAACAGGAGGTTCATAAGCCCGAACCCGTTGTCATCGAAAAGGCGGTCATCACGACCGAAACCATTACTGTGCGCGATTTCTCCGAAAAGATCGGAAAGCCTGCGGCTGAGATCATCAAAAAGCTGTTCATGATGGGCATAATCGCAAGCATCAATCAGGATATAGATTTCGATACCTGTGAGCTGATCGCGATGGACTACAATATCGAGCTTGAGCATCAGGTCGCTAAGACCTATGAGGAGACCATGCAGGAGGTTGCGGAGGAAGCCGACGCAGAGGAAAGCCTCGTTTCCCGTCCCCCGGTCGTCACTATCATGGGTCATGTAGACCATGGTAAGACCTCATTGCTCGACGCGATACGCAACAGCTCCATAACGGCCGGTGAAGCGGGCGGAATCACACAGCACATCGGTGCATATACCGTCAACTGCAAGGGCAGGATGATCACCTTCATCGATACCCCGGGCCACGAGGCGTTCACCTCGATGCGCGCAAGGGGGGCTCAGGTTACGGACGTTGTAATCCTCGTTGTCGCTGCCGATGACGGCATCATGCCGCAGACGATCGAAGCGATCAACCATTCCAAGGCAGCGGAGGTTCCGATCATCGTCGCGATAAACAAGATGGATAAGCCCGAAGCAAATCCGGACAGGGTAAAGCAGCAGCTTACCGAGTATGGACTCGTTTGCGAGGACTGGGGCGGCGAAACCATCTGCGTTCCCGTCTCGGCAAAGAAGCAGACCAACCTCGATACTCTGCTTGAAATGGTTCTTCTCCAGGCGGATGTCATGGAGCTTCGTGCAAATCCCAACCGCGCAGCGAAGGGTACCATCATCGAGGCGCAGCTCGACAAGGGGCGCGGTCCGGTCGCAACCGTCCTCGTTCAAAACGGTACGCTTAAGGTTGGAGACCCCATCGTTGCGGGTATTGCATACGGAAGAGTTCGCGCGATGACCGATGATAAGGGCAGAACAGTCAAGACGGCAGGCCCCAGCCAGCCGGTCGAGGTGCTCGGCTTCAATGAAGTTCCCTCTGCGGGCGATGTTATGAACGTTGCCGAGGTATCCAAGAAGGTCGCTGAGGAACGCCGCAACAAGATCAAGGCGGAGCAGCTCAAGAACCTTTCCAAGGTCAGCCTTGAGGATCTGTTCAGCCATATCGCCGAGGGTGAAATTAAGAATCTTAACATCGTTATCAAGGCAGACGTTCACGGCTCGGTCGAGGCGGTTCGTCAGGCACTTGAAAAGCTTTCCAATGAGGAAGTTCGCGTTAAATGTATCCATGGCGGCGTTGGCGCGATAAGTGAATCGGACGTTATGTTCGCTTCGGCATCCAACGCTATCGTGATCGGTTTCAACGTAAGACCCGACAGCGGCGCGAGGGCGCTTGCTGAGCAGGAGAAGGTCGATGTGCGCACATACCGAATCATCTATCAGGCGATCGAGGATGTTGAAAACGCGATGAAGGGTATGTTCAAGCCCGTATACAAGGAAGTACATTTGGGTACTGTAAGCGTGAGGGAAACCTTCAAGGTGAGCGGTGTCGGCACCATTGCGGGCGCGTATGTTCAGGACGGTAAGGTTCAGCGCAGTGCGCTCGTCCGCGTTGTCCGAGATGGCGTAGTCATCCATGAGGGGCAGATCGCATCACTGCGCAGGTTCAAGGATGACGTGAAGGAAGTTGCCTCGGGATATGAGTGCGGTATCGGCATAGAAAGCTTTAATGACATCCATGAAGGAGATTCGATCGAAGCCTATATCATGGAAGAGGTCAAACGCTGATAAGGCTCAAGAGCATAACAGGGTCTAAAGAAGTAAAACTGTGCTGCGAATATGAAAGGGATATTATGGCATCGGTCAGATATGATAGAATAAATGAAGAGATAAAGAAGGCTTTGAGCGAAATCGTTCGCGAAATGAAGGATCCGAGGATATCGCCAATGACGACTATTATGCTCGTTGAGGCCACCAACGATCTCAAGCTTGCTAAGGTCAGGGTAAGCGTATACGACCAAAATGATGAAGCTCGAAAGGAAACCGTTGCGCAGCTCAACCGCGCCGAGGGCTTCATCGCAAGGGAGCTTGGCAGGCGAATAGACATCCGCAGGATACCCACCCTGAAATTTATACTGGATGATTCCATCGAATATTCGGTTCATATTGCGGGGATTATCAATAAGCTCCAAAGTGAGCGCAAAAAGGAAGCTACCGAAGATGAAGAATGAGCATGACCAAGATTTCGACTCCTTAATCGAATTCATTGGCAAGGGTCAGAGATTTACTCTGCTCACGCATATTTCGCCCGATGGGGACACGCTTGGCTCCGCGTTAGCCACGTATATGCTGCTTGTCAAGCTTGGCAAATGCGCGGAGGTCGTGTGCTCGAATCCTGTGCCAAAGATTTACTCGTTCCTGCCTCATGCAGGGAGCGTGAAGCTGCCCGAACATGCGGAAGGATATGAAAACGTGCTTTCCATAGACTGTGCGGATACGCCAAGGTTCGGAAGGGCCATCCGCATGTTCAATGCTGCGGAAGCTACGGCAGCTATAGATCATCATATCACAAATCCATACTTTGCAGGGACAAACCTTGTCATTCCGGATGCATCGGCAACGGCCGAAATCATCCATGAGCTTTATTTAAGAATGGACATGCCCATCGATGTCGAGGTTGCTGCATGCCTGTATACGGGAATAGTTACTGATACGGGCAATCTTACATATAGCAACACTACACCGAACGCTGTAAGGATCATTGCCGATTTTCTTGAAATGGGTCTCGATATAACCGAGCTTAATCGCAGGATCTATCGCACAATACCCTATTCCAAGGCTCGGATTCAGGGTTTTGTTGCTTCCCGTATGCAACTTGAGCATGGCGGAGACATCGGCATCGCGGTGCTGACGAGGGCGCAGCTTTTAGACTTTGGCGCAACCAATGAGGACTGCGAGGGCATAGTCGACTGTGTGCGTGATGTGGATTGCGTCAAAATAGCCGTGTTTATCCGCGAGGGAGCGGATGGGACTTACAAGGTAAGCCTTAGAAGCAAGAGCATAGGCGATGTGGGCAGGATTGCGAATGCCCACGGAGGCGGAGGGCATGAGCGCGCAGCGGGCTATACGGCAAGTGAGCCGCTTACGACCGTAATTGCAAATGCTATTGACGAGGCAGTTCGGGAGCTTAACCGCTCATCCGAAGAATAATGCATAAAGCAAATTGGATGCAAAGGATCGTATGTAATGGCGTTTGAAGGGATAGTCAGCGTGCTGAAACCGCCGGGGATGACCTCGAGCGATGTTGTGGTTGATGTGCGCAGAATCTTTGGAGAAAAACGTGTCGGTCATACCGGAACACTGGACCCTGCAGCAGCAGGCGTGCTTCCAATCTGCATCGGAAGAGCCACACGCCTTTTTGATTATCTCGTCGATAAGAAAAAGGAATACCTTGCAGAGATTAGGTTTGGCGCATCCACCGATACCGGGGACGCATACGGAGTCGTTACGGAAACAAAGGAATGCAGCGTAACGCACGAACAGCTCGTTTCCGTATTGCCGGAGTTCATCGGGGAGATAGAGCAGATTCCGCCCATCTATTCTTCAATAAGCATGAACGGCGTAAAGCTGTATAAGCTGGCAAGGCGGGGCGAGGTCACTGCACCTATCGAGGAGCGCAAACGCAGGATCACCATCCATGCGCTCGAATGTGTTGAGAAGCTCGCCGAAAACAGCTTTCTTATCCGCATAAGCTGCTCGAAGGGGACGTATATAAGAACCCTTTGCATGGATATTGGACGCAGACTTAAAGTTCCTGCGTATATGCCGTTCCTTCTTCGTACAGAGTCAGGCAGATTCAAGCTTGACGACGCGCACACGATTGCGGAGCTGAGGGAACTCGGAGAGGCGGGAATGCTTGATACGGTGGTCGTTCCCATGGACGAGGCCGTTGAAAACATCCCGGCACTGCGCCTTGACGGACTATCTGCACGGCATAGAAGACTGCTTGTAAACGGGGCTCCGATTCCGTGCGGCCTTGATTCCATTGCGGAAGGCGAAGTCAAGCGCATTTATGCGGACGGAGACTTCCTTGGACTTGGCACTCTGGGAAGCGAAGGGCTGCATATAACGGTGTGGCTTGGCAAGGAGGATTTGCAAAAATGACGGAAAACGGCATTAGCATTAAGGATGCGGAGCAGGGCCTTCACGAAAAGCACACTGTCGTTGCACTTGGCATGTTTGACGGAATGCATATCGGACATAAAAAGCTCATCGATACCGCCGTTCTAATTGCGAATTCAAGGGGACTCGTACCTGCGGTCTATACTTTTTCAAATCATCCGCAGGAGACTTTTGGCGTAAACGTGAAGCGTCTCTGTACGAACGATATGCGCAGAAGCATCATGCGCACACTGGGCATAGTCAGGGTGGAGGAGGTCGAGTTTACCGGTTCGATCCGTTCCAGTTCGCCAGAGCGTTTTATCGAGCTATTGATACGCACCATGAACCCGGACGTGATTGTTGCGGGGTTTAACTATACCTTCGGCAGAGGAAAAACGGGGAATTCCGATCTTTTGCAGAAGCTTGCATTTAAAAACGGCGTGGATGCTGCCATCATACCTTCCGTTCATATCGGAAAGCAGCCTGTATCGAGCACTCGCATACGCAGCATGATCGAAAAGGGCGATGTAAAGAACGCTCAGGAGCTGCTCGGTCGAGCTTATTCGCTGGAAGGTGTGGTTTGTGAAAACAAAAGGATGGGCCACCTAATCGGATTTCCAACGGCAAATATCGAGCTGGATATGAGATTGGTGCTTCCTGCTGACGGAGTATACATCACCTTGGCTGAAGTCATGGGTTTCGCGTACCCCGCAGTTACGAATATTGGTTCAAATCCCACCGTTGGTGGAACAAAAACTACAGTGGAGACGCATATTCTGAGCTTTGATGAGGACATATATGGGCAAAAGCTCAATGTGAGGTTTGTAAAACGTTTGCGCCCGGTAAGAAAATTCGGTTCGATCGAAGAGCTTAAAGCCCAGATTGAAATGGATACGCATTCCGCAAAAGATTACTTTGGAGGGATTCGGTGATGGTGGTGATTCCGGCAATCATATGCCTTATCGCAGGCTATCTGATAGGCAGCATCATGACGGCAGTCAAGATCGCGAAATCCAAAAGCATGGATATCAGAGATTGCGGCAGCGGCAATGCGGGCTCAACCAATGTGCTTCGAACCTTCGGGTGGAAATGGGGAATAATCTGCCTTGTTTGCGACTGTGCAAAGGGCGCATTGGCTGTCGGCTTAGGTCATCTCATAGGTTTTATATGGATGAAGTTGGATTATGCCTTAGAACTTGAAAGCATCAGCAATCTGTTCGGGTGCTTTGCGATGCTCGGTGCGATCTTCGGACATCTTCTTCCGGTTTTTTATAATTTCAGGGGCGGAAAATGCGTTGCAGTCGCTCTCGGAGGGCTGCTTGTGCTTGCTCCGCTCGAGCTTTTGGCCGCTGTTGCAATCGCCGTTATTCTTATACTGATAACGCGCATGGTCTCCGTAGGCTCCGTCGTGGGGACGCTGCTCGCTGCATCCTTCGTTATCATTGCAAATTGGGGCGATATTCCGCTTATGGTGCTTTCAATTATTATTGCCACAGTCATTGTGGCGGCACATTTACCGAACATCCAGCGCATCATGGAGGGTAGGGAGCGAAGGCTCGACAGAATAGAATGGGAACGCAATGCGGCGCAGATGGAAAACAAGGAAGATACATTTTCCTCGGCTGAAGCATCTTCCGAGGTTCAATCCGTAGATGAGGCAGGAACGCTTTCTAAGGTTGGAAACGCCAATGAGGCTGCGGCATCGCAATCGTGATTGGGCCAACGTAAATTCATTTCCGTTTGTTTGCCCGCCGAAGGTGGGTTCTTTTTATATCATTCACTGATTGGAACTTTTATTTTTCGTTGATGAACGGCGTTGTAATGATTTGCCAAAAACATCGCAATTTTCATAAAAAGTTCACAGATCAGTGGGAAAATTATATTGAATATATCACAAAAATGTGTTATAATCCCATTTCCAAGATGGAGGATGAACGGATGTTCGATTATCATGTGCATACGAATTGTTCGCATGATGGCTCATATGCTCCGGTTGAGCAGCTTGAGGCTGCGGTTCGGTGTGGCGTCACGGAGCTTTGCTTTACCGATCATGTGGACTTTGATAATCCGGCTATGGCGCAGCTCATGCCGCCTGCCGATTTAGGAAAACTTAAAAATAAGCTTGAGGGCATTACACCCATATACAAGGGTGTGCGCGTCAAAATTGGAGCCGAGGTGGGGCTTGGTAATCTCGCAAGTTCCGCTAAGGCGTGGGAGTACATTAAACCGCATGATCTCGATTTTATCATAGGCTCGGTGCATGTCGTTAAAGGGTTCGATGTGTATTTTCCGGAGTATTTCATCGGAAAAACCAAACAATCTGCGTATATTGGGTATCTTGAAACCATTCTAAATTGCATAAAGCATTGCGACTTCATGTGTGTACTCGGGCATTATGACTTTGTAACGAAGTATGCGCCCTTTTCCGACCGCAGGATGAGCCTTTCAATATCAAAAGAGCTTTTTGAAGCGATCTTCAAATCCCTCATTGAGAGGGGAAAGGGTATAGAAATCAATACCTCCGCATGGCGGGATGAGCCTGCATGGGGAAACGATGTACTGAAAATGTATGCAGAGCTTGGCGGGGAATTTGTGACCACAGGCTCGGATGCGCATCGCCCGAGCGCGGTCGCGAGAAGGCTTGACGAGGCGGAAAAGATGGCCGTCTGCGCAGGCATAAAATACCTTGCGACCTACGATGCGCTCGTTCCAAAGCTACACCCGATTTCTCAATGATGAGATCGTTTCCAAGCCGCACCCGATCATTAAATGATTAGCGTGCAATAGAGTTACATGACCCCGGCGCTTTAGTAAGGCGAGAAAGGTTTTCGTTTGATAGATACTGCGAATCAGCAAAATGAGAATTATTCCGAGGTGCTGACCGTTCACACCGCACTCGATAGATGCATCGATTATGTCGGACGGGTTGATTTTGATATGATCTGCTCGTTTGCGAAGGTGGACATCGAGGAGGCTATGCGTGCGCTCGAGGGTTCGATATATTTTGATCCCCAAAAGGAAGAATACGTTACCGCCGAGGAGTATCTGTCGGGCAACATACTTAAAAAGCTGAACGCAGCAAAGGCCGCAGCCAAAGAGGATGTAAAACACGATTATTCTGCGAATATCGAGGCGCTTCAAACCGTCATGCCCCCCATTATTCCAGCAAATCAGATAAAGGCATCCCTTGGCAGCCCATGGATACCCGAATGGGTCTATCGCGATTTTATCATCGCTCTTATCGGAATCAAAACCTCATCCGGGCGACCCGGAATAAGGGTGGAATACATCAGGGCTGCAAACCACTACATAATACATGGAAAGAAGCATTTCAGCGAATTCACGCGGGCAAAGCTTACATACGGCACTGAGAGGATGAACGCGTTCGATATTATCGAACGAATGTTGAACTCCCGAGAGATCGCAGTCTACGATACATATGTACCCTATGACAGGGAGCAGCCCGTTAGGCGCGTAAACAAGGCCGAGACGCTGCTTGCGCAGGAAAGGGCAAAGCAGATAGCGGAGCGTTTTTCGTACTGGTTATTCAAGGATGAGCCGCGCCGAAGCGAGATGCTCAATTATTATAACGAATGCTTTTGTTCGATACGTCCAAGGCATTTCGACGGAAGCCGAATGCAGCTTCCGGGGAAGAATCCCGATGTTAAGCTTCAAAGGTATCAGCTTGATGCCATAAAGCGCATAATTCATTCTGATAATATATTGCTCGCGCATCAGGTCGGCGCGGGTAAAACCTATGTCATGGCGGCGGCTGCAATGGAGATGCGCAGACTCGGAATATCAAAACGAAATCTATTTGTGGTTCCGAACAATATTCTTGAACAATGGAATAACGAATTCCTGCACCTTTATCCCGATGCCGCAGTGCTGATGGTGGAACCTAAAAGCTTCACTCCGGCGAATAGGAAGCGCATCCTATGCGACATAATGGAGCATGATTATGACGCGATTATCATGGGCTACGGGAGTTTTTCGCTGATTCCGCTGTCCAAGGCGGAGAGGGAAAAGGAGCTTGTGGACGCGCTATCCGATATAGCTACATCGATGAGGGATGCCGTATATAACGATGCTTATATGGTTCTGAATCGCTATGCATCGCGCTTAGAACGCCGCCTGCAAAAGCTTTGGGATGAGGAACTTTCGATTCCGAAGGATGCCATCTTCTTTGACAGCCTCGGCATAGATACGATTTTTGTTGACGAGGCGCATAATTTTAAGAACATCAGCATTGAAACCAAGCACGGCACGCTTCCGGGTCTTAACACCAAGGGTTCAAAACGCTGTGATGATCTGATGGCAAAGGTTCGCTACATCCAGCGAACCCATAACAATAGAGGTGTTGTATTCGCGACGGGTACGCCGATCACAAACTCAGTATCCGATCTGTATACCATGCAGCGTTACCTTGGCTACGAGCATATGGATGAGCTTAACCTGTTGGAATTTGACAACTGGGTCAAGCTGTTTTCGGAGGTTACGGAGGAGTTTGAGGTCGAGGCAAATGGCGTGGGATACCGCCTGCGCAGCAGGTTGAGTAAATACTATAATCTTCCGGAGCTGTCGCTGCTGTTTTCCGATATTGCCGATCTGTACTTTACCAATAACGAGGATAAAAAACTGCCTCAGACGATAAATTACATAAATTGTACGGTACCCGCAAGCGAAGCGTTAAGGGAGTATATTAATGATCTTGCAATTCGTGCGGAAGCGGTCAAAAGCGGCACCGTCCCAAGGACGGAGGACAACATGCTTAAAATCACGACCGACGGACGCAAGGCCGCGCTCGATATGCGTTTGGTGAACGAGGATGCGACGGATAATCCCTCTTCAAAGCTCAACACCTGTGTTGAAAACGTGTATAAGATATGGGCAGAAAGCAGCAAGCTTACGCAGTTGATTTTCCTCGATCAAAGCACCCCGAAGGATGGTTTCAACCTCTATGACGACATTAAGAGCAAGCTCATCGATAGGGGAGTACCGCCCGAGGAGATTGCGTTTGTTCACGATGCGGTGAACGATGCAACGCGTACAGTGCTTTTCAATAAGGTGCGCAAGGGAAAGGTGCGCGTGCTCATAGGTTCCACCTTTAAGCTCGGTATCGGCGCGAATGTTCAAAACAATCTGCTTGCGGTGCATCATCTCGATATACCGTGGCGTCCTTCCGATGTTACGCAGCGGGAGGGTCGTATGCTGCGTCAGGGCAACCGCAATGATGAGGTCATGATTTACCGCTATATCACGAACGGCAGCTTCGATGCGTATTCCTGGCAGCTTCTTGAGAATAAGCAGCGTTTCATTTCGCAGATTGTGAATGGCGACTATCCGAATCGAAGCGGCGATGAGGTCGATGAAGTGGTTCTTACCTACAGCGAAGTCAAATCCCTTGCCGTGGGCAATCCGCTCATAAAGCGCAGAATAGAGCTTGAAACCGAGCTTCAGCGCAAGCTCATGCTCAAGTCGAAGCATGAACGGGCGCGCATGGAAGCGAGGGAACAGCTTATGCAGCTCCCCGCAAGGCGTGTTGAGCTTACGAGACTGAAGTCGATGTTTGAGCATGATATACTTCTTGCTAAGAACAATACGAATCAGTCATTCTGTATAACTCTCGAAGGCGAGAGGATTACGCGCCGCCGCGATGCCGGCGAACGGCTGATTGAGCTGCTTGCCGAGTTCGCGTTCATAAGGGATGAGCGGCTTATAGGCAGTTTCCGTGGATTCGAGGTATACCTTGCCAACGACGCGACCGGAGCAAGGCGCATTTTCCTATTAAAGGGGAAGGGAAGCTACCAATCCGATCTCAGTGAGAGCGCAATGGGCATAATCGCGAGGATGGATAATGTAATAAACGGCTTGAGTACAAGGCTTATGAACGTCGAGAGTGCGCTTGAGCGAATGGGTCAGGACGAGGCGGAGCTTCGTTCGGAGGCCGAAAAGCCTTATGAGTTCGATGCGGAGCTAAAGGAGCTGCGCAGGGAGCTGAGAAGCGTTAATCAACAGCTTGGAATGCAGTTTTAAGTTAGTATTGGCTGCATTTTTGAAGCAAAACTTTGAATCAAAAGCTTTGAAGTAAAAACTTTGAAGCAAAGAATCAAAGCAAAAAATTCTGAAACAAAATTCGAACGAATTTGAACGAAAGGAAGCCATAATTTTTAAGGCATGGCGATTAAAATGAAGGAAAGCAATTATTCCGTTGATGATATAAGAGTTATGGAGGGACTGGAGGCGGTCCGAGTGCGCCCGGGAATGTATATTGGCAGCACCGGAAGCAGGGGACTTCACCATATGCTCTGGGAGATAGTCGATAATGCGGTGGACGAGGCAGCAAACGGGTTTGCGACCGAAGTCACGGTAACCATAAACAAGGATAATTCCGTGACGGTGGAGGATAACGGGCGAGGCATCCCGGTTGGCATTCATGAAAAGCTGCATATTTCGGGCGTGGAGGTCGTATACACCCAGCTTCATGCGGGCGGAAAATTCGATAATGACTCATATGGATTCTCGGGAGGATTGCACGGAGTCGGGGCTTCGGTGGTGAACGCATTGTCGGAATTCGTTGAGGTCGAGGTCGCAACCGAGGGTAAGCTCTACGGTATGCGCTTTCACAGCTTCGAGGATGAGGATGGCAATATGCATTCAGGCATACCCGTTGCCCCTCTTGCGGAGCTTGGGCGTACAAGGCGGCAGGGTACCCGCGTCACATTTATGCCGGACAAGCGCGTGTTTGAGACGGTTGAAATGAACTTCGAAATCGTTTCCAAGCGATTGCGTGAGCTTGCGTACCTGAATAAGGGTGTCACTTTCAAATTTACCGACAATCGAATTAAGGGAGAGAATAAGACAAGAGAATATAAATACGAGGGTGGAATAATCGACTTTGTAACCTATCTCAACAGCGAAAAGACCCCTCTATATAAGGAACCGATCTATTTCAAGGGTATGCGCGGCGCGGGCAAGAGCATGATAATCGCGGAGATAGCCATGCAGCATAACGATGGCTATGCCGAAAGCATCTTTTCATATGTCAACAACATCCCGACAACCGAGGGCGGAACGCATGAAACGGGGTTTAAATCGGCATTCACCAAGGTGATGAACGACTATTGCCGCAAGATCGGGCTTTTGAAGGACAAGGACGCTTCACTTGCGGGAGAGGATTTCAGAGAGGGGCTTACGGTAGTCATTTCCCTTAAAATGAGTTCGATCCAGTTCGAGGGGCAGACCAAGACAAAGCTCGGAAATACCGAAGCGCGCACGGCGGTGGAATCCATCGTTATGGACGAGCTGGTGCCGATCCTTGAGGATCTAAAGAATGCGGAGCTTTCGGGCGCGATCGCCGATAAGGCGGTCAAGGCGGCGAAGGCGAGGGAGGCCGCGCGTAAGGCGAAGAACATGGCGAGGGAAAAATCCAAGCTCGAAAACGCCCCGCTCGTAGGCAAGCTTTCAAGCTGCACGGGAAGAAATCCTGAACTAAATGAGCTTTTCATCGTGGAGGGCGATTCAGCAGGCGGCAGCGCAAAGCAGGGACGCGACAGGCGGTTTCAGGCGATACTTCCATTGCGCGGCAAACCCTTGAATGTGGAAAAGCGCAGGATAGAGCAGGTTCTTGAAAACGAAGAATGCCGCTCGATAATAACTGCCCTTGGAACTGGGATTGGGGAGGATTTTGAGCTGAAAAATCTTAAATACCATAAGGTAGTGATACTCTCCGATGCGGACCAGGACGGAGCGCATATCCGTGCGCTGCTTTTGACCTTCTTCTATCGCTATACCAAGGAGCTAATAACGAGCGGACATGTCTATATGGGTATGCCGCCGCTGTACAAGGTACAAAAGGGGCAGGACGTGAAGTACGCATACGACGATGAGGAGCTTGCGAGGATCACCAAGGGCATGAAGGGCTATACGCTACAGCGCTACAAGGGTCTCGGAGAGATGAATCCGGAGCAGCTTTGGGAGACGACCCTTAACCCGGAGAATCGTTCGCTCGTACGGGTAAATATCGAGGATGCGGCGTACGTTGAGCGTCTTGTTACACTGTTGATGGGCGATAAGGTCGCACCGAGAAAAGAATATATAACAGAGTTTGCAAACTTTAATAAGGTCGATACGTTTGAAGACAAGGTGACTGTCTAAAAATATTATTTAAGGCTCCGCACGAAACCCATGCGGAGCCGATTTTTGACAAGAAAACAAATTATACTATCTGAAAAATATAGAATTTTAGGTAATCCGTTTCGGGAACGTTCCAGAGTATCGGATGGTCGGGCGATTGCTGCCTGCCTTCGATTTGACGGAGCTGTACGCCCGCGTCAATTGCGGCATCGTGAAGCATCCTACGGAACAGATCATCCGTCATGAAGTGCGAGCAGGAGCAGGTTGCGAGGTAGCCGCCGCGCGGCAGCAGCTTCATTGCCTTAGCATTTATCGCCTTATAGCCATTGATTGCGCTTCGGACGGTATCGCGGCTCTTGGTGAAAGCAGGCGGGTCGAGGATGATATAATCAAATTCACATTTTTTCCTGGCTTCCATATCCGTGAGCAGGTCGAACACATCGGCGCAAACGAAGCTCATCCTTTCGCTAAGGCCATTTAGTTCGGCGTTGGCCTTTGCAAGCTTTACCGCATCATCCGAAATATCGACCGCTGTAACATGATTTGCACCCGCTTTAGCTGCATTCAGCGCAAATGCGCCCGTGTGGGTGAAGCAGTCGAGTACGTTTCGTCCCTTGGCTATCCTTGCGGCGGCAAGCCGATTGTACTTTTGATCGAGAAAGAACCCGGTTTTTTGTCCGGTGATGATATTTATCTCATATTTTATGCCGTTTTCGGTTATGATGAGCTTTCCGTCGGGAATTTCGGAAAGGCCCTCGTGCATATAGTAGCCCTTGCACTGCTCCATGCCCTCCTTATTGCGGATGGCAACATCGTTTCGCTCATAAATCGCGCGGAGCTTGATGCCAAATTCAGCGAATACTTCAATAAACAGCGGAAAAAGCCGATGCTTTATGCGTTCAATTCCGAGAGACAGCACCTGAACGACGAGCACGTCATTGAATCTGTCCACCGTAAGGCCTGGGAAGGAATCCGATTCGCCGAAGATGATTCGACAGCAGCCCTCATCAAAATCGTTTCCCATGACGGTTTTTCGGTACTCAATTGCGTAACGGATGCGGCGACGATAAAAATCGTCATCAAACCGGTCGTTTGCGTTGCGTGAAATAATGCGTATGCGTATCTTAGAATTATCGTTAATATAGCCTGTTCCAAGAAAGCGATTCTTCTTTGTATATACATCGACAAGATCCCCGTTTTCGTAGGAGCCGTCCACGCAAAGGATCTCCTCACTGTAAACCCAAGGATGACCGCCTCGCACCGAACGCTCGGCCTTTTCGGTGATGCTTATTTTCGGAAAAACCCGCTGTGCCATATAATGCCCCATTAATGTTGGTTTAGAATGAGAATATAGCACAAAAACATGCCGTTTTCAAGACTGACCATTGGCTATGAATACAACGTAGCCTTATGGGAGGTTCGATTCTATTCTCAATGCAGCAGCTCGACTGCCGAACAGCTTATTTCGTATGCGGTACGAGTCTCGATGGTACCGTCCGGTAGCGTTTTTTTGTATTCTCTGCTTTGAAGCCTGCCGATCACATGTACATTGTCTCCAACGTTAAGCTCATTTGTAAACCTTGCGTTTCGTCCCCAGGCGATGCAGGGCAGATAATCGGACTTGCCGTATCTGCGATTGACCGCAAGCAATATATCAGAGATTTCGCGTGAAAACGGAGTCGTCCTATAGATTATGGGTTTGCATATATAGCCCATCAGCGAGGCTTCATTGTGATCCTCGATATAATCTTCCTCCGCAATCGGTATAAATTCGCGCGCGAACACGGTGATGAGCAGTCTGCTGCCGCTGTCTAAACGCTGATTGTAAGAACGGATCTGTCCATCAATATCGAATATCATGCCGTTATCAACGGGCATGCCGCCCAGCAGGCGCTCACTAACGGTTACAGGGATCAGATCTTCCGCTCCGCTGAGCCTGCGGACGCTCAGGATAAGTTTAAAAAAGGCCTCTCCATATATGCAATGACTATACTCGGGGCAGCCGAAAACTCTCCCCGTAAGCTTTATGCTGTTGCTCGTATCAGGCATGTTTACCCTCCGAAGGTATGTCTTTCGCTCGGAAAGCCCGAGCCATAATAAATAGTATTCACCAAATATCAAAATAGAATGATTGCGGAAGGCCACAAGGCGTGGTACACTTAAGAAAAATAGATGGAGAGATTGTTATGATTGATACTGAGACAATTTTGCTCACGCATCTTGAGAGATACCCGGACATGCAGCCGCAGGACTGCATAAAGCTCCTATATCAGAACGAGTTTGGCTGTGAACACCTTATTGCCGATCGTGATGCAGCTTTAGCTTGGATAAAAAAGGAATATGATTCCGTCCCTAATGACCCGGGGCATATATTGATCGAGGGCATAGGCGGAGGATGGACGAGGGTTCATATGGAGCCATTGGAGGTAAAAGGAATCAGTCCGGAGGCGCTATGTAAGGCGTTCGTTGAATCCGCCCGGGTTTGTAAAAATAATAACGCAATTGCGACAAAGCAGAGATTTCTCAAGAAGATCGAGCTTCTTGAACGGCTAAGCTTGGATGGAAAAACGTGCTTCACGCATGAGCAGCTTGTGAGTTTTCTGGAGCAGTACCGCGCTTTAGACTATCCTGCCGTCCATCATAGCGAAGTTTTCAGAAAAAAGTATCACCCCACATACAGAGTAATATGGGGTGATTACTTGAAAGAGTTTGGCTTGATGGATTAAATCGCATCCTTCCCGCCTAAATCGGACAGTGAGCAGATTATTTCAAGATTGCCGTTGCGGCAACGGATCGCGTCGATGAACTCCTTTTCACGATTGGGGTTCTTGAGGACAATGTGATAACTCAGTTTGTAAAGGCTGCCCATGTTGGTGGTCTTTACAGTCAACAGTTCATGCCTTGATGTATATTTACGGAACAGATCGTCGAACGCATCGGTATAGTTGAGGCTTTCGGGAATAACGATCTTGAGGTCGCGTTCGCGTTGTGTTGCACCACCAAAACCAAGGGCGGCAAGCAGGAAGTTGACAACGAGCACAACAACTGTGAGTATAACAGCGATTCCGATATAGCCCATGCCGTTGGCAAGTCCAACCGCCATCGCGAGGAATATGCTTGTTATATCCCGTGCCGACGCGGGGGCGGAACGGAACCTTACAAGGCTGAACGCGCCTGCGACAGCAATACCCGCTCCGACTTGTCCGTTTACAAGCGCAATAATTGTCTGCACTATCATGGGAAGCAGTACGAGGGATACGGTTAGGCTGCGGCTGCGCGTGGTAGGCTTGTACATGCTGCACACGGCGATGAGCGCACCGAGCGCAAGCGAGACGAGCATACAGATAAAGTAATTGCCCATGGTCATAGCGTCGGCTGATGAGAAAAGACTGTCAAAAATATCATTGAGCATAGTGGTGTCCTCCGATTTCATTTAATTGCTCCATTCTGTAGGCAGTTCCGTACTTCGAGAACGAAGACGGATAGATGCTGTTGTCATCCAACAGTTTTGTAAGCCAGAGCGGCATGGAGAAAGCCGTTTTAATCTCAAGAATGTGTTTGTCCGCAGGGAGCAGGGGATTTCCGTGCGTTCCGTGCGTAAGATCCATGTCATCCACACGGTATCTCAGGTTACTGTCAATGGTAATGCGAAGATTCTCATCATCATTGTCGTATAACGCAATGCGTTCGCAGAATATCGCCGCAGCAGGGGCAATATCCGGGTAAATTTTAAGCGCATAAGCGATTTCGCGTGCGATTTGGTCATCCGGCATCGGCGCATGACCGCTTAAGAACGCGACAGCTTCTTCGTAGGGCATAAAGATGCGGCGCTTATAAACGATTCCTTTGTATTTCTTCTTGAGCTCGATAAAGGCCTCGGAATCCGGGTCGGGTACGCCATAGCAGCGCAGACGCAGCTTTTCTTTATACACGGGCTTGTCAATGGACGCGCGAACAATCCGATTGTCAGGAGTATCAAAATATACGCTGCAAACGGTACTGAGACCGAATTCGTCGATGTGCATACGGTCAAAAAGCATGGGCTCAATGGCCGCATACTGCCTGTCCGTGATGGAGTATTTCTTTTCAACGCGAGTGAAAATATTATTGCTGCGTGCCATATTCTCCTCCGTCAAATTCTTTGGTTTAGTGCTTTTAGCGAAAACAGAATTTCGATCAAAGGTCTTTCACAATCCCTGAATTCAGAAGAAATACGAGGCCTTTGTAAATTATGCACTCAAATCCAATCTTCTGTATTATAGCATTTATTCTGCCTAACTTAAAGCAGGAGATTGGATTTTAAGGCAAATTCTGATATATGATAACTGCGGTTAAGCGGAGGGAGTTTATGTCTAACCGCCTCATCAACGACCTCGCCGATTGCTACATGAATCGCACGATGTAATTTGCAAGGTTTTCATACATAACCATATAGATCTCTTGTTCACTGAGTCCTAACGATGAGAGTGCGTCCGATATCCTAACGAATCCGCGACTGTCCGAAAGTCCCTCGGGATACTTGTTCATGCCATCGAAATCCGAGCCGAGCGCGACGCATTGGATGCCGCCGATCTTAATGATATGCTCAATATGGCGGATAACGTCGGAGATTTCTGCGTACTTCTTATTGTTCAACTGCTTATAATAAAAATTTACGCCGATTACGCCGCCCTGCTCGGCCACTGCCTTGATATGTGCGTCTGTCATGCAGCGCGGGCTGTCGCACAGCGCCCTTGCGTTGGTGTGGGATGCAAAAACAGGCTGAGTGGACAGCTTCAACACGTCGTCTATGCCCGCATCGTTAAGGTGCGACAGGTCGATCGCCATACCAATGCGATTCATCTCGGCAACGACGGCTTTTCCCAATTCGGTCAACCCTTTTTTGCTGCGCTTCATGGCTGGGCAGGCGAGTGCGTTCACGTCGTTCCAAGTGAGCGTCATAGCTCGAACGCCAAGCTTATACAGCATTCGAAGGTTTTCAACGCTGCCCTCGATTGCTTCGCCGCCCTCAATGGTGAGAACGGTAGCGATCGAATCCCCATTCGGGTCAAAATCCTTAGAAAAAGGTTTGAAAACGGGGTTTTTATCCAGCATACGGCAGTATGAGTCGATCATATTGAGGCATTGGCTCAAGGGATTTTGCTTAAGAAGCATGTCGATCCAGGTCGCAAAAAACTGTAGCTTAACTCCGCCCTCGCTAAGGTAGGGCAAATGTATGCTCTGATTGCCGGAGCGTGAGGAAATATCATAACCGTAATATGTCATCCCATACAAAAAATCGCAATGTGCATCCGCAGTGGGGAAAATTGCCGTACTCATCCTGGGACTCCTTTCTGACTATTGGTTATTTCACGAGCTACAACATTATTATACCATGGATTTGAAAAATATGTAGTCAAAGCAATGGCGTTTATGGAAAATTTGGCACAAAAAATTGAAAAGGCGGCAGATGCCGCCCATTCAGTATAGGTATAATCAGCTTGAAAAGGTTATGCTTTTTTAGCCTGAGCCATAACTTCTTCCGCGAAATTGTCCTCACGCTTCTGGAGGCCTTCGCCCATTTCAAAGCGGGTGAAACCGATAACATCGAACCTGCCGTTGATCATCTCTGCAACGCTCTGATCGGGGTTCTTAACAAAAGGCTGCTCGAGGAGGCAAACTTCCTTATAGTACTTCTCGATACGGCCTTCAACCATCTTCTCGATGATTGCAGCGGGCTTGGGCTTAGGATCGTTCTTGGCCTGCTCGCGGAGAATCTCACGCTCGTGCTCGAGTTCCGCTTGGTCACAATCTTCCTTGTTGAGGCAGGTGGGTTTTGCTGCGGCGATCTGCATCGCTACATCGTGTGCAACCGCCTTATTTTCGTCATTACTGATCTGGAGCAGAACGCCGATCTTGCCGCCGAGGTGGACATAGGTATCGACGATGCCTTCAACGCGATTGAAGCGGCGGATCGTGATCTTTTCGCCGATCTTAGCAACTGCGCCGTTGATAACATCGCTGACGGTCTTACCCTCTTCCTCGGAGAAGGGCTGAGCCATCATATCCTCGACGGTGGCAGGGTTCATCTTTGCGACATGTTTTGCAAGGGAAGCAACGAGGTTCTTGAAATCGTCGGTCTTTGCAACGAAGTCGGTCTCGCAGTTGACCTCGATGATGACGCCAACGCCGCACTTGTCGCATACGAAGCAGTCAACAAGGCCTTCGGCTGCAATGCGGGATGCCTTCTTTGCGGATGCCGCAAGGCTCTTTTCGCGCAGATAATCCAGCGCCTTTTCAATATCGCCGTCGCATTCCTTAAGCGCCTTTTTGCAGTCCATCATGCCTGCGCCGGAGCGCTCACGAAGATTCATTACGTCTTTTGCGGTGAATTCCATAGTAATATCCTCCGAAATTAAATAGAGTGTTTATGCTTAGTATAAAAGAAGTCATGATCCATAATCCGAAAACTATGAACTATGGATCATGGTATTTAGGCACGATTAGAAGTTATCGACTTCTTCGGTCGCAGATTCGACAGTTGCGTCAACGGCAGCATCGGTCATCTGTTCGCCCTGCTTGCCTTCGAGAACGGCGTCCGCGATCTTGGAAGCGATGAGCTTGACCGCACGGATAGCGTCGTCATTGCCGGGGATGACGTAGTCAACGTCATCGGGGTCGCAGTTGGTGTCGACGATCGCGATAATGGGGATGTTCAGATTGCGCGCTTCAAGCACGGCAATGTGCTCCTTGCGGGGATCGACGACGAAGATGCAGCTCGGAAGCTTCTTCATGTCCTTGATGCCGCCAAGGTTCTTCATGAGCTTTTCGCGAAGTGCGCAGAGCTGGATGACTTCCTTCTTGGGGAGTAGATCGAAATCGCCGTCGGCTTCCATCTTGTTGATCTGGTTCAACTTGGCGATACGGGTCTGAATGGTCTTGAAGTTGGTGAGAAGACCGCCGAGCCAACGCTGGTTGACGTAGAACATTTCGCAGCGCTTTGCTTCCTGCTCGATGCTCTCCTGAGCCTGCTTCTTGGTGCCAACGAAAAGCACGGTGCCGTCGTTCATGGCGATGTCACGAACGAAATTATAAGCCTCGTCGATCTTTTTTACCGTTTTCTGAAGGTCGATGATGTAGATGCCGTTGCGCTCGGTAAAGATGTATTCTTTCATCTTAGGATTCCAACGGCGGGTCTGGTGACCGAAATGTACGCCTGCTTCAAGCAGCTGCTTCATAGAAATAACTGACATAGTAAAACCTCCTGTTTTTGATTTCCGCCCCGTGCATCATCTTCTTTAGGAACCGAAGCGTTATGCGGCACAGCCCAAAAAATCCGCACGGGTGAGTTATTTCATACAGAATTATTATACCATGATAATGCCAAATTGGCAAGCTCATTATGCCTCGTGAACAAGTATATTTTGTTAAAGCGTCAATGATTGGTGAATCTGATAAATTTACCGTTTCAATTCGCAGAATATGATGCTTTCAGCAATGAATACGATCTTGTTGCGCATTGAAAAGTCCATCTTTCTAAATTATGCATCATTATGCTCCTGCATTTTGCGTTATGAGTATAGTACAGCCTAAATACTGATTTTTAAAGACTGTTAACAAATTTTGGACTTTCTAGTAACAAAGCTAATTAATGCAAAAATCGTGTCGTTTAAAAAACGGTATGCCCGTTATAGCAAGAGCCGGCAAGGAAGTACTGAGAGCAATAATAACAAGCTAACTTCACGGCTGATAAACAGGTTTAACACAAAATTAAACGGATTGGGGTCCAAAATTGGCATCCCTATCCGTTTGCTTTAAAAACTTTACTCGGCAAGTTTCAATTCCATTTGTCTCGGTTCCTCTAAAATCTCCCTTAGATAATCTTTAGCACTTAATTGCTGGTAGTGCTCCGTCAGTTTATCTTTCAAATTAAACAATCTCTTGCCTGCTGTTTGGGCAAGCTGTCTGTATGTATAGGCATAGACTTCCCCGTAATCTTCCTGAGTCTTTTTTATACTAATAGATTCTGAAATGGAGTCTCCAACAACAAAAGCTTTGATTTTAGGTTTGCAGTTCAACATGTTCCCTTTGTAAAGGCTGTCCACATATTCTTCCGCTTGACTCACTTCTTTTCGCCCAATTGAAAAACCACCTTTTTTTAATTCAATAATTAAAACCTTGTTGATTACAAATATTTCATTTTCATCAGGCTCTTCTGTGCAGGTTGGGCTAAGGGTATAGTCACTTCCAATCACTAAATCTGGGCGTTTAGACCAATTGATATCAGCACTATCCCTTTTTTGCCCTTTTAGAAGAGTCTGCATTACCGTACTAAGTGCTCGATTAAATGTGTAATTTGGATTATCAAACTCTAGTCCAAATAACCATTTGGCTTGGCTGATAAGTGGATGCAAGACATGTAACTCATCGGTGGTTGAATCACTGCAAAGTTGTTCAATTGCGTTAACGACTTTTAATCTGCGATCAATTTCATCAAGCACATCTTTTATATCAGTTACAGACCACTCATCTAAAATTTCATTTAGAGCATCCATATCATCAGTATTCATTTCAGCTAATTTTTCCAATAATGATAAACCATTTCTTGATTGCAGAACAGAAATCAGGGACTTAATAATGGTATTTAATTCGTCGGTATCAACCTCTGGCTTTTGCTCTAAATAGCTTTCAAAAAAGTTTCGTAAGTCATAGAGTGCGGGAATTGATAGAGTTTTAATCCTTTCAATGTTATTTTGAATTACGTTTTCCCTGACCTCGGTCACTTTTCCTTTATAATAATCCACACGAAATTCTCTAACAAATTGCGTTACAGCGGCAAAAGTTTCATTTACTTTTTCAGAGCTATTAAAATGTGACCAATCATAAAACACATCATTTATCAGATAATCAGCTTGTACTACTATCAAGTGACGTAATGCAAATTTTCGACGCGCATCTTCAACACGGATATTTCCGATATTCCAAGACGGATTTCCTACTAATCTTGTCCCTGCCCAAAACGCAATTCCATTCGTGGCAGTAGTCTTTTCCCCTTCCGGAATCTGATATATTGAAATTTTGATTGTAGCTTTAGATTTTAGTGTAATCTCTTTACTTAATGTTGGAGCGATATCCTTTTGAAACTCAATTTTTTCATTATCCACAAAAACAGAAAATTCAGGATCAAAAAGAAAACGATACCCAAGTGTACGCATCACTTCAGCTTTTGTAGGCTGTTTCTTTACTGCTTTCACTATCAAGCGCGTACCATTTCCAGAGCGATTGAACGTGTTATGCTCAACTACTGAAAAAGCAGAATCACCACCATCAACACTAATAAGGTATCTATTTCCCTGCCCATTCTGCCATGTCTCCACTTGATATTGGTCATCAAAACAAAACATTGCGTGGCGTCCTATACCATTTCGCCCATAAGCTAATCTTTTTGCTTTTCCTTTTGAAGATATGTATTCAATATATTCACCCTGATGAGCTACTCGATTATATGCGATAACCATCCATCTCTGCTTAAATTCTATATCTGACATCCCAGTTCCATTGTCTTCAATAATAATTTCTCCGTCATTTTTATTCGGCAATATGATGGAAACAGTTGTAGCACCGGCATCCCATGAATTTGCGACAAGTTCAGAGAATGCAATAGAGGTATCAGTTACAATACTTGAGTATGTTCGTTCAATAAAGTCTTTTTCATATTTGGACTTTTGGATAATTTCGTTCATCACAAACACCTCCTAATGCTTTATTATAACGCCATATTCAGATAAAGACAAGCAGATCCATACCTAAATACAAGATTAAGATGTTAAAGCGTCAATGATTGGTGAATCGGATAAATTCATCATTCCAATCCGCCGAATCCGATGCTTTCAGCAATGAGTACGATCTTGTTGTGCATTAAAAAATCCACCTTTCTTTATAAATTATATGCTTCGTCATGCTTACGCATTTAAGTGTTATGAGTATAGCATAGCCTAAACCACGTTTTGTTAAAAAACTGTTAACAAATTTCGGACTTTTTGTTAAAAAAGCTGATTGATGTAAAAATCGTGACGCTTAAAAAACGGGCCACCCGTTACTCGGGCAGCCCATTGGTAGCTAATGTTTGTAAATCCGCAATCTATTACATGCCCATTGCGGAACGAGCGATCAACAGCGCATCGGCGACTGTGAGGAATCCGTCACCGTCAACATCCCCAATGTGAATGGGCAGATCATTGCTGATTCCCATCACACAGCGCATGACTACAAGCGCATCGGAAATGGTGAGAACACCGTCCGAGTCCGCATCCCCGGGGATATATGTTTGCCGGAATCTTGCTGTCAGCCGCAGCGGCTCGGGGAGAATCTGGTAGGAGAGGGGAACATTTTGTGCTGAATAAACGCAGTTGCCGTCTTCGTCATACCAGCCGGTGAATTCGTAACCGGGCTTTGCCTCTGCATTGATGCAGTATCCGTAAGAAAAAAAGTCAATGTAAAAATATGTTGTGGTATAGGGTGCAACATAACCGCCATCGTCCGCAGTAAGCTCAAGGTTCATATCGAACACTTCAACTTGACCATAGGGAGAATAATAATCACTAAAATACTGCCAGTTGACTTCGTTGATCCGGTTCCCACGAAGGTCGATCATCTTGGGGCTGTTGGCAGAGCCAAAATCAATCTCGCTTATATCATTGTTGGCGATAAGCAGGCGCCACATCTCCGGGCAGTCCGCTAAATCAAGCTCCGTTAAAAGATTGTCGCTGCATTCGATCTCGCTAAGGCTCGTACAACCATCGACTATCAGGCTCGTGATACGGTTATTGCTGCAAACAACGCGACTCAATGCCTTGCAGTTGCTCAGGTTCAGCTCCCCCACAAGGTCATAATCCCGCTCAAAGAAATTATAGTTCCAATCAATGCTCGGGTCCTGTTCAAGCGCGGTTCCCGCAATGAAACCGCTCAATTCATGGAAGCCGGAGTTGCCGTTAGTCCAAGTTATACGATTGCCGATTTGCCCGATGGACCAGGAAGAAGGCAAAGCAGCCTTATAATTGGGCGAGAGCTTGGAACCGTTCTTTATGCCGTTTTCATCCTCGGTTTCGAGGAAAAATGCGGCAGCATTGTAGTCGCGCGGCGCATATCCCTCAGGAGCCTCCAATCCGCCCTCAAATCTTGCGGTCAAGCTTATAACTTCATGTTCGGTAAAGCTTTCAAGCTCGCCAAGCTCAAGCTCCAAATTCGTCGAGACCAGATTGCCATTATCATCGTACCAACCAACGAGGGTGCAGCCGGGGAATTCCTCGGCGGAGACAACCAGCAAAGAACCTGTTCCATTCAGTCCTGCGCTTATGTAGCCGATTCCGTCAATCGAGAGCGAAAGCTCAACATCATAATTGTAGTCTCCTTCCGAATCATCAATTAGATGCAAACTGATTTGCTCAAGCATATTGCCGTTTATATCCATTTCGCGCAGGTTCTCAATGCCGCTGAAATTGAAATGAGTGATGCTGTTGTTTGCAGAGCGAAGCGAGGTAAGCTCGGTCAAGCCGCTTATGTCTATGGGCCACAGCCTATTATCGCTGAACCACAGCGTTTGCAGCCCGGTGCAACCGTCGATGTTCAGCGAACTCAAACGGGCACCGCTGCAATCAAGCTTGCGGAGATTGGAGCAGCCCCCAAGATTGAGAGTGTAAATATCGTTTCCGCTGCAAACAAGCTCGGTAAGCTCCGTGCAGCCGCTTAAATCGAGCGGTCCCACAAGCTCATGACCAAGGGGCAAGAGCACATTTCCTTGCTCATCCGTTGTTCCGATGATCACCTTCTGTATGCGTCTTTCCGGCTCGTTCGTCCATACGAAGCCTTCGCCCCAGGTTTCGGGGTCTTCGGGCTGAAATTCTGCGCTCAGCCTTTCTCCGTTGCAAAGAACCATATCCCACGGATAATCCTCATGCATAAGGAATTCGACAAGCGCGTTGTAATCATGCGCATTGTAGCCTTCGGGCACCACATATTGCCCCTGGGCATTGCTCGCATATGCAAGTGCGGCCGAGGGGATGGGCGCTATGAATGCCGTAAGCATCATGACCAGCAAGAGCATAAACGGTATGACTTTTTTCATAGTGAGTTTTCCTCCTTGTTTTTTTGTGCCATACTTCATCGAATGGATTAATATGACTTCTCATATAATTATAACAAAAAAAGTGTGCAAAAGGGGAAATAATTCCACTAAAATTCGAAAAAATATTTACAAGCCATTAATATTATATCAATGCGAAATCAGATGAACATTGATCTCAACAGGGGAACAGGAAACCCAAGTTATGTGTTACTTAACAACTGAATGGCGCAAAAAGTGGTTATAAGACGATAATTCTGCAGCTCTAAATCCATACGGTATGGCAACCGTAATCTCGATGTCCTCTTTTCCCCTAAAAAGAAAATGCTGTTGCCTTGCCTGCTGCGTTTTTAAATTGTATTTTTCAAAACTCTAATTTTAATCAAAATTTTGTTATTAATAACAACAAGAATGGCTAAAAAAAGAATATAACACATCGCGACAATAAAAGCCGATTAAAGGGCTAATAGAGCAAACTCAAAACCGAAACTCCCTGCATTATATATTTTTACCCGCATTGAATGACATTGACATTTGCGTTATAATTATCCGTGGATATTTCCGATAAAACTATGGAGGCAAAACCATGATCCAGTTTGATTTAATCCGCGCTCATGATCCCGAGCTTTGCGGCTATATGGAGGAGGAGCTTGCCCGTCAGCGCAGCCACCTCGAACTCATAGCGTCTGAAAACTTTGTCAGCGAGACCGTTATGGCGGCTATGGGTAGCCATCTCACCAACAAGTACGCTGAGGGTTATCCCGGAAAGCGCTACTACGGTGGCTGCGAGTGTGTGGATAAGGTAGAGGAGCTGGCCGGAGAGCGTGCTAAGAAGCTGTTTGGCGCAGACCATGCAAATGTGCAGCCGCATTCCGGTGCGCAGGCAAATCTTTCCGTTTACTTTGCTCTGCTCAACCCTGGCGATACCATTCTCGGCATGAATCTTTCCCATGGCGGACATCTTACCCACGGCAGTCCCGTAAACATGAGCGGTAAGTATTTCAACATCGTTCCCTATGGCGTAAGCGAAAAGGATGAACAGATAGATTACGATGAGCTTCGGAGGATCGCGAATGAATGCAAGCCCAAGATGATCGTTGCAGGTGCGAGTGCATATCCGCGTGCGATTCGTTTCGATATTATTAGCGATATTGCAAAGGAAGTCGGTGCGATCTTCATGGTTGACATGGCTCATATCGCAGGTCTCGTCGCAGCGGGTCTGCACATGAACCCGGTACCCTATGCCGATGTTGTTACAAGTACAACGCATAAGACTCTTCGCGGACCGCGCGGCGGCATCATCCTTTGCAAGGAGGAATTCGCAAAGGCGATTGATAAGGGCATCTTCCCGGGCACTCAGGGCGGCCCGCTCATGCACACCATTGCGGCAAAGGCAGCCTGCTTCTATGAAGCACTCCAGCCCGAGTTCAAGCAGTACCAGCAGCAGGTCATCAAGAATGCAGCTGTTCTGGCAGCGGAGCTTCAGAATGCAGGTCTGCGCATCGTTTCGGGCGGAACCGATAACCACCTGATGCTCGTTGACCTGACCGCAAGCGGCAGAACCGGCAAGGAGGTCGAGCATCTTCTTGACGCAGCAAACATCACCGTCAACAAGAACACCATCCCGCTCGAGACCCGCAGTCCTTTTATCACGAGCGGTATCCGCATCGGTACTCCCGCTCTGACAAGCCGTGGTTTCAAAGAGGATGATATGAAGGTAATCGCAGGTCTTATCGCAAAGATCGTATTCGAGGGCGAGGATGCTGTCGAATATGTAAAGGCAGAGGTCGCAAAGCTCACGGAGAAGTATCCGCTTTATCCCGAGGTTTAACCTATGAATTTATGCGTAAGCATGCGTATGTATTATGCATGCTTACGTTGATATATAGCTCAATCCGAACTATTGACTTTGGGTCATATTACTAAAGAGGAGAACTGCATGGATACGAAAGTTATTATTGGAATTATTATAGGAACGTCTATAGTATTAGCTGCTATCATTGCCGCGATAGCTTCTTTTTTTACAAGAAGATCCAGATCGGGATATGCTTCGACTTTACTCGAATGCATAATTAATACATTTTGGAAAATATTGTTTATGATTTGGTATCCGTTTCAAGCAATAATTGAGCTGGCTAATGGAATTCTATATCGTATTAATTCTTGGATACATGACTCCTTTGATACAGAAAAATATAGGAAAAATAAAGAACAAAAACTCATTCGTAAAGCTGTCAGTACTGTTTTGCATAGTCATTCTAATTTGCTTAATACATATTTGAATCGCAGAGTGGCAAAAGTATTAACACTTTTATTGCAGATTATTTCTTTTATAACTACATATGCAGGCTTTACCTTTTTCCTTGGAACTGTAAATCCCATAGCACCGTTGTTTATGGCAATAACCGTACAGGGTGGTTGCTTCTATCTTCTTAATTATACTTCTTCGCGTAAAAGAACGGGAGGATGGAAACGTAATTTTTTGTTGGGATTTTTGCTTTTGACGTCTGCTGCAACGTCATACATTGGTATTTTTGACGGTGTTGTTCGTCCTGTTGAAAAAATAGAAGGTCAATACAATGAATACGCTTATGCAGTAAAATCAGTTATTGATGAACTAAAAGACCAAGAATATAATACTAATATTGATTATAGTTTAATAAATAAATCATTGGATATAATTAGGCATACGCATAGCGATGCCGATCAGGCTATTCAAACATTAACACAACACGCTGACGGTATAGATACCGATAAAAAATTTCCGGTCTCATGGAAGGATAAAGATGGGATTGTTCATCAGTATGTTACTACTGAAAAAGATAATGAAGCAAGTAACCAAAAACTAGATTTGCAAGCAGAAATCGGGAACCTTGAGGGGCATTTTAATAAGTTATCGACTTATTTACAATCTAGCCCTAGTGTAAATGAAACCCTTGCTGCTTGCAAAAGAATTATTGATGCTCCCGAGAAAATAACCAATAGTGAAGACAAAGATATAAAAGTGTGGAATTCCTTAAAAGATGCTCTCTATGAATGCGGTGTTTTGTACGGCAAACTTTACGCTGATAAACCAAATGAGGCAGCTGATTATTATGAGATAATGAAACTGGATGAAGCAATTGAGGATGCTGAAAAAAGAAAACTACTTGAGACCTTATATCTGCCAGAATTTAACGAAGTGATTTCTAACAATGACACTATTTCTAGTAATAGTGAAAAGCCTGATGAAAATACTGAAGCAGATGATATTGATATCAGTATTGGCAATGAACCTTACGATGAAGAAAGTGACATGCAGGATGACACAGGATTTTTTGAATGGGTTATAGATTCATCGTATGGGGTCATTAATGGACTAAATGGAATTGTTGTATCTAAAGATGCGACGAGAGCTCAAGAAATTCGCAATATTATAAATAAAGTCACAAACCAAAATTACAGCAAATTCTCACCTTTGCTTTCAAGAGATACTCACAACTCAAAAAAGCTTAAAGATGCATATGAAAAAGCGTACATTGAGAACACCCAGATTATGCCCTTTACAATGCCTTTTACAGATGGGAATGTGAAGGGTGAGGCCATCTTCTCGCTTGCTACAGCTATTTTAGTCGATTTCTTCTCGCTACTCATTGCATTTGCTCTAGTAAATAAACAAAAGTCTATTTTATATTTTAAAAAAGTTGGAGATTTAAGAGCGAATCGCGAAGAAATGCTTGAAGATTGTCTTATGTATATTTGCTTAAATTGTATTCAAACTGATACTAAAAACGTAAAAATGTCTCAATCCGAAATTCAAGATTTCGTTGTAAAAAAAATCAATGAAGTCATGCGTGGGTTCATGGAAAAAGTTCATCCCCTTTACCTTTCGAATGATTTAAACTCTTTTGGCTATATAACCGAGGATGAAGTGTCAACTTTTCGAGAGGATGAAAAACGTCTGTTCTTTACACTGAATAATACTGCTCTTATTCATCCATGTTATAATTCAGAAATTATTAAAATCATTAATTCTGATTTTGATGAGTATGAACAAGGCAGCACAGAACCAAAGGCAGATGAGGAATTGATTAAAAAATATGACAGTGTTTTTGTTAAAGGGAAAATTTTCTATCTTGTAAGCAAAAATCTCCATGTTTGGTTTTGTGAAAATTTTGCTGAGTTGCTTCAGAATTCACTGCTGTTCAATGCGCCTAGTAGTAAAAACAGTCCTAATTTATTTTAAAAATAATGTTCAAATATGATTGGAGGAGAATAGAATGATTGATATTGTTGCTATCGTTGGCGTTTGGCTTGTTTCCTTAGTGTCTTCATTAATATCAGGAAGGCAACCCAAGGGTGTTGATTGGTATGCTCCAATAAGCAAAAAGCAGAAAATGATGATGACGCTTATCAACATCTCAATTGGATTACTAGTTATGATTTTATCTTTGTTAATTATTTACGGGCAGCTATGGAAAATCTTAATTATTACAGCTACTTGTGTTATTATTATATTGTATTTTTCTCTTCATCAATTTTTTAGAAAGAAATCAGGCAATCATAAAGAAGATCCTGAGAAGGATACACTTCTAGATATTTTTTCAAAGATGTTAACGGTCTTCAATTCTGTTTTTTTGTTAACGAATATTGCATATATATACTACATATACGAAAAAATTAAAAACGTAATAGAAGATAATAGCTCTGTAATCGAAAATATTATTGCTAATAACGATGTATTGCTTATTCATGGAGTAATTCTTCTTTGGACAACTATGTCTGCAATTGTTATAACAAAAAACGGATGGGAATATCACAGGGAAATTGAGAATAGCTTTGAAGATAAGAAACGAAAAAAACATAACGCAAGTTTTTTTGCGAGAAGGGTGACAGATAGGAATATATAATCATTAGCAAAAGGATTGGTACGTTTCTTGTGTATGTACACGCATTTAAGAATATAAAGCAAAAGCACCCGTGCAGACGGATGCTTTTCTGGCTCCCCCTGTTGGACTCGAACCAACGACACTGCGGTTAACAGCCGCATGCTC
>JAFLSU010000013.1 GCA_022510765.1 Christensenellaceae bacterium
GGACGCAAAAAGCAATTTAACCAAACCGATTTAGAATTCGATTCCTTTGGGGCTTTGTCCCCGAAGGAATTTTCATATTTTTTCAAATTGGTGTTGACAATCATTGACGCTTTAACACAACTTTGGTTTCAAAATCGTGTTGATTTCTTGACATCCGTTCGGAAAATTGATACATTTATAGGGTCGTGAAAGGACAGACAGTTCGAAACCATCCTGTCTATAAACAAAACTACGGGAAGGATGGGCGAAGACCGCCCTTTTTATTTACGAAATGTCTTCTCGAGCGATAAGAAACGGGAGGCATTTTATGTTGAAAAAAAGAATCAAAAGCGGACTTCATGAATTTTGGGTGCTGTTAAAAAGCGTTCCCTCGATCATAGTTGTGCTGTTTATTATGTCCGTATTTTCCATGAATCTGTTGGCAAATAAGAGCATTTCCGTTCCCGTGGACTGGCTCGCGCTCGACTGCGGGATAATCGTGTCATGGTTTGCGTTTTTCACAATGGATGTTTTGACCAAGCATTTTGGTCCGAAAGCTGCGACCGAGATGACGGTGCTTGCAATTCTCGTCAATCTCTTCTTCTGTTTTTTGCTCTTTATCGGGAGCGTCATTCCCGGTATGTGGGGCGAAGCGTATGTAGAGGGCAGCGAAGACCTTTTGAACGGCGCACTGAACAGAACCTTCGGCGGGACATGGTATGTCGTTTTCGGAAGCACGGCGGCGTTTCTCGTTTCAGCGATTGTCAACAATCTGTCCAACTATTCCATCGGCAAGCTATTCAAGAGGAATCCGGACGGATTGGCTGCATACGTTCTGCGCGCCTATGTTTCCACCGCCGTTGGGCAGTTTACGGATAATCTGTCATTTGCGCTCATAGTAAGCCATTTTTTCTTCGGCTGGACAATATTGCAATGCGTGACCTGCGCAGTCACGGGTATGCTCGTAGAGCTATTGTGTGAGGCGATTTTCTTCTATCCGGGTTTCGCGATAACAAGGCGTTGGAAGAGGGAGTCCGTGGGTGAAGAATACTTTAGATTGAAGAAAGGGAATTAACATGAAAGTTCTTGTGACCGGATCGAGCAGAGGGATCGGAAAAGCAATAGTAGAAAAATTTTTGGCGTGCGGACACGATGTGATTGGCATCGATGTGCTGCCTGCGTCGATCGAAAACCCATGGTATTCACATGTCACGACGGATGTTTTTTCGGGGGAGCTTCCCGAAATTCGGGATGTTGAGATCCTTGTTAACAATGCGGGCGTGCAAAATTCGGGAAAGGATATCGACATAAATCTCAAGGGCAGCATCCGTGTGAGCGAGAAGTATGCTTTTCAGGAAAAAATCAGAAGCGTCCTGTTTATCGCGTCCGCAAGCGCGAGGACGGGCGCGGAGTTCCCAGAATACGCCGCGAGCAAGGGCGGCATGGTCGCCTATATGAAGAATGTCGCTTTGAGGATCGCCAAATACGGCGCAACGGCGAACAGCCTTTCCCCCGGCGGGGTCAGAACGGCGCTTAATGAGCGCGTGATGAACGATTCCGCGCTTTGGGAAAAAATCATGCAGGAGACGCTTTTACCCAAGTGGGCTGAGCCTGAGGAGATAGCGGAATGGGCTTATTTTATCACGGTCATCAACCGCTCCATGACAGCACAGGATATTCTTGTCGATAACGGAGAGGACGCGAAGGCAAACTTTGTTTGGTAGAATAAAGGACCCATACTTGAGTGCGCTCGGGAAGGGCATTGCGAATATTTTATATATATTTGAAAAGTATTTGAATTTTGACCTCAAATCTGATAATATAGAAACGTATTTTTTGCGGCCCGATGACGTGCGATTGGGTACGCTTTAGTGTCGTAACAGGGGGAAATTTATTTATGAAGCGTGTTGCTATCATCATGGGCAGCGACAGCGATTTGCCGATAGTTCGAGCGGCGGCAGAGAAGCTCAAGGGGCTTGACATTCCTTACGAGGTGCGCATAATGTCCGCTCATCGCACCCCTGCTGACGTGGCGGAGTTTGCAGATACCGCATACGATAAGGACTTTGGTGTAATAATTGCGGCTGCCGGTAAAGCGGCGCATCTTGCTGGCTTCCTTGCCGCGCATACCACCCTGCCCGTAATCGGCATCCCGATCAAATCGAGTACGCTCGACGGTCTTGACGCGCTGCTTGCGACGGTGCAGATGCCATCGGGAATCCCCGTGGCTACGGTTGCCATCGATGGAGCTGCGAACGCCGCGCTGCTTGCTGCGGAAATTCTCGCGGTAGGCGACCCTGCTCTCAGGGAAAAGCTGACAGATATGCGCAAAGAGATGGCCGATACAGTCCGCAGGAAGGATAAAGAGCTTCAGACGCAATTAGTGTAAACTCTACGCAATAGCCGCAGGATAAATGCGGCTTTTACTATTCATGCTTGAGCACACTCGGGGTAGTCCCCGAGTGTGCATAAAAGTCAATTATTATTGCGGTTAATTCGCAAGAATAATTGTTACAGGTTTGCTGACTTACCAATTTACCGATTCCCCTACTTGAGTGCGCTCGGCGACCCAAGCAGGAAACATGAAATAACCCTTTTAAAAACAGAAAAACAAACGGAGGTTCACAATATGATTAAGACCACACAGCTCTACGAGGGCAAGGCGAAGAAAGTTTTCGCAACCGATGTTCCCGATGTTTACATCGTTGATTATAAGGACGATGCGACCGCATTCAACGGCGAAAAGAAGGGTACCATCCTTGGAAAGGGCGTTATCAACAACCGCGTTACCAACCATCTTATGAGGATGCTCGAAACAAAGGGCATTCCGACCCATCTTGTTGAGGAACTTTCCGAGCGTGAGACCGCCGTTAAGGCCGTCAAGATAGTCCCCCTTGAGGTAATAGTTCGCAATATCGCGGCGGGTTCGCTCTCGAAGCGGCTCGGTCTTCCCGAAGGTACGAAGCTCGCTAAGACCGTTCTCGAGCTTTCCTATAAGGATGATGATCTCGGCGACCCGATGATAAACAACTACCATGCGTTCGCGCTTGACCTCTGCACACCCGAGGAACTGAGCCTGATTGAAAGCTATGCGCTTAGGATCAATGAAATTCTTTTGGCCTATCTTTTAACGCTGAATATCGAGCTTGTCGACTTCAAACTCGAATTCGGAAGGCTCGCAGACGGCACGATCGTGCTTGCGGATGAGATCTCACCCGATACATGCAGGTTCTGGGACAGCACGACCCATGAAAAGCTCGATAAGGATCGCTTCCGTAGGGATATGGGCGGCGTTGAGGACGCATACAAGGAGATTCTCCACAGATTGATGGGAGAGTAATCATTATATAATTGTTATAGAATAAGTAGGTTAAAAAATGGATTCTAAGGATTTGATTTTCGATAGTCTGCATGAGGAATGTGGCGTTGTCGGCATTTCCATGCCCGAGCGCACCGATGTAGCCGCGCTCGCGTACTATGCGCTCTACGCCCTCCAGCACAGGGGTCAGCAGAGCGCAGGCATAGCCGTCAACGATGACGGCGTTATCAATGCACATTGCGATGAAGGGCTTGTGGACGATGTCTTCGATGAGGACGCGCTCAACAAGCTCGGAGGCGGTAACATGGCGGTGGGTCATGTCCGCTATTCCACCACGGGCTACGAAAAGCGCATCAACTGCCAGCCCCTTGTCGTCAACCACATCAAGGGAACGATGGCGCTTGCGCATAACGGAAATCTTGTAAACGATGCGGAGCTGCGTGAAAAGTTAGAGCTTGAGGGTTCCATCTTCCACACCACCACCGATACCGAGGTCATAGCTTATACCATAACCAAGGAGCGGCTGACCGCAGGTTCAATCGAGGAAGCACTCAAAAATGCGATGGATAAGCTAAAAGGCGCGTATTCGCTCGTTATCATGTCCCCCAAAAAGCTGATCGCGGCGAGGGATCCGAACGGTTTCCGTCCGCTATGCATCGGCAGATTCGAGAACGGCGGCTATGCGTTCGCTTCCGAAACCTGCGCGCTTGATAGCATGGACGCAAAATATATAAGGGACGTTGAACCGGGCGAGATAGTCGTTGTCGAAAAGGGCGAAATGCGCAGCATCAGGGAGCATTGCGGCAAGGCAAAGCCGTCACTCTGCGTGTTTGAATACATCTATTTTGCAAGACCCGACAGCGTTATCGACGGATGTCCTGTAAACCTTGCCCGCCAGCGTGCGGGGGCGTTCCTCGCACTCGAGCATCCGGTTCAGGCGGATGTCGTAATAGGCGTGCCCGATTCGGGTATTGAAGCCGCGATGGGCTTCTCCCAGCAGTCTGGAATCCCCTACGGCATTGGATTTATAAAGAATAAGTATATCGGAAGGACATTTATCCAGCCCAAGCAGAGCCAGCGCGAAAAGGGCGTCAGGATAAAGCTCAACCCCGTTTCCTCGACGGTCAAGGGCAAGCGCGTCGTGCTTATTGATGACTCGATCGTCAGGGGTACGACCATCAAGCGCATCGTGAACATGCTGCGTGAAGCGGGCGCGACCGAGGTGCATGTGCGCTCCTCCGCGCCGAAATTCCTCTATCCCTGCTATTTCGGAACGGACGTGCCGTCCCGTGAGGAGCTTATCGCATGCAGGTTCGAAGGAAGGGATGACGAACTTGTAAAGGCGATTGGGGTTGATTCGCTGGGCTTTTTAAGCGTCGAGAGCGTGAAGCTTATCGCGGGCAGCGGGCATACGAATTATTGCATCGGCTGCTTCAACGGAGAATATCCCTGCGACCCGCCCAAACGCAAATGGGTCAATAAATACATGAACAGATTAAGCGATAGGAAGGAATAATAATCATGGAAAGCAGCGTCAGCAGAAGCGAAAGCTACGAAAAGGCCGGAGTCGACATCACCGCCGGCTACCGCGCGGTTGAACTGATGAAGAAGCATATCAAGCGTACCGTCACCCCGGGAGCGATGCCGTCCATAGGCAATTTTGGCGGACTTTTTAGCTTAGATATTTCGGACATGACAGAGCCGGTCCTCGTCAGCGGTACGGACGGCGTCGGAACGAAGCTCAAGCTCGCTTTCCTTTTGGACAAGCATAATACCGTCGGCATCGACTGCGTCGCTATGTGCGTGAACGATGTCATATGCTGCGGCGCGAAGCCCCTTTTCTTCCTCGATTATATCGCGCTCGGGAAGAACATCCCCGAAAAGGTCGCGTCCATCGTCGAAGGTGTGGCGGAGGGCTGCGTGCAGTCGGGCTGCGCCCTAATCGGCGGCGAAACGGCGGAGATGCCGGGCTTCTACCCCGTGGACGAATACGATCTCGCGGGCTTTGCTGTCGGCGTTGTGGACAGGAAAAAGGTGTTCGATAACTCCACGATGGTTCCCGGGGACGCGATAATCGCGCTGCCGTCGAGCGGCGTACATTCAAACGGTTTTTCGCTCGTGCGCAAGGTCTTTAATATCAACGATACCGAGGCTTCCATTGATGCGCTGAACACCCATGTGGAATCCCTTGGGATGACATTGGGCGAAGCACTGATCGAGCCTACCAAAATCTACGTTAAACCCATTCTCGCTCTCGCGAAAGAGATCAAGATCAAGGGCTGCGCTCATATAACGGGCGGCGGCTTCTATGAGAATATCCCCCGCTGCCTGAAGGATGGCATCGCGGCGAGGATAGATAAAAATGCGCTCAGAATCCATCCCATCTTTGACCTCATCGCAAGCACGGGCGGCATACCCGAGAGGGATATGTTCAACACCTTCAACATGGGCGTGGGTATGTGCGTTGTCGTTCCCAAGAAGGAAGCGAATCGTGCGGTCGAAATACTCCACGTTAACGGCGAGGATGCCTATATAATGGGTGAGACCGTAAGCGGCGAAGGGATCGAGATATGCTGATAAATGAGCAGGCGTGCGGTATTTCCCAGGAAATATTAGGAGAAGGTGCTAAAACAGCGTTAGTTTTGAAAAAAGGATTAAAAAAAGCTGCCGTATTCGTCTCGGGCGGCGGCACGAATTTGCAGGCACTCATCGATAAGCAGGGAACGGTGATAACGAGCGGTAAAATCGCTCTTGTCATCTCCAATAAGCCCGATGCGTTCGCGCTCGAGCGGGCAAGGCGCGCAGGGATAGAGAGCGTGTACATCCCCTACGACAAGGCTGCACCGAGCGGGTTTGAAACCGCCGCTGAACGGCTGCTTGCCGAGAGGAATATCGATGTTATAGTCCTTGCGGGCTTCATGGCAATCCTCGGCGCAGACTTTGTCGAAAAATACGATAAACGCATAATAAACGTGCATCCGTCGCTCATCCCCTCCTTCTGCGGAAAGGGATTTTACGGACTCAGGGTACACGAAGCAGCACTCAGCTACGGCGTAAAGCTCACCGGTGCGACCGTTCATTATGTGAATGCCGTTGCGGACGGAGGGGAGATAATCCTTCAAAAGGCGGTCGAAATCCTCGAGGGCGATACCCCGGAAATACTGCAAAAGCGGGTCATGGAGCAAGCCGAATGGGAGCTGCTGCCGAGGGCGCTGGAAACAGTGTTCAGAACCATCGGTGAACCCGACTGAAATTAAAATTTAAAATTTTAAGATAGAAACCAATATGAAAAATATCAAGGAAACATTAAGCAATAACAACTACCCCGGCAGGGGAATAATGCTCGGCAGGAGTGCCGATGGAAAGCACAGCATCATAGTCTATTTCATCATGGGCAGGAGCGAGAACAGCCGCAACCGCGTCTTTGAACCCTGCGGTGGGGGCATCCGAACGAGGGCGTTTGACGAAACGAAATGCACCGATCCGTCGCTCATCATATATTCGCCCGTGCGCGTTCTAAATGACATAACGATCGTGACCAACGGCGATCAGACCGACACCATATACGATAGCATCAGCGACGGCGGCACGTTCGCTGCCGCGCTCATGAGTCGCACGTTCGAGCCGGACAAACCAAACTACACACCCCGCATCAGCGGCATCGTCGCGGAGGGCGGCTATGCACTCAGCATCCTTAAATCCGAGGACGGAAGCGGTACAACCTGTGTGCGCAATTTCTTCAGGTACGAGTTTGAAAACGGCGTTGCGCACCTCATTCATACCTACGAGCATGACGGAAACCCGATGCCCTCATTTAAGGGCGAACCGAAGCGCGTTGAGATCACCGAGAGCAGCGCAAGGGAGCTTGCGGATTCCGTCTGGGATGCGCTCGACAAGGACAACAGAGTTTCGCTCTTCGTGCGCTTCATAGATACCGAAACCAGCGAAAGCGATACGGTTATCATAAATAAGCACGAGAAAAATTAAGAAATCAGATAGCAAAAACCAAAGGAGGAACTATGCGCTACGAACTAAAATACGGCTGCAACCCGAACCAAAAACCCGCTTCCGTTTCAATGGAAGGGGACTTGCCCATCACGATCCTCAACGGAAGGGCGGGTTATATCAATCTGCTCGACGCATTGAACGGCTGGCAGCTCGTCAGCGAACTCAAGGCGGCAACGGGGCTTCCCGCAGCGACCTCCTTTAAGCATGTAAGCCCGGCAGGAGCCGCGATTGGGCTTCCGCTCACCGATACGCTCAAAAGCATGTATTTTGTTGAGGACGGCATTGAGCTTTCCCCCCTCGCCTGCGCCTACATAAGGGCAAGGGGCGCGGATAGAATGAGTTCCTTCGGGGATTTTATCGCGGTCAGCGATAAGGTCGATGTCTCGCTTGCTAATATATTAAAGCGTGAGGTCTCGGACGGCATCATCGCGCCCGATTACGATGAGGAGGCACTTTCGATACTCTCCGCCAAGAAAAAGGGCAACTATACGGTGATAAAGATGGATGAAAGCTATGTTCCTGCCCCGATAGAACGCCGCACGGTGTACGGCATAACCTTCGAGCAGGGGCGGAACGATTCCAAAATAGACGGGGAGTGGCTTAAAAACATCGTTACCGACGATAAGGAAATTCCCGAGAGCGCAAAGCTCGACCTTCTTATTGCGCTCATCACTTTGAAATATACGCAGTCCAACTCGGTTTGCTACGCCGAGGGCGGACAGACCATCGGCGTGGGCGCAGGGCAGCAGTCGAGGATACATTGCACCCGCCTTGCCGGAAACAAGGCCGACCTTTGGCATCTGCGCTCCCATCCCGAGGTGCTTGCGCTCCCGTTCCGTGAGGATATTGCAAGACCCGACAGGGATAATGCGATCGACCTGTACCTTAACGAGGACGAATGCGGGGACGTGCTGGACGAGGGCAAATGGCAGAATTTCTTTACGACCCGCCCCGAACCCTTCACGAAGGAAAAGAAACGCGATTGGCTTTCTAAGTTCAATCAAACCGCCCTTGCAAGCGATGCGTTCTTCCCGTTCAGCGATAATATCGAACGCGCGTGCAGGAGCGGCGTTAAGTATATCGCTCAGCCGGGCGGCTCGGTCAGGGATGACGCGGTGATAGAGGCGTGCAATGAGCATGGCATCGTCATGGCGTTCACCGGGCTTAGGCTTTTCCATCATTGAGCCATCGAAAGGAAGCTGCGTTATGAATAAACAAGCACTTGACATCATGGTAATTGGCGGCGGCGGAAGGGAACACGCGATCATCCGTACGCTAAAAAAAAGCCCCATGGCGAGGAAAATATACGCCCTGCCCGGAAACGGCGGCATTTCGTTGGATGCGGAATGCGTGAACATCTCCGCGACCGATTTAGAGGGCATAGTAGAATTTGCTAAGAACAATAAGATAGACTTCGCTGCGGTCATCCCCGATGACCCGCTTGCGATGGGGCTTACGGACATGCTGCGTGAAATCGGCATCCCCTGCTTCGGTCCCACGAAGGACGCTGCGATAATCGAAAGCAGCAAGGCGTTTGCAAAACAGCTCATGCAGAAATACGGCATACCGACTGCGGATTACAGGGTGTTCACCGACCCCGATGAGGCTATAGCTTATATTGGCGGTCACAGCCTTCCCGTTGTCATAAAGGCGGACGGACTTGCGCTCGGAAAGGGCGTTCTCATCTGCCAAACCCATGAGGAAGCGGAAGAAGCAATCATCGACATGATGCGCGGCGGAAAGTTCGGAAAGAGCGGCTCGACCATCGTTATCGAGGAGTATCTGACGGGTCCCGAGGTTTCCGTGCTTGCGTTTACGGACGGAAAAACCATCGTACCGCTGCCCTCGTCGATGGATCATAAACGCGCGCTCGATGGCGATATGGGTCTGAATACTGGCGGCATGGGCGCGGTCGCGCCGAATCCTTACTATACCGACGAGGCGATGGCGCAGGCGACCGAGAGGATAATCCGCCCCACCATAGAATCCATGAATAAGGAGGGACGCACCTTCAAGGGCTGCCTGTATTTCGGGCTTATGCTGACGAAGGACGGTCCCAAGGTCATAGAATACAACTGCCGTTTCGGCGATCCCGAAACGCAGGCGGTGCTGCCGCTGCTCGAATCGGACTTGCTTGAGATAATGCTTGCGGTCGAGAACGGTACGCTCGAAGAAACCGAGGTCAAGATCTCCGATAAACATTCCTGCTGCCTTGTGCTTGCAAGCGGCGGGTATCCCGAAAAGTATGAAAAGGGCAAGCAGATAATAATTGATGATTTTCCCGCCGATGTTGGAATTTTCCATGCGGGAACCAAATTGGAAAACGAACGCTTTTATACGAGCGGCGGAAGGGTGCTCGGCATCACCGCCGTGCGCGAAAGCCTTAAGGAGGCGGTCGGTGCAGCGTATGAAGCGGCAAAGCATATCGAATTTGAAAAAATGTATATGAGGCACGATATTGGAAAACGTGCGCTCGAAACTTGCGATAAGCAATAAAACGAATTTCCCCCACGGGATTTTTAGAAAATCTTAGAATCTAATACGAATTTCCCCCACGGGATTTTCAAAAAGGTTTTTGAAAATCCTGCCTCAAAAGTTTTCGGGCTCTTAGGGCGCTTTTTCAAAAGCACCCTAAGCGGGGTCCGGGGCAGCGCCCCGGAAAAAGAAGGAAGGAACTATGGTCTACAGAATTTACAGCGAAAAGCGCGGCGCGTTTTCCGAAGCGGCGGACGCGCTGCTATCGGACATAAGGACGTTTCTCGGCATCAAGGGTCTTGAAAGAGTTCGGATAATAAACCGATATGATGTAGAGGGAATCGATGAGGAGCTGCTTAGTAAGTGCATCCCCACCGTGTTTTCCGAACCTCAGGTTGATATTACTTTTCGGGAGCTGCCTTCGGACGGCGAAAAGGTCACGTTCGCGGTCGAATACCTCCCCGGACAGTTCGACCAGCGCGCCGATTCCGCAGCGCAGTGCATAAGCCTCGTTGCGATGTGCGACCGCCCGATAGTCCGGTCCGCCACGGTCTATATGCTCTATGGCGATGTTTTGGAAAATGATGTCGAGTCCATCAAGGCGTATATAATCAACCCCGTCGATTCAAGGGAAGCGTCAATGGAGCTGCCCGAAACGCTCAAAACGGAGTACGCAGAGCCTGCCGAGCCGCCCATCGTGCCGATAAGCGGAATTGAGCCGAAGACACTCATTAAGCAATACGGTCTTGCGATGGATGAAGCTGATGTTGAGTTCATCAAGGCGTATTTCGCGTCCGAAAACCGCGAACCCACGCTCACCGAGATCAAGGTTATCGACACCTATTGGTCGGATCACTGTAGGCATACGACCTTCAATACAAGATTGGATGATCTGTGTTTCGATGATGAAAAGGTCGAACGCTCATACAATAATTACCTCGCCCTGCGCGAAAGGATTGGCGATAAAAAACCCGTGTGCCTGATGGACATGGCTTGCATCGCCGCAAAGGCGCTCAAAAAATCGGGCGAACTTAACAACCTCGACGAGTCGGACGAGATCAACGCCTGCACCGTCAGGTTGGATGTCGATGTGGACGGAAACAAGGAACCCTGGCTGCTCCTTTTCAAGAATGAAACGCATAACCACCCCACGGAGATAGAACCCTTTGGCGGCGCGGCGACCTGCGTTGGCGGCGCTATCCGCGACCCCTTGTCAGGAAGAAGCTATGTCTACCATGCGATGCGCATAACAGGCGGCGCAAATCCGCTCGCACCGGTCGAGGATACGATAAAGGGCAAGCTCCCGCAGCGCAAACTCGTCACCACAGCCGCGCAGGGCTACAGCTCCTACGGCAATCAGATAGGGCTTGCGACCGGGCTTGTGGACGAAGTCTACCATGACGGCTACCTCGCAAAGCATATGGAGATAGGCGCAGTCGTGGGCGCAGCTCCCGCAAGGAACGTGCGCAGGGACCGACCCTCGGACGGCGATGTGGTCATACTCCTCGGCGGCAGAACCGGCAGGGACGGCTGCGGCGGCGCAACGGGTTCATCCAAGGCGCATGATGTTTCCTCACTCACGACCTGCGGCGCGGAGGTGCAGAAGGGCAACGCACCCGAGGAAAGGAAGCTGCAAAGGCTGTTCCTCAATCCCGAGGCATCAACTTTAATCAAGTGCTGCAACGATTTCGGCGCAGGCGGCGTGTCTGTCGCGATCGGAGAGCTTGCGGACGGCTTGGATATAAACCTGAACGCAGTACCAAAAAAATACGAGGGTCTCGATGGAACCGAGCTTGCGATAAGCGAATCACAAGAGCGCATGGCGGTCGTGGTAGGTTCGGACGATGCCGAAAATTTCCTTGCCCTTGCCCATGAGGAAAACCTTGAAGCGACGATCGTTGCAAGGGTCAATGATTCTGGACGCATGGTCATGTGGCATAATGGCAAGCGCATAGTTGACCTCTCGCGCGAATTTTTGAATACAAACGGTGCAGAAAAGCACATGAACGCCCATGTCGCTGCATCGAAGCAGCTCGATGAGACTTCTCCTGGCAGCTTTGAAGCAAATATGCGTGTGCTCGTATCCGACATAAATATCTGCTCAAGGCGCGGGCTTTCCGAACGCTTTGATTCAACCATCGGCGCTGCCACGGTCTTGATGCCCTTCGGCGGCAAAAATATGGTCACGCCCCCGCAGGCGATGGCGGCAAAATTCCCGGTGCGCAACGGTGAAACCGACACCTGCTCCGTCATGGCGTATGGCTTCGATCCGTTCCTCTCGGAGGCGGATCCGTATTCCGGCGCATACTGCGCGGTCATTGGTTCGGTCGCGAAGCTCGTTGCAACAGGCGCATCGACCGAGAACTGCTGGCTCACCTTCCAGGAGTATTTTGAACGTCTCGGCTCCGACCCGACCCGCTGGGGCAAGCCCACGGCGGCACTCCTCGGCGCACTCGATGCCCAGATGGGACTGCGCCTTGCGGCTATCGGCGGCAAGGATTCGATGAGCGGCACTTTCGAGGACATTTCCGTTCCTCCAACGCTCGTTTCGTTCGCCGTGGCTGCGGACAAAGCTGAACATATCATCTCCCCCGAGTTCAAACGCGCGGGGAGTAGGGTTGCGTGGCTGCCCGCAGAGACGGATGAAAACGGTCTGCCCGTCTGCGACAGCGTGCGCAAACATTTTGACATTGTCACAAAGCTCATCCGTTCGGGCAAGGTGCTTTCGGCTTGGACTGCCGACAAGGGCGGCATTGCCGAGGGCGTGTTCAAGATGTGCATCGGCAACGGAATAGGCTTTGAATTTGATAAGAATTTAAGCTCGGATGAGCTTTTTCGCAGGAATTACGGCGGATTCATCCTCGAGCTTTCGGATGATACCGAAGTCGGCATCACCCTCGGAAGAACTACGGATGAATACTCCATCCGCTTTGGCGAGAGCGTAATCCCGGTTTCCGAACTGTTCGATGAATACGAAAACAAGCTTGAAAGCGTTTATCGCCATAAGACGGCGGATACGTCCACGGTCGAGCCGGTCTGCTTCCGCTCGAATGCGCCTATGGTGAAGCCGAACGGCAGATACGCAAAGCCCCGAGTGCTGATACCCGTGTTCCCCGGCACGAACTGTGAGCTGGATTCCGCACGGGCAATGCGCCGTGCGGGAGCGGAACCCGACATATTTGTAATAAACAACCTTTCGGCAAGGGACATCGAGCAGTCCGTAAAGGAGTTTTCAAACAGGCTCAATAATTCTCAAATTCTGTTCATTCCCGGCGGATTCTCGGGCGGTGACGAGCCAGAAGGCTCCGCGAAGCTCATCGCGTCGTTCATGCGCAACGGGCTTGCGGCGGACGCTATAGACGAGCTGCTGACGAAGCGGGACGGTCTCATCCTCGGCATATGCAACGGCTTCCAGGCGCTTATAAAGCTCGGGCTTGTGCCGTTTGGGAAGATCATCACCGCCAACAGCGACTGCCCCACCCTCACATACAATACGATTGGCCTGCACAGGTCGCGTCTGGTACACACGAGGGCGTGTTCAAACCTCTCACCGTGGATGATGTACCGCAATATCGGAGAAGTTTCACTCGTTCCGGTTTCGCATGGTGAAGGGCGGTTCGTATGCAGCGATGAACTACTTAAAAAACTAATAGCCAACGGACAGATTGCTACGCAGTACTGCGATGAAAACGGCGTACCGTCGATGAATACCGATGTGAACCCGAACGGCTCCGTGCTGGCTATCGAGGGCATTACCTCGCCCGACGGCAGGGTGTTTGGCAAGATGGCGCACAGCGAGCGCAGCGGCAGGAATCTTTATAAGAATATAGCTGGTTCCGATGAATCGGCGATTTTCCGCGGAGCCGTTGACTATTTTAGGCTGTAATGACTTTAAGAAACGCATGAAATTTATTAAAAATCGTGCGGAAAGGTTGATTTTTTCTGACTTTGTTGTATAATAAAGCAATTTAATTAAAACTCTGCTTTCGGGCAGGGTTTTGATTAAAAATAAATCGATAGGAGTGCCTATGAGCGCAAGCATAATCGACGGAAGAGCCATAGCGAACGAAGTTTACGAGGAACTTAATGCGCGCATCTCCGCATTAAAGGGGGCGGGCGTAACTCCCCGAATCGCGATCATCCATATAGGAACGGATGAAATGAGCAAGCGTTATGTCACATTGAAGGAAAACGCATCCATCCGCCTCGGCATGGAGTGCGTGACGTATCATCTTGTCGAGGACACCGCGCAGGAGCGCGTCATGGAGCTTATTGACAGGCTCAACACCGATAATTCCGTCCATGGCGTACTCGTTCAGATGCCCCTTCCCGAGCACATGGATACCAAGCTCGTGCTTGATTCCATCGACCCAGCGAAGGACATTGATGGTCTGCATTTCTGTAACGCCGGAAAGCTGCTTAACGGCGACCCCGCCATAGTCGCCTGCACGCCGAGAGCGGTAATGCGCATTCTTGACAGCATAGGCATTGATGTCGAGACGAAAAACGCCGTGGTCGTTGGAAAATCCATACTTGTCGGCCGCCCGATCGCCGTCTGCTTCCTCAATAGGAACGCGACCATCTCCGTCTGCCACACGAGGACGCAGAACCTTGGCGATATTACGAAGAATGCCGACATTCTTGTGGTTGCGGCGGGTTCGGCGGGGCTTATAAAAGCCGATATGGTCAAGGAGGGAGCGGTCGTCATAGACGTTGGACAGACCAGCATCGATGGCAAGCTCTACGGCGATGTTGCGTTCGATGAGGTAGCCCCAAAGGCAAGCTTCATCACCAAGGTAACGGGCGGCGTTGGTCCCATGACCGTTGCGATGCTGATGAACAATCTCGTGGACTGTGCGGAGCATACAGCTTCGGAGCATAAATAAAAATACAATAATTAAAAGATACAGTACCGATACAGAGAGGAACTAACTATCATGGCATATATCTATAATGAACCCTCAAGAACCTTCGGAGAATACCTGCTCGTACCCGGCTATTCCTCCAAGGAGTGCGTCCCGGCGAACGTAAACCTTCGCACCCCGCTCGTAAAATTCCGTAAGGGCGAGGAACCCGCGCTCAGCATCAATATCCCGATGGTCTCCGCTATAATGCAGGCGGTATCCAACGACACCATGGCTATCGCGCTTGCCAAGGAGGGCGGCATCTCCTTCATTTACGGTTCACAGACGCCCGATGAGCAGGCGCAGATGATTAGAAACGTAAAAAGCTATAAAGCGGGCTTTGTCAAGAGCGATTCCAATCTCCGTCCCGACGCGACGCTTGCGGATGTGCTTAAAATGCATGATGTAACGGGGCATTCCACCGTTGCGATCACCTCCGACGGCACGGGCGAAGGAAAGCTGCTCGGCATAGTTACCGATAAGGATTACAGGGTCAGCAGGATGAACCCTGACACCCCGATCTCCGACTTTATGACGCCGATGGACAGGATCGTTTTTGCTTACGACGACATTACGCTCAAGGAAGCGAACGACATAATCTGGGAGCATAAGATAAATTCACTCCCGATCGTAGGTCGGGACGGAAACCTTAAATATTTCGTGTTCCGCAAGGATTATTCCAATCATAAGGCCAATCCCTTGGAATCCATCGACAGCAGCAAGCGCTATCTCGTCGGCGCGGGCATCAACACCCGCGATTATGAGGAGCGCGTGCCGAAGCTCGTAGAAGCGGGCGTGGACGTACTGTGCATAGACTCGTCCGAGGGCTTCACCGAGTGGCAGAAGATGACGATAGACTTCATCCGTGAAAAGTATGGCGATACCGTCAAGGTCGGTGCGGGCAATGTCGTGGATGCCGAGGGCTTCCGCTATCTTGCCGAATGCGGCGCGGACTTTATCAAGGTCGGCATCGGCGGCGGCTCCATCTGCATCACGAGGGAGCAGAAGGGCATCGGCAGGGGACAAGCTACTGCCATGCTCGACGTTGCTAGAGCACGGGATGAGTATTTTGAGGAGACGGGCATCTATGTACCGATCTGCTCCGACGGCGGCATAGTTCATGATTACCACATCACCCTCGCGCTTGCGATGGGCGCGGACTTCATCATGCTTGGAAGGTATTTCTCACGCTTTGACGAAAGCCCCACTCAGAAGGTGCGCATCAACGGAAACTACTATAAAGAGTATTGGGGCGAAGGCTCCAACCGTGCGAGGAACTGGCAGCGTTACGACATGGGCGGTGCTGAAAAGCTCAGCTTTGAGGAGGGCGTTGATGCCTATGTTCCCTACGCGGGAAGCCTCAAGGATAATGTGGCGATCACCCTGCGCAAGGTGCGCTCAACGATGTGCAACTGCGGCGTGCTGAACCTCGCAGACCTCCGCAAAAACGCCAAGCTCACAGTGGTCTCCTCCACAAGCATCATTGAGGGTGGCTCCCACGATGTCATCCTTAGGAGCAACATGCCCGTAAACGCGAGATAAGTGATTTTGTGGCTCTGCCCCCAACCCCACTTGGGGACTTTTAAAATAATGCCAATGTGAAAATTTATTTTCACATTCAAGACCCCTCCCCAAAACTTTTGAGGGAAAAATATTTTAACTTGCATGGTTTTGCCCGCTTCCGAATGAACCGGAAGCGGGCAATTGACGATAAAACGACGGTTAAATATTTGCAAAATTATATAAAGTAAAAAGATTATTATCCTGAATTACTAAAAGGCTACTTTTGAAATCATATGGAGAAATCGGAGAACTTTTCCACACAATGAGCGAAGGGCTTAAAGCACAAAATGGGAAGTCAACAGAGTAACTATAAACGAAAAGCTGTGGTATGTAGTTTACTATGCAATAGCTATTGCAAATTTATATGATGCTGATTTGAAATAGGTTATCAAGGAAATGTCGTAGGCAAACCAAATTAGATATCCATCGTCAGTCGCATTTGAAGAAAACACATAAATTTCTGTTTATTAAAGAGTACTGCCGCATTCAAAATATATTGACAAAGACGTGTAAAAACTATATAATTACGATTGACAATGAGCGTGGATAATTAAAGTTCGCGCTCTATTGAAGCAAGAAACGGAGTCGGATGGGATATTGCTTTTGGAAATTGCAAAGAGGGTTGTACCGGACGATGCTGTAGTTATTGCAGATTTGAAGGACACTCAGATCCCAAAGGCAGACGCCGATGGTGCAACGGTCAACCACGATTCTATTAACTTGAACTAAGCTCTATGATTGCGTTTTATAAACCTATGGAGTTGCGTAAGAGTTTAAGAAAGAATTTAATGAAATGAGCATAAATAACACATATTCCGCAGAGGAAGCATTGAAAAAGTTGAAAGATGGCAATGAGCGCTATCTTTTTGCAATGAAGAGTGAAGGAGACGTTTCCTTGGCTATCCGCAAGAAAACCTGTGCGGAGGGACAAAATCCATATGCGGTCATCGTTGCCTGTTCGGATTCGAGGGTGATCCCCGAGAGCATCTTCAGTGCCGGTATCGGTGAGGTTTTCGTGATCCGCGTTGCTGGCAATGTGATAGATAATCATCAGCTTGGCAGCATCGAATATGCCGTTGAGCATCTGGGGTGTCGCCTGGTCGTGGTCATGGGACATGATCATTGCGGGGCTGTGGATTCTGCTATCAACCACCAACCGGAAAACTATATAAAGTTTATTACTGACGAAATCAGGAAGGCTATCGGTGAGGAAACGGACGATTACGTAGCCTGCTGCCTGAACGTGCGGCACAGCGTGAAAGTGATAGAAGCCGGTCTGAAAATCCGGCAGCATGGAGAACATGACCTGCGGGTGTGCGGAGCGCTGTACCACCTGGAGGACGGCAGAGTGGAATTCTTATAATTCCGAAAACGGTTCTTGCCCTCGGGCAAAAACTGCCATTAAAACTAACCTGTGGAGGTATGAATGGAACAGAAATTATCTGAATCTGTCAACGGCTCTAATTCAAACGGAATTGGCGATGCATGGTTTGACGCGGAAAGGAACTCGAAAAGAAATGCAAGAAAGGCCTTTTCGCGGATCGGCATATCGCTTACCTTGATTGCGCTCGTCACGTTCGCGGTGCAGATCATCGTCCAGATCGCGCTTGAGCTAATCGGCTATGCGGATTGGAGTGAAAGTACGGAAGGTCTCTTTATACTAAGCTTCGTTCCACTCTACTGCATAGCGGTTCCGATTGGCCTTCTCGTTATGAAGAAGACACCCTCGGTCTATCTCAAAAAAGCAAAGCTCGGCGCAAAAAATTATCTGGTCTTTTTCCTTATGTGCATCCCGCTGACGTATATTGGGAACCTCGTTGGCATCATGATTTCCGGTATAGCTTCGGGCGGCTCGGCATCGAATGCGCTAAACGAGTATGTATCCGATGTCAGCATATTTCAGGTGCTCGTGATGGTGGTGCTTGCGCCAATTATCGAGGAATTCATATTTAGAAAGCAGCTTATCGATCGAACCGTGCGCTACGGAGAGGGTACGGCGATACTCCTTTCGGGGCTGACGTTTGCACTGTTTCATACGAATATGTTCCAGTTCTTCTATGCGTTCGCGCTCGGTCTGCTGTTTGCATATATCTATGTGCGCACGGGAAGGCTGCGTTACGTCATATCACTGCATATGATAATCAATTTCATGGGCAGCATTGTAAGTTCGCTCGTTCTTTCGCTCGCCGAGAAGGGTGAGTTTGGCATGTTCATTTCGGGAATGTATTCACTTTTGGTGCTCGGACTGATAATTTGGGGGATGGTGCTTCTCATAAAGCGCAGAAAACGCTTCAAATGCTTCCCTGCGGAGTGCGAACTTCCGAAAAAGCAGGTGTTCCAGATAGCATATCTGAACGTGGGCATGATAATTTTTATCCTGTTTTTCCTTGCAGCGACGGTGCTTTCGGTAGTCTCATAATTGTTCGGAAGCCTTTCCTTTGCCGCCCGCTCCGATGGGAAGCTGAGCCAAGATGGTCGCAAGGAGCATGATAACGCAGCCCGCTGTCTCCCTTCCAGATAGCTGCTGATGAAGTATCAGCCATCCCGCGATTACCGAGACAACGGATTCAAGGCACATGATGACCGAGGCTATCGTGGGATCTAGATCCTTTTGCCCGATTATCTGGAGCGTGTATGCGATGCCGCAAGCAAGTACTCCCGCGTACAGCAGCGGAATATATGCGGCAAAAATATCGGAAAAGCTCGGCTTTTCAAGGAGCAGCATACATATACCGTTCAGAACCGCCGAAACTGCGAACTGCATACAGCTGAGCGCAACACCGTTGACCAAGGGTGAGTACACGGAGATTATCAGGATGTGTATCGCGAAGAATACGGCGCATCCAAGGTACAGCAGATCTGAGGTCTCGATGCTGAAGCCTTCGGTTATGCACAATAGGTACAGCCCGACCACCGCGATGAGCATACTTATCCATATGATCGCTGAGGTGCGTTTTTTGAGCAGAAGACCGAATATCGGCACAAGGATTATGTAAAATGAGGTTATGAAACCCGCCTTGCCGACGGAGCTTCCGAGCGAGATGCCGAACTGCTGTAGACCCGTAGCGGCAAATAGAGCAATGCCGCAGAGGATACCGCCCACAAGAAGCGCCTTTCGCGCTTTCTTTTTATCAATATCATTCGCAGCTCCGGCTTCGGCGCGCCCGAACAAGCGTATGACGGGAAGCAGAACGACCGAGCCTATGAAAGACCTGGCGAAATTAAACGTGAAGGGGCCGATATGCTCCATCGCGTCGCTCTGCGCGATGAAGGTTATGCCCCAGATTATCGATGCTATAAGAAGCAGCAGCGAGCTGCGCAGTTTTTTCATTCAAGTACCCCCCAAAGTGGAGATGATGGCTGCAGACGCCTTCATTCACGAGCATTATAGAGCTTTCGACCAAAAATTGCAATTCCTCCCCCTTGAATGAACGAACAAACTCTATTATAATCAGATGGTTGTAAAAAATATGCCTTTGTCTCGTGCGCAGGCCGCGCACGAGCATTGGCTGTTGCAAAAAAACATAATTTTGTATGTGAAAGATGCTTTTTGGAATGCGAAATATACATTTTGCGTTTCAAACAGCAGGTGATCCTCATGATGAAATATCGTGAATTCCTTGCACAGGACATGAAATCGTCCGTTTGGAGCGGAGGAACGACAACCGAGATAGCGATCAGTCCCGAGGGCGCGGAGTATGCGCAAAGGGATTTTACCTGGCGCGTCAGCACCGCGACCGTGGAGCTGGATGAATCCAATTTTACGCTCCTTCCCGATTATGAGAGGCTTATCGCGTCAGTTGATGGGGTGATGCTGCTTTCGCATGAAGGAAACAGCGGCCTCGCCGCACCCGACAGCCATACTGCTCCCGGCGGCTGCGCCGTTCCCGGCTTCGGAAATGCTTCGGAGGTCAGGATCGACCCAATAAGCACCGTTTACAGATTCGACGGCGGCGCTAAAACGCATTGTGTCGGAAGGGCGAGTGATCTGAACCTGATGCTCCGAAAAGGCAGAGCGGAAGGCAAAATGGAGTTTGTAAGATTGGGCGAGAGGGTAAAATTCAGGCTCGGCCCCGATGAAACGGCGCTGATCTATTCGATTTCGGGCAAATGGGCAAGAATGTATGAGTATAACGATCCCGCTGATGCTGAAATTGAATTCTTTGCCGAGGATGGAGATTACGCTCTGTTCCGGATAAGCATTGTGCGCGAATAGTCCTCTTTGTATTTTTTGGCGGTCTGGGGGCATTTTTTAAAATGCCCCCAGCAATGAAAGTTTCGGGGTTCTTAGGGCGATTTACAAAACGCCCTAAGCGGGGTTTGGGGCGAAGCCCCAAGTAATACATATGCAGCAAGAAATTAAGCCGCTGTTTGCGGCGCTTGAAAAACTGAATGATTATGCCCGCCTGAAAGAGGGGCTTTGTGCGCACAAGGGGCCGTTCAGCGTGTTCGGCTTGGGCGAGGCGCAGCGCACGCATATCTCTGCCGCGCTGTTCGCGGGTACGAAAAAAACGATACTTTATGTCGCACCTTCGGCGCAGTCCGCGCAGCGGGTATACGAGGATGTGTCCTGCTATTTTCCCGACGCACTGCTGCTTCCGGAGAGGGAGATACCGCTTAACGCGCATACCTACGTCCAATCGCAGGAGCTGACTGCAAAGCGCATGAAGGTCATGATGAGCCTCACAAAAGGCGAAACGAGCTTCATCGTCGCACCTATCGAGGCGCTCATGCAGCGCTTAGCGCCGCCCGAGCTTTTGACTGAGAATACGCGCACCGTCAGAATTGGAATGACGATCGCCCCCGATTCGCTGCTTAGGTCGTTCATCGACGCAGGCTACGAGCGCGAGGAGGTCTGCGAAGGCAGAGGTCAGGTCTGCCGCCGTGGCGGCTGCATCGACATTTTTCCGATAACGAGTGCAAATCCCGTCCGAATCGAGTTCTTCGATGACGAAATTGATACCATGCGCGAGTTCGACCCCGTGTCCCAGCGCTCGATAGAGAACGTGAACACGGTGGTCATCCCACCCGCGACGGAACTTCCGCTCAACAGGGACATGCGTCAAAAGGGCATCGCCGCGCTGCGAAATAAAGCACATTACGCGCTCGAGACCGAGATACTGCGCGACGGCGGTACCCCTGCGAACGCGCTTTCGTTGCTGCCCGTCTTTTCGCGGGAGGAGATAACGCTGCTCGATTACCTTTCCGATGACTGCATAATCCTGCTCGATGAGCCGGCTCGGGTGGAGGAGAGCGCGAAATATGCCTATACCCGCTTCATGGACGGCTTGGGCGATGTACTCCATTCGGGAGAGGGGCATGAGATGCAGTCGAACCTGCTCCACGCCCCGAGCAGGGTGCTTGCAAGCCTTGACCGAGGGACTACGGCAATGCTATTTTCGCTCACCCGCGCCTATTCGCTGATAAGACCAACGGAGCTGATACGCTTTGAGAGCAGGCAGATTCCAAGATATCTCCCCGGGGATACCGCGCTGAGAGACGATATTGCGCTGTGGAAGCAGAAGGGCTATTCCGTGCTTATGTACGCGGGCGAACATGCGCAAAGGCTTCAGGATATGCTTCTGGAGATGAATACCGAGGCCGCCGTCACGAACCTTCTGAGACGCGAAATAGTTGAACGTGAGGTTATCATCGTTTCCGAGAGTATTCCACGTGGTTTTGAATACCCCGAAATCCGCCTTGCGGTGGTATCAGAGTTCGAGCTGTTCGGTGCGGAATACCGTCCGCAAGTCAAGACCTCCAAAAAGAAAAAACCGCAGCTATCGCTGTACGAATTGCAGCCTGGCGACCTCATTGTGCATGAAGCGCATGGCATAGGTCGATTCGCAGGTGTAAATACGCTGACGGTCGATGGTAAATCCAGAGATTACATCGAGCTCGTCTATCAGGCTGGGGATAAACTCTATATCCCGACCGACCAGATGGACAGGGTTCAGAAATACATTGGCGGTGACGAGGAAAAGCAAAAGCTTTCAAAGCTCGGTTCCGGTGAATGGCAGAAGACCGTCGCAAAGACCCGCGCAAGCGTCCGCAAACTCGCTTTCGACCTGATACGGCTGTACGGCGAACGCACAAGGCTCAAGGGGTTCAAGTTTTCGCCCGATACCGACTGGCAGCAGCGGCTTGAAATGAGCTTCCCATATCGAGAGACGCCCGATCAGCTCACCTCCATACGCGAAATAAAGGAAGATATGGAGTCCGAACGCATCATGGATAGGCTGCTGTGCGGCGACGTGGGATATGGCAAGACCGAGGTCGCGCTTAGAGCCGCGTTCAAATGCGCCATGGACGGCAAGCAATGCGCGTTCCTCGTGCCGACAACGATACTCGCCCAGCAGCATTTTAATACGCTTTCATCGAGGTTCGCAGGATTTCCGATCACCGTGGAGCTGCTTTCACGTTTCCGCACCCCCGCCGAGCGGACGAGGATCAAAAAGTCCGTTGCCGAGGGGAATGTCGATGTTCTCATCGGCACGCACAGCCTGCTTGCAAAGGATGTGAAATTCCGTGACCTTGGGCTGCTTATAATCGACGAGGAACAGCGTTTTGGGGTCAACCATAAGGAGCAAATCAAAGAGATGAAGCGCAGCGTCGATGTGCTGACGCTGTCCGCAACGCCCATTCCGCGCACGCTGCATATGAGCATGAGCGGCATTCGCGATATGAGCGTAATTGAGACCCCGCCCGAAGCACGTTACCCTGTGCAGACCTATGTGGTCGAGTATTCGGAGGCACTCGTGCGTGAAGCGATCCTCAAGGAGACCGCAAGGGGCGGACAGGTATACTTCGTCTATAATCACGTCAAAAACATGGATGTATTTGCTGACAGGCTTTCGCAGCTCGTTCCCGAAGCGCGGGTAACCTATGCCCATGGGCAGATGAGCGAAAGAAGACTTGAAAGCACGATGATAGATTTCATGGAGTATAAATACGATGTGCTGCTTTGCAGCACCATCATCGAGAGCGGGCTTGACATATCCAATGCCAACACCATGATAATCTACGACGCGGACTGTATGGGGCTTTCGCAGCTCTACCAGCTTCGCGGCAGGGTCGGCAGAGGCGCAAGGCTCGGCTATGTGTATCTTACATACCATCAGGATAAGGTTTTGAGCGAGATAGCCGACAAGCGGCTTTCCGCTATCAAGGAGTTTACGCAGTTCGGCGCGGGCTTTAGGATAGCGATGCGCGATCTTGAAATACGCGGCGCGGGGGACATCCTCGGTGCGGAACAGCACGGGCATATGGCGCAGGTTGGCTACGAGCTGTACTGCAAGCTCATAGATACCGCGATCAAGGAGGCGAAGGGCGAGGAGGTCAAACCCGAGGTAGATACCGTCATGGAGATCCCGATCGACGCGCATATTCCGAAAAAGTACATTCCGAGGGAATCGGGTCGAATGGAGATGTACAAGCGGATTGCTGCCATCACGGATATCGATGCCCTGCGGGATGTGCAGGACGAGCTTATCGACCGCTATGGCGACATACCCAAGGCTGTGCAAAACCTGCTCGATATCGCGCTGTGTAAATCAAGAGCCGCATCGCTCGGCATATTATCCTTCACTGTTAAGCAGGATGAAGCGCGTTTTGTGTTCAGCGAGACCGCGCCCGTGGACGGAGCGAAGCTCTTTAAGATTATCGGCGGCATCGAGGGCGCGGCGTTCGTCGGCGGTGAGCGCACGACAATGGTCATCAAGCGCAGGCATAAATCGGGCGAGGAGATGTTCAAGGCCGCGAAGGACGCGATAAATGTGCTTTTGAAATGTGCGGATGAAGCGAGCTAACAGCATTTCCCGGGAAATGCTGTTAACCCTGCTTTTTGATATAATAATGCAAATTAAGAGACAACCCCAACTATTGGCATCGAACCAAATAAAATCGACAAGTCCCGACAGGGACTTGTCGATTATTGGTGGAGGCGAGGGGAGTCGAACCCCTGTCCGAAAACCTGTCTGCAAGACTTTCTACGAGCGTAGTCGGCATTTTGACATTCCCTCCGCCGCACTCCCACCGACGGGATTACGGCTTTAGTAGCCCCTTGATCCCACCCGAGCCGAGGCGCTCACGGGCTGGTTCCCCACATTGATGATGCCCGTATCCGCAGTCGTGGGTAACTGCGGGCGGACAGCCGCGCTAATTAAGCAGCGGCGGGTACGAAGTTATATTCGTCGTTTGTTTTTAAAGTTTCCCGATTTTAGCGAAGCTCGGGGCTTCGGCTCGCTTATCCGGCATCCACGATCCCCGTCGAAACCATGTACGCCCCCAAGCATGGCTATCATATCATTATTCATTTGGATTTGCAACGATACGATGCCTGAAAATTATGTGTGATAAAGGAAAAATCAATATACGTCGTGATTTCTCCTGTCCATTGCGCGCTTTGCGTCGCGCTCCGCAATGTCGTGCCGCTTGTCGTATAGCTTTTTGCCCTTGGCAACGGCAAGCTCCATCTTGACCAAGCCGTCCTTGAGGTAGAGTCGCAGCGGGATCAGGCTGTACCCATCCGCCTGCGACAGGGTTAGGAGCTTTCTTATCTCGCGCTTGTGGAGCAGCAGCTTGCGCTCGCGAAACGGGTCGCGGTTGAAGATGTTGCCCTTTTCATAGGGACTGACGTGCATGCCGACAACGAACGCCTCGCCGTCCTTTATTTTGGCGTAGGAGTCTTTGATGTTGACCTTGCCCATGCGAATGCTCTTGACTTCCGTGCCTACGAGCGCCAATCCGCATTCGTAGGTATCCTCTATAAAGTATTCGTGACGAGCTTTACGGTTTTCGGTAAGCAGCTTTTGTCCGTGCTTTATCGGCATAGCTCTCCTTCACTTCAATTACCAAAAGCGCAGCACCGATTTGGGCAAGTACTGCGCCTAATTAATCTTAAACAAATTATTCAGGTTGCGCTTATTACTGCATACACAATAATATGTGCGCAGTTTACTGTACACCTATTATTGTGCGCACAGGTTACTGCGCTGCGATCAATGCTTCAATGCCGGGTAGCACAAGAAGAATGAGCGCAAGAACGGCAAGCACTATCGCGAAAACAACGGTGAGCTTCTGGAGCTTGACTTCCTTGCTGACCTTCTGGTTGCGTGCCTGACCCAGCGCGGTCGTATCGTTTCCGAACACGCTGCCAAGGCCTGCGCTCGTCGCATCCTGAAGCAGCACGACCGCAACGAGGATTGCCGCTACAACTAGCATTAGTACATTCACTATGAGTTCAACAGTTTTCATAATCCTTTTCCCTTCCAATTTCAACTGCATTCGCCATTATATCACCATGCATTAAATTATGCAAGCAAAAAACATCAATTCCTCAGTATATCATTTGCGGATTCACCCTTCTATGAGGTTGACCCCAGTCATTTCCGAAGGAATAGGCAGGTTCATAAGACTAAGCAGCGTCGGAGCGATGTCGCAAAGCCGTCCTCCGGGCTTTATTGAGCAGTTCTTCGCCCTTTCCGATACATATATGAAGGGAACCGGATTCAGCGTATGCGCGGTCATGGGTTTGCCGTTTTTGTCGATCATGCTCTCGCAATTTCCGTGATCAGCGGTAATAATGCATTCCCCGCCGTTCGCAAGGATGCGGCTGACGACGCGCATCGTACATATATCTACCGCTTCAACGGCCTTGATCGCCGCTTCGAGCTTGCCCGTATGCCCGACCATGTCGGGATTCGCGAAATTCAGCACCATGAAATCGAATCTGCCCGAATCGATGCATTCAACCGCGCGTTCCGTGACCTCGTATGCGCTCATTTCGGGCTTCAAATCGTATGTTTTAACGCCCGGTGACGGCACGAGCACGCGCTCCTCGCCCGGATACGGAGGCTCCACGCCGCCGTTGAAAAAGAAGGTCACGTGAGCGTACTTCTCCGTCTCGGCAATGCGAAGCTGGGTTTTTCCGAGCGATGAAAGGTATTCCCCAAGGACGACGGGCGGTATCTTCGGCGTGAACGCAATTTGCGCCCTGTCCGTGAAATCCTCATCGTATTGCGTAAAGCACACATAATGCACCGGAAAATGACCGTTTCTGCGCTCGAAGCCGTCAAAATCGATGTCTATAAACGCGCGGGTGATCTCCCGCGCCCGGTCGGGTCTGAAATTGAAGAAAATGATACTGTCGTTGGGCTTTATCGTGCCGATTGGGCAGCCTTCGTCATCGGTGATCACGGTCGGAAGTATGAATTCGTCCGTGATGCCGTCCTCATAGGACTTTCGGATGGCAGAAACTGCGTCATCTGCCCTCAAGCCTTCGCCGTAGACCATCGCAGAGTACGCTTTTTCCACGCGATCGTAATTCTTATCCCTGTCCATGGCGTAGTATCTGCCCGTTACGGTGGCTATCCTGCCGCAGCCGTATTTGGTGAGCTTGTTTTGAAGCTCTTGTACATAGCCTTCGGCGCTGTCCGGAGGGGTGTCCCTGCCGTCGGTGAAGCAGTGAATTAACACCTTGGTAAGCCCCATGGACTTTGCAAAGCGAATTAGCGCATACAGATGGTCGGTGTGGCTGTGTACGCCACCGGGGGACACGAGTCCGTAGAGATGCAATGCCGAGTCATGTGCTTTGCAGTTTTCAAATGCGGCAAGCAGCACGGGATTTTTGAAGAAATCCCCATTCTCAATGTCCTCGGATATGCGCAAAAGCTCCTGATTGACTATGCGCCCAGCACCGATGTTCGAATGGCCCACCTCGGAATTGCCCATCTGCCCCTCGGGAAGCCCCACGTCAAGTCCGGAGGCACTTATAAGGGTGTGCGGATACTCCGCCATGAGGGAGCGTATATTCTTTGCTCCCTCGATGGCGATGGCGTTTCCATCGGTTTCGGGACGGTATCCAAAGCCGTCCAATATGATAAGTGCAGTAAGTTTTTTCAATTTATTTATTCAATACCACCTGAGCAAAATCCTCAGCGACGAGGCTTGCGCCGCCGATGAGTCCGCCGTCTATCTGGGGCATAGCCTTGAGACCCGCCGCGTTCTTTGCGTTCATGCTGCCGCCGTATAGAATGCGGGTATTGTTCGCAAATTCATCGCCGTAGATGGCGGCAACGACCTTGCGGATGGCTCCGATTGTGCGGTTCGCCTCCTCGTTGGTCGCGGTCTTGCCCGTGCCAATAGCCCAGATGGGTTCATACGCGATGATGATTCTGGCAGCGTCCTCTGCGGGGATGCCGCAGTACAAAGCTCTGACCTGACCTTCAAGGAAGGTATCGGTGATGCCCGCTTCGCGCTGCTCGAGCGTTTCGCCGACGCAGACTATGGGGATGATGCCGTTTTCGAGCGCCGCGTTGGTGCGCATATTGACGGTTTTATCGGTCTCGCCAAAATACTGCCTGCGCTCGCTATGTCCAATTATCGCGTATTGCACGCCGATATTTTTGAGCATATCCGCACTGATTTCTCCGGTGAACGCGCCCTTCGCCGCCCAATGGATGTTCTGCGCGCCGAGCTTGATGATGCTGCCCTCAATCTGCTTTGCGGCGCAGCAGAGGTCGGTGAACGGCGGGCAAATGACAACATCGCAGTCCGCGTCCTTGACAAGCGGCAGAAGCTTAGCTATCAGCTCCTTCGCCTCGTCCTTATTCTTATTCATCTTCCAGTTGCCGGCTATCAGCTTCCTGCGGAAAACCTTATCGTTCAGCGCGGCAACGCCGGGCAGGGTCTTGCCCTCAAGGAACTCAAGGCTTGCCCCGCCGCCGGTGGAGATATGGGTCATCCTGTCCGCAAGGTCGAACTTATTGATAGCAGAAGCGGAATCGCCGCCGCCGATGATGGTAACACCCTCGCACTCAGAACAGGCTCTTGCGACCGCTTCGGTGCCTTTAGAGAAAGCCTCCATCTCGAACACTCCCATCGGGCCGTTCCAGACGACGGTCTTTGCCTCGCGTATGGCATCGCTGTACAGCTTCGCGGTCTTTTCGCCGATGTCAAGCCCCTGGAAGCCCTCGGGGATGGCATCGAACGGAACGGTCATATGCTCCGTATCGGCAGCGAACTCCTTGCCAACCACGCAGTCGATGGGCAGAAGCATCCGAACGCCCTTGGCCTTCGCTTCCTCAAGCAGCTCCTTCGCAAGCTCAAGGCTGTCGGCATCGAGCAGGGAATCTCCGATACCGTAGCCCATGGCCTTAAAGAATGTATAGCTCATCGCGCCGCCTATGAGCAGGGTATCGCATTTATTGAGCAGGTTTTTGATAACGCCTATCTTATCGCCGACCTTCTTGCCGCCGAGTATCGCGACGAACGGACGCTCGGGGTTGGAGAGCGCACCGCCCATTACGGTCAGCTCCTTATCGATGAGGAAACCGCAGACGGCAGGCAGGAAATGCGCAACGCCCTCGGTGGACGCGTGTGCCCTGTGAACCGTGCCGAACGCGTCGGAGACGTACAGATCGGCAAACGAAGCAAGCTCCTTTGCAAAGCCCTCGTCGTTCTTTTCCTCCTCCTTATGGAATCTGAGGTTTTCAAGCAGCAAAATTTCGCCGTCATTGAGGGCTGCCGCTTTCTGCTTTGCGTCCTCGCCGATAATATCATTTGCGAATGTAACCTTAACTTCGGAAAGCAGCTCGGAAAGCCTTTTTGCCACGGGCGCAAGGCTCATCTCGGGCACGAACTTGCCCTTGGGTCTTCCAAGATGCGAGCAAAGGATGGTCTTTGCTCCGTTATCGACGAGGTATCGCACCGTGGGCAGGGCGCCTATGATGCGGCTTTCGTCGGTAATGTTGAGGTTTTCATCGAGGGGCACGTTGAAATCGACCCTCACGAGCACACGCTTGCCCCGAACGGGTACATCGGTAACGGACAGTTTAGCCATTTTAATCTCCTGTATTGTTATTTTATTATTTCACCGCATGAAATGCGATGCTGATTATTATGCAATGACTGCTTCTTGGCAATGACCGAACAGCGGCGAATGCCGTTATTTAGTCAATGATTGAATACCGTCAAATGCCGTTATTCAATCATGCCAATTATTTGCATTTACGGCTTAGATTATAACACGCTGCTTGAAAAACGGCAACCGCGAAAAAGGCAAAAAACGGGAAATTCGTCTGCGGGAAAATGGTGATTAAATTTTGTAGTTTAACGAGCATTGAAGTTTGAGCAAGGATATGCTAACATGTAAGCAAGTATGTAAAGACAATGGAGGTGATCAAGGTGGAGGATTGGAGGTTGCTTCGAGGGCAGATCGAGTACATGTTTGGTGGAAAGATGGAGCATCGGGATTATGTTCCGCCATCGGGTCGCTGGGATCATGATCACTGTGAGTTCTGCATGAGCAAGTTCAGCAATGCAAGCGGTGACTTGCATAAAGGATATTGCATGGATAATGATATATGGGTTTGTGAATCGTGTTTTGAAGATTTCAAGAAGATGTTTAATTGGACTGTCGAGTGCGACCAAGGCGGTGACTAAGAAAATCGAAGAACGATAACGAAACAGGCCGGTACTACCTTAAGATCAGATAAAACTAATAGGAACTATTTCGTGGCTAATGTATTGGAAAGTGGGGTAAAATTATGATCACTGTAAAAACACTGAACTTCGATGCGGAATCGCGGGAAGCGGATGTGCTGCTTAGCGATGGGCAGGTTGAATTCACATGTTTTGCTTATGGGCTCGAATCGGAAGAGCAGGCGGAATTGGTGCCCGGAGATCTTTGGGCGTTCAATCCCGACAATGTGCAGGGGATAGAATCTGCTCAATCCAAAGCAGAAAAAATACCGAATTCTTATTATGGCTATAGATTTTGCGGGCAAGTGATAAATAAAAATACGGTTCGTGTTGGTGAGTTCGATATTCATGGTTTTAAAAATGCAATGCCCGGTGACGTTAATCCCGGCGAATGGGTCAGCTTTGAATGTATGAGGGTTGATTTTTAATTTTAACTTCTTTCGTTTTTGCCGAAAGCTGATTGACGACAGCGGAGAAACTGTAGTAGAATGCCTGTGCGATGCTTGGGGTTCCGACATACTCCAAACATACATCTCTTATGCTCGGTACGCTTCAAGTGCGGAGGGAGCTTAAATGAAGAAAAATTTAATAAATATCGTAAAAATAATTGCCACGTATGCAACGCATATTATAACATGTATATTGATGCAGATGATGCTTTTAATTATGCTTGCTTGGTTTTACGATACAAGCATAAAAGAATATATTGTTAATACGTCGCTGTCTATCGCTTTTTTGCTTGCTGATTATGTTATAAACAGCTTGCTTCAGCATAATACAAACCAAAAAACGAAAACAAAATGTTTGTTGCATACACTTGATCTAATATTTGCCGTTCCAAATACATTTATTGTTGTCGAGAATATCCTCCGCTTTCAGGGCATTACCCCTATCGATGTTATTACTCTTGTGGTGAATGCGTTGCTGGTTGCCGAAAGGATAATTCTGATTAGGAAAAAGGGAAGAGAGCTTCCGAGCAGCAACGTGTAAAATACCGTTGACCATTCAAAAGGCGGCAGCCTATTATTACCTCAGGAACGCTTATGGGAACTGTAGGCGCAAAATACAATATCGGATTGATTGAACGATAAAGTAATCGGAGGATTAAGAATTTATGAGTATGATTTGTACGATACTTGTAAATCTTGGCAACAGGGATGCGGTGTATGCACAATTAACCGAAGAAGCAATAAATTCCGGCTGGGCGGTGTTGTTTGACAATCCCACGTGTCTAAAGAGTGGAGGAGAGTCAATCATTGATTTGTGCGATACGTTCAACTACGTAAACTGCGAAGCATTGCTCCTTCAAGATAGCTGCATTAAAGAAGGCAGTAAGCTTGCTCCTTTTTCAGAGAGAGTAACGTTTATCTGCCGCATGGTTAAAATATGTCTAACAGATTCTCCTGTTGCAATACTGTGTATAGGTGATGATCCTGCATTTCCGTCTGATTTTACTGATTTGAGATGCAATATAAGCGATTTGAAGTCAGTTATTCTTAATAATTGTCCGCCGGGCTGGTTCATGCCAAACCTGAGAATAAGTGTTAGGAGAATGTAACGAGATATTTAATTGATTATGCTGCTAACGCCTGTATGTGCGAGACGCGATAGTAAAGCTGTTCAGCTATGATACAAGCGTAGAGTAGTAACAGTTGACTGTTCAAAGGGCGCAGCCTATTATTATTTCAGGAACGCTCAGGATGACATAGTAAAACCGATTGACGGCAGCGGAGAAACCGTAGTAAAATACCTGTATGATACTTGAGGAAAGCTGCTTGAAATCAAGGGAAACCTCAAAGGCAGGCATTGCAGCCCCGAAGCAGGAATGTTCTGCGGTTTTTAATAATTTCATGCGACCGAACGGAGGTTAGCTGCTGTTATGTCTTTTGAATATAAAGCGTATAAAAAAATATGGTATCATTTTGGACTGTCCGAAGTCATCTTTTTCACGCTGATTATAGCGTTTCTACTATTTGCGTATATGTTCGGAAATCGGGCAAATGTACACGGTGATTATGCCTTGATTTGTCTGATACTTTTTTCACTCTTTGCCGTATTTGCACTTAAGCAGACTTTCCCTTTGCGCTGCGGATTTCCGCTCATGTTTGAAAAGCAGAGCGAGCTTGTACTCTTTTCGGGCACGATCGAATCTATTTCGGAACGTAGCTTAAGGACGCTGACGATAGAAAAAAGATTCCGCTCGTACGGAGTAACTAACTACCATGGAAGTTTCGTTACGATTTCGGGGCAGGAGTTCTTCTTCTTTAATGCGAAATACCTGTCCGTAGGTGACGAGATAAGGGTTAGTTATCTGCCTAAAAGCAGAATTGTGCTTGAATACAAGCGTCTTGATGCTCAAAAGGCTGTTAATCGGAACGATAAAATTTATGCCATACGGGCGGATGTTATGAACAGATCGCCGGATGTTGAAGTAATATTTGAGTTCAATGGAACAAGGACACGTCCGGCGATCGACGGTTACAGACCTGCACATTTAGTAACTGATGATCATCTAACCACGGGCATTCATCATTATTACGAAGTCGAATCTGTTCCGCCTGATGGAACCGCAAAAGGAACCATTACATTCCTGTCACCGGAAGCTTATCCGCATTGCTTGTGGATCGGGAAAAAAATCAACATTCAAGAAGGTGCACGCATCGTGGGGTATGCTACCGTAACTGAAATATACAACCCGCTTTTGCTATCTAAAAACTAAATATGATTGACAACAGCAAGCATCGTCATAAAGTATTTAGAGGTGACAGCATGAAACGAGAATTGATACTAACATACTGCTAAAACTTTGATCGATATGCACCGCAAAAACGTACACTACCGACACATGTAATAAATCATTTAGACGTATGTTAGTATAAAGATGTTCAAGCGGAGCAATGGCAAAATCAGAGCACCACTATACAGGCGTTTTTGATTTTCAAAATCTTATTAATTAGTCCGCCCGGTCAATGCTCCGAACGGACTAATTGTGTTTTTTAGTATCCACAGGCGAGGGGTATCAAACCCTACATGCCTTATATATATGCTAACATACGTCTAAATTATTTATTATACATGCCGATACTTTGCTTTTTGGGGGTGCATATCGGCCAAGATTTTAACAGTATGTTAGTATTATGAACACAGACCCATCATTCGGCACTTTCACACTCAACAAGCTGCCGAACACCGATGACAGCAGAGGGGTATTGCGGGATGCCTTTGTTCGCAATACCCTCTGCATCCATCGTTAAGCCTATGACGAACGCAAAACCAAAGCAGAATGAGCAGTGGGAATGGCTTAGCCTGAAGGGAGTGCGCATCGAAATCCCTTGCCTGAAGTGAGTGCGCATCGAAATCCCTTGCCTGAAGTGAATGCGCATCGGAATCCCTTGTCTGAAGGGAGCACACCCGAATGCCTCTGCGGATAGCACCCTTCCGCACTCATGCAAAAGAGGTTGATTCCCTGCTTCCAATCTGCTATAATAACTATACGGTATAACGTAACGTTATAGTCAAGCGTTATTTTTGAATTATTTTGGAAAAGTTTTGGAGGAAACGGTGACAACAAAGGAATTCGCCGATGCATGCAATGTCGAAAAACGCACCCTGTTCTATTACGACGAGATCGGGCTGCTCAAGCCCGCAAGGGTGCGTGGCAACGGCTACAGGGAGTACGACATCGAGCAGTTTACCCGCATGGAAACGATCAAGCTGCTCCAATCCTCGGGTCTCAGCCTTATGGAGATCAAATCCGTGCTGCTTTGCGAGGGCGAGGGGCGTAATATCGAAGTGGTGTTGGAATGCAAGCGCCGCGTTGAGGAGCATATAAACAACCTCAAGGACGGCCTTGCGTACATGAACCAAAGGATCGAGCTTCGTGAGTGTTATATGCGCCATCCCGGCGAATCGGTCTTCATTGAGCACTTCGAGGAAAGACCTCTTGCCGCCATTCGCCCCGAGTATCATTCGCATATGCGCATATCCTACCTTGATATGGGACATTATCTCTCGATCGCGGAGGACGTGAATACCCTGCGTCCAAAGTTCTTCTTTAAATTTACCGATGATCCGCATGCCGATACGGTTCTTCCTGCGGGAAAATACATCTGTACCTTTATCGAGCAAACTCGCGGCAATGGGATATACATTCCGCCCCTTATCGAGAAGTTCGCTTTTGATCTTCGCCGCGACGGATACTCTATAGATGATACCGTCTACGTTGAGGAGCTTCCCCCGTGGATTATCGATAAACGCGATGTGTTCATAATACGCTTTGCGGTGCGGCTGGCCGACGACATATGAAAAAATTGTTTGTTTACTTAAAAAAGTACAGCAGAGAATGCGTGCTCGCGCCGCTGTTTAAGCTGTTTGAAGCCACACTCGAGCTTATCGTTCCGCTCGTCGTTGCGGCGATCATCGACCGCGGCATCGGAAATGGCGACGGTGGATATATCATCCGAATGGGGCTGGTGCTGGCGACGTTCGCCGCCGTGGGGCTTCTGTTCTCGATCACCGCACAGTTTTTTGCCGCGAAAGCCGCGATAGGCTTCTCAGCAAGCCTACGTTCCGCACTTCTTAAAAAGATCCAAAGCCTGTCCTACTCCGATTTGGACGGGATAGGCATATCCGCACTCATCACCCGCATGACGAGCGATGTAAATCAGGTGCAGACTGGCGTGAACCTGACGCTTCGGCTGCTGCTGCGTTCGCCGTTCGTGGTCTTCGGCGCAATGGTCATGGCGTTCACGATCGACACCAAATGCGCACTAATTTTTGCAGGCGTGATCGCGCTTCTATGCGTGGTCGTGTTCCTCATCATGCTGACAACGGTGCCGATGCACCGCAGGGTTCAGGGGGCTTTGGACGATGTCACCTCGTTGGCGCGCGAAAACCTGAACGGAGTTCGGGTGCTTCGTGCGTTCCTTCGCGAGGATGATGAAATAGAGGAATTCAAAAAGCGAAGCGACCGCCTCAACCGTTTGCAGCTCTCCGCCAGCAGGCTGTCTGCGCTTATGAACCCGCTTACGCTGATAATCATAAACGCTGCGGTGATCCTCCTCATCCATACCGGCTCAATAAAGGTGGATTCCGGCACCCTGACTCAGGGAGAGGTGGTCGCGCTGTATAACCTCATGTCTCAGATTTTGGTTGAGTTAATTAAGATGGCTAACCTTATAATTACACTGACCAAATCGCTTGCGTGCGCAGATAGGATAGGTGTCATTCTCAATACGGAATCAACGGTTCTCGGAGGCTCTGCGGTTCCCGATTCCACCGCGCCGCGCGGAAAAGTGGAGTTTCGCGATGTGAGCTTTAAGTACAACGGCGCGGGAGCGAATGCCGTCGAGGGCATCAGTTTTTCTGCGCTGCCCGGACAGACCATTGGCATCATAGGCGGCACGGGGTCGGGAAAAACCACTATTATGAGCCTAATTCCGAGCTTTTACGGCGCGACGCAGGGCGAGGTGCTGATAGACGGGATAAATGCTTTGGAGTTCGACCGAAACGAGCTGAGAAAGCGCATCGGCATAGTGCCGCAAAAGGCGGTGCTTTTTAAAGGAACGATACGAAGCAATCTATTGATGGGAAACGAGCTTGCCTCCGAAGACGAGATGCTTGAAGCTCTCGAAACCGCGCAGGCGCTTGAGATTGTTCAAAACAAGGAGAAGGGGTTGGATGAACCGATTCAGCAGGGCGGAAGCAATCTTTCGGGCGGTCAAAAGCAGCGTCTGACGATAGCCCGGGCGCTCGTCAAAAAGCCCGAAATACTCATTCTTGACGACAGCTCCTCCGCGCTCGACTACGCCACCGATGCAAAACTGCGCCTTGCAATAAGGAACATGAAAAACCCGCCCACGACCTTCATCGTGTCCCAGCGCGCGCAGTCGATACGCTACGCCGATACAATAATTGTGCTTGACGACGGCAGGATGGCAGGGATCGGTACGCATGACGAGCTTATAAAGAATTGCACGGTGTATCGGGAGATATTCGTTTCTCAGTTCCCGAATGGAGACGAACTGTCATGAAAATTCAATTCAGATCGATAAAACTTGATAAAAACCGGCTTAACACGATCGGGAAACTGCTCAAGAGGCTGCGCCCGTATCGCGTAAGCTTCGTTCTTTCGCTCGTACTTGCTGTAATATCCGTGGTTCTCACGCTGTACGTTCCGATACTGATAGGTCGGGCGGTGGACTGCATCGTGGGTGCGGGCGAGGTCGATTTTGTTTCGCTTTCGTCAATACTTATAAAAATTGCGTTATGCGTTGGGGTGAACGCCCTTTGCGGCTGGCTCATGAGCCTATGCTGCAATAAAATCACCTACGGCATGGTGAAGGATATTCGCACGGAGGCGTTCCGCCATGTGCAGAAGCTTCCGCTCTCCTACCTCGACGCTCACCCGACCGGGGAGACGGTCAGCCGCATGATAAGCGATGTCGATCAGCTTGCGGACGGGCTTTTGATGGGCTTTACACAGTTCTTCACAGGCATTCTCACGATAATCGGTACGCTCATTTTCATGCTTACGATCAACCCGCTCATTACACTCGTGGTCGTTGTAATAACTCCGCTCTCGCTTGCGGTCGCGAGCTTCATAGCCAAGCGAACCTACACGATGTTCAAAAAGCAAAGCGAGATCCGAGGAGAGCAGACCGCGCTCATCGACGAAATCATCAGCGAACAGAAGGTTGTGCAGGCGTTTTCATACGAAAATCGTGCCGAGGAACGGTTCAACGAGGTCAACGAACGCCTTAAAAAATGTTCGTTGCGCGCAGTTTTCTTTTCATCACTCACGAATCCCTCCACACGCTTCGTCAATGCCCTTGTGTATGCGGGCGTTGGCGTTGCAGGCGCGTTTGCGGCAATATCGGGCGGACTCACGATAGGTGGCCTTTCGGCGTTCTTAAGCTATGCTAATCAGTACACCAAGCCCTTTAACGAGATTTCGGGAGTGGTAACGGAGCTTCAAGGCTCGCTCGCGTGTGCGGCAAGATTGTTTGAACTGATCGAAGCCCAGGAGCAAACACCCGACCCCATTTTGCCCGAAACTCCGCCAAATGACGACGGTAGGATGGAATTCCGTGACGTATGCTTTTCCTATAATAAGTCCCGTGAACTCATCCGAGATTTTTCGCTCACGGTTCATCCCGGGCAGCGCGTTGCGATAGTCGGCCCCACGGGCTGCGGAAAGACGACGCTCATAAACCTCATAATGCGTTTTTATGACATTGATTCCGGTGAAATAACGATGGACGGAATTAATACTCAATCGATGAAAAGGAGCGAATTGCGAATCAGGTTTGGCATGGTGCTTCAGGATACATGGCTCAAATCCGGCACAATAAGGGAAAATATCACGATGGGCAGACCCGATGCCACGGACGAGGAGATAATGGCTGCGGCGATCTCCTCCCATGCGTACAATTTCATAAGACGTCTTACGAACGGCTTCGATACCGTGATAGGCGAATCGGGCGGAAGCCTCTCACTAGGGCAGAAGCAGCTTCTATGCATAGCGAGGGTAATGCTGTGCATGCCGCCGATGCTGATACTCGACGAAGCGACCTCCTCTATAGATACCCGCACAGAAAAGCACGTTCAAGACGCTTTTGTAAAGCTGATGCGGGGGCGCACCACCTTCATCGTCGCCCATCGCCTTTCGACAATCAGGGAAGCCGATGTGATTCTCGTCATGAGGGATGGGCGCATCATCGAGAAGGGCAGGCATGATGAGCTGATCCGTAAAGGAGGTTTTTATAAGGAGCTGTACGAGAGCCAGTTTGCGCATTAGGGGCGGACATTCAAAGCTGCTATTTTCAAGATTAGACCTCCTCCAGCCAAATTATTGAAATTATCATGCGGTTTATGCTATAATTTAAAGTGGTGGTGTGTACGGATTGTTTTACTGTAAATGAGACCGTGGATCCACCGAATAAATTTTAAAATTTGATTAAGGAGATATCAAGATGAAAAAATTCCTCACGGCAGCAATATGCATGTTCGCATGCGCCATGCTTGCTTTCACCATGCTCGCCCCTTCGGCAGCCCTCGCAGCCGGCACCGCTCGATTTGAAATGAATGATGTTGACGGCGTTTCCCCCGGCAGTGAATTCGCCGTTACGCTGAGCATATCAGGCGATTATGAACTGCATTCGGCGAATCTTGCCGTTTCTTTCGACCCCAATTCGCTCGAGTTCGTATCGCTCGAGCAGGGTTCGGTTCTCACCACGACCGTTCCAAGCAAGAGCGGTCTGTACTTTCTCGAGTATGAGAACATCGTAGCTCAGGGACTTATAAAGCTCGGCATTGCCATGCCCCTCGATGCCTTGGGCGAAAGCGGCGATCTGTTTAAAATGACCTTCCGTGTACGCGACGGCGTTACGGTAAATCAGCAGATCGTGCTGACCGTTTACGAACTCTCCCTTCTGCCGCTCGGCTCGATGACGGGTACCCCTGTCGAGTTTGAAACGAACAACTCCATCGTCTCGATCATCGGTGCTTCCGATCCCGTCGGCGGTTTTAACCAGGGTGAAAGCGGCACTCCCAACCCCAGTCTCACGCAGATTCCGACGATAGTGGACAGCACGCTCGATCCGAACGTCACCACTCGCCCTCTAACCACTATTCCGCCCGCTGATGGTACGAGCAGCGGTGCCGAATCCACCGCAAGCGGCTCCGTCAGCGAAACGGAAAACCCCACGATCACCTATCCCTCAACCGCTACCGCTCTTCCCGACAAGGATGCAAGCGGCGATAAGAGCGACGGTGCAGGCGGCGTTAAACCCGTCGTCTATGTTCTCGGCGGTGCGGTCATCCTCTGCGCTGCGGCGATAGTCATCGTCACCATCAGGAAGAACAACTCAAACCATAACAAAGACTAATTACAGCTTCAAAACGTAAAAATACATAGACTGCGGCCTTATCCGGCTTCCTGAAATGGGCTCGGGATTCGTATCGATGAATTCGAGCGGTGAAGCCGACTCGAGGCCGCATGGAACTCAAGGCAAGGAGGCATTATGAAGCGTTTATTATCAATAATAACAGCATTTGCAATGGCTTTTGCCATGGTTCTTTCCTTCGCGTATCCCAAGGCATTGAATGCCGTTACGCTGCCGGAAGTCGTGGGTATGGATATATCCGCGTTCTCCTCACAGACCATCGATGGAAGTCCCGTGAACGGCCGCGTATTCGATGGAAAGGATATTACCATTCTGCATTATTTTGCGACCTGGAGCGCCGATTGCATAAGGGAAATCAAATACATGCAGCAGGCGTTCGAGTCCTATGCCGGGAATATCAATGTTCTCGGCATACTCCATCAGGACGGGACGAGTACGCCGCAGAAAGCAATGCAGCTCTTTGATGAATACGGCATAGAATATCAATGCATCCTCCCGGACAGCGTCCTGACAGAGCTTATTACTCAATACAATTTTATTCCGCAGACCTTCTTTGTTTCAAGCAGAGGGATCGTTCTGGAGCATTTCCCGGGTACGTTCACGGGCTATGACTCCATTGAGCAGCGTATCGAATACTGGATGGGTTCATCCGGGCAAGTTTATACCATCGAATTTCGCGATGGGCTTACGGGGCTATACATTTCGCAGCAGTCCGTCGTTGTGGGCGGGGATGCGATTCCCCCCGATCCGCCCGTCCATCCTGGATATACCTTCGACGGCTGGAGGGGCAATTATAATAATGTAAGCTCCTCCGGCGTGGTTTTGGCAATGTATCAAAATTCCGGGGCGGCTCCGGAACTCGGAGATGTGGACGTGGACGGCAGGATCACTGTAACGGATGCTCTGATCACGGCCCGCTTCGCGCTTCAGCTCATTGAATCACCGTCCACGGAGCTGTACGGCGATATGGATGATGACGGCATGATTGGTATTACGGATGCGCTTATCATAGTAAGGAAAGCGCTTCAACTGATACGGTAAAATGCGCATGGCCTCTTTGTTCAATTTCGGACGCAGGTTCATAAAACCCATTTTACAGGATGGTAAACCAATGTATATCATAGTGGGTCTTGGCAACCCCGGCAGGGAGTATGCAGAGACAAGGCATAACGTAGGATTCATGACGCTCGATGCCCTCGCGGACAGGCTCGGCATCGCGATAACCAAGAGGGGCTTTCGTTCCGTTTACGGGGAGGGGCGAGTCGGCACCGAGCGTGTCGTACTCGCAAAGCCCGATACTTATATGAATAACTCGGGCTGGGCAGTCCTTGACCTTATGAATTGGTACAAGGCGGAGCGCGAACGCCTCGTCATCATTTATGACGACATCGACCTGCCCTGCGGCGCGATGCGCATACGAAAAAACGGCTCGGCAGGTACTCACAACGGAATGCGCAGCATCGTTGAACAGCTTGGATACGAGGATTTCCCGCGCATACGCATCGGCATAGGTAAGCCGCAGCATGGGCTTATCGACCATGTGCTTGGCGTACCCTCGGACGAGGATAAAGCATTGCTCAAGGATGCTTGTAAGCACGGCGCGGAGGCGGTGGAGCTTATAATTAGCAGGGAATTCGACCGTGCGCAGGAGAAATTCAACTATAAGCCGCCGAAAAAGCCCAAAAAAGAGAGGGTTCGAGCGACCGATGAAGTGAATGCGGCAGAGCTGCCCGGGCCAGCCGATGCGGTAAATGCGGCAGGGAGGTCGGATACGATAGAAATGTCCAATTCCACCGAAAGCGAAAAGCCGCCGACGGCTATTGATTAAAAGTGCAGCGGTATGCCCAAATAAAGGTCGCAATTTTTTATTAACATTCTTTCAAATTATTATGACGATGCAGCAGTATCTTCCGACAACCGACATCGAAGCGTTATACAAGGCAAAGGAAATGCTGTTTTTGAACGCGGATGCAGCTCCCTGTTCGGTAGCGCTTCCCACACTCCCTTTCGGTATGCCTGAAATTCTCGATGCCGCCGAACGGCTCAAGCGTTTTGACCCGTTCATCAAACGGGTCTTTCCCGAAACCAATGAAAGCGGCGGTATTATCGAGTCCCCGCTCATCGAGACCCCGCGCCTGCTTGATGCGCTCGTTCAAAATTCACAAGCGCAGCTCTCTCAAAATATACATGCACGTCTGTTCGTAAAGATGGACGCTGATCTTCCTATTGCAGGCTCGGTAAAGGCGAGGGGCGGGATATATGAGGTGCTCAAGCATACCGAATCGCTTGCTCTTAGGCACGGGCTTATAAAAGACCTGAGCGATTATGAGAAGCTCGGAGACAAGAGTGAGTTCTTTTCAAAATACGCCATCCATGTCGGCTCCACCGGCAACCTCGGACTGAGCATTGGGATAATGAGCTCTATGATAGGCTACAGGGTGACCGTGCATATGAGCTGTGACGCAAAGCAATGGAAGAAGGACTTGCTTCGCAAAAAAGGCGTGACCGTCATAGAATACGCTTCCGATTATCAAGCGGCGGTGCGGCGCGGACGGGAAATGGCCTCAGCAGATGAAACGAGCCATTTCATCGATGATGAAAACTCCCTCGATCTTTTCATGGGCTATGCGGTAGCAACGCTGAGACTGAAAAATCAGCTTGACGTACTGAATATTTCCGTTGACGCGGCGCATCCGTTGTTCGTTTATCTTCCGTGTGGAGTGGGCGGCGCGCCGGGCGGGATAACCTTTGGACTTAAGCAGGTGTTCGGCGATAATGTGCATTGTTTCTTTATCGAGCCTGTGAACGCGCCCTGTATGCTGACGGCGTTCGTCAAAGGTGAATGCGTACCCGTTTCCGAAATCGGTTTGAGCGGCGTGACCGAAGCCGACGGCCTGGCGGTCTCCTGCGCCTCAAATCTCGTATACTCCGCCATGAAGCAGCTCATGGACGGCGAATTCACCGTGCAGGATTCAAGGCTCATCCCTCGTATAAGGCTCCTGCACGAAACCGAAGGACTGTTCATCGAGCCTTCGGCGGCCTCCGCGATCTGCGGGTTCGAAGGTATGCTCTCCCCTGCGGGGCAGCAATATATGCGTAAAGCGGGTGTTGAACGCGATTCGACCCATATCCTATGGGCAACGGGCGGCAGACTTGTTCCTGAGGATGAGCGCCGGCTGCTGCTTGGCGTGTAGGCTGCTGCGCGGCAACCCGAGCAACACTCGGTATGATGAGCTTTGCTCGGCTTATAAAAAACGTGAAAAAGTTAGCATATAACGAAGAAAGAGTGCATGGAAGACTGGAGATTAACAAACCAAAGCAAATATTTGCAGGGAGCTAATTTAATAAAGCTGGAGTATTGCTTGCGACAAACAAGTGCGGATCACGACCATTGTGAGTTTTGCATGGAAAAGTTCGGCAGCGGCGAGAACGACCTACATGCTGGATATTGTACAATGGATTGCTATTATTGGATTTGCGAGGATTGCTTCAAAGACTTTGCAGAGCGATTTGAATGGCATGTCGTGAATACAATATCTGATTATCAGCCCGAAGAACAAACGTGACGTATTCATAGTTATCAAAAAAGCACAATATTGAGTGCAAAAACATAAGAAAAAATGAATTAAATCAACATGGGGGGTACGATATGTCCAAATACTTCGGTACCGATGGCTTCAGGGGAGAAGCCAATGTCAATCTGACCGTTGAACACGCCTATAAGATCGGGCGTTTTCTCGGGTTCTACTACGGCAGGGAGCATCGCTGCTCCATTGTGATCGGTAAGGACACGCGAAGGTCTTCGTACATGTTCGAGTGTGCGCTTACGGCGGGACTGACCGCGAGCGGAGCCGACGTGTATCTTATGCATGTCACGACCACGCCGAGCGTTTCATACATCACCCGCACCGACGATTTCGACTGCGGCATTATGATAAGCGCAAGCCACAACGCCTATCACGACAATGGCATAAAGCTGCTGAACAGCGACGGCGAAAAGATGCCTCAATGCGTCATCAACGAAATAGAGAAATACCTTGACGACGATTTCGGTGAGATACCGTTCGCAAGCGGCAGCGACATAGGAAAGGCCATTGACTATTCCTCGGGTCGAAACCGTTATATCGGCTATCTTATAAGCCTCGCCACGCATTCCTACAAGGGCCTTCGCATCGGACTTGACTGCGCGAACGGCAGCACCTGGATGATGGCAAAAAATATATTTGATACCCTCGGCGCGGAGACCGTCGTGATTGGCAACGAGCCCAACGGCCTCAATATAAACGATGGCTGCGGCTCCACCCATATCGAGAATCTGCGCAAGCTCGTCACCTCGCAGCGGCTTGATGTCGGTTTTGCGTTCGACGGCGATGCCGACCGCTGCATAGCGGTAGACGAGACGGGGCGGATAATCGACGGAGACCTGATACTCTATATCTACGGCAAATACATGAAGGCGCGCGATAAGCTTACCAACAACACCATCGTCACGACCGTTATGTCCAATTTCGGACTGTACAAGGCTCTCGACCGCGCGGGCATCGACTATGCCAAGACCGATGTTGGCGATAAATACGTTTACGAATGTATGCGCGCAAACGGACATCTGATCGGCGGCGAGCAATCGGGGCATATCATTTTCAGTAAATACGCCGCTACGGGCGACGGGCTTTTGACCGCCATCAAGCTCATGCAGGCCATGCTTGCGCAGAAGCAGCCGCTTTCAGTGCTTGCAGCTCCCGTTCAGATCTACCCGCAGATACTTAAAAACGTGCGCGTTGCCGACAAGGATGCTGCACTTTCGCACCACGCCGTTAAGGAGAGCCTCAAGGAAGCAGAAGAAATGCTCGGCGGAAATGGGCGTGTACTGCTTAGACCGAGCGGCACCGAGCCCGTCATTCGCGTAATGGCGGAAGCTCCGACCGATGAAGGATGCGAGCGGGCTGTGGACACGATAATCGCCGCAATGCACTCAAACGGCTTGATAGTCGGCTGACGGAGGGAAAAATTCATGTACACCACGAGTGAACTTCTTGATTTATCGAAGACCCGCGCAGAAAAGCTGCTTTCCTCCTGCACATATCCTTGGGAGGCATTGAGCGGCATAGGTGATGCGATCCTCGAGATCGGCGCAAAGCTTTCCGAGGACGAATTTGATCATCCGACCGAGGACGTTTGGATAGCGAAGGACGCGAAGGTCTACCCCACCGCATGGATAAGCGGTCCATGTATCATAGACCACGGCGCGGAGGTGCGTCATTGTGCATTCATACGCGGAAACGCCTTGGTGGGCAAGGATTGCGTAGTAGGAAATTCCGTGGAGCTTAAGAACGTTATCCTCTTCGATAACGTGCAGACCCCACATTATAACTACGTTGGCGACTCGATACTTGGCTATAAGGCGCACATGGGCGCAGGCTCGATTACCTCGAACGTAAAGAGCGATAAGACCCTTGTCGCAGTCAAATCCAAGGACGAGTGCATCCAGACCGGGCGAAAGAAGTTCGGCGCGATCCTCGGAGACTTTGTCGAGGTCGGCTGCAATTCCGTGCTGAATCCCGGAACCGTCGTCGGCAGGAGAAGCAATATCTACCCCGTCTCCTGCGTGCGAGGCGTTATCCCCGCGGATTCGATATATAAGGACAGGGGAAATATCGTACAGAAGCAATAATTTTAAGTTAAAGTATTTTCGGGGCGAAGACCTATTTTGTGGCATGGTGAGCCACAAAATAAGTTTCGCCCCGATTTCGTTTATCGGGACGCATTGCTTTAGCATAAAATCTGGACAGACGGACAGACTAAAACTATCTTAGGAAAAAGGCATGGGTACTAACATGATAGAACAGGATACGATAAAACTGCTGCGAGAATGCGATGCAGGAATCAAAATGGGCGTTGCGTCCATAGATGATGTAATTGACCATGTGCAAAGCGAAGATTTTCGCTCGAAGCTAAACTACTGCAAAGATGAGTACGCGCAGCTTCAAACCGAGGTTGAAAACTTACTTAATAAGTACCACGACGACGGAAAAGATCCAAATCCGGTCGCGAAGGGCATGTCATGGATGAAGACCAACATGAAGCTTGCAATGGAAAAAACCGATGCCGCCATAGCCGACCTCATGACCGACGGTTCGAACATGGGCGTTAAATCATTGAACCGCTATCTCAATCAATATAAGGCTGCGGACGAGGTGTCCAAGGATATTACGAAGCGGCTCATCAAGCTCGGAGAGAAGTTAACGACCGATATTAGGCCGTTCCTGTAAAGTAAACTAAGCCTAAGGCGAGAGAGACCGAGCTCTGCATTGATTCAGGTTTCGGCACCCCTCGCCTTAATAATTTTTTGACACTCTTTTATCCCTTCATATGCACATCCAACTGCGGGAAGGGTATTTCAAGCCCAGCATTAGAAAGTGCCTTCAGGGACGCTTCCAAAAGCTCGGCTCTCACCTTCCAATAGTCCCTGTTCTTAACAAATACGCGAAACGTCAGCTTGACTGCGGAATCGGCATGGTCGGACACAAACACCATGGACTTCGGGCTTTCCAGCACCAAAGGATTTCCCTCAGCGCACGCGAGGAGTGCACGCCTTGCCGACTCAATATCGGTGCCATATGCGACGGAGATGTCCATATCGATTCCCCTGGTCTCCTTGGCGAACAGGTTCGTTACTGTGGTTGAAGATAAAACGGAATTAGGAATATTCACGCTGAGCTTATCGATCGTTATCAGCTTTGTGTAGAAGATCCCGATCTCCTCGACAAACCCGTCCCCCTGTGTGGTGAAAATATAATCGCCCGAATGGAAGGGCTTGAATATCATTATCATCACGCCGCCCGCAAGGTTGGAAAGACCACCCTGGAGAGCAAGCCCTACCGCCAGGCCGCAGGAGCCGATCACGGCTATAATGGTCGCGGAAGGAACACCAAGAATTTGTATTACAACAATGACTATCAGGGCGTTCAGCAAAATATGAATGGAGTTCAGTATAAGGGTGCCGATATTGCTGTCCAGCTTATGAAAAAGCTTGAACTTTTTCATGCGTGTGGTAAGGAATTTAACCAGCTTGAAACCTACAAGCAAAACAAGTATAGCAAGCACGACCGAGAGTACAAACTTAACAAGGTGTGTGTTGACAAAATCCATGAGCCAATCAAGCACTTTAAGCTCCTTTTCCGATGGGGCAAGCATGTATGATGAGGGTGAAGTAGCGGCCGCCAAACCGCTAAGAACAGAAGTCAAATGCATATCAATCACCAATATCCTTTCATAGACCGGGTTCTTCCGAAAATATAATAGTGTTTGCGTCGCACAAAGTCAATAAATTTTTCATATGAAAAGCCTGCGCAAGCAAACACCTGACAAGTATCCACGATATGATTTACATATAATTTACGATAGCAGAAGATAAAGTTGAATAATAATGATTTCAAAAGGCATGTAAACGGATTTAGTAACATTCTCTTGATTGTACGAACGGACAAATTTTCATACTATTTTCAATTTGGTGTTGACATTTGCTAAAAATGAAACTATACTGGATATTGGAAATTTCAACCCTAGAGGCAGCAATCGAAGCTACTGGGCAACCAGCCAGGACACTTGCGTAAGAACCTTTGGAAGCGCTGCCCCTGGGTGTTTGGTACACCAAGTTAAGATAGTATAGGAGGTTTCTATGACAAAAAGCATTAATGTATATGATTTGTTAATTTCATGTCCATCTGATGTTTCAAAATTTGTTAATTTGCTGGAAAAGCAAGTCAACCACTTTAACAATTATTTTGGTAGAGCAAATGGTGTCATCGTAAGGTGCAGGTACTGGACAAAAGATACGTATTCAGAATTTGGAAATTCTCCTCAAGATTTGATCAATAGACAGATTGTAGATTCTTCAGATATGGTAGTCGCGGTTTTCTGGTCAAGATTCGGAACTGCTACAGAAAACTACGGCTCTGGCACAGAAGAGGAAATTGAGCGTATGTTATCATTGAAAAAACAGGTTTTTCTATATTTCCTCGACAAACCTATTCCTCCCTCAAAATTGGATCATGCGCAGTATGATAAAATAATAAAATTTAAGGAAAAGCATAGCAACAATGGGGTATTTTTCACCATTTCAAATGAAAAAACTTTGGCTACTAAGTTCAGGGAAAATATGGAGCTATACTTCGATAGTATTATTAGAGGCTCAGAACTTAAAAAAAGTGGTGGTCAAAAATCTGTTTTATGGGTAGATGATAGGCCTGAAAATAATGTGTATGTACGAAAGATACTTGAACAATATGGCATTGATTTCACATTAGCTTTATCAACACGACAAGCACTCAATTGCCTTAAAAACGGTAGCTTTTCTCTAATTATTTCTGATATGGGGCGAAAAGAGGGCAAAAGTGAGGGATATGTTTTATTAGAAGAAGTTCGAAAATTTGACAAACAAATTCCGTATATTATTTATGCTGGTTCAAGGAGAGAGGAGCACATAAATGAAACCTTAAGGCGCGGTGGTCAAGGGTGCACCAATATTCCAAGCGAGTTAATTGATTTAGTAATTCGAAACCTGCTAAATTCCTAACTGCGATACTCATCTCATTTAGAAGGTATAAGGCCGCATCCGACTTGGGTGCTGTCTTATACTTTTTTTCGCTGTTCTTGCTAAACACTCAAAAAGCAGGCAAACGCAAAACAGACATCCGTTAGGATGTCTGTTTGCTTGGAATCCGGCAGCTGCCTATCCTCCCATGCCGTCGCCAGCACAGTACTGTCAG
>JAFLSU010000014.1 GCA_022510765.1 Christensenellaceae bacterium
GCGTGCTTGAATGGGGTTCAAGAGGCCGGAAGTTCGAATCTTCTCACCCAGACCACCTAAACCGTCGATTTGTTGAAAATCGGCGGTTTTAGTTTTGAGTTCATGGAGTGTTTATGCCCGAATCTTGTTTTGTTAAACCGATATCATCTGCTGATTTCCAAGCGGCCAAAGCGCTTTGGAAAGTCTGCTTTCCCGAGGATTCCGATGAGTTTATCAATTATTATTTTGCTAAACGAATCGATCCGAAACGAATTCTCGGGCTGTATGTGAATGGTGAGCTCGTATCAATGCTTTGCGTTCGGATACGCGAAACAAGCTTCTGTGGCGAGCATCGCCGGATTGGTTTTATAGCGGGAGTATGCACCTTGCCTGAATATCGCAGACGTGGCTATGTAAGGCAGCTCCTCGATAGGGCAAATCTGATGCTTGCTTTCAAGGGCGTTTTCGCAAGCATGTTGCAACCCTTCAGCTTCGATTTTTACCGTAAGCTGGGTTATGAAACGCTTGCCGAGCGACGGGTAATTGAAATTACCAAAGATACTCTTTTTTTCACAGACTGTCCGGCAGACGGTACGCATCTTGATCGCATACACATCCCCGCCGCATATGAAATAAGAGATATATATGCTAAATTTATGAACGGACGCACCTTGGCACCCATTCGAACCTTGTCCGACTGCTCCATATTGCTCGAAGAATACGCGCTTTACCCTGGAGTTTCGGCATGTAACGGCAGAGCATACGCGCTTGGGTACAGAAGCGACGATCGTATAGAGCTTGATGAATTCGCGTACTCGGATGTGGATGCGGCGCTTGGACTGTTGACCTCGTTAATACGGGGCAGTGGTAAACTTCTCGTGCCTCTTTCAAAAGATGAAACAGCTTTTTTAGACGGAACGGATTTTGCATGTAGGCAGGGAAAGGTCGATGGGTTCAATATGATACGAGTGTCGGATAAGCGGTTTTTTTATGGTTTGCCCGTAAAAAACGTTTCTGAGCTGCGTGAGATCAAGCCGGCTCCTTATTCGTTCGACAAGTATTGATAAAGTTTGCGGAAAATTTGTGTCAATCCCTTACCTGCTATTGACATTACTGTCTTTATGTTGTACTATTTATCGGTAAAACGGCAGTGCCGAAACGGAAAGGAAATGTTTTTATGCCACAAGACGCAGCAGGAGGACTCTCCAGCTTTTTCTCATCATACGGCTTCATTATTATAATGATAGTTGCCATCATAGTGATGTTTGTGATGTCCAGCAGATCCCAAAAAAAGCGTCAGAAGCAGTACCAGAGTATGCTTGACGGGATCAAGCCAGGCAGCAGAATCAGAACCATCGGCGGCATCTACGGCACGGTGACCTCGGTTAAGGACGATGTCGTAATCGTCAGCGTTGGACCCGACAAGGTTCGCCTTGTTTTCACCAAGCAGGCGATCGCAAGCATTGAGGATGCTCCCGTTGAAGCGACCATTGACGGCGATATTCGTGAATCAAGCAAGTAACAAGATTTTACTAAATATTGCATAAACAATACCCGATCCAATGCGGCGCATTTATTGCAAAGCAGCATGGGATTGGGTATGTTTTTTGGTTTATCTTCAGCTTTGTGTTTTCACGTGCGGTATTTTTGGATGACTTACCGTGTTAATTTTGAAAGTTGCATTGGCCTTGAAAAGGGAGGCATAAACAGATGAGTATTCGCATAATTGACGAATACAACGACAAAGGACATCTTCTATACGCCGAAGACTATGCCGGAGCATACGCAAGGGGCAGAACGAGGAACGAGGCTTTAAAAAAGCTCCCTGATGAAATCAAACAGTATATTGCGTGGCGCTATGAAAAGCCGATCACTGCCGTGGATTATGACGATAACGACTTTGAAGTTATTCAGGAAAAGCAGAGCGATCTTCATATCGAGGATGCGGATTCCGATGTGATTTTTGATGGCGAAAAGCTTCCTTTAAGCGAATTCGAGTATACGCAGTTAAAAGCAGTCGCGCTAAAATCAGCTCGGGATTTTCTTGCGCTCTATAGCTCGGTTCCTGATAAAGAAGGTACCAGCATTAAAAGGCGTAGCACCTTTTATGGCGAGATTCCGACTACTGCGCATGAAATGTACGAGCATACTAAAAATGTTAATTCATACTATTTCGGTGAGATCGGAGCCGAGGTTAATAATGATGGGGATATCCTGTCTTGTCGTGAAAGAGGCTTTGCCATTCTCGAAAAACAGCAGGATTTCCTTCAAAACAGGGTCTATGACGGCAGCTACGGCGAACAATGGAGTTTGCGGAAGGTGCTTAGACGTTTCATTTGGCACGACAGGATCCATGCAAGGGCAATGCATCGTATGGTAGTGAAGCTCTATGGATATGATGCCGTATTGAATCCATTTAAGTTCGCCGTTATGACGGATGCGACCAGCGCACATGATGCAGTTGATGTCGTCGCCGCATTGATTTGGGATGGAAAGAAGTTTTTAGCATGCCGCCGCCCTGCGCATAAGGCAAGGGGACTAATGTGGGAGTTCGTTGGCGGAAAGGTCGAAAAGGGCGAAACTCGGGAGCAGGCACTCATCCGCGAATGCCGCGAGGAGCTCGACGTTATACTGCGCGTGGGTTCCGTTTTTGCCGAGGTGATACATGAATATCCGGACATTACGGTGCATTTGGTCGTATATAATGCTGAAATCGCTGAGGGTGAGCCTAAAAAGTTGGAACATGCTGAGCTCGCATGGGTTTCACCCGAGCAGATCGATGATTATGAGTTCTGTCCTGCGGACATAAGTATTTTGAATATGATAAAGGAGATGCACCGTGAAGACTGAAGCGGAGAAAAGGATACAAGAACATCTGTTCGCAATGGGAGATGGGGGCTATCGCGAGTTCAGCGCGAAGCTGACGCCGAACGTTGCGATCGAAAGCATTATCGGCGTGCGGACACCCGCTCTTAGAACCTATGCGAAGGAGATAGCGGGTACGGATGATGCGAGGGCATTTCTGCGCGCTTTGCCGCATGAATACTACGATGAGAATAATCTCCATGGATTCCTTATCGAACGAATGAAAGACTTTGATGAGACGGTTGAGGCGATCGATCGTTTTTTGCCGTACGTTGACAATTGGGCGACATGCGATCTTTGCTCCCCGAAGGTGTTTAGAAAACACCATAAGGAGCTGCTTCCTTATATTGAACGTTGGATAGATTCCGGAGAAACCTATACGGTGAGGTTTGGAATCGGAATGCTGCTTTCGAATTATTTGGATGAGCATTTTTCGGTATCGTATCTTGAGCGCATTGCTTCAATTCGTTCGGACGAATACTATATTAATATGATGATAGCGTGGTTCTTTGCCACGGCGCTTGCAAAACAGTATGAGGCAACGCTGCCCTATATTGAGGGCCGTATGCTTGATGGATGGACGCATAATAAGGCTATACAGAAGGCGGTCGAAAGCAGGCAGGTCACACCATCGCAAAAGGAATATCTGAGAAGCTTGAAAATCAAGCAGTGATTAAAAGGCCATAATATATATTTCTTTGACTGATTGACATTGCCCTATGCAAATGTTAATATCTGTTCGATCCGACATGAGGACGTGTGCCGATTTAGGTGCAGTCCGGGTGAAAGATGCGAGAATTCAATACATGTGAGCTTCGTCCACATTTAGGTCAATTGATTTTCCGCATCCGCCCGGGTGCGGTTTTTATATGGCAAACCGTGTTGTGAAATAATAATCGAAGGGATTATAAAAATGGAGTCAAGGGTTGCCGTTGTGGCGGCGATAGTTGAAAATACCGATTCAGTGGATATGCTCAATCAGTTGCTTCACGAATATGGAGAGTACATAATCGGCAGAATGGGCATTCCCTACAGGGAAAAGGGCATATGTATTGTATCGGTTGCCATCGATGCCCCGCAGGACGTTATCTATGCGCTCTCTGGGAAGATTGGCAAACTCGATGGAATAAGTGTCAAAACGGCCTTTTCGAAGATAATCAACTAATAATAATAAATTTTCAATCTAATGAAAGGAACAAAATATGTTTACTTACGATCCAAAATCGCTGAAAGCGGAAGAATTCATTAACGATCAAGAAATCCTTGACACTCTTGCATATGCCGAGGAGAACAAGAACAATATCGAACTCATCGACAGCCTTCTTGAGAAGGCGCGCCCCATTCGAACGGAGAACGGGACATATTGCGTGGGTCTTACGCACCGAGAAGCATCGGTGCTTCTTGCGTGCGATATTCCCGAAAAGGTGGAGGAGATGTACCGTATTGCTGAGGAGATCAAGCAGGCATTCTACGGCAATCGCATAGTCATGTTCGCTCCGCTGTATCTATCCAATTACTGCGTGAACGGCTGCGTGTACTGTCCCTACCATTATAAAAACAAACATATCGCAAGAAAAAAGCTCACGCAGGAAGAGGTCGAAAAAGAGATTATCGCCTTGCAGGATATGGGGCATAAACGTCTTGCGATCGAGGCGGGAGAGGATCCCGTCAATAATCCGATAGAGTACATACTCGAATGCATCAAAACCATCTATGGTATTAAGCATAAAAACGGTGCCATACGCAGGGTGAATGTGAACATTGCAGCAACTACGGTGGAAGACTATCGCAAGCTCAAGGATGCGGGTATCGGAACCTACATTCTTTTCCAGGAAACCTATAATAAGGAAAGTTACGAGAAGCTTCATCCGACGGGACCTAAGCATAACTATAACTATCACACCGAAGCCATGGATAGAGCCATGGAGGGCGGCATCGATGATGTTGGTCTCGGCGTACTCTTTGGGCTTGAAATGTATAAGTATGAGTTCGCGGGACTGCTCATGCATGCCGAGCATCTCGAAGCGGTACACGGAGTTGGCCCGCACACTATAAGCGTGCCGAGGATAAAGCGTGCGGACGACATCGATCCAGACGTATTCGACAACGGTCTTTCCGATGAGCTTTTTGAAAAGGTAATCGCATGTATAAGGATCGCCGTACCGTATACGGGCATGATAATTTCGACCCGCGAAAGCAGCGATGTACGCGAGCGAGCGCTGCGCCTGGGCATTTCGCAGATAAGCGGAGCTTCCAGGACTTCGGTCGGCGGCTATACCGAGCAGGAACGTCCGCATGATTCGGAGCAATTCGATGTATCGGATCAGCGCACGCTGGATGAGGTCGTGAACTGGCTTATGCAGCTTGGCTATATACCGTCCTTTTGCACCGCCTGCTATCGCGAGGGCAGGACGGGTGATCGCTTCATGAGCCTATGCAAGAGCGGGCAGATATTGAATTGCTGCCATCCCAACGCGTTGATGACGCTGAGCGAGTTCCTTGAGGATTATGCGAGCGAAGAAACAAAGGCAATAGGCTATGAGCTCATCGAGAAGGAGCTAAAAAAGATACCGAACGAAAAGGTACATGCCATTGCCGAAAAGAACATTGCCGACATCAGGGAATCCAACCGTAGGGATTTCAGGTTTTAATTCGTGATTAAATCAAGGAGTAAACATGAGTCTTAACGATACCATATCAGCGGAGCGGGTGCATATCGCATTCTTCGGAATGCGCAACGCGGGTAAATCAAGCGTGGTCAACGCTGTTACTGGGCAGGATTTGTCCGTAGTCTCGGATGTTGGTGGTACAACGACGGATCCCGTGCGAAAGGCAATGGAGCTTTTACCATTGGGGCCTGTTGTAATTATCGATACACCTGGCATCGATGACAAAGGTGAGCTCGGAGAAATGCGCGTACAGCGGGCAATGGATGTTCTGTCAAAAACCGATATTGCCGTACTCGTAGTCGATGCCATGAAGGGCATGAAGGATGCCGATTATACGCTTGTGAAGCTGTTTAACGAGCGAAAAATTCCTTACATAATTACAAAAAATAAGGTCGATTTGCTTACCGATGCCGCAGATTCCGCAGCCTTAGGTGATAACGAGATTCTTGTAAGCGCATTGACAGGGCAGGGGATAAACGAGCTTAAGGAGCGCATGGCAAGGATTGTAGGTTCTAAAGAACATGAGAAGCGTTTGGTTGCTGACCTAATAAACCCGGGCGACATTGTGGTACTTGTCGTGCCTATCGATGAGTCCGCGCCCAAGGGCAGACTGATACTGGCACAGCAGCAAACGATAAGGGACGTACTTGAAGCGGGCGCGATCGCGGTCGTGTCGCGTGAAAAGGAGCTCGCGGAGACGTTGCGTTCGCTCAGCAAAAAGCCTGCGATAGTTATCACCGACTCTCAGGCATTTGGAGAAGTTTCAAAGATAGTCCCCGCTGATATTCCGTTGACCTCTTTCTCGATATTGTTTGTGCGCTATAAAGGCGATCTGCGTTTAGCAGTGCACGGAGCGGCGACGCTTGATAAGCTGCGCGATGGGGATACCGTGCTCATTTCGGAGGCATGTACCCATCATCGCCAGTGCAAGGATATAGGCACCGTAAAACTTCCCGGATGGATACGCAGCTATACTGGGAAAGAAATCAATTTTGAATTCACCTCCGGCGGTGAATTCCCTCGGGAGCTTTCAAAATATGCACTTATCGTCCATTGCGGAGCTTGTATGCTGAATGAGCGCGAGATGCAGTTCAGAACCGAGCAAGCAAGGGCGGAGGGAGTACCCATCACCAATTACGGCATTGCAATCGCTCAAATGCACGGCATACTCAGGCGGTCGGTCGAGCCATTCCAGGGTGTCTCGGAGCAACTTAATTAACATGTTTCAACCGAGTTTCTTACGAATGAAATGAATTGAAAGGGGTGTCCTTTGGGGGATGCCCCTTTAAGAAAGATGCCTTAAGATTTCTTTAGAAGCTATTTGGGTGGTCTTCAGGGAGGCATAAGTCACAGAACCAATCACCTTCAATTTGAACACCATTTGAAAAACTTCGTATTCTGTTTTCCTTTGTCAAATCACTTGCCCAAGTGCCGCATTTTACGCAGCGACCGTAGTTATGCCCTGCCAACTCCTCGTTTGTTGTAGAAACAAGAGCAGCATTTCTATCAGACAATAATTTCTGAATCATATCATTTAGCTCTTGTTCAAGTGACAAATCTTCTGAACCTTCAATCAATATAGAAACATGGTGAATATACATCGTATATCAACTTTTAAGACAGATTAGAATTTTGACGATTCAACAGCAAATTGATTCTTTCAATGGGAAATACGTCTTCAATGTCCTCAATGATGAATTTGGTTTTATTTATTTCGTTATCTCCTACTATTTCAAGATATTCAGGTATTATCTTTGAATCAATAATGATTTTTCCATTTCCCGCCCAGTGACGGTCTTCGCCATTCTTTTTTACTCCTGAGATCCAATACTCATCGCCGGATTCAATGTCAATATAATTTCCGCTGACTCCGCTCTGCTTTACAAATGCGTGGTCATTAAAATAAACTGTATTACCGGACCGAGACATCTTTACCCTCCCGATCCACGCCGGACCATCATCGTGATATCCTGTTTTTAGCTCAATATACTTAATAGTTATCATAGTTTTCACCTCAAAATATTAGTTCGTATCCATCTTTCGCCTTTGCGAATAAGTATGCAATCCTATCCGAAAAGACTCAAGGAAGGTGAATCCTTGCGGAGCACCTTCCTTGGGGACGTCCATTATATAGCCAAGTTACTGATATGTTACCGATTCTTTATGCGATACCCATCGCAATGCGCATTACGATCAGCGCATCGGCTATTGTAATTTCGCCATCACCATCCATGTCAGCTACGGCAATAGCCTCATCGGACAGCGAGCCGACGCTCATGGCATGACGGAGGATCATAATTGCATCGCCTACCGTGATTTCGCCGTCGCCATCAACATCGCCGGCATCGCCTTCTAAAATAGGAGCGCCGATTCGGATATTATCTACCCATACGCAATCCTGACCGTACCTGCCATCGGCATCCTTTTCATACTGCCAGCCGATCACATATTCGCCTGAGTTCTCAATGGTAAGACTTACGGAAGTCCAATCGTTAACACCGGATGAAACCACGTAGGTATAGTCGTTCAGCGTCAGGCGAGCGCAATCCCAACCTTCTTCGGTGCTGGTTTTCCAGTCGAAGGAGATGACGGTTCCCGCTGTAACGTATCCAATATCAACCGTGAATGTGGTAATAACGCCGTCAATTCCTGCAATATCGCTGACAACGCAGGTGCGGTTATCGATGTTTGCGATCTGCCAAGGATGCTCATTATCATTTACGAACGAGCGAGTTTCGCCGGGCAAATTGGCCGCATTGTTGAATGCCGCCGCGTCGGGCATATTGGGGTTGACGGGAGGATTATAGCTATAATCATGGATATACTCGACGTTATCGACCCAAACTCTTTCCTGAGTCTTGAGACCGCCGTTCTCCGAACCTTTCCAGTAAGAGTCATCAGTCTTTACATACTTCCAGGAGAAGAAGAATGTGCCGTCATGAGGGATGATGTAAGTATACTGCTGCCAGTCGTTGTCACCCGAGAACTGAGCCTGAATCGCATTGTCCTGAATGAACAGCAACCTGTTCCACAATTCGGTGTCGGTCTTATAATCAAACCTGATCGCGTCACCTGCATGGGCATCGGGAACGACGATATAGAAGGTCTGGAAAGCACTGTCGTAATCGACCGTAGAGCCAACATAGGTGCGTCCGGTGTTATCGGTTTCGATAGCCCAGGCATGGGAAATATCGTTGTAGAAGGTAAGGTTGCCGCCGCTTACGTTGAGCGCATTGCTGAACGCCTGATACATCTGGGACGGATCATACGGTTCGGGCTGATTGCCGCTCAAAGACACATTGTCAATGCAACCGATATCGCTGCCGCTTGAGGCACTGCTGTCCTTGGAATAGGTCCAAGTGAAGGTATAGTCGCCGGCAGAGGGGATCTGATAGGTGTATGTTGCCCAAGAGCCGTTGGGACCGCTTATGCGCTGAACGGTGTTGCCGTTTGCTGCAAAGGTCAGCCAGTCATAGCTGTTTTCGCTGGAAACAAACCAATCGAAAGTAAGTACCTGACCTGCGGACAGACCGTTGAACACGGCGGTTATAGAGGTCGAAGCGCCGTGCTGACCTTGGATGCTGGAGCGAGCAAAAGTTCTTTGACCCTCGGTCACAACCGCCCACGGGGTTGTCGTATCATTTATGAAGGTAAGGGAGCTTCCCGGTGCGTTGATAGCCGCATCGAATTCCTCCTGATCGACTCCGCCGGAAACATCCAATTCATAATCAGGTAGAATAAACAGGTTGGTAAGCTCATGGCCATAACCACCGCCAACGCTGCCAACTTCTTCAGCAACACCGGTCTCGGGGTCGATCTTGATCAAAAGACCAAAGTTACCTGCGGGAATGGAACGAGCAATGAAACCGTATACACAGCCATTGGGCTGGTAATACGTTGCACCGCTCAAATTTTCCCAGCTTGCATTGACCGTAACGCCAAGCTCCCTGATGATGCCGTTTTCGTTGAAGATAACGCTGCGACCGACATTTTTCGCAATACCAAAGAAGTTGCCGTTTCCGATGTAAGCAAAAGCATTGGTGATGATGATACCCTGCTCGGTCATGTCGGTGACTTCGGTAAGCTGACCGTTGGTAAGATTGACGGTCATGAGGTGGTAATGCGAGTCATCCGTTGTAAGAACCATTGCGTACATGGTGCTGCGGTCGGCAGCATAGGTCATGTCCATGATCTGATAGTTGATATCAAGCTCTGAACCGATGGCGGTGGACTGCCATGTCGTGGGGTTGATCCTGTACAGCCTGTCGCAAGTGAAGTCCTCGTCATGGAAGGTGTGTGCATACGCATAGACGAAGCCATCAACTACATCAGCACCATAGGAGATCCTGCCGCTGATTCCGCCGATAGTCTGAGTGCTACCCGGCATTTCGGAGTTGAACCCGATGAATTCGCGGGTATGCGTTGCTACCGCACCGCTTCTGTATTTAAGCAGAGAGAAGCCAAACAACGGCACGTTGTCGTCGGTTGTTGCGACCTCTGTCGCAGGGGATTCTGCAAGATTGAAGTTAGGTACGACTGCAAACAGCAAAAACACTGCAAGCAGCATAGATAGGAGCTTTTTCATAAAAGTTCACCCTCCAGTGAATTGTATTTAGAGGCATAAATGCTTCATATGGATACTATACCATAATTGCTATTGAATTGCAATCAGCAAGAGCCTCGACGATGCCGCCGAAGCTCTTGTCGATTAAGCTTTTAATTCCTGATGCTCTCGGCACCCAGCTCGATCGCTTCACGGTTAAGGGGAATGAGGTGGGCCTTCTTTTCGCCAAGCTTGTAGAGCAACGCATCGAGCACGCTCTCGTTCTTAACCGCCTTGGTCGCTTCAAGGTATGCACCGAGCATTGCCATGTTAGCTACCTTGGGGTTTCCAAGCTTATCCGCGATCTCGTTGCAGGGAACGTAGTAAACTTCGATGTCGGTACGGGTCGCCTTCTTATCAATGATGGAACTGTTGATAAAGAGCTTGCCGCCGGGCAGAACGTTTGCCTCGAACTTGTCGAGGGAGGGACGGTTCATTGCGATGACGCAATCCGCCATGTTGATAACGGGGGAGGCAACCGGTTCATCGGAAACGACCACGGAGCAGTTTGCCGTGCCGCCGCGCATTTCGGGGCCATAGGAGGGAAGCCAGCTTACGTTCTTATCCTCATACATGCCTGCGTATGCGAGAAGCTGACCGATGAGCAGAACGCCCTGTCCGCCGAAGCCTGCAAAAATATTAGTCCAAAGCATAACTTAAACCTCCTTGGTGATGTCTTTCTTAACGCCGAGGGGATAGTAGGGGATCATGTTCTTTTCGAGCCACTCCATGGACTCAACCGGACTCATACCCCAGTTGGTGGGACAGTTGGAAAGAACCTCTACAAGGCTGAAGCCCTTGCCCGCAAGCTGGCATTCAAAGGCGTTTTTGATGGCCTTCTTTGCCTTGATGATGTTTGCGGGAGTGTTGACGGCAACGCGCTCAATGTATGCGCTGCCTTCGATGGTCGCAAGCATTTCGGCAACACGGATGGGGCTGCCGCAGTGATCCTTGTCACGGCCGTAGGGGCTGGTGGTGGTCTTCTGACCAACGAGGGTGGTGGGAGCCATCTGACCGCCGGTCATGCCGTAGATCGCATTGTTGATGAAAATGGTGGTGATCTTTTCACCGCGGTGTGCAGCGTGTACGATTTCGGCAGCGCCGATGGAAGCGAGGTCTCCATCGCCCTGATATGTGAATACGACCCTGTTGGGATCGGTACGCTTTACGCCGGTGGCAGCAGCGGGTGCTCTGCCGTGCGCGGCTTCGATGGTGTCGATGTTAAAATACTTATAGCCAAATACTGCACAGCCAACGGGGACAAGACCTACGGTGCGATCCTGTACGCCAAGCTCCTCGATGACTTCCGCAACGAGCCTATGTACGATGCCATGACCGCAGCCCGGGCAATAGTGAAGCACGGTATCGGTCAGGATAGGGGTTTTCTTAAATACGGTCTGCATAATTAAGCCTCCCTTGATTTCATGATGAATTCAGCGATCTCTTCGGCTGTCGGAGTATAGCTGCCGGGCTTTCCGAAAAATTCAACGGGCTTTTTGCCGTTGACGGTAAGCTTGACATCTTCAAGCATCTGGCCGGAGCTAATCTCAACGGTAATAGCCTTCTTAACGCTGTCCTGCGCCATTGCACCCGCAAGCTCCTTCTCGGGGAAGGGCCATACGGTGATCGGGCGGAACAGACCGACCTTAACGCCCTGCTTTTCGCAGAGTGCGATGGCGGATTTGCAGATACGAGCGACGGTGCCGTATGCGCAAAGGATGATTTCGGCGTTTTCGGTATTATAAAGCTCTGCACGGGCTTCATTTTCACGAATCACTTTATACCTTGCTTGAAGCCTGTCGTTCATCTCCTGAAGCTCCTCGACCTCGATATAGAGGGAGTTTACGATCGCACGGGGACGACCGCTCTCGGGATTCCAGCCGGTTGCCGCCCAATCCTTCTTGGGAAGCTCACGGGTGGAGGTCTTTTCATGGAATTCGACGGGTTCCATCATCTGACCGATGATGCCGTCGGCAAGGATCATGACGGGAGTTCTGTAAACGTCCGCAAGGTCAAACGCGTCCTGCATAAGATCGACGGCCTCCTGAACAGAGGAAGGAGCGAGTACGATGGGATGGTAGTCGCCGTGTCCGCCGCCGCGAGTTGCCTGGAAATAGTCACCTTGAGAGGGCTGTATGGAGCCGAGACCGGGGCCGCCGCGAACCATGTTGACGACGACGCAGGGAAGCTCTGCACCGGCGAGGTAGCTGATGCCTTCCTGCTTAAGGCTGATTCCGGGGCTGGATGAGCTGGTCATGACCCTTGCGCCCGATGCTGCCGCACCGTAGACCATGTTGATTGCAGCAACCTCGCTCTCCGCCTGAAGGAAGCATCCGCCTACTTTGGGAAGACGAGCGGACATATATTCGGGTATGTCATTCTGGGGAGTGATGGGATAACCGAAGAAGTAATGGCAGCCGGCTTGAATAGCGGCTTCCGCAACAGCTTCGCAGCCCTTCATCAATTTCTTTGCCATAATTGGTTCCTCCTAATCTTTTTCAATGGTGATGACTGCGTCAGGACATGTACGCGCACAGCTTGCACATGCGACACATGCTTCGGGATCAGTAAGTTCCGCGGGGTGATAGCCCTTTTCGTTGAGCTTGCTCTTTGCCAGCTCAAGAATCTTCTTGGGGCATGCACGCACGCAGAGTCCACAGCCCTTGCAGCGATTCTCATCAATGGTTAATCTGACCATAATTGAACCTCCTTGATTTTAACAGCCCGATCCGCAAAGTTAACGCGGAGGGGTGGCGGCTGTCATTTCATTTATCCAATGTGTATTATAACACCATTGCAGTAAATGACAAATACTTAAATGCAATATATATCATTTTTCTCGCTTCTTGGTGCTTGAAACTGTCGAAAAGCAGGTTATGCTCGGTCATTTGCAGGGTTTTGTGCAAAGATAGGGTAAATGATAACAACAAAAATACAGGATCGAACGTGACTCAATCCTGTATGGTGAATGCTACTACATGACTTTGATATGGATTTACGCCGAGGCCGCTGCCTTTTCCTTACGTCTCAATATAATAAAGCCAAGCACGCCGAAAATCAGCATTGCAATGCTTATCCATTGTGATGTTGACAGTCCCAGGAAGATCCCGCGAACTTCGTCGGCTCTGAAGTATTCAAGACTGAATCGAACGACCGCATACATCGCAAGGTAGAGGAAGAAACCGGTGCCGGATCTCAGTCGTTTGTGAGTGTAAATAAGCAGAATAACGAAGATCACGATGTTCAGGAAGGCTTCGACAAGCTGTATCGGGAAAACGGGTACGCCGACAGGTGCTCCGCCAATGGGATTGGTGTAAACGACCGAAATGGCGCTTTGCATTACTCTACCGTAGCAGCAGCCGGCAAAGAAGCAGCCAACGCGACCGAGAGCGTGGGCGAGAGGTATCGAGGGGATGACCACAGCGGCATATTCGGAAAACTTGAGCTTTTGAACTCTGCAAGCTATGTACGCCGTAAGCGCGCCAACGATGAATCCTCCGTAGAATACTAGCCCGCCGTCCTTGAACACGCGGAAGCTGCCATCCGCTATACTCGCAAATATCTCGCGGGGGGAGTAGGTTACAAATATGTAGAAAAGATACGCGCCCGCCATACCGATTCCAATCGCGAAGATAGCCACATTCAGCAGCTTATCCGGGTCAAGCCCCGCTTTCTTCGTTCGGAAATACGAAAATGAAATCGCAGAAATGAGAGCGAGTGCCATCATCAACCCATATGTCGGGAGTTGAAAACCGAAAATGTTTAGAAAAGGATGCATGTTAATTATATCTCTGCGATGCAGAGACTCCTTTTTTTATTTTATGGCGTTTTTCCCGAAGGAAAAATTGCCGCACGACTAATACTATACCAGTTTGCTTCGCGTGTCAATCGTTGTTAAAAGTTTGAAGTGTAAAATCTGCATAAAACGCGAACTGTCAATTTGCATGAGCAGCACACAAAAAATATATTTGATTTTAATCTCTTGATGCAACCATTTCGGAAACTCAAAAGTATTATATGCAAGGGGGTGGGGTAATGGAGAATGTTGATCGAAGCATCGACTCCGTTCAGGAACTTGGTGCTCCGATAGTCGATTCGGAGCAGGTAGTTTTGCAGTTTTCCGATACGGTGTACAGACTTGCGCTCGTGCGGTGCAAAAATCGTACCGATGCAGATGATGTGTTCCAGAATGTTTTCTACAGATATTTGAAGTACAAGCCGTCTTTTGAAAGTCAACGGCATCAGCGGGCATGGTTTGTGCGAACGACCATAAACTGCTCAAATTCGCTTCTTGCAAACGTTTGGCGTAAGCGAACGACCGAGCTTGACAAAAACCTACCCGCCGAAGATACAATTGATTTGACGGTATACGATGCAGTGCTAAGGCTTCCCCAAAAGCAGAAAACCGCCATTCACTTGTATTATTACGAAGGTTATACTGTAGCGGAGATCGCAAAGATCATGGCTTCGCCGCAAGGCACGGTCAAATCATGGCTCAGTAGAGCAAGAGCGGCTTTGGAAAAAGAGTTGAAAGGAGAATTCTGATGTATAACGACGAATATAAAAATCTCAATGATAAGATTACCTCCGATGAGAAGCTGTTAAGCGGCATTATCGAAAAGATCGATAAACCCGAAAAGATCAAGCATCGTCCGCTTTATAGACCGTGGACATTGGTTATCACAGCAATTCTGACGGTAGGTTTTATAGTGCTTGTTGCTGTTCTCGCCAAGTCAGTTATATAACAATGAGAGTCAATAATGCAGCCATTTTTGGGCATTGAGGCTCCTATCGCGAGATTTACCATTAAATGACTTTTTGCTATCATCAGAAACTAAACAATATGATGAATTTGCACTTTTTATTGGAATTATCTGATGAATTTGACAATTCTGTGAACAAATGATATTATACTGATGATTATGGCAAGCATTGTATGTATAGTTGCGCAATAAGCTTGCCGTAAAGGGGGAAACACATGGAAACAAACCGTAAACGTCGTTACGGAGACCGTAAAGACGCATATTTGGTTCGCGATCTCGACGCGATGCACAAGTTCACGCCGTATCTGCTCCCGAACAGATGCGATAATGAAGCGGTGATGAGCGAGCTCATAGAGCTTGATGCCGTTAACAAGTACGTCGCCAAGAAGAACGAAGCAAATCCCAATTTCAAGTATACCCTGTTCCATGTGCTGTGCGCCGCAACCGTAAAGACGATTGCCCTTCGACCGAAGCTTAACTGGTTCGTGCAAGGACATCGTGTTTATGAACGCAAGGCTATCAGTATTTCGTTTGTCGTGAAGAAGAAGTTTCAGGACGATTCCTATGAGGCATTGGCTATTCTTGACATCGATAGACAGGGTGATTCGCCGGTGGAGCAGATCCACAGCAAGGTCGAAAAATTCGTAACCGCCGTTCGGAAGCATGATATGACGGACGGTACAACCGATGTGATGGATACACTGACCAAGCTGCCCAGGTGGCTTGTCAGGATCATCGTCGGGATACTCATGTGGCTTGATTATCACGGCTGGGTTCCTTCCGGTTTAACTAAGGACGATCCGTATAATTCTTCCGTTTTCGTAAGCAATCTGGGCAGCATCAAGATGCACGCAAGCTATCATCATCTTACAAACTGGGGCACCAATTCTTTATTTGCTATTATTGATGAAAAACATATGCACCCGTTTTACGATGAAAATGGCAGCGTCACCATGAAGGAAGCCTTGAGACTCGGATTGACGGTCGATGAAAGGATCGCGGACGGTGTGTACTTTGCAAACAGCGTGAGACTCCTCAAAAAGCTGCTTGCGGAACCCGAATTGCTCGACCTTCCGATAGATACACCGGTGGAGTACTAAATCCAACAAGTATTTATTGAAAGGAAAAGTCATGGAAACAAAACAGTTAAACACCCCGGAAGCGGAAGCTCCGTGGCTTAATTACTATGGAGATGTTAAATTCCATCTAAACTATCCTGATTACAGCATTGCGGATGCGGTGTTCAAGACCGCAGAAAGAGAAGCGGAATATCCGGCGCTCTCGTTCATGGGCAAATCGTTCAGCTATAAGACTCTTGTCGAGAAGATAGACGCAGCAGCTGCCGGCTTTGTGGCTTTGGGCGTCAAAAAGGGCGATAAAGTCACTATCTGCATGCCCAATGTGCCTCAGGCTGTATTCTGTCTGTATGCACTCAATCGTATCGGGGCGATTGCGAGCATGATTCACCCGTTGTCTGCGGTAAACGAGATAGTGTTCTATCTTAAGGAAGTAGGCAGCAAGTACTTGCTCACCCTTGACCAGTTTTATGGTAAGCTTGCGGAGGTTGAAGAACAGTATAAGCTTAATAAGCTCATCATCACCTCCGCTGCGGATGAGCTTGGATTTGTTAAGTGTACGGCATTCAAGCTGATGAATGCAAAAAAGAACAAGGTTGACAATAAAGACCAAAATGTAATTCTTTGGAAGGATTTTATCAATAACGGCAAGAATATCGAGCTGTCAAAGCATATCGTTCACCTTCCTGCAAACGATCCCGCCGTCATCCTGTTCTCCGGCGGCACGACGGGCGTGACCAAGGGCATTTCATTGAGCGGTCTCAATTTCAACGCACTTGGCTTGCAGACTGCCGAGATGTGCTATCATCCCATAAAACATGCAAGGATGCTTGCAGCGATGCCGATTTTCCACGGCTTCGGTCTCGGCGTGTGCATCCACACGATACTTGAGGCAGGAGGAACCAGCATACTTGTTCCTCAATTCAATGTAAAGAAATACGCTGAATTGATCAAAACCGAGAAACCCAATTATATTGCGGGCGTTCCGACGTTGTTTGAGGCATTGACACGTAATCCGTATTTGGATGGCGCAAAGCTTGACTATCTTAAAGGCGTGTTCTCCGGAGGCGACTCACTTTCGATCGAACTGAAAAAGCGTTTCGACGCTTTCCTTGTGGAGCATGGTGCGACGGTTCGTATTCGTGAGGGCTACGGCACGACCGAATGCGTTACAGCAAGCTGTCTTACGCCGTACATGGAGGAACGAGAAGGCAGCATCGGTATCCCGTTCCCGGATACCTACTATAAGATCTGCAATGTTGGTTCCAATGATGAAGTTCCATATGGCGAGCTTGGCGAGATATGTCTTAGAGGACCTTCGGTCATGCTCGGGTATCTGAATCATCCGGAGGAGAACGCAAACACCCTGCGTGTCCATGCGGATGGGCATACTTGGCTGCATACGGGCGATTTGGGATACATGGATAAGGACGGCTTTATTTATTTCAAACAGCGCATCAAGCGCATGATAATCACCAGCGGCTACAACGTGTATCCTTCTCAGCTTGAGAATATCATTGACGCGCATGAGGCCGTGCAGATGAGTTGCGTCATCGGCATAAAGGATGAGTACAAAATGCAAAAAGTAAAGGCGTATGTCGTGCTTAAGGATGGTTTCAAGCCCTCGGAGGAACTTCGGCAGGATATTCTTGCGTATTGCAGAAAACATATCGCAAAATATGCCATGCCCTATACGATTGAGTTCCGCTCAGAGCTTCCAAAGACGCTCGTAGGCAAGGTGGCATACACTGTGCTTGAGAAAGAAGCAAATACAGAGCTTGAGTCAAATGCAGGATAAGTAATGCTTTCAAAGCAGGCTCAAAGCTCCTGTGTGCTTTGAAAGCAGCCTGATTTACGAGCATTGGGCATACTGAAAAGAATAAGGTATTATAGCTGTAAGCTGCTCTATCGACAGGGCAGCTTACTTATTTAAAAATATTTTGTATTCAGAAGCTCATTTGTGCAGAAAATGTTGGAACATGATGAAAAATAACGAGGGCAGGCGCATAAGATGTCATGAAAGCTTTTCGGAGGTTTTTGTTATGGCAAACACTACTTTTTGCGATCTTAAGGAAAAGGAAATCATAAACATCTGCGACGGCGCAAGGCTGGGATGCATCTGCGATCTGGAGATAGATGACTGCACCGGACAGATCTGCTCTATAGTCGTTCCTGGTCCTACGAGGTTTCTGGGTATAATCAAAAACTCGGAGGAACTCGTCATACCGTTCTGCAAAATACAGAAGATAGGTGATGATGTAATCCTCGTTGATATTTCTACAAGCATTATTAAATAGATTAACGCTGGAAAATAACGGATTACTGTGATATACTTATGGGGAAGAACGATGCATGGCGCTGAATGGCAGACTGCGCGTCAAGGAGGAGCTTTATGAGATGCAGATATTGTTTGAGCGATGACAGCCGAGTCGTGGATTCGCGCCCGACCGAAGATGGAACTATACGCAGACGCCGAGAATGCACAAATTGCGGCAGACGCTTTACAACTTACGAAAAGATTGAGGAAATACCGATCACCGTCGTAAAGCGTGACGGTGCAAGGCAGCCTTTCGACAGCGAAAAGATCCTTGCGGGGGTTCGAAAGGCCTGTGAGAAGCGTCCGGTATCGTCTGCGGATCTTAACAAGCTGGTTGACGATGTTTCCAGAGAGATATTCAATACCCTCGAACAGGAGATCACGACCATACAGATAGGAGAGCTGGTCATGCGCAGAATAAAGGAGCTTGACGAGGTCGCTTATGTCCGATTTGCGTCGGTGTATCGTTCGTTCAAGGATATAAACACATTTATGGAGGAATTAAAAACGCTCCTTGGTGAAAGTAATGAGGGTTTAGTCAACAAATGATAACGGACTTCAAGGATATTTACGCATCCATCGAACGAGGATATAATATATGCACATCGGATGGCGTTGCCATAGTGCGCGCTGACAATCTCTCATGCATCGATGGGCTTGAGCATGGTTTCTCAACCCGCATCGGAGGCATCAGTTCGGCCCCGTTCGATTCCTTGAATCTGGGTTTGTCTCGAAACGAACCGAGGGAGAACATACTGCGGAATTTCAGTATCCTATCGGATTCATTTTCACTCGATTACAATATTCTGGCGGTCGTGAACCATGAGCATGGCTCAAACGTACTGAGGCTCGATAAAAACGACAGGGGGCGTGGCCTTTTTCGCGAACCGCTTCCGTTCAGCGACGGGCTTATTACGAACGACCCCGGAGTTACGCTCGTTACCGCTCATGCGGATTGCAGCGCGGTATTCCTTTATGATAAAGTCACCCGAAGCATCGGTCTTGCTCATGCGGGCTGGAAGGGAACGTTCAAACGCGTTGGGCAGAGACTTTGTGAACGCATGGTTAGTGAATTCGGGTGTGATCCATCGAACATCATTGCTGCGATCGGCCCCTGCATATGTTTCGATTGCTTTGAGGTGGATGCTCAGCTTGGCGAGGATTTTAAAAACGAGTTTGGGTATGACGGTATAGTAAAGCCCGGACGAAAGGGAAAGTCATATGTCGATATCGAAGCCGCACTTGCAATACAGCTGCTTGAAGCCGGAGTAGTCAGTGATCATCTTTCAATAATGCACCTATGTACCTACGAACGCAAAGATTTATTCTATTCCTATCGCAGGGACGGTGCTGATACGGGTTCGATGGCTTCTTTTATGCGGCTTGTATAAATATTTGATATGTAGTTTTGTTAAATAACTTTCGAACAACTTTAGATATGCAATCGAAATACGCATTTCAATTTTCAACAAAAAATACCATAGGATTTATTTCTCCGTTCCGTACAGAATAAGCAGAAAGGCTCTGCCGGAATTTGTACGAACGGAGTTAATTTATGCCACTAACCACGATGGTTATCATCATACTTTTGATATTGCTGTTTACGGGGGTATTTGAACGAGTGCAGCGAAGCATTCGACTGCCAAAATACTGCCTGTATTATTTTCTTTTATGTTCGGCGGCACTATACGGGTTTAATGCGATCATCATACCGGAAATAGAGATTAATCCGTCATGTCTGCTTGTACTCATCTCAGTTTCGACGCTTGCCGCCTATCGGAACGAAAAGCATTCTTTGATGGTAATACCCGTCTCCATGCTGCTGTGCGTTCCGACGGTACTTCTCAACCGTTTCTCTGAATGGAGCGAGCCTTTAATGTGCTTGACCGCCATGCTTCCTGCGTTATGTGTATTTACGAAACGTAACGTATGCTTCAATCTCGCCGTTGCCGCCGCAGCGCCCGTTATTGCCGTGCTTGCAGGATTCATATTCGATATTAATAATATCGGCTACGGGAGCGTTGTACTCGATTATCGAGTAGTTGACATGCAATTCATCGGTATGCTTTCGGTGTGTGTAGCGACGGAGCTGAAAGAATATGTTCTCAGACACATCCATCCTCGTCTTAAGCAACGATCAGAGCTGTAGCAAAGGAATATTCACTTACACTTCGGGTAAAACCAACTGTAACAAAAGCATATACCGAATAACGGTCTATCCGAATACCCCTGTACATACACTATGGACAGGGGTATTTACTATGGTCTGGAGGAAGATTATGGAAGCAGTTTCTTCGCTTAGGGTACTCAACACGGCTGAACAGGCGATCCTTCGCGTGGTCCCTGACAGGCTAAAGAATACAGTTGAAAGCCTGTTGATATCGGACTATACGGAGGAAATACGTTTTCGGGTGAATCGTCCGGTGCAGACGATCGGCAGGAGAGGTGAGCGCCTGATTACGGAGCATTACGATTTTACAAAAAAGGAGGCCGAGTCGATGCTCGAAGCGATCTGTAACCACTCGGTATATTCCATGGAAAACGAGCTTTGCGCAGGTTATGTCACTTTGGCGGGCGGCGCTCGCGTCGGAGTGAGCGGAAGACCCATCTTTGAAAAGGGCCGTATAACGCGTTTGACCGCGGTCAGCAGCTTCAATATACGAATACCGAGAGAGGTCGTGGGCTGCGCGGAGACCTCAATGGACATGATCGCCCAAAACGGATACCCAATATCGGTGATAATAGCTTCGCCGCCCGGAATGGGTAAAACTACATTTCTGCGTGATTGTGCAAGGTGCATTTCGAACGGCATAGGTGTGCTTCGTCCCCTGCGCGTGGCGGTCGCGGATGAACGAAACGAGCTTTCGGGAAGCGTGGACGGCATACCAGAATTGGATCTCGGCATGCGCACCGATGTAATGGCATCCGTCCCCAAGCATATCAGTATACCGATGCTTGTCAGGAGCATGGCACCCGATGTAATTATTACCGATGAAATGGCGGGGGAGCAGGACTATCTTGCCGTCTCCGATGCGGCAAAATATGGGGTCGCGGTGATCGCGAGCGTTCATGCAGGCAGCGGTTCGGAGCTCCGCGCCAAGCCTTATATCGGTGCAGCAATCTCGGAGGGACTGTTTAAACGAGCGTTATTTTTGAGGCGAGTGGGCAGAAAAATCAACCTCCTGGCGGTGGATTCGTAATATGCTTAGGGCTTTTGGTGCTGTAATAATGTTCGGCATATGTACGGTGTTTGGAAAACTGCGCACGGAAAAATACAGGGGAAGACTTGACATGATGAATGCTATTATTGAGGACTTGCGGGCAGTGGAGACGGATCTAAGGTGCGAACGATGCGCTGCGCCTGTGCTGATTTCGCGTTTGGCTAAGGTTGGCAGGCTTCGCCCCCTATGGCAGGAAATGCTCTCGGCCATGCAGACTGGCTGTTCGTACGGCGATGCATGGAATAAGTCGAAAAAAATGCTTTGCAGCGCCGATGCGGAGGAGCTGGGCATTCTCGACACATTTTCCGGGAAATTCGGGGCGGGCGACGCGGATACGGAGCTTAGCCGACTCGAAAGAACCATAAGCAGGCTCGAGCTAATCGAAAAACGGCTTAAAGCCGAATATCCGAACCGAATAAAGCTTGCTGGAACGCTTTCGATGCTTTGCGGTCTTGCATTTGCGCTGATGATACTGTGAACGAGTCAAGGATGCGCATATGTACTTAATAATAAAACGGATGGAGTACATTCAGTGCACTGTTGATACTATGAATTGGTAAAATACGGAGGAATACATGGGTATTGATGTTGTGTTCCGCATTGCGGGTATTGGAATACTGATCGCGGTTGCCTGTCAGCTGTTAAAGCAAACAGGGCGAGATGATATTGCGATGCTGACGGCACTTGCAGGACTTATTATCGTGATCACAATGGTGATAGGCCTTATTTCAACGCTGTTCACAAACCTGCGCAGCGTGTTTCAACTCTATTGATTATGAATACATTTTCGCTCATCGGCTTTTCGGTGGTGACGGCAATTGCCGCATTCACGGTAAAGCAATACAATCCGCAGATAGCCGTCCATGTTTCACTTGCGGGCGGCGCAGTAATTGCGCTGTCGATACTCGCGGAATTAAGCGGTATTGTGGGCGAGCTGAACGCGCTTGCTGCAGAGGGAGGAGCTTCATCGGCTACGGTCGGGGTCATAATTAAAGCCGTGGGCATTGCGTATCTTTCAAGGCTTGGGACGGAATTATGCAGGGATATTGGGGAAAACGCTTTGGCGGTAAAAACGGAGATAGTAGGCAGGGTGATGCTGCTGAGTCTCGCGCTGCCGCTTATCGCGAACATTGCTTCAATACTTACAGAACTTATAAGGAACAGCTTGTGACTAAGTATAAACTTTCGGAGCATATAGGGAATAGCTTGTGATAAAGTACAAAAGTAAAAAAATGATATGCTGTATCCTACCGCTGCTTGTTTTGACCGGACTGCTTGCAATACCAAAGGGTATTACCGCATTGGAAAGCAACGGCAATGGGGAAATGGAGAACGTAAGAGACAAAGATCCAACCGCCGAACTTAAAAGCGAAGTGGAGCGGCAGTCGGGAAACATGGATTTCTCCGATTGGCAGAGCTACTATGAGGAGCTTAAAGCATTTGCGGGCGATTCTGCGGAATACGCATCTGTGGATGAAATGATACAGTCCATCGCGTTGAGCGGTTCGGAACTGAAGGCGGAGACGGTCGTGGAAATACTTAAGGATCTATTCATACCGAGCCTAAGCTCCGCTCTGCGAAGTATGATAGGTGTGGCGTCGATAGCTATCCTGACCGGGTTGCTCGGAATTGCATTAGGTGGAGAGGGCGGAGGCACAAAGGCAATGTTGATGCTGCTTCTATGTTCGGCGGCGATAATGGGAATCACGGCCGTGTTTTCGGAACTTGCGGGCAGTGCGGCGGAGACGATGGGACGACTCGAACATTTCTCCGCCGCGTCCACTCCGATACTGATTGGACTTCTGACGGCGCTTGGATGCGCAGGTTCTGCTAAAATACTGAGTCCTACGCTTGTTTTCCTATCGGACGGAATAATTGCTCTTGTTAAGAGCGTGATCCTTCCGATGCTGCTTGCAACGGGTGTTTTAACAGTAGTGGACGGCCTGACATCGGGGCTCAAGGTGGCAAGGCTTGTTAAGCTCCTGACAAAGAGCGTTAAATGGCTGCTCGGACTCGCAGCGACGGTATATGTAGCCGTAACGGCGATAGGCGGAATGACTGCAGGCATTGCGGACGGAGTGTCCATTCGCACGGCCAAGTACGCGATCGACAGATTGGTGCCGGCGGCAGGAGGGATGGTCGCGGGAGCCGTAGACGCTGTCATAGGAAGCTCGCTGCTTCTTAAAAATGCGGCGGGAACGACGGCGATAATACTTCTCGTTGCGATTGCCGTAAAACCGCTGCTTCAGCTTCTTGGAGGTATGTTCGCAATGCGCATCGCCGCAGCGGTATGCGAGCCGTTCTCGGATGAGCGTATCCCCAAAATGCTTGACGGAATGGCTGAGACCGTGTCATACCTGTTTGCATCGGTCGCGGCGGTGGTGAGTATGTTTGTAGTGACGATGATAATCATTATATCGACCGGCAATATGCTTATAGGATAGGTAAAAGGGCGTGACAAAAGTACGGTGAAGGTGCGAAAAGATATGGCGGAGCTATTGGTAAGATTTGTAACGGGTGCTATCATCGCGGCGGTCGCCGATGCATTGATACCAGAGGGCGGGATCAAATCAAGCGCGAACAAATTGATAGCGCTTGCGATAATGGCGAGCGTTCTGATACCGCTGCTTGAAATCATTGCGGGGAAGTAACGGGAGTGATCGTAAGGAAAAGTTTGCGGGTGAACTGCAATGGATGCATGTAGTGTAATCGATGATAGAGGGAGGCATGTTTTGAAAAACAAATCGGTTCTTTCAACTCTTGCACAGATGATGGAGGGCAATAAAAGAATAAAGATCGCCGTATATGCGGGCGTGGTCATCATAGCTCTGTTGATCTTTTTCGCGACAAGCAGCGGCGGGTCGACGACCAAGAATAAACAGGATGATTCGAGCAAGGTGAATTCTCAGAACCCTCAGAGTGAAGTGTCGGAGGCACATGAGCTTGAACAGCGATTGGAGACAATCCTCTCAAGCATGAGCGGCGTGGGTAAGGTCAAGGTTATGATAACGTTTGAAAGCACATCGGAGCTTATTATAGCGACGGAGAATGAATCAAACGAAAGCGAGAACGGCACCTCGAACGGTTCGAGGCCCGCGACCCTGTCCGGCAGCGGAGGGGAGAGCCCGATTATACTTACACAGATAAATCCAAAGATCAGAGGTGTGGTTGTAATAGCCGAGGGGGCATCGAGCATATCTGTAAAAATGGATATTTTAGCTGCCACGAGCACCGTTCTTGGAGTGAAGGAGAACTGCGTTGAGGTGTTTGAAATGAACAGCGGATGAACGTAAGACCGGATGATCCGAAGGAGCGACCAGAGTCCGAAGATCAAAATCTAAGCAGGATCGAACGGAGAATTGAATTATAAATCCGAACAGGATTAAAACAGGAGGTATACTATGAAAAAACTAAACTTCAGGTTCACAAAACGCGGCATAATCGCTCTGTCACTGCTTCTACTGCTGCTTGCGGGCGCGATATGGCTGAACGTGCATCTCGACAAGAACGGCGAAAACAGCACTGATCTATCAGGCAACGGCGCAGACGCTTTGGAAAGCCTGAGGCCGACCGATGCCGATGTCTACAGCGGGTATTTTGAGGACTTCAGAAACGAACGAAACACCGTGCGTGCACGGGAGATAGAGTATCTGCGTATGATTATTGCGGAGGATACGACCGATGCCGAAACTTTGCAGGACGCACAGGCGCGTCTTATGGAGCTTGTGAATAATATGGAGCAGGAATTCTCCATAGAAAGCCAGATCCGAGCAAAGGGCTTTTTGGATGCCGCAGTAACCTTCAGAAACGGCTCGATCAGCGTGATAGTGGATGGGGATGCGCTTTCGGACGAGGAGGTCGCAAGAATACTGGAGATAGTAAGCAGGGAGACCGGCGTTAAAGCAGTCGATATCAAAATTTCGCTTAGCAAGAGCTGATTTTAGGCGCATATAGCCCGAACCGTGCCGATGCTGACATGATTTCGCTCAAAAGGTCAAGAAATATTGCCCGAATATTCCCTGCAGATTGTTTACATCTTAAAGGAAGTTTGGTATAATATGTTGACAGATAATAAGGAGGAGATCTTTATGGAAAACGAAACCATGGTACCGACCGATGTTCAGGTCAACGAAAACGGCAAGGTTTGCTTTGCACCTGATGTGATTGCAACCATCGCAAATCTTGCGGCATCCGAAGTGGAAGGCGTTACGGGTCTTGGCGGCGGCTTTGCCGACAGCATCACCGGGATTCTTAACAAAAAGAATTTCACTAAGGGCGTCCGAGTCGAGGTGGGCAATGAGGAAGCAGCCGTTGATATCAGCATCAACGTCAAATACGGCAGCAAGATCCAGAATGTCAGCGTTGGCGTCCAGAATGAGGTCAAGAAGGCTATCGAGACCATGACGGGGCTTCGCGTTGTTGAGGTCAATGTCTATGTGCAGTCCGTAACCTTCGACAACCCAGAAAAGGCTGATAAGGTGGAAAAGAAAAAGGTCGAGCCTGAACCCAGGGTCAAGTAAGCTCCTGCATGGCGGCGGAGAACCGCCGCCATGCCTCGCTATTAGGGGCTGCTGAGTCTTCGGCGAAAGGATTGGTGAATCACTATGAAGTCTCACAATGGTAAAGTTTTTGTTTTGGCGGCGCTATGTGTCCTGTTTGCCGTTGTGCTCGTGCTGGGTCTTGCCGCGGTCTGGAATATCATTCCGTCCGCCGATGTAACGAGTTTTGTTGATTATCTAACCAACGGGCATGTGCTTGTCCGCATCCTTGTTGGCGCGGCGTTTTTAGTATTGGCGCTCGGCGCATGTTATTTTGCGTTCTCTCGGAAGGATTTCGATGCGGCGAAGCAGAAATCATCAATGAATCTGCTCGAAACGAGTGATGCCGGTTCTGCATATATAAGCAGTGCCGCTATTGACTCGATGGTGCAGAAATGTGTTAAGAACAATAAATATGTTAAGAGCTGTGCAAGCACGATCAAAGCATCGGAGGAGGGCGGAATTGTCGCGGAGCTGAGGCTTACTGTGCTTGCTGATTGCAATATTCCTACTCTGTGCGTGGTGATTCGGCGGGATGTCAAGAAATATGTCGAGTCCGTTACGGGCATCATGGTGCGTGATGTCTCGTGTGCGGTTGTGGGCGTGGCAGGCAATGCTCCGGTGGTCAATGAAAAGCGGGTGAATTGATGGAGTTCAGACAAATTCTGAAATTTATACGGGCAAACCTTTGGCGGTTCATCATGGGTATTGGCGGATTGATACTCGCTATCCTGATTCTGACAATAGGTCTTGTAAAAGCGCTCATTATCTTTGGCATCACGATTGCGTGCTGCCTGATTGGCTATTTTATTGATAAACCAAGGGCCATCGTATTGAACGGGCATAAATGGATTATCTCCATGGGAATTTTTGGATTGATAATCGCTATCCTTATGCTTACGATCGGCTTCTTTAAAACCCTTCTCATCGTGGCGTTGATGGGCACTTTCGGCGGATTTGGCTTCCTTGTAGACAAGGGCGGATTTTCCGGGGCCAAGGCTGTGATCGTGGGATTCTTCACGAGAAACAGGCGATAGGATTCACTAAAAAATAGTAACGGAATTCCTTGAGTGAGACAAAAATGGAATTCTTAAGACGAAATGAAACATAAAATAAAAGAAGTTAAAAGATAGAACGAGGAACTATGAGCAGAAAAACGGCACGAGAGGTTGCGATGAAGCTGACCTACGAAAAGCTATTTGGGTGTGATGATACATATCATGATGTGCTTGAGAAATCAGGCATCATTGAGGAACCATCCGAAGCGGACATACGGTTTGCCGATGAGATCGTAAGCGGTGTTCAGCAGAACCTTTCGGGCATCGACGAAAAAATATCAGAAGCAGCGGTCGGATGGACGATCGAACGAATGCCGAAGGTCGATATATCGATACTTCGAAACGCCGTATATGAAATGCTGTTTTCGGAAGGCACTCCCGTTGCCGTTGCGATAAATGAAGCGGTTGAGCTTGCGAAGGTCTATTGTGACGAAAGATCACCAAAGTTTATAAATGGCTTGCTTGGAAAGATAGCTAGGCAGCATACATAATAATGTTGAATCACGAACTGTTTTTAGGTATCGACACAAGCTGCTATACGACATCCGCAGCTTGTGTTTGTGCAAACGGTATTGAAGCGGACGAACGCATCCTCCTTTCGGTCGAATCCGGGGACAGGGGATTGCGCCAGAGCGATGCGGTTTTCAGGCATGTGCGGAATGCCGAATCCTTGATACCCAAGGTGCTGAATAGAGTGAATACGAGGCGGATAGCGGCAGTTGGCGTGAGCTCATGTCCAAGCGCGCGTGAAGGTAGCTATATGCCGGTTTTTCTGGTGGGAAAGACGCTTGCAAGCAGCATTGCTGCCGCGCTCGGAGTACCGTTATATTGTTATACCCATCAGCAAGGACATATTCGTGCTGCTCTTTTCGGAAACGAGGAATTGCGAGGGCGCGATTTTTTGGCGTTCCACCTAAGCGGCGGAACGAGTGAACTTCTATACGTTGACCGTGACTTGGCTATAAAAAGGGTTGGCGGCACTACGGATATTAATGCGGGTCAGTTGGTGGACAGGCTTGGCGTTCGCATGGGATTGAGTTTTCCGGCAGGTAAAGAGCTTGAAGCGCTTGCACTCTCGGCAAACGGAGCCAGTGGAATAATTCTTCCGTCAAGCGTTAAGAATCTTAACTGCTCGTTTTCGGGAGTCGAAACTAAGGCTGCGGCATACCTTGATGCGGGCGTTGAACCCGCTGACGTAGCTTATGTTGTTTATGACTGCATCGCAAGGACTCTTGCAAAGCTTATAATTAATGCCTCGGCAGAGTTTGGGATTAATAATTTTCTGCTTGCGGGCGGTGTGGCATCGAGCGATATGTTGCGCAAAATGCTTGGTATAAGGCTTGAAAACAAGAGCGTCATATTGCGTTTTGCCGAACCGCGACTGTCAAGCGACAACGCCGTGGGTACGGCATTTATGTGTATGGACGAGCATTTGAATAATAAACAGAGCTCTGAGGGAATGCATGATGAATAAAATATGCATAATCCCAAGAACTAACCGAAAGGAATAATGATATGTCACAGATTATCGACGGTAAAGCGATAGCGACAAAATTACGCGCAGATTGCTCCGAACGAGCACGGGCTTTAATTGAACGCGGGATAACCCCGAAGCTTGATGTTATCATCGTTGGCGATGATCCTGCGTCACATCAATACGTAAACAGCCGTGCGTCCGATTGCAGAGCGATCGGCATGGATAGCACCGTTCATACGCTTCCGGAACAAACGGAGCAGGTCGAGCTTATCGAGCTAATCGAAAGGCTCAATGCGGATAGTTCGGTGCATGGTATCCTTTTGCAGATACCTTTGCCAAAGCACATGGATTCGGACGAAGTTATCTCACATATTTCGTGGGATAAGGATGTTGACGGATTTCATCTCATGAACGTTGGAGCGCTGGTCTCAGGTCGTGCCGCGATCGCGCCCTGCACTCCGAGCAGCATTATGGAGCTTATTAAAAGCACCGGAGTTCAAATTGCGGGCAAGAATGCAGTCGTCGTTGGTCGAAGCAACGTGGTTGGAAGACCTGCTGCGATGATGCTGCTGCATGAAAACGCAACCGTAACCATTTGCCACTCCAGAACAGCTGATCTTGCGGCGCATACGAAGAACGCGGATATACTCGTTGCCGCAGTCGGCGTTCCCCACCTGGTAAAAGGCGATATGATAAAGCCCGGAGCTGTCGTTATTGATGCAGGGATCAACCGCAGGGACGGTAAAACCGTTGGTGACGTTGAATTCGAAACCGTAAAAGAGGTTGCGGGCTACATAACGCCGGTTCCGGGAGGAGTGGGGCCTGTGACGCGCACGATTCTGCTTATGAACACGCTGGAGGCCGCTGAACGTATCCATGGCAGGAAGTGAACTGATACTTTCGGTATCAAAGCTAAATGAATACGCAAATAGCGTTCTGTCGAACGATGTACGTCTGCGCTCCATCAGAGTTACGGGCGAGATTTCGGGGTTTAAGCTGCATGCTTCATCCGGGCATCTGTACTTTGTATTGAAGGATGAAAACGCCCGAATAAATTGCATCATGTTTAGGAGCAACGCATCGAAGCTCAAACTCTCACCGAGGGATGGACTCAAAGTCGTTGTATCGGGCAGCGTATCCATTTACCCAAGGGACGGACAGTATCAGCTTTATGCCACCTCCATGAGGGAGGCGGGAGAGGGTGCATTGTATAATCAGTTTCTGGAGCTTAAGGAGAAGCTTGATGCCGAAGGCCTGTTTGACAGAAAGCGTACGATACCGTTCCTGCCCAAATGCGTCGGAATCGTAACAAGCGAAACTGGAGCGGCTCTGCAGGATATTAAAACGGTCATTCGCAGACGATTCCCTTCCATGGATATGCTTTTCGCTCATGCTTCCGTGCAGGGCGGCGATGCGCCAAAGGAGCTTATTGATGCCATAGAGTTGTTAAACGAAACGGGGATCCCCGATGTAATAATTGTTGGTCGCGGAGGGGGAAGCTATGAGGACTTGGCCTGCTTTAATGACGAGGGGCTTGCAAGAGCCATTCATGGCAGCAGGATTCCGATTGTCAGCGCCGTTGGGCATGAAATTGACTTTACGATCGCGGATTTTGCTGCGGATCTTCGCGCGGCTACACCATCGGCAGCGGCGGAGATATGCGTCCCCGATCTTTCACAGCTTATTCGATCGGTCGATATGCTAAAGCAACGGATGGAAAACTTGGTCAATACAGCTTTGCGCGATGCCGAGAGACGAGTCATGTTATGCACAAACTCGTCTGCGTTCACCGCTCCAAAGTCTTTGATCGATGCAAGGCGGAATAGGCTGGATGCAATATGTGCGGACTTAAAAAACACTTGCACGAATGCTATGCAGTCCGCTCGTTTAAATTTGGACGCATTTAGTGCGCAGTTAAAGGTATTAAGCCCGGTATCGATATTGGAACGCGGTTATGCGATAGTTCAAAACGAGGACGGATACCTTGTTACGAACATAACGCAAGTCGAAAAAGATTCGGCCTTGAAGCTCACAATTGCAGGTGGAGCAGCCCGGGTCACGGTAAACGACGTGCATAACCAAAACGAATTGAATACATGAACGATGCGCAGAAGAGGCTTTGTGTGGAGAGCATATTTACGCGAACCAAAGATGAAAAAGTATTATTAACGGAGAGAATCCTATGAACCGTGAAATTTCATACGAACAGGCGATTTCGGAGTTGGAGCAGATTGTAGAAAAGCTGAATTCGGGGTGCGTTGCGCTTGATGAAATGGTTACGCTCTATGAGCAGGGAGTTGAGCTTGCTGATTACTGCAAAGAACTGCTGGTAAGATACGAAGGACGAATGGATAAAGCAATTCGGCGCGACGGATCGGCGGATCAAGGTGAAATATTCTGAACGGGGTGTTAAATGATGAACTATTCTGAACGGAGCGCTGAATATAGAAATGTAATAAATGAAGCGCTTGCGGATGCGTTGGTTCTGAAAGGTACGCCCAAGCTCCTGCGCGATGCGATGAAATACAGCGTGGACGCAGGCGGCAAGCGTATCCGCCCTTGCCTCACGATGGGTGTATGCGATATGGTTAACGGTAATCGAAGGATGGCAATAAAGCTTGCCTGTGGTATCGAGATGATACATACCTATTCGCTCATTCATGATGACCTGCCTTGCATGGATGATGATGACATGCGCAGAGGGCGGCCGTCCAACCATAAGGTATTTGGTGAGGGGCAGGCCGTACTCGCGGGCGACGGATTGCTGACATACGCATTTGAATGGATGCTTGAAGCGGGCTTAAACTTTAATGACCCAAATTATTATCGTGCGGTTGCGGAAATTGCAAAGCGTGCCGGGGTCTCCGGCATGATTGCGGGTCAGAGTGCCGATTTGATGAGCGAAAATGAAGGCATAAAAAACGAGGCGGAGCTTAACTACATACATACTCGTAAAACGGCTGATATGCTGATTGCTTCCGTGCTTGCTGGGGCATACTGCGGAAACCCGACCGAGGAGCAGCTAATATGTCTTGAGAACTACGCACAGAAGATAGGGTTGTTGTTTCAGATAAAGGACGACATCCTCGATGCGGAAGGCGATTTCGCTGTTGTTGGCAAAACCTTGGGAAAGGACAGCGCACATAACAAGCTGACGTTTGTGAGTCTATACGGACTTGAAAAAGCCAAGGTGCTTGCCGAAAGCGTAGCTCGCGAGGCCGAAAGAAAGCTTCTTGACGCGTTTGGTGACAAATGCCAGTATCTTTACGATACGATTTACTACATCCTGAACAGGAGCAACTGAGATGATTAATTATCACGAGCTGAAGCTGCTTTCGAGGATCAGATCGCCCAAGGATTTGCGCGGCTTGAGCGAGGCAGAGCTTTATAAGCTTGCCGCAGAGATGCGCAGGTATATTGTTTCCGTCGTTGCCGAGACGGGAGGGCATCTATCGTCGAATCTGGGCGTGGTGGAGTTGACCATCGCGCTGCATCTTTGCTTCGATTTTGAGACCGACAGGCTCGTGTTTGATGTAGGCCACCAGAGCTATGTACATAAGCTGCTCACCGGACGAGCGGAGCAGTTCAATACCTTGCGCCGCAAAGATGGCATTTCAGGTTTTCCGAAAACCTCCGAAAGCGTCTATGACGCATTCAATGTCGGACACTCGAGTACCTCCGTTTCTGCCGCGCTCGGTATGCTTCGCGGATTCAAGCTGCGGGGAGAAACGGACAAACACGTTGTCGCAGTGATCGGAGACGGTGCTTTGACGGGCGGTCTTGCTTATGAGGCACTTGATGACGCAGGCGAACAGGAGCTGCCGCTCATAGTTGTGCTTAACGATAATAAAATGTCTATCTCGGGAAATGTCGGAGGAATGAGCGGACATCTTTCCAAGCTTCGTACAAGCAGAGGATATAAGGGATTTAAGCGCAGTTTTTCCAACAGTCTGAAGCGGATACCGAGGGTAGGCAACGATTTAAGCAATCGAATCGAGAAGTTAAAAAATCGCATTAAATATTTTGTTTTGCCCAATGTTATGTTTGAGGAGCTGGGCTTTACCTATGTAGGTCCCATAGATGGGCATGATATAGGAAGCCTTGTCAAGATTTTCGAACATGCTAAAAACATGAAGGACAAGCCCATAGTCATTCATGTGATGACGCAAAAGGGCAGGGGATATGTGCATGCCGAACGGGATTCGGAAAAGTTTCATGGCATCGGCAGTTTTGATGAGGCAACGGGGGATTGTAAATCCAATAACAGCAATTCAAAGGTGTTCGCTCATGAGCTTTGCAGTTTAGCCAAAAAGGATGAACGCATCGTTGCAATAACCGCTGCAATGACGGCAGGAACCGGGCTTTCCAATTTTGAAAAACGGTTCCCGGACAGGTTTTTCGATGTCGGCATTGCCGAGCAGCATGGCGTCACAATGGCGGCAGGAATGGCAGCGGCGGGGATGGTTCCGGTTTTTGTTGTGTATTCAACCTTCTTGCAGCGGGGCTACGACCAGCTTCTGCATGATGTATGCTTGCAGGATCTTCATGTAGTCTTTGGCATAGACCGCGCGGGTCTTGTGGGCGCGGATGGCGAAACCCACCAGGGGGTTTATGATATTGCTTATATAACCACGCTTCCGAACGGCATAACGCTATTTTCGCCCTCCTCCGTGGAGGAGCTTCGAGCGATGCTTGCAAGGGCAATAGATATGTCCGGTCCATGTGCCATCAGGTATAATAGGGGTCTGCTTCCTGAGCGGCCGCTGAACAAATCGGTTCCTATCGATGATTGGGAAGTAATTTCGAGCGTTAAGCCGGTCACCGTCGTGGCTACGGGGAGACTGCTTAATAGAGCGATGGGAGCCTGCAAGGGACTGCCTGTCGGAATAGTAAACGCGAGGGTGCTGTGCCCGCTCGACGAGAGCAGACTTGAAATTCTTAGCGGAGCAAAATACATAATAACCGTGGAGGATGGGAGCGTAGATACCGGCTTTGGCGTACAGCTTGCAAGACTTTCTGCGGCTTCGGAAGGAAACATTAAGGTCATAAGCCTTGGAGTGCCCAATATCCCGATCGCTGCGGCTTCCATAAGCGAGCAGGATTTCCTTTGCGGTCTTGATGCAGAATCAATAAGAAACACGGTACTTAAATACTTGAAGAAGTTGGAACAATAATTTGACACAGAGGGTTGACAATAAGCTGGTTGAGCTTGGTCTCGCACAAAGCAGAGAGCGGGCGAAAGCGCTGATAATGGAGGGCGTAGTGCTTCTTGACGGCGTTAAGGTGCAGAAAGCGAGCGATCAGGTACGGGATGGACAATTGCTTACATTAAAGGAAAACCCCATACCGTTCGTGAGCAGGGGAGGATTAAAGCTCGAGAAGGCTATCTCCGGCTACGGTATCGACCTGAGCGGCCTTGTTTGCGTGGACATTGGCGCTTCGACGGGCGGATTTACCGAATGCATGCTAATGCATGGCGCAAAAAAGGTGTTTGCTGTTGACGTTGGCTATGGTCAGCTCGATTGGAAACTTCGCAATGACGAAAGAGTTGTTTGCATGGAGCGTCATAACGCGAGGCTGATGGAACCCGATTGGTTTGATTCTGTGCCGGAGTTTGCTTCGATCGATGTGTCGTTCATATCGATCAAGCTGATTCTGCCGAGGCTTCACGAATGCCTTTCCATAGGAGGGGAAGCGGTCGTGCTGGTCAAGCCGCAGTTCGAGGCAGGACGTGATAAGGTCGGAAAGAATGGTGTTGTTCGGGATATTAAAACCCATATAGAGGTGCTTTTAAATTCCATCGAATTCGCCTGTGAAAACGGTTTTTCCGTAAAAGGAGTGGATTTTTCACCAATTACGGGTCCAAAAGGCAATATAGAGTTTCTGCTCTACCTTTCACATACCGATGCCGGAGCTGAGCAGGGTGATAGAAAACAGGGCATTAAAGTACAAGGAATTATGAGTCAGAAGGATCTGTACTCCGCAGTGCAGCGGGTGACACGAAAGGCGCATGATACCTTGCTCTAAGTCTTTGTGGTTTTTGAAGAATAACGGACAAGAAATCATCCTAAAAACTGATTATTTGACGAGAGATTTATGTAAAGCTATGGAAGAAACGAAAAGAGGAAAAGTATTCTTTTTTGCGAACATGACAAAGGCAAACTCCGATGAGGTGCTTGAATCGGCGCAGGCCATTGCGCGTGAGAAGGGGTTTGAGTGCCGAACCTATGCAAGTGCGTTGGAGATGTTCACTGATTGTGCGAGCGAAAGACCCTGCTGTATAATAACCATAGGTGGGGACGGAACCATCCTCCAGGCAATTTCGGGTGCGGTGAACAACGGATGCCCAATCAACACCCCCATCTTCGGGATTAACCTTGGTAAGATTGGGTTTTTCAGTGAAACCGACATCGGAGGTTTTGCCGAGGCTTTAGATAGATTCTGCGATGGTGATTATACGATCGAGGAAGCATCCCAACTTCGCGTTCGAATCGAGAGCGGCGAAGAATTCATATGTCTTAACGATTTTCTTGCGTTTAAAAACGGGTTCTCGTCCGTGTCGCATATTGACGTTTCCGTCGACGGGGCAGATATGGGTATAATCCATGGTGACGGAATCATATTTTCCTCTTCGACCGGATCGACAGGATATTCCATTTCGGCCGGAGGCCCCGTCGTAGCGCCCAATCTTGATGTGATACTTGTAACGCCAGTCTGCCCGCATTCGCTTACGGCGCGCCCGGTCGTCGCATCGTTCAATTCGACCATACATGTTACCGTGAGAAGCGACTGCATACTGTATGCGGACGGTATCCAAATCATGGAACTGCCAACAGGGTCATCGTTCACGGTTTGCAAAGCTGAGCAAAAGATAGGGTTTATCAGGATCGGCAGGCGGAATGTGTTCCGTCTTATACGCGAAAAATTGGCATAAGCTTTAAAAATTTCGCATTTTTAAACTTCGGGGGAGAATATGCTGGAACGGCTCATAATTCAAAATATTGCGCTTATCGAACAACTCGATATCGAATTATCCGAGGGCTTCAACGTGCTTACCGGCGAAACTGGTGCGGGTAAATCAATAATTATCGACAGCGTTGGTCTTGTGCTCGGTGAGCGTGCCAGCAAGGAGCTTATCTCAACGGGAAAGCAGAAGGCAAGGGTAGAAGCATTCTTTGGCATTGAGGAAGATTCACAGATACATGGTTTCCTTAACGACCTCGGTATCGATTGTGAGGATGATACCATTATCATCGTGCGAGAGATTACTGCGTCGGGTAAAAGCATTTGCAGGATCAACGGTGAAATAGTGCCGCTTGCTACACTCAAAATGATAACCGATCAGCTTGTGGACATTCACGGTCAGCACGCGCATCAATCCCTGCTTGCGCCGCAGAAGCATATAGGTATGGTCGATGCATATCGATCCAATGAAATTTTGCCGGTTCGCAAGAGGGTGGGCGAGCTGTACAGGCAGTATAACGAAGTTGTAAAAAAGCTTAATTCAGGATTCATGTCCGAGGCGGAACGTGAGCGCAGGCTTGATATTCTTTCATATCAAATCAATGAAATCGAAAAGGCTAAGTTAAGTGTCGGTGAGGAGTCTGAGATTAAAGGCGAGCTCACGCTGCTTTCAAATGCGGAGCAAATAAGTTCCGCTCTTGAACAGAGCGGAGAATTGGTTTCCGGCGATTCGGGTGCGCTTGATAAGCTTCGGCGTGCGGTAAATGCGCTTTCGAGAATATCGGAACTTTCACCGCAATACGGCGAAATCTTCTCCCGCTTGGATAGCACATATTATGAAATCGAGGATGCTGCATACCAGCTGCGAGATATGCGTCTTGGCTATGAGTATTCGCCAGAACGCTTGAATGAGCTTGAGAATCGTCTCGACTATATCAATTCGCTAAAGCGTAAATACGGCGGATCGGTTGAGGCTGTTCTTGATTTTATGAGAGAGGCTCAAGCGGAGCTTGAAGAGCTTACCGGCTCAGAGGAGGTTCGAAGGAAGCTTTTTTCCGAAAGGGAACGCCTTAAAAACGAATACTTTATTGAGGCGGATAGGCTGACTAAGCTAAGACGGGCTTCGGCGGAAGAATTATCAAACAATGTCATGCTGCAGCTTCATGAGCTTGGAATGTCAAAGGCAAGGTTTTCGGTCATGTTTTCTGAACCCGATGGGGAACTGCACAGCAACGGAAATGATGCACTTGAATTTATGCTGTCCGCCAATATGGGCGAGCCGCTAAAACCGCTGTCCAAGGTCGCTTCGGGCGGCGAGCTGTCGCGTATCATGCTTGCAATAAAGACGGTTTGCGCCGATGCCGATGGGATCGCGACGCTTATATTTGACGAAATCGATACCGGCATCAGCGGAAGAACGGCTGTCAGGGTCGGTGAACGGCTGATTCGCGTAGCGAAGGATCATCAGGTGCTTTCTATCACGCATTTGCCGCAAATCGCCGCATTTGCTGATTGTCATCTTTTGGTTGAAAAGCACAGTGATGATGATCGCACATACACAAACCTTCGCGAATTGAACGCGTCAGAGCGTCGGCTTGAGCTTGCGAGGATAATGGGCTCTGTAAGCACCGATGAGGCTGCCGTAAAGTATGCGGATGAGCTTATTGAAACGGCTGAACGCTTTAAAGCCGATTTTGATAATAAAATGAATAAATAGTAGTTTTTCCTTGCATATTTTGTTCGATGCACACCGAGAATAGTCTCATTATGAGATGATTCGGGGTGCTTTTTTATATGAATGTTTCGCTTCGGACAGGAAAACGCCGAATGCGTATATGCGGCATAATTCTTGCTTTGCTTTTATGCGCAGTAAACTTCTCGACACCGATGAGGACGGTGCGCAGCTTGCCCAACGCCATTTTTGCCGAAAACAACAATGAGTTAAATGCTGAAACTACCGATCTGTATGAACAGTTTGGTATGGGTGCGGTATCGGCTTCGTACACAGGGGATGAGACGCTCTCAAGTGGAAGCATTAATATCAATGTGCTGGGGTTCATTACCTTGCGCAGCATTCCCGCATATGTGGGCGAACGTGCATGGCTTCATCCGGGAGGCAATGCGATAGGAATCACGATATATACACAGGGTGTACTTGTGGTTGGAAACGGCAGTTTTACTAATTCTGCGGGTAAAAAATGCAATCCTTCGCAGGAAGCGGGGATCAAGCCGGGTGATGTAATAATCAGTGTGGAGGGAACCGCGGTCAACACTTCGGAAGAATTGCAGGTTGCGTTAAACGCAAATCAATTTGGCGCGAGCATTCAAATTGATCGAAACGGTAAGCGCATGGAAATATATATAGTACCGGAGGTCGCCTCGGATGGAACCGCCAGAATAGGCGCATGGGTACGGGACAGCACAGTGGGCATTGGTACGCTGTCCTTCTACGAGGAGGATACGAAAGTCACCACTGCCCTTGGTCATGCGGTGATCGATGCCGATACGGGACGAATTATCACGGTTGGGTCGGGTGAGATGCGGTATGCGAGAGTTCTTGGGGTTGTGAAAGGTACTGCGGGTATACCGGGGGAAATCCAGGGCACATTCTCAAGTGCAAGCATACGAATTGGAAGCATTGATGGCAACGGCGAACTCGGCATTTTCGGTTCCGGAGATGGAGACATAAACGTGCTAACCGAAAACAATGCCGTTCCGGTCGCCTTTCCAAACGAAGTAAAAACGGGAGATGCCTATATATTATCGGACATAGACGGTAATGGTCCAAAGCAGTATTCGTGCAGGATACTCAAAGCCGCGAAACAGTCAAAACCGGGGCAAAAGGGGTTGGTAATTGAAATAACCGACGAAAGGCTGTTGAGTACGACCGGCGGGATCGTACAAGGAATGAGTGGAAGCCCGATCCTCATGGATGGATTCCTCGTGGGGGTAGTCACACATGTGTTCGTGAACGATCCTACGAAGGGTTATGGAGTGTACGCCTACTGGATGTATCAGAATGCTGTTGGATAAGTATTAAATCAAAGGTGCGAAAGCGTAAAGCTAACGCACCAGTTTTTATTATGAATAATTGATATTTAACTTTTGGATCAATCAATACTCAACGTTTACGATATGACCGTGACATCCGTTGCGGGGAACGGCAGCTCCGTTTGCTTCGTCAGTATCAATATGCATTGCGAGATTGAAGGAAGGGCTTACCCTTACGACAACGTCGCCAAAGATGGTCTTGCGGCCGTCGGTATATACGGATACGCTTACGATTTGCTTATCACTTACGCCGAATTGCTCCGCATCCTCGGGGGTCATGTGTATATGACGCTTTGCAATAATAAGACCCTCGTTCAATTGAACGCTTCCTTCGGGCCCTACAATTTCGATGGGAGCGGTACCTGCGATATCGCCAGACTCGCGAATGAAGCCCTCAGCACGGAGAGTGACGCTGTCGGTCTTGGAAACCTCAACCTGTGAAGACTTGCGAACCGGGCCAAGGATGGATACGCGTTCAATCTGACGGTCTCCGTTTTTAATGGTAACCTTCTCTTTGCTGAGGAACTGGCCGGGCTGGGAGAGGGGACGATCAAAAGTGAGCTCATGACCTTTTCCGAAAAGAATCTCGACATGCTCCTGAGTAAGATGCACATGACGTGCGGATACTTCTACGATAAAATCCATTGTAGTTTGCCTCCGAAATAATTTCGCCTCATTTGGGTCGATCCGAAGCGGAAGCCCGAACTTGGCATTCATAGCAATATTTTGCTACAAATCCTAAAAAAAGTAAAGCCCTCTTGTAAAATATAATGTATTCTGAGATGTTAAAGCGTCAACGACAAGATTTATTTAACCTTACAGCATATCCTGAGGATTGACTTCTACACCTCTATAGTATCCGTCATCTATACCGTCGCTGTAAGCGTAGACCGCGTTCAATGCTTCTGGCGTATGCGCAGTGCGAATGAGTTTGATAATGACTGCGTAACGATATTCTCCTTCGCGTCTGCGAATCGGTGCGGCTCCGGGCATCACAAAGAGCAGCTCCTTTTCAGCGTTGTGCGTTCTAAGTGCATCGAGCAGTATGGAAGTTATCTCGTTTGAGTACTTATCCGCAGCGCGAGCCGTTCCATCCTCATCCACTCCCGTAAACATGGCACGAATGAATACCGAGAACGGAGGAAACAGAGTTCGCATACGGTCGGAAATTTCTAAATCATAAAACGTCTTATAATCATGCTTTGTGCATAGTTTGACAGCGCGATGGTTGGGCGCATTGGTCTGAACCACCACATATCCGTTTTTTCCGGCTCTACCTGCCCGTCCCGCAACCTGTGTAAGCAGTTGGAATGTGCGTTCGCTGCTTCGATAATCCGAATGGAACAGCGTAGAATCAGCAAAAATCACGCCTACGAGCGTTACGTTCGGTATATCTAACCCCTTTGCGACCATCTGCGTGCCGATAAGCACATCCGCGTTTCCACGAGAGAACGCATCAAGAATGTCTTTGTGGGAGCTTTTTCCGCCTGTGGTGTCAGTATCCATACGAATGCATCGCAGCGGTGGGAAAGCCTTTTTTAACTGCTCCTCAACCTGCTGGGTGCCAATGCCCGTATACTTTATGTATTCCTTACCACAGCCGGGACAGGTCTTAGGCATGGTATAGTTTGCGCCGCAGTAGTGACAGCGAATGGAATTATCGAATTTATGGTATGTCAGTGCGACATCGCAATTTGGGCAGGTGAACACAAACCCGCACGCGCGGCACTCCGCATGAGATGAATACCCGCGTCTGTTCAAAAACAAAATAGCCTGTTCTCCTTTTTGGATGCATTTTTTTAGCCCATCCATGAGAAGACCGGAAAAAATACTGTTGTTGCCGTTTAAAAACTCCTGACGCATGTCCACAATATCAACCCTCGGCATGGGTATGCCGTTGATGCGCTCGGGCAGTTCTATCAGCTTATATTGGCCGCGCTTAGCGCGATAATAATCCGTAAGAGCGGGTGTTGCGCTCCCGAGAACCAATCTCGCACCCGTTATGCGCGCACGGCGAATCGCAACCTCGATTGCTGAATACTTAGGAGTAAGCTCGGACTGGTAGCTTGGTTCATGCTCCTCATCAATGATTATGAGACCAAGCCTCTCGACAGGGGCAAAAACAGCCGAACGTGCGCCTATAACTATTCGTGCCTTGCCAAATCGGATACGACGCCATTCATCGTAACGTTCGCCATCGCTTAGATGGCTGTGAAGTATCGCAATATTATCTCCAAACCTGCTTCGACAGCGATCCGT
>JAFLSU010000015.1 GCA_022510765.1 Christensenellaceae bacterium
ACGATGAGCGCGTAACCTCACACGGAAGCCCCGAATTTCAAGAAATGCTTGAAAAATGGACAGCTTGAACGTATAATGGGTTCGTGCGTGCGCGGATATTTCCGCTGTGTATGTGATTCCCCACATATGCAGGTCGGTGGATGGGCGTACATCCATCGACTGCCGCACTTTTATGTTTCTAAATCAATTATAATTCCCTATGCAAAAATTGTCAACATTAATTATATTGGGGTTCCGCCACAAAAACACATAAAAATATACACACAACACGCGCTTTCTCATCTTTTCAACCGCGCGGGGCTGTGATATAATCAATGCGCCAATAATTATGTACTGCATGCAAAGAATTATTGCAGTGCAAATAATACAAAGGAGATCTACCATGCCTGTTAATCTTAAAGGGCGCTCCCTGCTTACTTTGAAGGATTTCACTCCGGATGAGATCCGTTATCTTCTGAACCTTGCTGCCAACCTGAAGGCCAAAAAGCGCGCCGGAATCCGCGGCGACCTGCTCGAAGGCAAGAACATCGTATTGCTTTTTGAAAAGACCTCCACCCGCACCCGCTGCGCATTCGAGGTTGCCGCTCTTGACGAGGGCGCACATGTCACCTTCCTCTCCAACAGCCAGATGGGCAAGAAGGAATCCCTCGAGGATACCGCAAAGGTACTCGGCAGATTCTATGACGGCATCGAATTCCGTGGCTTCAAGCAGGAGACCGTGGAACTTCTCGCAAAGCACGCGGGCGTCCCCGTATGGAACGGCCTTACCGACCTGTATCACCCCACACAGGTGCTTGCCGACTGCCTCACCATCATGGAACACGTCGCAAAGCCCCTCAACAAGGTCAAGCTCGTCTACGTCGGCGATGCGCGCAACAACATGGGTAATTCCCTTATGATCATCTCCGCAAAGCTCGGTATGCACTTTGTCGGCATCGCTCCCGCTTCCCTGTTCCCAGAGGAGGGTCTGGTTAACGAGATGCGCGAGCTTGCAAAGTCCACCGGCGCAAAGATCGAGTTCTCCGAGGATATTGCTGCGGTTGACGGTGCGGACGCGATCTATACCGACGTTTGGGTATCCATGGGCGAAGAAGCGCAGTTCGAGGAGCGCATTAAGCTGCTCACCCCGTACCGCGTGACCATGGATATGATGCGCATGACCCATAACCCCGACTGCATCTTCCTGCACTGCCTGCCCAGCTTCCATGACCTCGAGACCACCGTTGGCCGCGAGATCTATGAAAAGTACGGCGTTGCCGAGCAGGAGGTCACCGATGAGGTGTTCCGTGCGCCCTGCTCCAAGGTCTTCGACGAGGCCGAAAACCGTATGCACACCATCAAGGCCGTTATGGTCGCGACCGCAGGAAGATAACCGAAAATCGGTTATCTTCCCGGAAATAACCAATTCTTGGTTATTTCCCCCCCAATTTGCCAAGGCTATTTGCCCATAGATTACGAACCTATCAGCTTAATATGCTGTAAAACGCTGTCCGCCGAGGCTCCATGGCTTCGGCGGATCTTGTATCTATGATCCTATTTCGGATACGCCAACCCCTTTTTGGTGCATTACGTCAGAGGTATATGGGATAGAACCTGGCGCGAATAATATAGTCGGAAAAATATTTACATGCGAGAATTTGGCAGTTTTTGACCGTATAGCTATATGAAAAACTAAAACTTATCCACGTTATCCACAGAGTTATCCACTTTTGGACGGCTGAATTGAACTTTTTAGTGTGAATAAAAGGCCTTGGCCTGAGGAAAAAGCAGAATTTATATTATTCTGCCCATATTGACTTTTGGAGCGTTTTGATATGCATGTAGATAATTAACAGCCCCCCGAAAGCGTATGCTGTTGGTGTCGAAACGAAACAGATAATTAACAGCCCCCGGAGGCGTATGCTCCGAGGGCCGCAACGAAACGGGCGGGGGGAACCCGATTGTTGTGTGAGGAATATGCGCTGCGGTTATTTCGCGCCAGCGGCGGACGGGATTACGGTATCCCTGCCGTCCTCGATAATTAGCTTATCCGCAACGAGCGCAATAAATTCACCGTTCGTGGGTTTATCGTTCTTACCGTATACGTTGAAGCCGAAGAGCTTGTTGATGTTTTCGATCTTGCCGCGCGTCCAGCTGACCTCGATAGCATGGCGTATGGCGCGTTCGACCTTGCTCGGCGTGGTGTTGAAGCGTTTCGCGATGCCTGGATACAGCTCCTTGGTGATCTTGCTTATCAGTTCCGGCTTATAATAGACCATGCGAATCGCTTCGCGCAGGAAATGATAGCCCTTGATATGCGCCGGGATGCCAACTGAGAGGAAGATGGATGTTATTTTCTCGTCTAAGCTGCGAATATTCGTTTGCGGTGCGAAACCCACATCCTTATCGTTCGCACAGGCCTCCAACAGATCCCTCATGCGCCTGTACAGGAATTCAGGCTCCACGGGCTTCAGCATAACATAGCTTGCGCCCTTGGCGAACGAGCGCTGGAGCAGGCTGTCGTTGCGCATATAGGATACCATGATGATTACGGCAGGACGGTTGGACGGCTCCGCGCGTAGCTGTTCAAGCAGATCGAGGCCGTCGAGTTTGGGCATGACGAGCTCGGTTATCAGCACGTCGAAGCGTTCGTTCCGAAGCTTGTCCAATGCTGCTTGTCCATCGGCCGCCTCCTCGACCCGAATGAGCTCCTTATCCGTGCGGAAGAACTCCGCTGTTGCCCTACGGAACTGTGCGTTCCCATCCGCTATGATTACACGATATTCTGACATTTATATTGCCTCCTTAGTGGTTTTTCTTTTAGCTTGCGACAAAATTGTAACATCGCATATTTCGCATTTCCACCAAAAATAAGCTGTTCTTTTGTCGGAAAATCGGGATTGCGGTGAAAAGATTGCGGATTCACTGCGGTGGCTTATCTATTATGGGAATTTTGTTCGGAATTCTGCGGATGGGCGCCCGAATATTTTGCCTTGGCCGCTAATAGGAGATTGCGTACAAACATCTGTTCAAGCATGTGGGTTCGGTCGTTTTGCGTGAGCCTTCCTATTCGAACATATCAAATTCGGACGTGCCGAATTCACATATCCCGAACTCGGTCATGCCGAATCTGAGCGCTCCGAAGGGAGGAGGCTCCTTTTTCGGCGCGTCTCCAAGCTCACGCGCATATGCCGCCGTGCCGAGGGACATGATGTTTTTTCCGTGCTTTTCCCGTATGCCATCGACTGTGCGCTCGATAATAAGCCTCTTTTCGCGCTCCGCTTCGTCGGCAAGGAAGCTTAGCTGCATGGGCGAATCGGCTGATATGAGGCCCGTCGCGCGCACGCCAAGGCTGCGTATGGGTCTTCGCCAATCCCAATTCTCCCTCAAAAGCTGCATCGCGGAATCCCGCAGCTCCACCGACACGCAGCTCGGGCGCAGCAGCCGCATCTGCCGTTCGAAGCTTATAAGCGAGTTATCCCGAAGGTGAAGCACCACGGTGGTGGCGAGCAGCTTGTGTCTGCGCAGCCTTTCCGCAACGGTTTCACTCAAGGCCTGTAACAGCGTGAGCGCATCCCTTTCATCGTACATATCGCGCGGCGGAGTGCTGCTGTTGCCTATGCTCTTTATCGCCGCCTCACTGCCCTTCGCCATCACCTGACTGCTGTCAAGCCCGTTCGCATAGCGGTGCAGCATATCCCCGCCCTCACCAAGCCATGCGTGAAGGAGCCTTTCGTTCGCGTTCGCAAGATCGCCTATGGTCATAACGCCGCGCTTATTGAGCTTTTCCTTCGTCTTGCGTCCCACGAACAGCAGATCCTCGACCGGCAGCCGCCAGACCTTTGTACGGAAATTTTCCTCCGTAATTACGGTGGTCGCATCGGGTTTTTTCATATCGGAGCCGAGCTTTGCGAATACCTTATTGAAGCTTACGCCTATCGAGACGGTAAGGCCGAGGTGCTTCTTATATTTTTCCCGTATTTCGTCGGCTATCTCCTCGCCCGCCTCCGGAGTCGGCGCGTATTCGCTTATGTCTATCCATGCCTCATCCATGCCGAACGGCTCCACGCGGTCGCTGTAGGTGGACAGTAGCTCCCGGCTCAGGCGGGAGGCCTCCTCGTAGCGTTCAAAATGCGGGGGAACGACCACCAGATTCGGGCATTTGCGCTTTGCTTCAAAGATGGGTTCGGCGGTTTTAATGCCGAACGCTTTCGCCTTATAGTTCTTAGCAAGGATGATGCCATGGCGCATCGCTTCGCTCCCCCCGACGGCGAGGGGATATGCCCCAAGCGCGGGATTATCGCGTATCTCCACGCTTGCATAGAAATTATTCATATCAACATGAAGTATGGTTCGTCCCATATCGGTTTCCCCCATCGTTTCCGCAGCTTCCACAGCCTCTACAGCTCCAATGGCATCGCAGATGCCATTGCGGATATAGCTTCGCTTTCCAGATTTCTCCTATCAAGCTACTTTAATAAGTATAACACTCTTATCAAGAGAAGTAAAGCCCCTATTTCGCCTAATTGGAGAAAATCGAGGAAAAATAGCTTGCAAAATGCGCCGTTGTACAATATAATGCATTTGAGCATTAAAATGCGCTGAAATGGGGGGTATTATGATACAGGATATAAGCAATAAGCTTGGAAACAAGCTTGGCAGCAAGCTCGCAGAATTGCGCAAAAGCTGCGGCCTTTCACAGATGGAGGTCGCGAAGCTCGTCTCGCTGCGCTGCGGCACGATAACGAACCGAGCCGTCAGCAAATGGGAGCAGGGCGACAGCCGCCCCGATGCGGATCAGTTCATCGCCCTATGCCAGATATACGGTATCTCCGATGTGCCTGCCGTATTCCTCGGCATGGAGAGCGGCGACCCGCTTTCCGGACTGAACCGCCTTGGCAGAGAGCGGGCAGAGGAATATATCTCAATGCTGCGTGACAACCCCATTTTCTCAAGCAAGGCGAGGATAACGCGCATTGTGCGGCAGATCCCGCTTTACGATATGCCTGCCTCCGCAGGTACGGGCGTATTTCTCGACAGCGACAGCTATACAATGATGGATGTTGGTGAAAGCGTTCCCGATACCGCATCGATCGCGGTGCGCATAAGCGGCGATTCGATGATACCGAAGTTCGACGACGGACAGATAGTGTATGTACACCTTCAGCCCGAGCTTGAAAACGGCGAAATAGGCATATTCGTGCTCAACGGCGATGCCTTCTGCAAGCGGCTCGATACCGAAAACGGCGTGAAGCTCGTTTCGCTCAACTCCGAATACAAACCCATCAGGGTCAAATCCTCCGACGAGCTGCGCGTTGTAGGCAAGGTGGTGGAGTGAGGATATTATCGGTGATTTTTGAGAAATCCCCAGAGAACCCAAAAACCTTTTAGGCAGCCAAAGCAAATCATTGTATGAGGAGAATCGAGATGCTTCATTCGTTTACGGCAAAGCTTCTTCAAAATGAAGACATGGATGCGGCATATATCATCGTGCCCATCGACATAAAGACGCTGTACGGAAGAGCGCGTCTGCCCGTCCATGCGACATTCGATGGGGTGCCGTATGATGGTCAGGTGGTCAGGATGGGAACCCCGGATTATCTCATAGGCGTCAGGAAGGACATCCGCAAAATGATAGGAAAGACCTTCGGTGACGAAATAGCTGTAACGATTGAGCCTCGGTCTTAAAAAGCGCCTGTTTAAATGCTCGCATAGTTTACAATGCCGCGCTCGATCAAATAAAACTTGGAGTTCTGTATGGATTTTAATTTTACAAAAATGCATGGCCTCGGAAACGATATGGTACTGATAGACGATAGGGAGTGCCGTATTTCGGATATACATACGTTCGCGCAGTGCATACTGCATCGCAATACCGGCGTTGGCGCGGACAGCCTGCTCATCGTTCGAAATTCGGACATTGCAGATATTCGCATGCTCATACTCAATATCGACGGCAGCGAAGCGGAGATGTGCGGAAACGGCATACGCTGCTTTGTAAAGTTCGTAATCGAGAAGGGCATAATAAGCCTCTGTGAGGACTTGCTCGCTCGCGATGGGAAGCATTCGGTGGACTTCACGGTCGAAACGCTGTCCGGCATCAAAAAGCCCCATGCGGAGGTTGAAAACGGAGAGGTGGTCTCCATCGGCGTGGACATGGGCGAACCCCGCCTTGACTGTGCCGATATACCCGTTGCTGCCGAGGGTGAATTCCGTGAAAAAAATCTTTACTCGCATGGGCGAAGGTTCACTGTCACCAGCGTAAACACGGGCGTTCCGCATACGGTCGCGTTTGTTTCCGATGCCGCACTCACGGAAGTGGAGTATTACGGGCGCGATATTGAACACAGCCCCATCTTCCCAAAGCGCACGAACGTGGATTTCGTTCAGATAATCGACCGCGAGAACATAATCATGCGTGCATGGGAGCGTGGCTGCGGCTGTACAATGTGCTGTGGAACGGGCGCGTGTGCGTCCGCCGTTGCGTGCATACTTGCGGGAAAAACCGAACGCCGCGTCAACGTGCATGTGGAGATAGGCACGCTGATAATCGAATGGCGACAGGATAATACCCTCTATATGACGGGTCCCGCGAAGGTAGTTTGCGACGGCGTGTATAGATATTGATGAAGTTGATTTGGATAAAGATACAGAAGGGGCTGCACCCAGCATCGGGCGCAGCCCTTATTGCGAAAAGCAGATTGGACTTAAATTTATTTTAGTTTAAATTGTTTTGTCGCTTTTAATATGAAGATGTCCGCGCACATCCAATCGACATCATTTGTCTTTTCAAAGAAGCCGAGCCATAATTCATCATCAAAGATATAGAGCCGATACCCGGTATCGTTATCCTCGGAGTCAAAAACGGCAATACAGCGTTTCACCTCATGCTTGGTCTCATCCATATCGAAACCCTGAATATCATCCGCGGAAACCGGACGGTAATGATCGTTTTTAGTGCCTGCGGCACGAATCACGCCCTCGAACTCAAGCTCATGATATTTGGGCGAATTGATCATGGTATCGCCCATCTGAAACACGGAATTGCGAAGCTGCACCTTACTGTCCTTAAAGTGATTGTAATAATCCGCATAGCTCGCAGTTGCTTTAAAACTACGATATTTCAATGAATCGAGACGGTAATCCCCAAGCTCGATCTCGGCGGGCAGCGCAGTCGAATCGTTAAGATAATAATTCTCCGGGTGTCTCGCAGGAAGGCATCCCGTGAAAACGGATGCCGCAAATACGGCTGTCAGGACGCATACGATGATCGATTTCAATGTGTTTTTCATTTGTTTAGTATCCTTTCAAAAATTAATACTCTTCTAATTATTTCGGGATCGCTCCCCGCTTTCGTTTAGGTTACTCCTCTCCCGCAAGCTGCCTTGTGCGCTCGGCAAGGATGAGTCCCTCGATGATCTCATCCATATCCCCATCGATGAACTGGGGCAGCTTATACAGCGTCATGCCGATGCGGTGATCGGTCACGCGCCCCTGCGGGAAATTATACGTCCTAATGCGTTCGCTGCGGTCGCCCGAGCCGACTTGGCTCTTCCTCGCGGATGCTTCCTTCGCCGCCGCTTCGGAACGGTACATCTCATAAAGGCGGCTCTTCAGCACCTTCATTGCCTGCTCCTTATTGCGCCCCTGGCTACGTTCATCCTGGCTTTGAACCACGAGCCCCGTCGGCAGGTGGGTGATGCGTATCGCGCTCTCGGTCTTGTTGACATGCTGTCCGCCCGCGCCGCTCGAACGGTAGGTGTCGATGCGCAGATCGTTCATGTTTATCTCGACATCAACGTCCTCAGCCTCGGGCAGCACCGCGACGGTCGCCGCGCTCGTATGTATGCGCCCCTGCGTCTCGGTCTCCGGAACGCGCTGAACCCTGTGAACGCCGCTTTCGAACTTCATGCGGGAATAGGCTCCGCGCCCATTGAGGCTGAAAACGGCCTCCTTAACGCCGCCCATCTCCGTTTCGTTGAGGTCGATAAGCTCGCATTTGAAATTATGCCGCTCGGCATACCGCTGGTACATGCGCATAAGCACCGCCCCGAACAGAGCTGCCTCATCGCCGCCCGTTCCTGCGCGGATTTCGATTATGACGTTTCTGTCATCGTTTTTATCCCTTGGCAGCAGCAGTATCTTCAAATTTTCAAGCTGCTTGTCAGCCCTCTCCGAAAGCTCTTTTAATTCCTCCTCGACCAGCTCCTTCATGTCGCGGTCGATATTATGGTCGGAGAGCATGGCCTTGCAGTCCTCGATGCCCGCCTCCGTTTCCGTATACTCATCGTATGCGGCGATTATCCCCTCAAGCTGGGAATGTTCCTTGATGAGCTCCCGCCATTTTGCCTGGTCGGCGATTACAGCGGGGTCGCTTAGCTGTTCCCCGAGGGAATCAAAATGTTGTTTCATCTGCTTAAGTCTTGCAAGCATTTTTTTCTAACTCCGATTGGATTTTTTTCTTCGTCATAGTCCATTCCGTATGTTACTCTGGTGGAAGTAAACTATTTTTTCTAACTCCGTCCATGTTACTTCCTTCGTCGTAGTTTATTCCGTGTGCTACTCCGTTGGAGTAAGCTATCTTCCTTCTAACTCCGATTGAGTATTTTTCTTCGTCATAGTTTATTCCGTATGCTGCTCCGTTGGTTACGTTTCCACCAGCACGACCCGCTCATTGCCCCCAAGATCGCGAAGCATGTTTATTTTACCGCAATCAGCGAATAATTTCGTCACATCTGCTCCTTGGTCATAGTCTATCTCAAGTATGAGCGCACCCCCTGCGTTTAAGTGCGGGCGGAAGGTATCGTGTATCCTTCTATAAAAGCTAAGTCCGTCCTCCCCGCCGTCGAGCGCAAGCGCAGGCTCGAAACGCACTTCCTCCTGCAAATTTTGCATTATATCGCTTGCGATATAGGGCGGGTTGGCTGTTATGAGGTCGAAGCTTCCCGTTATCCCGTCAAAGAGGTCGCTTTGGACGATGGTGCAGCCCACGGAATTGAGCTTTGCGTTCTCACCCGCCGTTTCGATGCATACGGAGCTGATGTCAGCGAGGGTCGCATGTATACCGCACCTGTTTGCAAGCGCGATGCCGATGCAGCCGGAGCCTGTGCATATGTCGAGCAGGGTTCTATATCCATTCCTGCGGATGAGCGTTTCGGCCGCTTCGCAGAGCGTTTCGGTATCGGGTCGCGGTATAAGCACCCCCGGACGCACGCGGAACGGCAGTCCCATGAACTCCCATTCGCCCAGTATGTATTGAAGCGGCTCACGCTTGATTCGCCTTTGTATGCAGTCTTCAAGCGTCTTTGCCTGCTCCTCGCTAAGTATCCTCCGGTAATCCGTAGGTCTAAGTCTTGAAAGCCCCAGTGCGAACGCAACGAGCTGCTTTGCGTCAAACGTGGCATCGTCTATTCCCGCCTCCGAAAGCATTTCCCCTGCCTTAATCACTCCGCATCGGGCGGTGGAGCCTAAAAAGTTCACTCCTTTACCTCAGCAGAAACCTGTTCTGCATCAGAATCCTTTTCGGCTTCCGTACCCTGCTCGGGTTCGGCTTCGCTTTCATTCAGTTTGCTGTTATAGTATTCGCAGCTTCGTTCGCCCATCGCTATATAGAATGCCGCCATCGCGACCTCTATCATGTCCGCCGTCGGCTCCTTTGTGGTTATGAGCTGCAAGCCCATGCCTGGCGCGCGAACTATCTTGGTAAACCAATTATCATGCTTCGCCGCGCCGCGCAGAACCTCATAGCTGATGCCCGCGATCAGCGGCAGAAAGATTATTCTGATTCCGAATCTGAAAAGGAACGCAAGCACATTGTTTTCGATATTGAAATTGAGTACATACTGCATGACGACATCGATGCAGGTCAGCACCAGTATCGAAATCGCCATCACGAGGAATAGATAGTTCGTTCCGCAGCGGGGATGCAACCTAGTATGCTTCATCGCGTTTTCGGGCGTAAGCTCATCCTCCGCCTCGTAGCACGCTATGGTCTTATGCTCCGCGCCGTGGTACATGAACAGACGCTTCATCTCCTTTATCGATGAGCAGGCGAACAGGTAGCCAATGTATATGCCCACGCGCAGCACGCCCTCGACGAGCGAACGCCAGAGGCTCTTTCCCTCACCAAAGATGAGCGAGGATATGAGCTGGGGCAGGAACAGGAACAGTCCTATCGCGAGCGCGATGCCCAGCACGAACGCAACGCCAATCACGACATCCTCGATATTCTTTCCGAAGGCCTTTGCAAGCCATTTTTTAAACTTTGTCGGCTCCTCATCGGCAAACATATCCTCTCCGTACATGTTTGCGGAATCGGTGGTGGTCTTTATGCCCGTTGAGAGCGATTCCACGAACGCAACACACCCGCGCACGATGGGAAGCCCCCAAAACGTGCCTTTCTGTGCCTTGGAACGCTGCTTTTTGTAACTCGTTACAATCTTTCCGTCGGCTCTGCGCACCGCCATGGCGATGCCCTCGTCGGATTTCATCATAACGCCTTCCATGACGGCCTGACCGCCGACGGCGCATTTTCTCATAAGCATTATCTCCCTATACTAATGCATATTAGTATTAAATTCTTTTTCAATTCTTGTGGTTTGCGTGGTAATGGTCTATTCCACGTGTGGCATTGCCATATTTGGCAATGCCGATGTCAACCCATTGCGCTTTGCGCAATGGCTAAGCCATTGACCACGTAGTCCCCTCTTTCGTATCCTTCAGCACGATGCCCTTTAAGGCAAGCTCGTTTCGTATCTCGTCCGCGCGGGCATAGTTTTTGTTCTTTTTTGCCTCGATGCGCTCAAAAATCATGCCTTCAACGTACTCCCGAAGTTCATCCGAATTCTCCTCTAATTTGCCCCCATTAAGCAGGTTCAGGCAGAACACCGTATCTAAATCGGCTATGATAGCGCGCTTGGTGGAACCGTTTAAATCGTCCTTTAATAGATCATAAAGCACCGTAAGCCCGAGCGAGGTATTCAGATCATTCCCGACGTTCTCTATGAAGCGTGCGCGGTAGCTTTCGAACGCGCCCATGTCAACTTCGCCATCGTCATTTATCGCCGCGATACGGTTTATCAGGCGGTCGTATGCTGCCACCGAATTATCAAGCGTTTCAAAGGTAAATTCGAGCGGCTTGCGATAATGGCTCTGCAAGCAGAACATTCGGTAAACGATGGGATCATAGCCCTTTTCACGCAGAACCGAAACGGTGAGGATATTGCCCTTTGATTTACTCATCTTGCCCGAGCGGTCGTTCAGGTGCTGAACGTGGAACCAATGCCCGCACCATGGGTGGCCTATCGCCGCCTCGCTCTGCGCTATCTCGTTCGTATGGTGGGGGAAGATATTATCCACGCCCCCGCAATGCAGGTCGAGATATTCCCCAAGGTGCTTCATGCTGATGGCGGAGCATTCGATGTGCCAGCCTGGGTAGCCAACGCCCCAGGGACTATCCCATTTCAGCTCCTGTGAGTCGAATTTGGACTTGGTGAACCAAAGCACGAAGTCGGATTTATTGCGTTTATTGCCGTCCTCATCGACATCGTCACGAACGCCAACGAGAAGATCATCGGAGGAATGTCCCGTAAGCGCGTAATAATCCTTGAGCTTGGAGGTATCGAAGTATACATTTCCGCCCGCCTCGTAAGCAAAGCCGTTTTCAAACAGCCTTTCTATCAACGCTATGTATTCTGCTATGCAGTCGGTCGCGCGCTCGATCACGTCCGGGGTCTTTATATTGAGCTGCCTGCAATCCTCGAAGAAAGCGTCCTCATAGAATTTTGCAAGCTCCATGACGGATTTTCCCTCTCTCTTTGCGCCAGCGACCATCTTGTCCTCGCCCGTATCGCCATCGCTTGCAAGATGCCCGACGTCGGTAATGTTCATGACCCTTTTGACATCGTAGCCCACGTATCCAAGGAATTTTTCAAGCACGTCCTCCATGATATATGAGCGCAGATTCCCGATATGCGCGAAATGATAAACCGTCGGGCCACAGGTGTACATCGACACCCTGCCCTCCTCGCGGGGACGGAATTCGTCCACGGTCTTTGTTAGCGTATTATAAAGATAAATCTTATCCATATTATAAATTTAACCTTTCTACCGAAATCAGTCAAGCAGCATATCGCCCTGCTTTATCCAGCCTATCTTCCTCAGTATTTCGCTGAAAAGGAGTGAAAGCAGCGCGGGCGCAACGATGTGCAGCAGCAGCACTTTAAGAAGGATCACCCACCATTCGGTTCCAAGCTCGAGCATGGTGGTGAACGTGCCTATCTGACCAACGAACCCGCAGGTACCCATGCCGCCCGCGATGCCCATGTTCTTCATCTGAAAAATGGTCGTGCCGAGCGGCCCAAGGATCGCGCTTGCAAGCGTCGGAGGTATCAAAATCGCGGGGTGCCTGAGTATATTCGGAACCTGAAGCATCGAAGTGCCGAGTCCCTGGGATACTACGCCGCCCCAACGGTTTTCACGAAAGCTCGAAACGGCAAACCCGACCATCTGGCAGGAACAGCCGATCGTAGCCGCGCCCGCCGCAAGCTGAATGCCGAGAAGCAGGTCGGGAGAATATGCGTTTCCCGCCGCATCGGTTGCAACGAAGATCATCGCCGCGACCGCCGCACTCGATATGGGCGCGGTCAGGATAAGTCCCATGATGACGGAGATTATGATGCCCATGGGAATCGGGTTCAGGAACGTGGCTTTCCCTATGACTACGCCTAGCCAGCGCATGAATGCGCCAAGCGGTTCGCCAAGGAGCAGCCCGACGATGCCGCCCGTAAGCAGGGAAACGATGGGTACGACAAGGATATCGACCTTCGTCCTGCCCTCGACGAGCCTTCCGAACTCCACGCCAACGACTGCGGAAACATATGCTCCGACAGGTCCCGCGCCGCCCGCGCCGCTCGTATAGCCAATCGCGCCGACCACCGCCGCCGTACACAGCGTGAGCGGCTTTGCGCCAAGCCCTACGGCGATCGCTGCGCCTATCGCGCCGCCGATAACGAAGCCGTTCTGCGCGACCGCCACGATGGGCGAAAGGATGTCTGCAAGGAAGGGTATCCTCGCAAACTGCGCGAGGATGGTTCCCACAAGCAGGGAGGCGAACAGACCCTTTGCCATTGCGCCAAGTGCCTTGATAAAGTATCTGTCCGCATAATATTTTATGAATTCGCCGAAGCCACGGCGATCAGTCTTCTTTTCCATTGTTTCGTTTTACCAGCAACGATTTATTATGTCCATCTAATTTGGAATCTGAGCATCGCTCCGATTACCGCCTTATATCGTCAATCGTCGGTTCGTTATCATCGAAATCGAAAGCGGAGTTCGGTGCCTTGAGATCGCGACCCGCCATCGCCTTCTCCTGCGCTTCCTTTTTCGCGCCCTTGTCGGTCATCCTTCCGGTTGCGACCATGGCGGCAACAATTACGACTATCGCAACGCCAAAGATGATGTTCTTAATAAGCGAGTACCGTCCGTAGGCATCGACGGCAGCGATGATACCCGAACCTATCAGCAGCAGCGATACAACGATGCATGAGATGCGGACGACCATGCGATAATTTGCTTCCATGCCCTCTTTTATGAACTGTTCTTCATAAATCCTGCCCTTTCCGGTTATGCCCATGCCGATCGCATAGAGACCGATACCGAGCATGATTATGTCCCAAACGGTGAGCGAGCGGCGGACAACGGGGATGGTCGCATCGGCAGTCTTGCCCGAGATCTTTCCGGTTACGGTGATACGAACTTCGCCAATTTCGCTGCTCTGAACCCTGATATAGCCGTTTGAGTCAATTTCAAAGCTGTACTCGGATTCATTAAGTTCAACGGCCTCGTCATTCACATATTTATACGCGGTGACGGTGACATCCATATCCTCCGCCGTCATTGCGGAGCTAGCTCCCGCAAACTGCGCGTAAGCGATGGGACTGAGCATGTTGACCGAAAGCACGGATGCCTTCTGAAGCACGATTTCCTGCAATTCCTCGGAACCGATGTTTGGGTCGGCGGTAGGAGCCGTGTTCTCCGTGCCGCCGTAGGGCATACATGCTGTTAAGAGCAGCAGGACAAGTGTCATCAGAGCCGCAAAAGCTATGAATCTGATACCTGTTTTTTTCATTCTGTTTTCCTCCGTTGTCGTCAGGGGCAAGCCCCGTATGTTTTTATATATCGCATATGCATAAACTACATACACGGTTCATTCATTTATCATTGATTGCTTTCAACAAGGTTCATAAACTCTTGTCTCACTCCAAGCGCATGGCAGATTGTCAGCGCATCTCTCGGCGGGTTCGCATCCGAAGAGGCTGGATACAATCCGTAATCCATAAACCTTTCAAGCACACGCGCTTTTCCTTCGCCGCCGCCCGAGAGCGCAGCGGAAAGCGCGTCCCTATCGGCGTTCCGAAGCCCCATCACCTGATAGTGCATGGCGGCAAACTTCGCCACATCGTCAAAATGCGTTGTTATCAGTGCAATGGTATGCGCATCCCGGTTAAAATAGCGCACCGCCGCACGCACGAGCGCAGCACCCTCATGGGGGTTGGTTCCACGCGCGAATTCATCAAGCAGCACAAGCGAAAGCCCCTTTTCCTCGCACGAGCGCAAAATCCTATCGAATTGCACCATCTCTCCGCCGAAGCTCGAAAGCCCGCCCTGGCTATCCTCCATGTCCTCCGAGATGAGGTGAATGTCCGAAAAATGCGGGATCGTTGCCTCCTCACAGAACACCGGCAAGCCGCAGAGCGCAAGGTAAACATTGAGCGCAAGCGCCTTTACCGCAACGGATTTTCCGCCCATGTTCGCGCCCGTGATCACCGCAGAGCCGGTATTGAGCATGATATCCACCGGCGTAAAGCTGCGTCCCTTTTCGTTTAGCGCCGCCGCCACCTGCGGGTTCACCATTGCTTTTAGGGATAGTTCGCTCGAAATAGCCAAAACTTTCGGTATGCTGCCGCCGTATTTTACAAGCAGCCTTGTCTTTGCCATCGCAAAATCGAGCTTCGCGATGCCCGATATGGTCACGAGGATGCTTTCCGCGTAGCTTCCTAAACGCCGCGTCATGTCCGCTCGAAGCCTTGCTTCCTCGGCTTCCTCCCTTGCGATCAGCAATGTGCGCTCCGCAATTAGCCCATCCTTTTCCCCTGCGTTCGCGTTTCTCAGCGCAAGATCGACCCTCCTTCGCTCGGCTCTGATGTGCGCTATCTCCTCCGAGCAACGATCACTTATGCGGAAGATGAGCGCACGCATGCCGTCTGGGTCGATTATATCCAACGCTTCTGTAAAAGCGTTGATTTCAATTCCATAAAGACCGCCCGGGCATAGCTGACGATAGCAGGGAACGAGGGTTTCCAAGCGGATGAGGAAGCGTTTCAGCTCAAAAAGCTCTACATCGCCAAGCTCAACCCCTTCGCTGCGCTCGGAACTTGAGCTTCGTGCAGCATCGGTGCTGAGCTTAAATTCAACGCTTTTTTCTACCGAGCGGCGGACATCCTTTAGCTGCATCAACGCGCGCTCGGTTCGGACGAACGCCTCACTTCTTTCATTGAGCGCAAGCGCGAGCTTGCGGACGTGCTCAAGCTCTTGAGTCAGCTCATCATGCTCGCTTTCGGAATAAAAATGCGGCTTTCGGGCAAGCTCCGCTCCGTAGGGAGAGCATGGTTCCAACAGATTAAAGACATATGAAGCGCCTATGCTGTCAAGCTGCCTATTGCTGAGCATCCGTTTCCTCCAACCCCTCAAATTCCTTCGAAAGCACATTCACAACGGGTACCCCTGCCGGAATACGCGCCCGAACCGCCTTCATGAATGCGTCCTTATCATAATGATTGCCATAGGCAGAAAACGGATTGACCGTGACCGCAAGCAATCGTGTCGTGTTTAATACTGTAAACCCTGCTCCTATGCGTCCGAGCTTTTCGGCATTCTGCCTTGAGAGCAGGAGCCTGCTCCCATCCTCGCAGACTATTTCTATGCCGTTCAGCGCACGGCCCGCCGCCATAAGCGCGGAGGCGATGGCATCCGTAATGCCGCCCCTTATAAAAACCGCTTTAACGCCGCCCTTGCGCACCGCATCGACAACGTCCTGCATATCCGCGCAGGCTTCCGTTCGGCAGTCCCGATACACCGATAGCTTGCTTGTTACGCTACCAAAAGGCAGTTCCGTTCGCGGCAGACTCATAAGCCTTGCTGCATACGCCGTATCCTCAGCCGTTCTCAGCATATCGGGCGAATAGCTTGCTCCGGTGCAGAGTATCGTGCCTGAGCTTACCGTGGGAGCGGCAAGGGATTTGCGGCTCAACGCACCGTCAAGAATCACCCTTTTTGCTCCAAGCTCAAACAGCATATCGCGAACGCTCATGAGCTGTACCGTCATCGAAGGACCCGCAAGCTGTACAAAGCCGTCGCTCATCGCCCGAGCAAGGATTATCCTGCCCATGGGTGTAGAAATATCGTTGCCTGACCTCAGCGACATTTTGGGAATGCCCACGGACATTTCTGCAATGCCCACTATTTCCCGGGAAATAGTCCCAAGATCCAACGCCTGCTCCGCAGTCGCGATAAGCGCACCGCGCCGAACGAATATCTCAGGCTTCTTTGTGTTGGTAACGAGGTCGCTGCGTTCACCGTCACGGCCTATGGAGGTAAGTCCCAGAATCTCACCCCGCTGCTCCGTCTCACGAATGATTTGGTTCAGAACGGTGGTCTTTCCAGCGTTTTTGCACATGCCGATTATCGAAACCGAGCTATACGGTTGTATGACAGGATATAGCAAGTTAAAATCCTCCAATTAACATTATAGCATACGATAATGGATTGTACAAACAAATTTGACCAATAAAGAGTCGCACGGGCATTCCCAGCATAGATATTTACAACAAAAAGGCTGCTGCTCAAATCGTTCGCTTTTGCAACAGTTCCCATACATAAACAATCGTATAATTATTTTCGTAAATGTGCGTCCTTGCGAAGCGTATCCTTGAGCGCCTGCGCCATATCCGCGATCATGCGGATTTCGTACTCGCTGCAATCCTCAAGAATATCGGCAATATCCTTTTCAAACTGTACCCGTGATTGAATCAAGCTGTCACAAAGGAGATCATCCACCGTGACGGACAGAGCATTGGCGATGGTAACGATGGCCGTCAGGCTGACGCGCGTCGTGCCGGTTTCAATGTTGCTCATGTGCGACGGAGAAACATTCACTCTTTCTGCTAAACGCTCTTGTGTAAGGTCAGCTTTGATACGCGCAATCTTAATACGCTTACCGATTGCCTTATAATCAAGCTCCATTCCGCTTCCTCCATTGCTGCAAACTTCGTATAACCTATTGTAACCTCGGAGGGAGCATGTTATAATAATCTGTGTCCGTATTATACGGATACAGGTTATTTTTATGAAAATAAAGGTGCTCTCTATGACTATTTGCGTCTTCGCAGGACATCGGGAAGTATATCAGTCCGGGATTGACACAAAAATTGAGGAAGCAATCAACAGACTGTTGCAGACCGATAATAAATTTGTATTTTTCACCGGTGGAATGGGGAAATTTGATGATATGTGTTCCTCTGCGGTTCGATCCGCTAAACGTTGTCACCCAAATTTGAATATCTCGCTAACTTTGGTTCTTCCCTATATGTCAAACCGCCTGAACACGGATAAAGAATACTATGAATACCGCTATGATGAAATCATCATACCCGAAGGGATGGACAATGTTCATTACAAAGCCGCAATTAAAAAGCGAAACAGATGGATGGTAGACCGGGCGGATCATGTAATCGCCTATGTGTACCGAGAGTTTGGCGGTGCAAGCGAAACGTTGAAATACGCCCGGAAGCAAGGGAAACCCGTTATCAATCTTGCATCAGCTCTTTTCACACAAGCATAAAAATGCCGCGAGCCGCATGAAAGAGAGTTTATCTTCTTCATGCAGTCCGCAGCGGGGTTGGTTATATAGGTTTTCCGCGCTTTTATAGAGTTGTTAGGTGATTGCCTGTTTCGTTGCTCCACCGAGTTCAGCGCGATGCCGCCAAGAATCAGCTATTTTCACATCTCCCTGCGGTTTTCGATCGCTTTGAACAGGGTGATTTCGTCTATATACTCGAGGTTGCCGCCGATCGGTATGCCGTGGGCGATGCGCGTGACCCTAACACCGAGGGGCTTGAGCTGTTTTGCGATATAGCTTGCGGTCGCCTCGCCCTCCACATCGGGGTTGGTGGCAAGGATGACCTCGGAGATTTTCTCATTCTGCACTCTATCAATAAGCTCCGCAATGCGTATCCTGTCGGGGCCAATGCCGTCCATGGGCGAAAGCACCCCGCCGAGGACGTGATACCGCCCATGAAATTCGCGCATACGCTCCATAAATATCACGTCACGCGCATCCTTGACGACGCAAAGAACGTCCTGCGTCCGCTTAGGATCGGAGCATATCTCGCAAAGCTCATCCTCCGTATAATTTCCGCAAACGGGACAAAAGCGGATGCGTCTCCTTGCATCCGCGATCGAATCCGCAAGCTCAAAAACCGTCTCCTCCGGCATGGTTATGATATGGTACGCAAGCCTTTGCGCCGTCTTTATGCCGATGCCGGGAAGCCGATTGAGATTTCCGATAAGTTTTTCTATGCTCTCCATTAACTGAATCAGAAGCCAAGACCGAGGCCGCCCAAGCCGCCCGTCACCTTTGACATTTCCTTTTCCATGGTTTCGTCGGCAATGCGAACTGCCTCATTGATTGCGGAAAGGATGAGATCCTGGAGCATTTCGACATCGTCGGGATCGACTGCCGCCGGGCTAATGGTCACGGACTTAAACTCCTTTTTGCCCGTCACGACCACCTTGACCGCACCGCCGCCCACGCTCGCTTCAAATTCGGTATTGCCTATCTCCTCCTGAACCCGAGCAACATCCTGCTGCATCTTCTGCGCCTGACGCATGAGCTGCTGCATGTTTCCAGCGCCGCCGGGGTTAAAGCCGTTAAATTTGCCCATAACAAAACTCTCCTGCTCTTATAATAATTAAATTTTAATGTCTATGTTCGAATGTCGCGTTTGCATTTATGAAAGCGCAGTATTTCTGCTTAAACTTTCATCAAAAACGAATGGATGAATGCGTCAATGGATCCGTCCATGACCGCCTGAATATTGCCCGTTTCCTCGCCGGTACGGTGATCCTTGACCATCGTGTACGGCTGGAAAACATAGCTTCTTATCTGGCTTCCCCATTCGATCTTTTTCATTTCGCCCTTGATATCCGCCATCTGCTCCATGCGTTCGCGCTCCTTTATCTCAAGCAGCTTACCGCGCAGCATGCGCATAGCCGTTTCGCGGTTTTGTATCTGGCTGCGCTCGTTCTGGCACTGCACCACGACCCCGGTCGGGAAGTGGGTTATGCGGATAGCGGACGAAGTTTTATTGACATGCTGTCCTCCCGCACCGCTGGAACGGTAGGTATCGACCCTAATATCATCGGGATTTATCTCAATATCGCCCGTGGTGTCGTCGAGTATCGGCGTTACATCGAGCGAAGCGAACGAGGTATGCCGTCTTCCCGAGGAATCAAACGGCGAAATGCGCACGAGCCTATGCACGCCCTTTTCGGCCTTAAGGTAGCCATAGGCGTTCTCGCCCTGGCACTCGAAGGTGACGGATTTGATGCCTGCCTCCTCGCCGTCAAGGAGGTCGAGTTCTTTCACGACAAAGCCGCTGCGTTCGCAATAGCGCGTATACATACGGTAGAGCATGCTGACCCAGTCCTGCGCCTCGGTTCCGCCCGCACCCGCATGGAGCGAGAGGACAGCGTTTGCGCTGTCATAGGGGCCTGTGAGCATAGTAGCGATGCGGAATTCCTCGACCAATGTGCGGAATTCGTTCAATTCCTGCTGCGCTTCCTGCGCGAGATCGTTATCGTCCTCCTCCTCGGCCATGTCGAAGAGAACTTCTACATCCTCGCCCTTGGAGACGAGTTTTTTATATTTATCGAGTTTACCGTGGATGACTTTTATCCGTTGATTGACCTTGTTTGCGTTGTCAACATCGTTCCAGAAGCCGTCCTGAGCCATCTGCTCCTCAAGCTCCTTTTTTTCGTTTGCAAGCCCGTCAAGGTCAAAGGGATTCACCCGCCTGTTTAAGGGCTGCAATGGTTGCCGTCAACTGCTGACGATATTCGTCCAATAAAACCATTGTCTTTTCCTTTCTTTTTTATTGAGGGCGCTGCCCCCAAACCCCCGCTTAGGGACTTTTTGTAAAAAGTCCCTAAGAACCCAAAAACTTTTTTGGGGGGTATTTATTTCATTGTCTGTTCTTTGCCGCAAGAAAACCTTTTCTTGCGGCAAAAGCCATAGGGTAAAACATCCTCAAAACCGAAATCGATGTATATTAAAATAGTCCGCTTCCCCTTCCCTTAAAAATTTTTGGGATTTTTAAAGGTATTTTTTTAAATACCCTTAAATGGGGCTTGGGGCAAAGCCCCAACAAAACCCTACATCTTCTCCGGCGCTTCCAGTCCGACCAAGAACAGCCCGGTGCGAATTGCAATGCTTGCTGCCTTTGTAAGCGCGAGCCTTGCGTTGCTGACGGCGGGATCGTCGTCCATAATGCGATTATCGTAATAGAATTTATTGAAGCAAGAACAGATTTCGATAACCCCGCGTGAGATGAGGTATGGTTCATACTTCTCGGCGGCCTGCTTGATGGTTTCGGGCAGCGCATCGATGGCTCGAAGCAGCGCGGCGGACGCAGGGTCGCAAAGAACGGAGAAGTCGATATTTTCAATATCCGTTTCCGCTTCGCCGTAGAGTTCCGCCGCCTTGCGCAAAACCGAACAGCTCCTTGCGTAGGTATACTGCGCATACGGCCCCGTTTCGCCGTCGAAATTCAGCGATTTATCCCACGAGAAGGTATAATCCTTTATTCTGCCGTTGTACAGCACGCTGAACACGAGTGCGCCGATGCCGACCTTGCGGGCGACCTCCTCCTTGTTCTCAAGATTGGGGCTTTTTACCTTAATAATCTCGAGCGTCTTTTCGATTGCGGCGTTAAGCACGTCCTCAAGATAGATGGCATTGCCCTTGCGCGTTGAGAACGTCATATCCTCCATGCTTATCATGCCGAAATTGACATGCACGCAGTCCTTTGCCCACTCATAGCCCATCAGCTCCAAGACCTTAAAGAACTGACGGAAATGGAGGTTCTGCTGATACGCAACGACATACAGTGATTTATAAAAATCATATGTTTCCTTGCGATATTTTGCTGCCGCTATATCGCGCGTCGCGTAGATGGTGCTACCGTCGCTCTTAAGGATGATGCAGGGTGGCATATCGTAGTCTGAAAGATCCACTATGGTCATGCCCTTATCCAGCTTCGAGATACCCTTGTCGGCAAGCTCCTTGATTATAGCGGGCATCTTATCCTCGTAGAACGATTCGCCGTTATAGCTGTCGAAGGTGATGCCGAGCATATCATAGACCCTTGCCACGTCCTTGAGCGTCACGTCCTTAAACCATTGGAACAATGCCCATTCCTCCGGCTCATGCATTTCGATGCGGTGGAACGCTGCGCGCGCTTCATCCTCGAGCGAGGGATCCTTTTCGGCCTCCTCATGGAATTTTACATAGAGCGCAACGAGTTCACGCATGGAATCGCCGTTTTCTATGCGCTCCCTGTCGCCCCATTTATTATATGCGACCACCATCTTGCCGAACTGCGTTCCCCAGTCGCCAAGGTGGTTTATGCTTATGGTATGATAACCAAGATGGTCGTAAATGCGTTTAAGGGAATTACCCAGCACCGTCGTGGTTATATGGTGGATGCCGAAGGGCTTCGCGATATTTATCGAGGAATACTCGACGCAGACATTTTTGCCTCTGCCCTCGTCGGAGCTGCCGTAGGCATCCCCTTCGGTGAGCGCACGAACGATGACCGTTCGGGCATAGGCCGATTTATCGGTGAAGAAATTGAGGTATCCGCCCGCAGCCTCTATCCTGCTGAAGCCTTCGAGATCGCCGAGGCGGTCGCGAAGCTCTGAGGCGATAGCGGGGGGCGCTTTTCGCATCGATCTTGCGAGTTTAAAGCAGGGCAGAGCAAAGTCGCCCATCTCGGGGTTGGGCGGCGTTTCGAGCATGTCGCTTAGCTGCTGCTTTGTAAGCCCGCTCGCTTCAGAAACGGCACTTTCGAGCGCAGTCAAGAGAATATCCTTAAAATCCATCTGAAAACTTTCCTTTTTCCCGGGCAGGAACGAGCCTGCCGCTTAAAGTATCACGAATGACGCGAACATGCGCATCATCCATTATAATTGCTGATTATACCATAGATTATTTGTGTTGCCAACATGCAGGTTCTCTGATATAATATTACCATCATGGATAAGAGGTACTATGAATCCTTAACGGCTCAGGAAAGGCGCCGCAAAAACCGCAGATTCAACACCATCCTGTATACCATCGGGGCGGTGCTGGTGCTTGCGGGCATAATAATCATTATTAATGACCAAACCTATCTTTTTGACAAGATCGGCAAATGGTTTTCGGGCGACAAAACGGTGATGCCGACCTTCCCACCCAATGTTTCGCTGTCGACCATGGATCCGAATTACGCAGGGACGTATGCTCCAAATTGGACGCTCGAACCGGGTACGACGCCGCCCCCGTGGATTGGCACCTCCGCGCAGCCGGATACGTCCGCTGAACCCGGCACGACAACCGGCACCGGTTCCCACGGAGGCACATGGACAGCTCCAACGCCTTTGCCCGAGACGGGACCCGAAGCGCCCGTATATGTTTTTTTCCCGCAGTATGATATAGCCTGTCCGGTCGATCCCGTCGGTTATAATTGGCGCGGGCAGATGGACGTAATACGCGCCTATAACAGAGCGGGCTGGCTCATAACCAGCGGAACACCTGTCACGGGCGGAAATATCCTTATTGCCGGACACAACCGCTACAGCGGCAAGCTTGGTTATTTCTCGGTCGTTAAAGATAAGCTGAAAATAGGCGATCAGGTCATAATTCAAATGAAGAGCGGCGATTATTCCTACTATATAGTCGAAAGCATCGACAGATGGAGGTACGATGCCGTACCCGATTATATAATGCGTCTTGACTCTGATCCAAGGCTTACGCTCATCACCTGCTATGGCGATTACAGCAGCGCAATCGGCTCCTCCATCCACAGGGTCATAGCGGTCTGCCGGCCGGTTCAGTTCGACTCGACCGATTCAGAATGATGCCGCGCGGCATCAAACCCCGATCGGTACAAACACGAATAAATTGACACAACTGTACCTTCAGTATTTTCGTGTACTAAAAGTACATACTGACGGTACATTAAATTCAGGAGGTAAATATGTCCGGACATTCCAAATGGGCAAACATTAAAAACAAGAAGGAAAAAACCGATTCCCAACGCGGCAAGATTTTCACCAAGATAGGCAGAGAGATCGCAATCGCCGTTAAAGAGGGCGGAAGCGACCCTGCAAACAATTCTAAGCTTCGCGACGTTATCGCAAAGGCAAAGGCAAATAATATGCCCAACGATAATATCTCCCGTTCTATAAAGAAAGCGGCGGGCGAGCTTGGCTCCATCAACTATGAAAGCGGCACATACGAGGGCTACGGCCCCGGCGGCATGGCGGTCATCGTAGAGGTTCTGACCGATAATCGCAACCGTACCGCGGCTGAAATACGCCACATATTCGATAAGTACGGCGCGGGCATGGGCAATTCCGGCTGCGTCGGCTGGATGTTTGAAAGGAAGGGTCATATCGTCATTGAGCGCAGTGCCAAGATCGACGAGGATGAGCTTATGATGTCGGCTTTGGATGCTGGTGCCGAGGATTTCGACGCGCAGGAAGACTGCTTTGAAATCTTCACCGCTCCCGCCGATTTTTCGACCGTTCGCGAAGCACTCGAAAATGCCGGCTACACCTTCCTCTCCGCCGAGCAGGATATGATCCCATCCAACAGCGTCGACGTAAATGATGCCGATACCATTGCGAAGATCGAGAAGATGCTCGACATGTTCGACGATAACGACGATGTCCAAGAGGTATTCCATAACGCCAACCTCCCCGAAGAGGAAGACGAGGACTGAGTTTTTTTGGGGCTCCGGAATTTAAACCAATTCCGGCTTTGCTGGAATTGGTTCAAAAACGCATGCGAAACCATAAGGTTTCGCATGCCGCCATACCGAACCCTGCTGGGGGCATTTTGAAATAATGCCAATGTGAAAATGAATTTTCACATTAAACCCCCTAAAACTTTTAAGGGGGGATTCAAACTTTTTGCACCTTCATATTTTCATGAGCAAGATTACACAATTAAACTATTTTGAGATAATCGGTATAGCTTATTTAATCATAATTAACATAATCGGCTTTGGATCAATGGGCATCGATAAAGCTCGTGCGAAGAAAAACGCATGGCGCATTAAGGAAAAAACGCTGTTTATAATTGCGCTCATCGGCGGCAGTCTCGGTTCAAATATCGGAATGTATACTTTTCGTCACAAGACAAAGCATTGGTACTTTGTGGTGTTTATGCCGCTAATCCTGATTGCACAGATTGCTGCTGGCATCGTGCTCAAGATTGTTTGATGGATGGGCTAAAGCCATTGCAATTCGCAAAATGAAAACAATTACTTATATTTAGTCACGATTACGAATCCCTCCATCGAGCAGCAAGATAAACTGTTGCTGGAGGGTAACATTTTTGCCCGTAGAGTTTTTGTTGTCTACCGTATTGTAGAATTATTAAGAAGAAATTGAAGCTATACGTGGAACCGTTATCGCTATCTGAGCAATGCTCCCACATATCGTTATCTACATTTTAGTAGTTGCATACCATGAAACTGGGCAAGGTGACGGCGCAAACAAAATATTATGGTGTTGCAACTAACTATAGACTTACTTTATATTTCTACTTTCAAGAAGTCATCAAGCTCTAATTCGTCTACGATTCTGTTTATTGCCTCTACTGACTTCTGATAAACCCCTGTTTCAAGCATTGCTTGCGAAGTAAATCTACCTACATACCATGACTTAGGGGATGTCTTTATACCTGTAGTTTCATACTTAAGTTGCATCGCCAATATAACATTTGCTGCAATTAAATCTTGACTATAAATTACGACGCCATCATATATACTCGAAGCAGTTAATTCCTTAAGATATAGAACAAGCCTAACTGCATAATCAGATCCAAAACAAACAACAGCGGTATCAATTTTGTCTTTTAATTGCTGAAGTTTCTCTGCGTTACACTTATCGGGATCAATTGTTAATAAAAGTAGTTCTTCAGCAACATCAATTGCATCTTTCTGCAATCCATACAAATCCGATAGCTGCTTCTCAGTTTTTAACCTTAGAATGTTATCTTTGTGTTTTCTCCTATTATCTATGAATGTAGCTCCAAAACTTAATATTGTTACGACCGATGGAACTAATATTGCTAACCAGTCCTTTATATCCATAATATCATCCTCTAACTGTTGAAATTGTTATATTGTATTTCTCTGTTTCGTAATAAAGATTTTTTGAACTAACTCTATTATTCAAAAGATAGCACCTCGAACGTAATTAAATGAGCGTTTCCTTAACCTAATATGCTTCCCACTTTCGGTCTATCCGAAAGTGGGCACTGTAAGCAAGTTATTCCCATTCCCCTCAAAAGTTTTAGGGGGGCTGGGGGCATTTTTCAAAATGCCCCCGGCGGGGTCTGGGGCAGCGCCCCAGAAATCTCACTTAAGCATTGAGCATGAATGCGCGGTATGCCTTTACAGCCTCATACAGGTCGGCCTTTGAGATGATCTCCCACGGCGCATGCATGGAGAGAACGGCAACGCCGCTGTCGATAACTTCCATGCCGTATGCGGCGCAGATATAGGCGATGGTTCCGCCGCCGCCCTGGTCAACCTTGCCAAGCTCCGCGGTCTGGAAATTGACGTTCGCATCATCCATGAGCTTGCGAAGCCTGCCGATGTACTCGGCGTTGGCATCGTTTGAGCCGCCCTTGCCGCGTGATCCGGTGTACTTATTGAAGCATACGCCCTTGCCAAGGTATGCGGAATTCTTGCGCTCGAACGCGCCCGCGAAATTGGGATCATAGCCCGCGCTTACATCGCATGAAAGCATACGGCACGCGGTGAGCGCACGGCGAAGGATGAGGTCGGAATAATCGCCGCAAGCGTTGATAAGCTCCGCAACGGCATTCTCAAAATACTTCGCGCTCATGCCGGTCGCGCCAACGGAGCCGATCTCCTCCTTGTCGGCAAGCACGCAGCAGCAGGTGTATTCAGGCGTTTCGTCAATGCTGAGTATTGCGTTCAGCGATGCATAGGCGCAAACGCGGTCGTCATGCCCGTAGCCAAGGAGCATACTGCGGTCGAGACCAAAGTCGCGCGTCGGGCCAGCAGGAACCACTTCGATCTCCGCAGAAAGGAAATCTTCCTCCTCGATATCGTACTTTTCTTTAAGAATCGCAAGCATATTTGCCTTTACAGGATCCTTCTCCTCATCCTTGAGAGGACGGCCGCCGATGATGACGTTCAGCTCCTCACCCTCGATGACGACGGAAGCTTTCTTGCCCATCTGATCGCCCGCGAGGTGGATCAGCAGGTCGGAGATGCCCACGACGGGATCGGCGGGGTCTTCACCGATAACGATGTTTACGATCGTTCCATCTTTCTTTGCCACAACGCCATGGAGAGCAAGGGGGAGCGCCACCCACTGATACTTTTTGATGCCGCCGTAATAATGCGTATCGAGATAGGCGATGCCGGTATCCTCGTACAGCGGATTCTGCTTAAGATCCATGCGGGGGGAGTCGATATGTGCTCCGACGATATTGATACCCTTTTCGAGCGGCTGCTTGCCGAGCTTAAAGAGCATGATCGCCTTGCCCATGCAGTCGGAATAGACGCAGTCTCCTGCCGCAAGCTTTTCGCCGTTCGCAATCACGTCAGTGAGGTTGCGATAGCCCTTTTTTTCCGCCATTAAAATGGTTTCGGTCACGCATTCGCGCTCGGTCTTACCGTTATCGAGGTAGCCGCGGTATTCGGCAGAAACGGCCTCAAGCTTCGAGAGTTCTTCATCGGAATAGGTATTCCAAGCAATTTTTCTTTCCATAATAAATTTCCATGCCTTTCTTTCAAAATCTGAGCCTCCCGCCACGAGGGAGGGTCGCCGCCTTCCCCGAAAGAAAACCGCCGCCCGCGTCCGCGGCAAAGGCTCATTTTTCGCGGTTTTTACTGTCATCATGGTATCATTCTTTGGGAAAATATGCAACCTTTTTCGAGCATTTCGAATATTATATTGAGTTTTCGCGGCTTTAGCGTTAGTGGACTCATATTTATTCTTGCACCGAATACACTATAACAAACCCTACGGAGGTACTTACTTATGAACGACCGACCCTGCATAGAGGGCAGCACTTTACGGCTGCGCAGTCACTCAATCCACATTGAAAACCGTGAGCTTGCGAGCATCACGGGCGTTAAAGACGTTGCAAGCTTCAACGAAAGCGAGGTCATCCTGATGACGGAGGGCGGCGGGCTGACCGTCGACGGTACGGAGCTGCACATAACCAAGCTGAACCTCGAGGAGGGACAGGTCATCATCGAGGGACAGATCATTGCAATGGAATATGACGATATGCCCGTTCAACGGGGTTCGATCTTTTCAAGGATGTTCCGCTGATCCCGCATTCCGTACAGAATGGCGGACTGCTATACCGATATGCATAACAATCTTAACGAAATTCCAATATTTCTTTATTGCCTGCGCTGCGGACTCATCATCGGTGTTGCGTATGACATTTTCCGCATACCGCGCCACATCCAAAGCGCGATAGTTATTGGCATTGCGGACACGCTGTTCGGCCTCTTCGCCTGTGCCGCATCCGCAGCGACCCTGCTCTATTGCGACAACGGCACGATACGCATGTTCAGCCTTTTCGGGATCGCCCTCGGCGCACTCATCTGGCAGTTCCTTCCGGGGCGGCTACTGCGCTCCTGCATCGCGCGCGTGTCCGTAACCCTTCGCAGTAGGCGTGCGGAGAGAATGCGGTGAGGCGGGGCGTGGCAGCGCCGCAGGAAAACTTTTAAGAAAAGCCCGATTGGACGTTATCCGATCGGGCTTTAAAATATGTAAATATTAGTCCAACAATGCTTTCAGCACACTGTCCACGCCGTTTCTATAGTCCTCAGCGGTCTGATAGATGATCGTGTCGGGCGTCAATATATTGTATTCGCTTTCCGGCCAGTAGTTATAGCCACGGGTCGTCGAAGTAATACAAGCATTGCCCTTACTGCTTAGGTTGAACGTCTCCGTGGAGAGTCCGCGAATGGGTGCATCGAATGCGGGAGAACCCACCAGCTCCACATCGTTAACGAAGCGTTTTAGGAACGTGGGCAGTCTCACGGAGGATGGATCCAAGGTGTGATCTATCAGCACATACTTCTTTGCATCGATTTCGTTCAATCTGGTCGCAATGCCCGCTGCTTTTTCATAAGCTATGCCCGAGAGCGACCGACAGTCGATAATCACTCTTTCGACCGTCGCCTCGGATACCTTCTGCATCAGCTCGTCCAAGAATCTCGAAATCTTGATGCTGACATCGCAGTTTAGGCGTATATACAGGGTTTTTCCACCAGAAATGAACTCATACCAGGGGCTTGAAACGCCTTTGGAATGCTTAAAGTCCGTTCCAATGTAGTCTTTGGGAACCTTTTCCTTGGGAGAAAAATCCACGGTGCCAAAGTAGTCAAACATAAACGAAGTATCCGCCGTTGCCTCGACATCGAAGGTCTCGCCTTCGCCGTTCGTGAACGTGAAGGTCACGGGACCCCAACCGTAACTGGTATAAGCACCGATCGTGACCGAGCTTTTATACTTGTCGTCAATAACGCCCAAATATCTCAGGCAGTCACCGGTTTTGAGATAACCGCAGGTTACGGCTCTATAAAACAGCTCCTCTTCCGTTTCGTGTGCTATCAGCTTTCCCATCCGCTGAACGACTTCATCGATGCTTACGCCGTTTATCGCATCGAGACGGCACATGAGGCATTTCTCCAATTCTTTCAAGGTCCATGTAACATAGCATTCGCAGCCGTCCTCGGTGAAAACAGGCAAAAATTCAAACGGGAACTCAAGGGATGCCGCGTTCGTGCCCAAGGAGGAATTTGGGTCGTTCAGCATGGCAATAATTTCGCAAAGCCCGAATTCCAATTCATAATCGGTTTTTTCGGGTATGCTGAGGATGAGCTCGTTTATGCGGCGCAGGAACTCTATTCTCAGTTCCGCATTGTAATAGTTTTCGAAAGCCGCATTGGGTTTTATGGTCAGATTGTAGTCCGTTATGGCGCAATCGACATTGTTGAGCATCGGGTTTCCACCCTGCTTAGTCAAAAACCGATTCGCAAGGTAGACGATGTCCGCCTCGAATGACAGTTGCTTCGGGTCGGTCGAAAGATAAGTGTACGGCATCCCATCTCCCTTGTAATGCAATTCCTTAAGCTCCGGATTGGATTCAATATACTCGGTCGGAGAAGCGGTGGGCGCGGCTGTAGCGGTGGGCGTTGGGCTAACATAAGCGTATGCCGATTGCGAAGGCTTCGGTTTCGGCATGTAATCAGGCTCCTGACAGGCGGGGGACGCGGTCACGATGGCGGCAATGGCAAGCATTACGGCGATGATACGAACGGTGGTCCTCATTTTTTCTCCTTTACTCGATAGATTTCATTCCCGAAGAATTGGGTTGATTATATTATTATAGAAGAAATTTGTTATGCCGTCAATCAAACCAAAAGTAAAAAAGCCCGACCCGATGCGGTCGAGCTTTGGAAATTTGCAATTTAATCCGGCAAAGCCTTTAGCAAAACTTAGTCCAACAATGCCTTTAGCACGCTGTCCACGCCGTTTTTATAGTCCTCGGCGGTCTGATAGATGGTGGTGTCTGGCATAAGCACCTCGTTTTCGTAGCCCGGCCAGTAATCGTCCCCCTCATTTATCGAGAAGAAGAACATACTGCCAAGGTTCGGAAGATCGTACAGGGTTGCGGAGTGAATGCTTAAGGGTGCTTTGCCCGCGGGCGAGCCTACCAGCTCCGCGCCGTCAACGAAACGCTTTATCAGCGAAGCTATCGCAACGGATATGCGGGACGAGGTGTGGTCTATCAGCACATACTTGCCCTCCGATGCTTTGATTTTATTCAGCGAAGCGATTATAAATGCTATGTTTTCAATGTCACCGCCCTCAAGTCCCCTGCAATCGACAATCAGCTTTTCAACCGTTCCCGCCTTTTTTGCTTCCTTTTCCATCTCCTTCAAATAATCGGTGTCCGCCATCCAATTGATTCCGCGATATGGGCGCACATAGAGTGCTTTTCCGTTTGACAGGAATTCGTACCAGGGATTCGACCAATAATCGTCATGGGAGCTTTTGAACCAAGTTCCAATCTCGCTTTCCTCCGCCCCGGTGCCGGATGAATATGAGACCATATCAAGCTTCATGGAGTCCCAAACGAGCATCGATTCGAACTCGGCATCGAAGGTTTTGCCGTCCCGATCCGTCAGCGTAAAGGTCGCGGTGTTTCCCTCATCCATGATGCCCAAGTACCTAAGGTCGTTGCAAGCCGAGATGTATGCGGAAATGCACACCGTATGAATAAGGTCGTTCTCCGAAGCGTGACCGATGAGCTTTCCTAAGCGGGAAAATACCTCATCGATTTTGATGCCGTTGATAGCGTCAATTCGGCACATAAGGTACTTTTCGTCGTCCTTTGCAATCCTCGTTATATAGCATTCGAAACCGTTCTCGCTCAGGATCGGGGTGGTGTAAAACGAGAATGTGTCCTCATCGTCGAGATAGCCTGTTATAGCTCCTTCCGAGTCGTTCAAAATCGCGGCCGTTTCGGCAAGCCCGAGGAAAATTTCATCGTCGCTGCGCTCGGGAATGCTCTCGATCAGCTCGTTTATGCGGCGGATGAACTCATTGCGAAGTGCCTCATCGTAGAGCTTGACGGTGGTGGTATCGGGTTTTTCGAGTGAATTGTAAACTGTAATCGTACAATCGATATCGACGAGCTTCGGGTGGCCGTTTTCCTTGTCGAGATACTTATCCGCAAAGAAAACGATGTCCTTCTCGCGCGCCCGATCCCTTTCGTCGGTCATGCTGTAGACATAGTCCGAACCGCTGCCCTTGTACGGCAGATCCGAAAGTTGCTCATCATGCCCAGACTGAGTGACCTCTCCGTTCTGAGTGGCCTCGGGCGTTGGCGTGACGGTTAGTTCCTGCGCGGGCTGTGGTTTGCAGGCCGAGAATGATGTTACCGTGATTCCGGCGGCAATGAGCAGCGCAATCAAGCTTTTCATGTTTTTCATACTTACATTCCCTTTCTTTTATTTTTTCCAATAGTCACGCGGGAGTGAATAAACACAAATCGCAGACTACTGCTATAGTCTATACTATCACAGTAGTCTGCGGTTGTCAATAGTTTCAAGTATTTTAATCAAGCAAATACTTGAGCAGGCTGTCCACGCCGTTTAAGTAGTCCTCGACGCTCTGATAGACGGTCGTATCGGGCATAAGCACCTCGTATTCGTAGCCCGGCCAGCAGTCGAAGCCCGAACTCATTGTGACCCAACAGCGAGTTCCGAGGTTCGGAAGCTCAAAGCCGGTCGTTCTAAAGAATGATGCCGCACCGCTGGAGGGGGAACCCACGATTTCCGCACCGTCAACGAAGCGTTTTACAAACGCTGCCAGTATCGCCGCACCGGAATTGGAGCCTTCATCGATGAGAACATATTTCTCTGCATCAATTTCGTTCAGTATGCGCACGAGGCTCGGCATGGCATCGATGTTCGCTCCGTTTACCGTCCGGCAATCGATGATGATTTTTTTGGCATCGGCGACTACAGTGGCAGCCGCCTTCATCTCGTTGAGGAAATTATCTACCTGCTGTGTGTAATAAGAATAGTCAATATGCATATAGAGCACCTTTCCGTCCGACAGAAGTTCATACCAGAGATCCTTGTCGGCATTGGAGAGAATAAGCTCCGTGCCAATATCGCTTTTTTCCGCTTCGGTGCCGGATGAATACCTCACGATCTCATGTTCCATTGCACCGTCAAAGGGCATCGCTTCCGCTTCGATATCGAAGGTTTCTCCGTTTCCGTCCGTGAATGTGAAGGTCGCTGTATTTCCCTCCTCAATGATGCCCAAATAGCTTAAGCAGTCACGGTACATGAACATCGAAACAAGGGAGTAACGGCTGCCGAGCTGGTCATGTACAAGCTCGGTTTCCGAGCTGTGACCAAAGATTCCGCCCATGCGCTCGATGACCTCATGGATGTTTACGCCGTTTATCGCGTCGAGCCTGCACATGAGGCATTGTTCATACTCCTTTGCGGCAGAGGTGATATAGCATTCATACCCGCTATCTGTGAAAATCGGCATCGCCTTGAACAGGAATACTTCCGGCGATCCCGAAACGAAGTTAGCTACCGTGTTTGAGTCATTGAGAATCGCCGCCGCCTCGTTAAGGCCGAGCAGGATATCTACATCGCTCTTTTCGGGTATGCTCAGGATCAGCATGTTTATGCGCCTGATGAACTCGTTCCTCAGCTCCTCATCGTAGACGTTTACGCGCTCGGTATCGGGATACTTGATCGTATTATAGGTTGATATTAGGCAGTTGATATTGGCAAACTTCGGGTGTCCGTGAAGCTCATCCAAAAGATGATCCGCAAAGAAGACAATATCCTCCTCGCGCTCACGATCCCTCTCGTCCTCCATGCAGTACACATACTGCGACCCATCGCCCCTGTACGGGTTTTCGATCGGAATGGGAGTGGGTTCGCCCGATGATGCATCGGGCGTCGTGCCTGCGGCCTCTTGCGTGGGCTTGGGCTTCGGCATGTAATCCGGCTCCTTACAGGCGGAGAATGATGCGGCGACGATCGCCATAACGATCATGGCAGCAATGATGCGTTTCACGTTCTTCATGGTTCAATTCCCTTTCTGCGTTCATACGCACGGCTGAACTAACCATTAATATGGTTTATTGTACTATACAAAATTGGGATTAAAATGTCAATGGACCTTTGAAGATGGCATTATAGATATGAAGAAAATGCCGCACAAGTGCTTACACATTAAAGATATATATTTGTTTTTATAACAATTTCTTATTTTTAACATCGTATCCATTAGATTTTTTCATGATAGGTTCACCTAATAAATGAAGCCGCCGCAGGTTACGGCAGCTTCGAAATTCGATTCCGCCTATATCCTACAAACGCATCTATGCGCGGAACATTCTTGCTAAAATAGGCACAATGTCCTTTATCACGGTGTTGGTGGTGTTTATGCAGAGGTCATAGTTCAGCTTATCATGCCAATCGCGCCCCGTGAAGAACTCGTAATACTGCGCCCTGTCCTTATCGATGTTCTTGATCTTACGAATTAGCTCCTTGTCCGAAAGCCCCTCGGCCTCATCGCCTTTCTCGCGGCAGCGGCGAAGCTTGCTCTCCATATCGGCGTAGACGAAGATACGGAACGGATGCTTATCGCGCACGATGTAGTCCGCACACCTGCCGACGAGTACGCAGTCCGACTTTTCGCTCAGCTCGTTTATGAGCTTCGTCTGCTCGTTGTATATCGCGCGGTTCGACTCTAAAAGCGGGTGCGGCACATGGTAAAAGCTATGCCCAATCGTTATCGGCATGAGGGGTACCGGCTGCTTTTCAAGTATCTGCTTGACGTAGTTCTCCGAAAGCTGAGTTCGCTTTGAGATCTCCGAAACTATCTCGCTGTCGTAATATGCTATTTTAAGCTCCTCCGCCAGCCTGCGCCCCAGCTCGCGCCCTCCGCTTCCAAATTCGCGCCCGATGGTGATGATGGTATTCATGAGTGACCTCCTGATTTGTCCAGATATACTATATTTTAGCACACTGTCCAGTTTTTGGCAACATCGAATTTTGTAACGCCATAATTTAAATAAATCTTAAACTTTCTTCGATTGATTTTTGATAATTATGCGGTACAATTGGAACATACGACAAAAAAGGTTGCTGCCGCGCAGCGGAAGCTTAGGTCATAAACATGTACAGAATTCTGATATGCGATGACGAGAGAGACATCGTAAAGGCGCTCGAGATATACCTCATAGCGGAGGGATACGAGACGCTCAGCGCGTACACCGGAAAGCAGGCGCTGGAGCTGATCGCGAAAAACGAGGTGCATCTCGTGCTGATGGACGTGATGATGCCCGAGCTTGACGGCATCGCCGCAATGAAAAGGCTGCGGGAAAACCACAACCTGCCCGTCATCCTGCTCACCGCCAAAAGCGAGGGTTCCGACAAGGTGCTTGGACTTGACCTCGGCGCGGACGATTACGTCACCAAGCCCTTTAGCCCCGTGGAGCTGCTCGCGCGCGTGCGCTCCCAGCTCCGCCGGTACATGCAGCTCGGCGGTGGCGTGACGCGCCCGGAGAGCTATGTCATCGGCGGCATCGAGCTTAACGATAGCGCAAAACGCGTTACTGTTGACGGCGATGAAGTCGCTCTCACGCCCACGGAGTACGCCATCCTCCGCCTGCTCATGCAAAACCCCGACGTCGTAATGTCGCCCAAGGAGATCTATCGGCGCGTTTGGAACGATCCACCCGTCGGCGCGGAAAGCACCATCGCCGTGCATGTGCGTCACCTGCGCGAAAAGATCGAGATAAACCCCGCCGAGCCGCGCTACCTCAAGGTCGTGTGGGGGAAGGGGTATAGGTTTTCACGCATGGATAGGGATTAGTGCGGTAATTTGCAGAAAAGGAGAAAAAATGGATGCAAACTAATGTAAAGCGTAAACTAATTGAATCCGCCGCCACAAAGGCCGTCGCCGTTATCCTAAGCACCGTCTTTTTTGCCGCTGCGATATTGATCACCGCCGCCACAATGTACCTTGCGGATTGTGGGATGTATAACGATACGAAAGATTCGGTAATGGCGCAAATGCTTCGCGGCTATTTACTGAACATCGGCTATCATGCCGCTCGGGTGTATGCTGAGTATGGTGCGGAGGATGTATGCAAATCAATCGAAAACACCAATCTTGAAATCATCCTTAAGGATGCCGAAGGTCAAGTGCGGATGAATACCAAGGGGGATCAAAAAACTCAGCTCGCACTTGAGGATATTCATTTCGTCTACTGGCATGGCGGATCGGCTGAACAGGAGGGGGAATCGGAGTTTTACGTCTCGGTTTTCGTCCTCGAAGAACTTGAATATCAGGATGAAGTTAGCAGCATGATCAGAAATCTGGACAGGGTGTACTCCAACCGCTTTGCGATCCCTTTCCTTGCTCTTTTCTGTGCCGTTGCCGCGCTCTCGCTGTTCATCTTCCTTTTCTGCGGTGCGGGGCATAGGCTCGGCATCGAGGGCATAAGCCTGAGCTTTGTGGACAAAATACCGCTCGACGTGCTGATATTGGCATATGTGTTGTTTTTTTCAATAATCATTGACCTTTACGCTCCCATGTCGGGTTGGCTTCTGCTGATCATAATTTACCCGCTGTCGCTTCTGTTCCTTCTCAGTGCTGCGGTGCGCATAAAGGCGGGCATCATTTTCAAAAACACCGTAATATATCGGCTAGGAACTTGGCTGTGGCGAGGAATCAGGTATGTTGTTAAACATATACCGCTGGTTCCCCGCGTGATGCTGCTCATTGCTTTTGCGACCGCGTTCGAATTCATCTTCATCATCTTGAGCATTGATTCGTTCAGTTCCGGTGCAGCTATCATTTGGTGGCTCATATGGAAATGTATAACCATCCCCGTCGTCATCATTGCCGCAATAGCTCTTGGCCGGCTCAAAAAGGATACGGAGCGCATCGCTTCGGGCGAGCTTGATTTCCATGTGGATACGCGTCACATGCGCGGCAGCTTCCGCAGCATGGGCGAAAGCCTCAATAACATCAGCGTCGGCATGAGTAAGGCCGTCGATGAGCGAATGCGCAGCGAAAGGTTTAAAACCGAGCTGATTACGAACGTGTCCCATGATATAAAAACGCCGCTGACGTCGATAATCAACTATGTCGACCTCATGAAGAAACACGGCTCGACCGATGAAAAGCTGACCGAATATATCGGCATCATCGATCGACAGTCCGCAAGGCTCAAGAAGCTTATAGAGGATCTCACGGAGGCGTCCAAGGCCTCGACCGGCAGCCTTGCCGTCAACATTGAAAGATGCGACCTCAATCTGCTCCTCACGCAGTCCATCTGCGAGTATCAGGAGAAGCTTCGCGAAAGCGGCATCGAACCCGTCGCCAATTATCCGGAGAATTCGGTATATGTTTTAGCCGACGGCAGGCATCTGTGGAGAATCTTTGACAATCTGCTGGGCAATGTTGTAAAATATGCTCAGAGGCATACGAGGCTGTATGTGGACATAGGCTGTCAGGATGGTTACGCCACGGTAACGCTCCGAAACATTTCGGGCAGTGCGCTCAATATCAGCGGCGAGGAGCTGTTGGAGCGTTTCGTCCGGGGCGACAGCTCCCGACATACCGAGGGGAGCGGGCTGGGATTGAATATTGCCAAAAGTCTTGCGGAGCTTCAGGGCGGAAGCCTTGATATCATTGTGGACGGCGATCTATTCAAGACCGTGGTCATGCTGCGGGCATGCAACTGACGCGGCCGAAGCTTAATGCGGCATTAAGTATATTTTGCCGAAAAAAGGAGATCGCGTATGTGCGCCTAATTCCTTTAATTATATGCCTTTATCTTCGGCATGGACTGCCGAGAATTATCGGGAACTCCGGTCAGTACCGAGTTTGATCGATGGGGGACAAGCCTTGCGCCGAACTCTCCGAAAAAACGAAGCACTGCCCGGGAAAGGACTGAAACATGCATACCATAGAACTTATTAACTTCATAATTTCCGTGATATTCGCGGCTTGCTATGCCTATCAGTATGTATATATCCTTGTGCCGATATTTATAAAATCGAAGCCACATAAGGAGGCCTCGTATCACCGCTTTGCCGCGCTCATCTGCGCGCGCAACGAGGCTGCCGTAATAGGCAACTGCATCGAGAGCATTTTTGCTCAGAAATACCCCGATGGCCTTTTAAAGGTATTTGTGGTTGCGGACAACTGCACCGACGATACCGCGAAGGTCGCGCGAGAAGCCGGCGCTCATGTATACGAGCGCTTTGACAGCAAAAAGATCGGAAAGGGTTATGCGCTGAACTTCCTTTTCAAGCGCATACGCAATGATTTCCCGAAGAATGCGTTCGATGGTTTTTTCATCTTTGACGCGGATAATCTTGTTGACGAAAACTACGCCGAGGAGATGAATAAAACCTTCTGCGACGGGTTCAATGTTGCGACCTGCTACCGTAATTCCAAAAATTACGGCGATAACTGGCTTTCTGCGGGCTACGGGCTTTGGTTTCTGCGCGAATCGCGTTATCTGAACGGTTCGAGAATGCTCATCGGTACCGGATGTGCAGTCTCAGGCACGGGTTTTATGATAAGTAGGAGTTTCCTCGGGCGCATCGGAGGGTGGAATTTCTTCCTGCTGATTGAGGATATCGAATTCACGACCCGCTGCGCGATACTCGGCGAACGCATTGGCTACAACCCAAAGGCGATAGTTTATGACGAGCAGCCAGTGAAATTCCGTCAATCATGGCGGCAGCGTCTGCGTTGGTCGAAGGGGTATTTGCAGGTTTTGGGCAAATATTTCACGCAGCTTACAAAAGGTATCTTTCGCGGGAGCTTTACCTGCTATGACATGTGGATGAATATTATGCCCGCGTTCGTGCTGAGCATCATAGGTCAGATCGCGAACATCGTTGGCATAGTTCTCGGCTTCTGCCTTGGCGGGGATCTGATGATAGCGATTCATTCGGTGCTTGAAATGCTGTTTAACAGTTACATTGTGCTGTTCATCGTAGGGCTTATCACGACGATAACCGAGTGGCGCAATATCTACACAAGCCCGCTGAAAAAGATACTGTACACATTTACTTTCCCGATTTTCATGTTTACATACCTCCCCATTTCCATTGCGGCGTTGTTCTCAAAGGTTTCGTGGACGCCCATAGAGCATACCAAGGTGCGCAGAATCGCGGATGTAACAAGGTGAGGTTTTTTCCGGGGCGCTGCCCCGGAACTCGCTGGGGATCTGCCCCTGACCCCGCTTAGGAAACTTTTTGTAAAAAGTTTCCTAAGAACCTTCAAAAACTTTTGAGGGGAAGGGGATAAAACCTGTTTTGTTGTGCCCGCTTTTGGATAAACCAAAAGCGGGAAGGGGTCAGCCCGAAAGCGGTGCAATTATAACAAACAGAGCATTTTTAAGCTAAACACGTATTGACACAATACGTGTTTAGTTGTATCATAATAATGCGAGGGGGTAAAATAATGCCGATCAAACCGAGAGAGATGGAAAAAATAATTCTTGCGGACGGATGGGAATTCAAGATGCAGGTGGGTTCCCACCGGCATTATACTCATCCAACTAAACTTGGAAAGGTCACTATCCCGTTTCATAATAAGGATTTAACCAAGAGTGTTGAAAACTCTATCAGAAAGCAAGCCGGATTGAAATAATCTTCTTGCTTTTTAAGACACTTGATTTAGGAGGTATTAGCATGTTGTCAAACTATCCTGCATGTTTTTTCAAGGAAGAAAACGGATATTCCGTTATTTTTCCGGATTTGAACTACTTGGCTACCTGCGGGCACACACTTGACGAGGCCTTTTCGATGGCAGTCGATTGTCTCGCAGGTTATCTCTACATGCTCAGTAAGGACGGCGAATCGGTACCCGCCGCTTCACCTTTGAATGCCGTCGATCCTGCCAAAATAGCGGAAGAATTGGAGTTCTCTTACGAAGAATATTTCGTGAACATTGTCACCGTTGATGTCGCTGAATACGCAAAAACTCATTTTGAGAGGTCGGTAAAGAAGACTCTGACCATTCCCGCTTGGCTTAATTCCGCAGCACTTGAGCGCAATATCAACTTTTCACAAGTGCTTCAGGATGCTTTGAAGCAGCAGCTTCATATGAGCTAAGAATCAATGCTCAATTTTTTGTATAACCCAATCCCCGCTTTTGGTTTATCCAAATGCGGGTATTTTCGGATAGACCAAAAGCGGGAAGTTGGAACGGTGTGAAAAGAGATACGCCGCGAGAAAGGTTTTCTCGCGGTGCGTTTTTTGATAAATTATTCTGCGATGTTGATTATTCGCAGGTTTTTGTTTGAAGCATATTTGACGGTGTATGCCGTTCCGCCCGTATCCTTCGTA
>JAFLSU010000016.1 GCA_022510765.1 Christensenellaceae bacterium
TTATCAAAAATTATTCACTCCCCCCAATTGGGACGGGAATTTATCATGCCTGTTCGGCAACATTCAGCTTGCTCTGGCATATTATCGCCCGAGCAAAGCAAAAAACTCATTTTCATCGAGAACACGAATCCCTAGCGCATTTGCCTTATCAAGTTTGCTGCCTGCATTCTCGCCTGCAAGCACATAATCGGTCTTTTTGCTGACGCTTCCGGTCGCCTTGCCCCCGAGAGAAGCGATCAAGTCCTCAATCTCTTTGCGGCCCATTCGTGTGAGCGTACCCGTTACCACAAAGGTTTTTCCGCTGATAAAATCATTCTGCTGTTTCATTTCAGCCTCGCGAGGTTTTATGCCAAGTTCGAGCAACCTATCAATTTGAGCCGCTATGCGTTCATCCGAGAAGAATTCAATTATGCTGTCCGCGACGATTTCACCAATGTCCTGGATGGAAAGCAATTCCCCGCGCTGCGCATTGCGAATACTTTCAAAGGTACGGAATGTATCGGCAAGATCCTTCGCGGTCTTATTGCCGACATTGGGTATGCCGAGCGCAAAAACGAACGCAGCAAGCTCGCAGTCCTTACTTTTCTCGATCGCGCCAAGGAGATTTGCAACGCGCTTGTCGCCAAAGCCTGCAAGACCCGCAAAGCTTGACTCCGTAAGCTCATACAGCTCAGGTATGTTTGTAAGACCAATGCTGTCTATCAAAAACCCTGCGGTCTTCTTTGAAAAACCTTCAATATCCATAGCGTTTCGTGATGCGAAATGTTCGAGCCTACCTGCAATTTGTGGCTTGCAGGAAAGCGAATTGGTGCAGAACGCGTGAACTCCGCGTCTCTCAACCTTTGCACCACAGGAGGGACAGAACTCAGGAATTGTTACGGGATTCTTGGGTTCGCCATCATCAAGGCTTTTCAAAATTTCCGGAATGACATCATTGCTGCGACGAATGATCACACTTGAACCAATACCTACGCGCTTGCGATTAATGTCATCGATGTTATTAAGCGTTGCGCGCTTGACCGTAACACCCATAAAGTCCACGGGCTCAAGCTGCGCAAGCGGAGTGAGTTTTCCGGTTCGACCGACCTCCCAAGTTATATTGGTTACGGTGGTGATCATCTCCTCGGACGCAAATTTGTAAGCGATTTCGCCGCGAGGGAATTTATCGGTATACCCCATATCATCGTGAAGCTGAATATCATTGAGCTTCACGACCATGCCATCTATAAGAAAATCGAGATCGCTGCGACGTTCCGTCGTTCTTTTTATCTCGTCGATGACTTCATCAATCGTTCCAAAAAATACGAAGTCATCCATAGGAAAACCGCATTCACGCATGAAAGCAAACATCTCTCGTCTCGTGTTAAATTTGGTTCCCTCAATGTAGCCGATGTTGTAGCAGGCACAGTCGAGATTCCGCTTTGCCGTGATGCGCGGATCGAGGTTGCGTATGGCTCCGGCAGCGGCATTGCGAGCATTTTTAAGGGTCTCATCACCGCTGCTATTCAGCTTATCAAGAACAGAGAGGCGCATATAGCATTCTCCGCGAACTTCAAGCTTGCCCTTGTAAGGGATGGTAAGCGGAATGCTCCTTATCGTTCGCGCCTGAGCTAGGATGCCCTCCCCCGTTATTCCGTTGCCCCTGGTCGCTGCCTGAACGAGCGTGCCGTCCTCATAAGTAAGGTTTATGGTTAGTCCGTCAAATTTATATTCTAAAACGTACTCAAGATCATCCGTGCCATTTTGCGTCCCTGAAAATCGGGTGCAGCGCTGCGCCCACTCGCGCAATTCATCAAATGTTTTGACTTTATCAAGGCTCCAAAGTCTGGCAGCATGGGTGTGCGGAGCGAAAACGGTGCCAGGTTCGCCGCCAACGCGATGCGTGGGAGAATCAGGTAATACAATACCGCTCTGTTCCTCTAGAGATTTTAGTTCGTCTATTAGAGCATCGAACTCGTCATCGCTCACCTTTGGAGCATCGCTAAAGTAATATGCATTTGAATAATCGTTGAGTAGATCGACAAGATAACGCATTCGTTCAAGCATAATTCGTTCCTCAATCTATTGGTTTCATCGGCGCATACGCCGCAGCAATGCGCTTGGTACCGATGCTGTCAAAGCTCACGGTAACTATTGCTGTCGGACCGTATCCGCTCACATCAGTAACCGTACCCTTGCCAAACTGCGTGTGTTCAACTCGCATCAGCTTTCTGTAGGTGTTTCCTGATCCAAAGGAATTTATACTTTTTTGAGTGGAAACTTGGGACGAATCGTGCAAATTTGCATCAAAATTCTGTCGGCTGATCGCCCGACTGTCCTCTGTCGATCGTCCGATACCGTTAAGCTGCCTAATATGCTCTATAACATCGGGCGGCAGTGTGGGCATCTTGTCTCGATCGGCCTTTGCGGAAGCAGCATTGCGATGCCCTCCGAAAAGCGAGCTGCTTTTAGGATTACCATTGTGGGAGATATCATAACCACACCTGTTGAAATAATCCGATCCGTAGTTACCTCTTCGTGCGCTGCCAAAGGAATTGCGCTTCATCGGGGTATCGGGATCAATTAGCTCCATTTCCTCCAGGAAAATGGATGGGTCATTGTGCTGCCGCGTGCCGTAGAGCATCCTTTCGCGCGCAGCATAGAGAAAAAGCCTTTCCTCGGCACGGGTAACGCCTACATAGCACAGTCTGCGCTCCTCTTCGATGCGTGTGGGATCCTCCTTGGAGCGGACTGAAGGGAACACCTTATCCTCCATGCCGGGCAGGAACACGACAGGGAACTCAAGTCCCTTTGCGCAATGCAGAGTCATAAGCTTCACCATTCCATCGCTTTCATCAACATTATCGGCTTCCGAATTCAAAGCTGCGGTCTCAAGAAAACTCTGCAAAGCATCGGTTCCTTCGGGAAGCTGCTCGCTATGCTCGCGCATCGCGCCGAGCAGCTCGTCTATGTTTTCCGTTCTTGTGTCCAGCGTTCCGTCCTGAAGATCCGCAAGATACTCGTAGTAACCTATCGATTGCATCAGATACTCCGTTAGAGCATCCAACGAAAGCTCATAACGCTTTGCAAACAGTTCCTTCATTGTGCTTGCAAATGGAGCAACCTTGGACACAATTTTGGGAGGTAGAATATCCGGCATAATGGTGGCCATGAACATGGACACATCATGCGCACGGGCGGCACTCTCGATGGTACTTATTGTAGCGTCGCCAATGCCGCGTTTAGGCACATTTATTATACGCTTAAAGGCAACATCATCGTTTGGATTGGAGATAAGCTTTAGGTATGCAAGCAGATCCTTAATTTCCTTGTATGAGTAAAAACGCATACCACCGATTATCGAAATAGGAATGCCGAAGCTCGTAGAAAGAATTGATTCTATAACGCGGCTCTGCGCATGAGTTCTATATAAAACCGCAAAATCGTTATAACTTCTTTTTTCGTTCCTATGCAGATCGGAGATGGTTTTAGCTATGTTGTACGCTTCTTCGCGCTCGTTTTCTACGATAGTAAACTCCACCGGATCGCCGCCGCGCTTTTCGGTCCACAGCTTCTTCGCCTTACGGCCCTGATTATAGGCAATAACCTTATTGGCGCAATTAAGAATCGCCTTTGTTGATCGGTAGTTTTGCTCAAGCCGTATTACCTTTGCTCCCGAAAAGTCCTTTTCAAAATCAAGGATATTCCTTATATCGGCTCCGCGCCAGCCGTAAATGCTTTGATCATCATCGCCAACGACACAGATATTCCGATGTTCGCTGCAAAGGAGTTTGATGATCCGGTACTGCGGGAAGTTGGTATCCTGATACTCGTCAACGAGCACATACCTAAACTTCCGACGGTATTTTTCAAGCACTTCGGGGCAGGTTTCAAGCATTTCAACCGTTTTTAGGAGCAGATCATCAAAATCGAGTGCATTATTAGCCTTTAATCTTGCCTGATAAGCACGATACAGATCTACGATTTTGCCGTCAGCTTCGCCACCCTCGAGCAAATATGCTTCGGGCGAAGATGATGAATTCTTAGCCTCGCTGATGCGTGAACGAATCAAGCCTTTGGGATGACGCTTTTCGTCGATATTGCATTGCTTCATCAAATCGGCAATCACCGAATTCTGATCCTGATCGTCATAAATAACGAACCGATTATCGTAACCAAGCTTATCAATATCGAATCTCAGTATTTTTGCGCAGAATGAATGAAAGGTCGTAACCCACATATCGGAATTGGGTTCACCTATCAGCTTATCCGTGCGCTCCTTCATCTCCCTCGCTGCCTTGTTTGTAAACGTAAGCGCAAGAATCGACCAAGGCGCTACACCGTGGTTTTCAATCAGATTTGCAATTCGATAAGTGAGTACACGTGTTTTTCCGCTGCCCGCACCTGCGAGAACGAGCAACGGCCCATCAACGGTCTTTACGGCCTCTAACTGTTCTTTATTTAAAAGATGTAAATTCATTTAGCATTGAATGGAATCGACAGCGGTCTTTAGCCTAAAAAGCGCCTCGACAAGCTGTGCCTGTGGTAATGCCAGATTCCACCTTTCAAATCCATTTCCGTTTGTTCCAAATATATACCCTTCATCCAGTGCGAGGAAGTTTTTAAGCATAAGCGCTTCAAGCTCCTCGCCTGACAAGCCCAATTCGCGCATATCGATCCACGCAAGGTAGGTACCTTCCGCCCTCACGGCGTGAAGCATGGGCAAGTACGTTCCAAGATAATCATAGAGATACTTGAAATTACTGTCAATCACTCGATTCAGCTCGTCAAGCCATTCCTCCGCACCGGTATATGCCCCGATGGTAGCCGCACGCGCGAAATAGGGAACGCAGCTTGTGTTCTCTCGATGTGCGGTGACTTCAAACCTTTTTGCAAGCTCGTCATTTGGTATGAAGATATTCGAGCATGATAGCCCTGCAAGATTGAAGGTTTTGCTAACAGCGGTGCAGATAACGCAATTAGCTTCCATGCCATCAAGCGTTGCAAACACCGTATGCTCATACCCGGGATGAATAAGGTCATTATGTATCTCGTCACTAAGCACGATAACACCGTTCCGTTTGCAAATTTCACCCAAGCGAGTTAATTCGTCCCTGGTCCAAACGCGGCCAACGGGATTATGCGGACTGCACAGTATGAGCATCTTGACATCATCAGGTCTTGTCTTAATATCGAGATCCTTAAAATCCATCTCATACCTGCCGTCACGATAAATTAGCGGATTTTCGACCAAACGGCGGTCGTTTCCTTGTACAGCTCCCGCAAACGGTGGATAGACCGGTGGCTGGATAACGACACCATCGCCCGGATCGGTAAAAGTGCGAACGGCGATGCCGAGCGCAGTTACAACGCCGTTTGTCGTAAACATATTGAGTTTCGAAGTGTTCCAGTTATGCCGTCTGAGCATCCAGGAATCGACCGCGTTTCGATATTCAGCATCCGCATAGGTATAGCCATAGATACCGTGCTGAGCAGCCTTAATTATCGACTCCTTAATTACCGGCGCAACGGCAAATTCCTGATCCGCTATCGTTAATGGCACAAGCCCCGAGCCCTTTATGGGCTCGGGTGCCATATCGATCTTGATCGAACCCGTTAAGGCACGATCCATTGGTGTATTAAAATCAAACATGATCTCAGTAGTTATAACCTCTGTTGAATGCCTCAATGTTAACGCTCAAAAACTTGGGCTTAACGCATTGCTCGATGGCCTTATGCCATTCGCTGGCATCGAACGGAAGCGTCTTGGCAACAACGCCCATGAGGACGACATTTGCAGCTTTATATGTACCGCACTCGTGCGCAATATCCACTGCGTTTATCTCGATGGTCTTGCAGGATTTTTCGACCCTTTCAAGGCAATCGGCGGGATACGCAGCCGTTCCGGTAATGACGGGCATTGGCAGTATTTCCTGAGTGTTGATTACCATGGTTCCATCGGGTTTTACATACGGAATGGCACGGAGTGCTTCAAGGTTTTCGAACGCAAGAACGATGTCGGCCTGACCCTGTTCCACGATGGAGGAATACAGGGGCTGGTCGTTGCTGATGCGGACGTAGGTTACAACGCTGCCGCCGCGCTGGCTCATACCGTGAACCTCGCTTACGCGAACCTCATAGCCGTTGTTCATTGCAAGCTGACCAAGGATCTTGCTCGCAAGCAGAGTACCCTGACCGCCAACACCGACAATAACAATGTTAAACATAATTCATTTCCTCCTTAGGCTTCGGTATGTAATGCGCCGAAATGGCAGAGCTGCTGGCAGAGACCGCAGCCCACGCATTGAGTTGGGTCGACGGCAACGCCTGTTTCCGTCTTGCGGATCGCTGGGCAGCCAATCTTCATGCACATACCACAGTTTTTGCACTTCTCCGTATCGCAGACAAATGGAATGCCCGGCTGCTTGACGATGAGTGCGCAGGGACGGCGGGTGATGATTACGGAAAGACCATCGCGCTCGGTCTCTTCTCTAACGACCTGCTCAAGCTCTTTAATGTTGAACGGGTCGACTATGCGAACACTCGCAACGCCCATTGCTTCGCAAAGCTTGACGATATCGAGCTGTGTAGTGGGCTCACCATGTATATCAAGACCGTTGGCTGGGTTGTTCTGATGACCGGTCATGCCGGTGATGGAATTGTCCGCGATGATGACGGTACCTACCGCACGGTTATATGCCATGTTGAGTAATCCCGTTATACCGCTGTGACAGAAAGTCGAGTCACCAAGCACGGCAACCGTCTTCTTGGCCTGTTCCCTACCTCTGGCCTTCTCCATACCATGAGCCATTCCGATGGAAGCGCCCATACATACGCAGGTGTCAACACCGCTGAGAGGCGGCAGAGCACCGAGGGTGTAGCAGCCGATGTCGGAGCATACCGTCAACTTAAGCTTGCCAAGAACATAATACAGACCCCTGTGCGGGCAGCCGGGACAGAGAACCGGAGGACGCATGGGGATGCCGGGTGTATTCATGGGACCCGCTTCCTCGGCACCTTCGAATTTGGAAGCTATCTTACGAGCAAAGAGTTCGCCCTGAACACCGGTGCGATCCTTGCCGCTGCAAGCTATGCCCCAAGCCTTGATGGTATCTTCAAAGAACGGCTCCATATCCTCGATAACATAGAGGGTTTCGACCTCTTTTGCAAAATCTTCGATGAGCTTGCGCGGGAGAGGATAAACAAGACCAAGTTTGAGTACGGATGCGGTGGGCATTGCTTCCTTGACATAGTTATAAGCGGCACCCGATGTGATAACGCCTACCTTTTTATCGGCCCATTCTATTTTGTTGATTGAAAGGGTGGAAGCATCCTCAGCAAGCCTTGTCTCACGCTCCTCAACGTATAGGTGACGACCTATCATGTTCGCAGGCATGGAAACGTATTTTTTAATATCTCTCGTATATTCACGAAGGGGCAGCTCCTCACGTTCACCGATTTCTACCAGCGTTCTTGCATGAGCAATACGAGTGGTCAGACGAACGATGACGGGAGTGTCATATTCTTCGCTGATCTCATATGCGACCTTAATAAAATCCTTACACTCCTGACTGCTGGAAGGATCAAGACATGGCGCATGAGACGCGCGTGCAAGAAGGCGGGTATCCTGCTCATTCTGAGAAGAATGCATACCTGGGTCATCTGCAACCACGAGAACCATACCCGCATTGACGCCTGTATATGTAGCGGTGAAAAACGGATCGGCAGCAACATTAAGACCGACATGCTTCATGCAGGCAAGGCTGCGCGCGCCGCTGACCGCTGCGCCAAGTGCGACCTCAACTGCAACCTTTTCATTGGGCGCCCATTCGGAATAAATTTCCGGGTAGGTAGCAACGTTTTCGTTAATCTCGGTACTGGGCGTACCAGGGTATGCGCTGGATACCCTTACGCCTGCTTCGTAAGCACCTCTTGCAATGGCTTCATTGCCGAGCAACAGCTTTTTCAATTCAATTTCCTCCTTGGGATATGTTAAGAGCATGTATTGCCCTCACTCTATTCGGTTCCTTCTATTATATTGGATTTCACTGCGCAAATAAAGTGGAAAATGCTAATATATTGCAGTACGATTCAGAATAGATGATATACCGGTTTGCATGCGTTGACTTACAGACGAGTTATGATTATAATTAACAAACGCAGATAGTTGCAAAAGGAGGAAAATGGGAAAAATGAATTCAATCAACATGGGAAATACTCGCATGAAAACACGGAAGCTGACAGGTCTTGCGCTGCTGACCGCAGTCGTTGTTGTTCTTCAAATCATATGTACGTTCATACATTTCGGTCCGTTTTCGATAACCCTTGCGCTTGCACCGATGATTGTCGGCGCAGCGATCTATGGTTTGGGTTCGGGAGCTCTTTTGGGCGGAGTGTTTGGCTTGGTGGTTCTTATCACCGGATTGATGGGACTTGACGGCGGCACGGTCAATCTCCTTATGGGTATGAATCCGATTGCAACGATTGCTATCTGCATACTGAAGGGTGCAGCAGCGGGAGCCGTTGCGGGGTACGTGTACAAGCTGCTTGAGAATAAAAATCAATTAGTGGCTGTTATTTGCGCCGGTATCGTTTGCCCGATAGTCAATACAGGTCTGTTCATCCTTGGTATGCTGCTTTTCTTCAACGATACGTTGGTCAGTTGGGCAGGCGGTTCACCCCTTCTGAGCTACATCATTTTGGTACTTTGCGGATTAAACTTCCTTGTCGAGCTCGGTACAAACCTCGTTCTTTCGACAGCGATAACCCGTATAATCCGAATCGCAAAGAAGTAATTGCAATTGCGTAATGATTCCTGCTGATTCTCCACAGCCGAAACGAGTGGAAGTCAGCAAACGGAACAGTTTATACGGCCAAAGAATTATAACAAATCAGCACCTATGCCAAATTGGATTTAGATGCTGATTTGTTTTAGTAAAATCAGTTGTTACAGTTTAAAATACGCGATAATATACATCGCAGAGGCGATCAACTGTAAGAAAAACAGTGCATAGCATATGCGTGTCCTTAGCTTATCCTCACGCTTTCGATAGATTTCAGCACCGAACAGCGGCACAGCCGGAATAAGACCGGCCCAAAGAACGAAAAGTATCGTCATGTACTCACCTCGCCTATCGGAATTCACTGCAGTCATAATAATGGATTCTTTCATTATTCGCAATCGTGGAAGTATGGTCGAAAAGGAAACAAATTCAATTATTAAACTTAATCTTTTAAATCTTGCAAAACGCTAATGCTCAATCATATGCTTGTTATGGCATCCTTTCTCTGTTATAATGATATTATTGGGTATAAATTGAGGTCGGGGCTGTTCCGCTAAGCCCCATGGTGATTAACATGCGCCATCAGCTGTTTGAAAAGCTAAAAGAATCTGTAGCTTCAGTTGTGCCGGTCACAGCAATCGTTCTGTTGCTGCAATTCATCTCCCCTATGCCCTCGAACATGCTTGCTGCGTTTTTGATAGGTGCGGTATTGCTCATATTCGGCATGGGACTATTTTCGCTGGGAGCGGATATTTCAATGATGCCGATGGGCGAACGCATCGGTTCGCATATCATAAGGTCAAAGAAGTACAGCATACTTATCCCTGCGGTATTCTTTATAGGCACGTTGATTACCGTTGCGGAACCCGATTTACAAGTGCTTGCCGATCAATTTGAGACTTTGAATCGCTGGGTCGTTGTTCTGACGGTTGCTGCCGGGGTCGGCGTGTTCCTTATGCTTGCGCTCATACGCGTATTAAAAGGGATAGAGCTTGTTCAAGTGCTGTTAGCTTTATATGTACTTGCTTTTGCCATTGCGGGAACGGCCGCCATAGATAACGGAACTATCATTCCTGTTGCGTTCGACTCAGGCGGCGTTACAACGGGGCCTATTACGGTTCCTTTCATCATTGCCCTTGGCATCGGATTCGCGACCGTCAGAGGCGGTAAAAATGCGCAGGATGACAGTTTCGGAATGGTCGCGCTTTGCTCGGTTGGGCCTATCCTTTCAATGCTCATTCTTGGCCTTGCTACAGGCGTTGATAAGGTGTCGAGCGGTGCAAACGCCCTTCCCGATTATTCCAACTTTATTGATGTTTTGCGCGTCTTCGGGTCGGGAATTCCTACATATGTCCGTGAGGTTGCGCTTGCACTGCTGCCAATAATTGCGCTCTTTCTTGTGTTTCAGTTCCTGCTCCTGCACCTTCCCGGCAAAACTTTGGCAAGGCTCGGTGTCGGTCTTATCTATACGTTTGTAGGTCTTGTGCTGTTTCTGGTCGGAGTAAGCGTAGGATTCATGCCGGCAGGCACCTTCTTCGGGAACGCCCTTGGAAGCACCAGCATGCCGTGGATCCTTGTTCCGATAGGCATGTTGCTTGGCTTCTTTGTAGTAATGGCTGAGCCTGCGGTGCGCGTGGTCAACAAGCAGGTCGAAGAGATTACCGTCGGAGCGATTTCCGGAAAGGCGATGCTCCTGAGCCTCTCGATCGGTGTTGCCATTTCCGTGGGACTCTCAATGCTGCGTGTTGTAACAGGCATTTCGCTTTGGTATTTTCTTATCCCGGGATATGCGCTTGCGATAGAGCTTTCGTTCTTTGCACCGAAGATCTTCACCGTTATTGCTTTTGACTCCGGCGGCGTTGCGTCAGGTCCCATGACGGCAACGTTCATGCTTCCGTTCGCGATGGGTGCCTGTCAGGCACTCGGCGGCAATGTGACCACCGATGCCTTCGGCCTTGTTGCGCTCGTCGCTTTGACTCCGCTTATCACGATTCAGATTCTTGGCGTAGTGTACAAGATAAAGCTGGTGAGCGTGGAACGGGCAAATCTGCGCTCGGAGGCAATCGAAGTAAAGAATTCCAGTTTGCCCATTTCAGGCGCATTGGCTGTTGATGCAGCGGTAACGATCGTCGAATTCGAATTGGAGGACATCTGATATGAGTGAGCAAATCTTCGAGCCAATAACTATGATATTCTGCATCGTAAACAGGGGCTCCGGCAAGATCGTAACGGAGCTTTGCACAAAGGAAGGACTTTCATGCCATCTGCTCATGCGTGGACGAGGCACCGCCGATAACGCGACGCTAGCCATGCTCGGCTTTGGTGAGCGCGAAAAGGATATTATTCTTTTGTCCGTTGCAAATTCACGCAAGCAGGAACTGATGGATAAGATAGCCGCTGCCGCGCATTTGAACGAGCCGGGACGTGGCATCGCCTTTTCTGTGCCGTTTTCAAGCATCGCGTTTCAGATGAATTCCTATGATATGCTTGCAGGTAAAAAGGTTGAAACAGAAAAAACCGAAATGATTGAGGGAGCTAAGCATGATTAAGTACGACCTAATTATCATAATTGTAAATAGGGGTTTTGCGGATGAGGTTATGACGGCCGCAAAATCCGCAGGCGCGTTCGGCGGAACGGTTATGAACGCAAGGGGAACCGGAACTAACGAACAGCAGAAGTTTTTCGGCGCACTTATCCAGCCCGAAAAGGAATTGGTGATGATCTTGACAGAACGGGAAAAGCGCAATGCCATGATGGAAGCGATCAGCAGGGATGCGGGGCTTTCAAAGGAGGGTATGGGCATCTGCTTCTCGCTGCCTGTCGATGGGGTCGCCGGCATACGCTCTTTCAGAGAAAAGGAAACCAATGAAATAAGCAAGCAGTAAGCTGCGATTTCGTTAAATATGTGTTGACATCCATTGCTAATACGCCCATTTCCTCGAGTTAAAGATTTCAAAGTGCGGAAATGGGCGTTTTATACTGTTTCATAAATCAACTGTAACAATACTGCCTTTAAGCGTGTTAGATTAACTCGTTATCAAATTTCGATAAAAAACTATTGACAATCAACAACCAACCTGTTATCATTACAATCATGCAATGAATACGTCGGTATCTACTATTCCTTTGGAGGTTAGTATGGAACAATTTAGTACAAATCAAGGCGATCGGCTGCCAAATGGTGCTGCTATGAATGATGCGTCCATCGAGAATGGCGTTTTGATACAAACGCGATCCATGATACACAAAGAAAACTTGCTGCTTCTTGGAGCAGCGGTGGTCGCGATACTTTTCGATCGTTACATCACAAATGGTTTGGAGTGCTGGCTCTACTGCGCTTTCTTCGCAGTATTTACTGCAGTTATGCTAATCCTCAACCGCAGCTCGCTCAAGGAAAGCAAAGAAATATTATTCATTGTCGGTGCTGTTGTCGTTTTGATGATAAATCTCACCGTGGATTATTACAGAGGTGATCGTAATTCCTTTGATATAACGCTGGCGATGTTAAACACTCTCTTTGCTATACCGGCATTGCTGATGTCAATTCCCGCCATCCTCACCTACGGGCTTTCTGCAAACGCTGTAGGTCGTTTTGCAAAATCCTACTTGACGACTGCATTCGTAAATACTTTCAGGTTTTTCGGAAAGCCATTCGGTGCGCTTATAAGAGTGTTCCACGGCAGGGACAAAGGCATCAAGCACGTTGCCCTCGGACTCACCATCGGAGTGCCTATCTTCATAATCCTGATAATGCTGCTTTCTTCGGCGGACGCGGTAATGAAGATCAGCATTGAAAGCATCTTCGACTTTGACGAGGATTGGTTTGGCAGGCTGCTTCTTCATCTGCTGTTCCTGATCCTGCCGATGTTCCTTATCTCTTATTCACTGATCTACTCCGTAATGAATAAACGTGATATTGGATTTACGACCGGACAAACGAACATAAGGTTTAATGACACTAGTGCGGCAATTATAATGAGCTGCATGCTTATTGCGTATGCAATTTTCGCCGGCTTTCAGTTCACATATTTTACAGGGCTTCATGGTCTTCCGGAGGGCTTGACCTATTCCGAATATGCCGTAAACGGCTTTTCGGAGCTTAATGTAGTTACCATAATCAATATGTCCGTATTTGCATTGGTGCTAACGTTCTGCAAGAACGGCTCCACCGGTATCAACAATCCGATAAAAGGACTTTTGATCGCTTTGCTTGCTTCCACAATGCTTCTTCTTGTTTCCGCAATGGCAAGGCTGATCATGTATATCGATGCATATGGACTCACCACCAAACGCGTGCTCGCATTTTGGCTTGAAATCGCAACATTTATCGTACTCATTTTCGGAACAATAAAGCTGTTCAAACCGAAATTTCGAGCTGCATATTGGACAGCGGCAGCAATCATACTGTGGTATCTTGTGCTGAACATCGTGAACTGCGGCGCATTGATCGAAAAAAGTGCGTTAGTCTTGAACTGTCTACCGTAAATGCGTTGAGTGTTTGTCAAAAGAGTAAGTATTTCTTTCAAAACGAATGCCGGACAGTACCCTGCCCGGCATCATTTATTACACTTAAGATTGTTACAGCATTATGCATATCAGACCATTGCAGCCCTCGTTGACCATCCTTGTGACGGCATCGCGAAGCTTTAACTGAACATCTACAGGCAGCCTTGCGACCTTTCCCGCCATGCCCTCCTTTACGAGATCGTAGAGGGATTTACCGAAAATATCTGTTTGCCAAATTTCATCCGGACTGTGCTCGAATTTATCCATCAGATAATTGATAAGCTGCTCACTCTGTTCGGCGGTGCCGACAAGCGGATTTACCTCGCTCTCGATATCAACGCGGATAATGTGCAGCCCTGATGCCCTCGCTTTAAGACGCACGCCGAACCTCCCGCCATGCTGGACGATCTCGGGACTATCGAGCTGCATCTCGTCTATGGCGGGCGGTACAAGTCCATAGCCCGTCTCCTCGGCCGCAGTCAATGCGTGAGCGATCCTATCGTAAGCACGTTTCGCCTTGACAAAATCCTTGAGTGATGCGATCAATTCCGCCTCGTTGGCAATATTGTACTCGCACTCCTCGCTGAGGATTCGATAGAACACATCATCGTTTGGGAGCAGCCGGTAAACCGCGCTGCCCGTACCGAGGCTGATGCGAAGCTGTTCAATGGGCTGAAAATCCTCGCACTGAGCATATGCTTCTCCGAGCAGAGCATAGTCGCGCATTTTGCTAAGCGCAGGCATGATGCGAGCCGCACGCTCGAGCAGTCCCTTTACAAGCGGATGCTCTACCCCGAGTGCCTTTATCCAATTTGGAAGCTCGATACTCACAGTTTGCAGCGGGAATTCAAGCAGTATTCTCTCGAGCATAGAATGGATATCTTCAATGCTCATATCCATAACATCAAGCGCAGTGACGGGCGTATGGTATTTTTCGGAAAGCTCGTTTGCGAGCGCAATGCTGTCCGGATCGGTTGGATTGATGGTGTTGAGTATGATGATATAGGGCTTACCCGTATTGTTAAGCTCCGAAATGACGCGTTCTTCGGCCTCCGCATAATCGCTGCGGGCAATTCCTGTGATGCTTCCATCCGTCATGATGACAACGCCGATCGTTGAATGCTCGGTTATCACCTTCTGCGTTCCAATTTCAGCAGCTTCATCGAACGGAATATCATAATCATACCAAGGGGTGCGCACCATGCGCGGAAGCTCTCCCTCGGTATTGCCAAGCGCGCCGTTTACCATATAGCCAACGCAGTCGACCATTCGCACACGCAGTTCGATATTATCATCTCCGATATTCAACTCGACCGCCTCATTCGGAACGAATTTGGGCTGAGTGGTCATTACGGTCTTGCCTGAGCCGCTTTGAGGAAGCTCATCGACTATTCGTTCGCGCGCAAACTCGTTCTCGATTTTCGGCAGAACCATCAGATCCATGAACCGCTTGATAAAGGTGGATTTGCCGGTTCGCACGGGGCCTACGACGCCTATATAAATATCACCGCCCGTGCGCTCCTGAATATCACGATAAATGCTTGTATTTGCCATATAATTACCTCCGATTGCTCTATCCGATGGTAAATGAGTATGTATTCATTTTCACTTATATTCCATCTGCCATGAAAAAGACCGAAGTTCGTTCAGAACCTCGGCCATTAATACAGTTAGCTTGTTCTATCAGTTATTACCGTCCCGTTCCCTCTTTCTTATTATGAGATGGATCGGCGTCGCAACGATCTCAAACGATTTTCTAATATAGTTTTCAAGATAGCGCCTGTAGGAAAAATGCATAAGCTCAGGCTCGTTCACGAAAATCACGAAGGTGGGAGGCTTGATGCTGACCTGCGTCGAATAATAGATGCGCAGCCTTCTGCCGCTGCTTATTGGCGGCTCATTCATTGTGACCGCTTCATTGACTATATCGTTCAGCTTGCCCGTTGAGATTCTCATGCTGTTTTGGGCAAGAGCGTAGTTTGCCAGCTCCATGACACGGTTCACCCTCTGCCCCGTCTTTGCGGATATGAACAGCATCGGAACATAGCTCATGAACGCAAGATCCACAAGCATCTTTTTCTTAAATTCCTCGGCGGTGTAAGTATCCTTTTCGATTAGATCCCACTTATTTATGATGAGTACGCTTGCCTTGCCTTCCTCGTGAACATAGCCCGCAATGCGAACGTCCTGCTCACTGAGGCCTCGTTCTGCGTCCACAACGATAAGCGCAACATCGCACCTGCGTATTGCGGCAAGCGAACGAATGACGCTGTATCTCTCAACTGTCTCATCCTCGATCGAACGCTTGCGGCGTATGCCCGCGGTGTCTATAAGGGTGAAGTCCTGTCCGTTCCATGTAAATGGGGAGTCTATCGCGTCTCGCGTTGTTCCCGGGATATTGCTGACGATGGTTCTTTCATGCCCCAATAGAGCGTTTACAATGCTGGATTTTCCGACGTTCGGCCTGCCAACAACGGCGATACCGACAGACTCGGAATCCTCGGATTCGTCAATGCCCGGGAAATAGGATACTATCTCGTCAAGCATATCGCCAAGCCCCAATCCCTGCTCAGCAGAGATGCTTATGGGCGTGCCGATCCCAAGGGAGTAAAAATCGTAGACAGTATCCTCGAATTTCGGATGATCCACCTTATTGACTACCAGCACTATTGGCTTTTTGCATCGGCGTAGCATATCGGAGACCTCCTCGTCTGCTGAGGTTATGCCCGCACGTCCGTCCACAATGAAGACTATCACATGAGCGGTCTCGATCGCAAGCTCCGCCTGACGACGCATCTGCTTCGCAATGATGTCCTCGCTTTCCGGCTCTATACCGCCTGTGTCAATCAGCGTAAACTTATAGTTGAGCCATTCGCCATCGGCATAAATTCGATCGCGGGTAACGCCGGGCGTATCCTCAACGATGGCTACGCGCTTTCCAATTATTTTATTGAACAATGTGGACTTCCCAACATTTGGGCGTCCTACTATGGCAACCAAGGGTTTCATCATTAAATCCTTTCAACTATATCAGCAATATCATAAATAAAATCATAACCATCATCCGCCGAAACCTTATATACGGGCAGCTTCAGCTCCTCTGAAAGCTGGTCCATGGTCATTCCGTCAAGAAAAACGACATCGTTTTCACGGAGCATCGTATGCGGCAGTATGAGCGCCTTACCGTTCATCTTTCCCGTAAACTGAGAGATAATGTCCCTTGCGGTCGTAAGCCCGCTCACGGTAACGCTGTGACCGAAGAAATCATTGCGCACAGCGTGGACGGTGATTTCAATGTTGTACGATAGGAGCCAGTCAAATAGTTTTTGCATCAGCGGGGCAATTGAAACACCGCTTACAGAGTCAAGTCTAATTAGGTTTTGAGGAGGCTCAAGCTCTTGTAACGCCTCCATAAAACCCTGTTCAAACTTGCGAAACAGCCCCACTCCGTTTTCGATCTGTTCAAACTCTCCGCATTCTTCATACGAAGGCAAATCTACACCCGCGCAAAGATACATCTCATCCGAAGCGTACACAAAGCCTTGAATGCCATGCCTTTGTCTGAACGCGTTGATTTGACTTATAACGCTATTTGCAATATCGGCGGTTACGGGTCTAAGCTCGATCAAACCCTCCCTGTGGCAGGTCAGTCCAACGGGAACTACGGCAACAGATACGCATTCGGGGCGGAGGGAAAACAGATCCTCAAGCGTTCTTTCGAGTATTTCACCGTTGTTAAACCCCGGACATAGAACGATTTGACAATGAAACGCGAGACCCGCTACGTGTAGCGCGGTTAATCGGCTCATTATATTATCAGCATTTCTGCTGCGCATCATTGCCTTGCGCACAGCGCCGTCCGTGGCGTGAACCGAAACATATAACGGCGAAACCCGACGTTTGATTATCCTCTCAAATTCGGCATCGCTTACATTGGTCAGGGTGACGTAGTTGCCCATTATCAACGACAGCCGCCAATCATCATCCTTAAAATAAAGCGTCTTTCTGTTCCCGTGCGGCATTTGATCGATGAAGCAGAATATGCAGTGATTCGCGCATTGACGCACAGGGCTCATCAAACTGCTCTCAAAATTCAGACCAAGCGGCTCATACAGCTCTTTACGGATTCGCTTTTCGACGACTTCCCCACCCTTTTCGGTTTCCAGCATGAGTATAATCAGCTCGCTTGTTGTGAGCTGCTCATAGTCAATAACATCATAGACAGGGCTGCCGTTTATCGACAAAAGCGACCATCCGCTATTGATGCCGGATCGCTCTGCAGGAGAGCCAACGTCAACACTTGCAATTCGCTGCTTCATTCAGACCTTCTTTCGACACGCATAGCGCATCGATGTAACTTTAATAACAAATAATTATAGCATGTTTCTCAACAATTGACAAATGGGACAACTTGCTGAACTTTGCATTGTTTTGATGCTCGCGATCCTAATAAGGTTAAGAAGAAAGAATATGCTTTTCTAAAAATAAGTATTACTTAATTTTGCATTGGAATGCTCCCATTAAATTTAAGCAATTCTTATGTATGATATAAGTATAATTTAAACGTATGTGCATTATGAGTTTCTCAATAGTTGGAGAACAGATACAGAAATTCCGAAAGGAAGCAGCAAGGCTTACTCAGAAGGAGTTGGGTGAAGCAATTGGCGCATTTACGCTCGGACGTCCTGATAATGCTGTTAATACTTTCTTTAAAGCGTCTTCGATTACTGTTGTTTTTTCATCCCAATTGGTATTGGCGGAAGCTTTGCCTTTTCATCAAAATATATGCTTACAATGGTATCCTGCGGCCTGATCCGAACGCTCATAATGCTATGGTTAAGCATGAATCGTTTTTCCGCATTACCCAGCTCGTCCAGATGCTTAAGCCTCTCAAAGAAGAATTCAATAGCCTCCTTGCTCTGTGCGCATTGTTGGTAATTCACCTCCGCACGATGGATCGATCTTTTAGTTTCTATATATTTATGTTTTATCTCGTCGAAACGTGCCGTCCTGGCACCCGTAGTGTCATTCACAAGAAAGCCGTTTGATTGCGAGATGCTCTGTTGAAGCTCACTAAGCTCGTTTTTCAGTGAATCGATCAAATTCGGCAGTTCCACGGTTTTCGTTTTCGCATACTCAAATATCAATTCCTTGCAGCGCTCCGCGTTTACACACGCCCAGTCCCTCATAGCGGCAATCACCAAGGACTCCAGTTTTTCCGCATCTATATAGAATGTCTCTCTTTCAGTAATAAAAACGTAGCTTGGCACGCGGTTCATGCGCTCATCATAGATGTAAGTAAAGGAGGGCTTTGTTCGTTCTATTCCTTTTCTATTGCGTATCGATGCATACACCATGATATCCGAGAAGATGTTGTCGTACTCGAACACTTCACTGGTGCTGTTTTTCTGACGTATCCCATCAGCAATGAGCCACATACGGTTGGTAACAAGCGCCGGTATCGCACCCCTCACACCTTTATCAACTCCGCTGTATCTCGGGTTGGATATGATGGAAAGAGCATTCGTTCTTGTAAAGCTCTTTCCGTCCGAGCTGCGTCTCGAAAGTTCCTCGGCAACTCCGGCAGTGCTTGACCCGCTGCAATACAAATCAAAAGCATCACTTATTAATCGGCATTGTTCTTCATCGGCCTGCGGAAATCCGTTGACTATGCGGTATCCGTAAGGAAGATTGCTTTTAGTGATTCGATGCGGTTCAGGAGCTGTCCGTTCACCTAAACGAATGCTCCAATCAATGCCCACGGTGTTATATTCCTTTATGGCGTTTAAACAATGCTGAATGAATCCTATCGGTCGTTCGCCCGAAACGATGGACAATTTAATGCCGCAAGCCATTAGGGAGTAGTAATTCTCTTCGAACATTAAATCATTATCTCCAAGCGACTGCTTGTCAGGAACGATCAACCTTGTTATTTCAATTGCGCCGCTTTCCACGGCTCCAATTAGTTCGCTGAAGCACACGGCATTCGAACCAAACCTATCGCAGAACCGATGCGCTATATCATATCCATGCGCCAATGCGTATGATTCTATATGAGCCATACGTTCAGCGTAATCATCACGTCCTTCGTATTTAAAGTATGAACAGACCGTCAACATAGAAGTCAGTCCTGCATAAAAAAGCAAATCGGGCGAATGACCGCCCGAAAATAATCATGGTTCAATATCAAACTTATCAAACAGAATATCGAATTGGCATGGTCCGTAACCTAAATATTCCGTAAAGAAAGCGTTCTTTTCCTCAACTGTTTTCGGTCCTACCGAGTCATAGATTATCGTCGTATACATATACCCCAGCGCGTAGTCGAAAAAATAAAGCGGCATATCCACAGCGTACTCATAAAGTACATCAACATAGTCATCGACATCAAGTCCAAACTGAACGAGATACTCCCTGATCTCCGCCTTGGTGCTGCCACGCAGGTTCACCATCGTACTTACATACGCCGGGATAAGAATATTGCATAGAATGCTCTCGAGCTGTTTTATCGTGCAGATGCTTGTGCCGTATTCTTCCGCTTCCCCGGCGATCATCAGTTCCGAGAACACCGCCCACCCCTCGGTGTATCCTATGGGAGCAGTTGCCTGCTGCGTCAACGAAAGACCGTCCAACGCTCGGAAATACTGAGTTTGATACAGATGCCCCGGAAAACACTCATGCGCCATTGTGAACAGCATGTTATCATCTTGAGACGTTGAATTCAGAAGCACAATATTCCTTGAAGGATCATCAAATGCGGAAATTAGATATGCAGCAGGGCTAAAATCCTCCGCAACTGCATCGGGTACAGTAACATATGAAATTTGCTGCTCCGACACACTCGGATATATATCCGCTATCAATTTCAGCAGATAATCCACGTCCTCCTCAACATTGCCCGATGTAACCGCCTTTTCATAGTCATTTATTGCCGACATGTCAGATATAATTTCTTGATACATACGAGTAAAGGTATCGCTGCATATGGTTTCAAGCATCCCTGCGATCTTATCGCTGTCGAGCATACACGCTCCCCTTGTTTGCATACCGAGTTTATAGTATTCAACAGTCTTTTCTCCGCGCTCACTTGCGCCAACAAAGTCACTGCATTTTCCGCGCAACGATTCAAGCGTATCTGCGAGTTCATCGTATGCTGGAAGCAGTTCGTTAATGACGCACGACTTGTTGCGCACGATATAAGCTTCAATCTCGGCATCCGAAAGGCCAAAATCGTTTTCCGACATAACGCTTTCAAAATGATCGATGAGAAAACATTTTTCACCTTCAGCAGCAAAGTCCCTGCATGAAGCAAGCACCTGCCCCAGCGCATTTTCGGTCATAAACAGTCCCTCAGCAGCCTTTTCGATCTCAAACTGCGCGATCTGGCCAATATAGCGCGGGGTGTCCTCGAGAAGGTACAGATAATTCTCCACATCCTCCGCATCGTTGATCTCATACAGAACCATCATGAGCGGGATCATCGTATGCTCACCGTTAAGGGTGGTCAATGGCTCACCATAATAGTAATAATCCTCGCTTATATTGGACAATTCGATGCATTTAAGCAGGTTATCATATGCAAGCATATTCATGTCGGACAACTGCTCTCTATCTATACTGCTTAGTTTTGCAAGAATTTCACGGTTCTCAGCATATCCAACTCTATCGGCTTCCCGGGTAAGCTCGCCCCATCCGCGCTCGACATCGGCTTCGTCGATACCAAAGGATTCGGGATCGATAACGTACTGATGGTATGAAAGTCCGTCGGAAGTAACGGCAGAAATGAAGATTTCCAAGTCGATCGCTTCAAAATCAAAGTCCGCCTGTGTTTTTATATGTTGTGTAGGCTCCTCGGTTGCATTGGGTGTCTGTGTAATTGTGTCGGCACTTGCGCTCGGCTCAGGAGTATCGCTTGCTCCAGGCCTCGGCGAACAAACACAGGCAGCGACACCTATCAACATTGCACATACAAGCAGAATGGAAATAAGCTTTTTCAAATCATCCTCCGTCCAATTAATTTAAGTAATCTTTTTTGCTGCACACAACAGCAATTACATCAAGATTATAACCTATTGACGAAAATTATGCAAGCGCACCACAAAAACTTAAATGTAGTTTTTGTGGACATGTTGCATTTCATGTCCATGGCGGCATGAGCAATCTTTATGCTTATGCAATGCGCATACTGATCCAATCGCATTGCAACATTAATATAATCGTGGTAAAATAATTCTGGAATACTGCTTGCCAAAGGCAGGCTTTACGCAGCGCCACGGCAGCATTTTCTATATATAATGGAGGCTCATATGTCGTACCATGCCCTATACCGCAAGTACCGACCGACCGATTTTTCAGAGGTAGTCGGACAGGATCATATTACATCAATACTTAAAAATCAAGTGCGTACGGGCAGGGTCGCTCACGCATACCTTTTCAGCGGCTCGAGGGGTACCGGCAAAACCAGTACTGCGCGAATCTTCGCAAGGGCAATAAATTGCCTGAATCCTAATGACGGCGAACCCTGCGGCGAATGCGAAGCGTGCAGACTTGGAGTTTCCGATAGTATAGACATAATCGAGATGGATGCCGCGTCCAATTCCAAGGTGGACGAGATGCGTTCTTTGCTCGATAAGGCCGAGTTTGCTCCCATATATCTAAAAACAAAGGTTTACATAATCGACGAAGCGCACATGTTATCCAAGAGTGCGAACAATGCGCTTCTAAAAACATTGGAGGAGCCCCCCTCCCATGTCGTGTTCATTCTTGCAACGACAGAACCGCAGGCGCTTCCTGCTACGATACTGTCGCGCTGCCAGCGTTTTGACTTCCGCAGGCTGTCGGTCGCCGATATGGTTGCAAAGACAAAGATCGTTTTACAGGACGCAGGAGCAAGCATCGATGATGAGGGGCTCATGTGCATAGCCCGCGCCGCTGACGGCGGGATGCGCGATTGCCTGAGCATTGCCGATCAATGCCTTTCCTTCTGCGGAAACAATATAACATGTGATGACGTGCTTTCCGTTCTCGGCAGCATGAATACGGATTTCATGTTCGATTTCGCAGGAGCCGTGCTTGCCTCCGATACCGCTGCGGTTTTACGACATATTGAACAGGTCGTATCAAGCGGCAGGGACATTGGCGTATTCGTGCAGGATCTTGCAGGGCATTTCAGATCCCTGCTGCTTGCAAAGATCTGCGGCAGATGTACCGACATCATCGATTGCACTGCAGATGCGATGGAATTGTTTATAAAGCAGGCGGAAACGACCTCGCGAGCCAGACTTGAACGCGCACTTGACGAATTGATGCAGCTCCAGCCGAATTTAAAATGGGTAATGATGCCAAGAGTCCTGCTAGAAAGCTCTTTGATGAAGATCTGCCGCCCCGAGGAGGAGAAAAGCGTACTTGCTCTTGCGGATAGGGTTGAAGAGCTTGAGCGCAGGTTAAAAGATGGAACATTTACCGTTTTAGCTGCTCCAACCACAGATTCCGATGCCGTGCCAAAAGATGGAAACACCGATGCTTCCCCTTGGGCTGATAGTGCATCCGATGAATCTAAATCTGCGGTAAACGCCGTTCCGGACTACTACGAGGTTCCCGCAGCAACGCCAAAGGCTGAGGAATTATATAAGAGCTTTATGGCTTCGCTTATGAAAAATGATTTCATGCTCGGCATACAGATCCAGCTCTCCTGTGCGCACTGGTGCGATGATGAAACGCTCTATATTTGTTTTGACAAATTAAAGCGCTCCAACTATAATTATGCGAACGGATCCGACGCAAGAGCAAAGCTCCGCCGTGCTGCGGCGGAGAGCATCGCTCCGATGAAAGTTGAGCTTGTTCTTAGGGACGGACGTATTGATTCACAGGATAATTCACCCACCGAGATATTCGGTGTGACAATAACGGAGGAGTAGGAAGGGTAATAACTATGCAGATTCAGGCACCGAAAGGAACTAAGGATGTTTTGCCGGGCGATAGCTATAAATGGCAATACATCGAAAACGAAATGCGTAAGCTTTGCAGCAGCTTCGGAATACACGAGCTGCGCACACCGATAATAGAGCATACCGAGCTGTTCATGCGCGGCGTGGGTGATACGACCGATATAGTACAGAAGGAAATGTATACATTTACCGACAAGGGCGACAGGTCGATCACTCTAAAGCCCGAGGGTACGGCGGGCATGGTGCGTGCTTTCCTTGAAAACCGACTTTTCAACGAGGCGCTGCCTCAAAAGATGTATTATCTTAATGCCCCCGTATTTCGATATGAAAAGCCACAGGCGGGCAGATTGCGCGAGCATCATCAGTTTGGCGTAGAATTCTTTGGTTCGCCTTCATTTGAGACGGATGCCGAAGTCATGCTCCTTGCCCTCACACTCTTTAGACATCTCGGCTTAGGAGAGCTTATTCTTCGAATAAACAGCATCGGCTGTGCGGAATGCAGAAAAGAATATAACAAGGCCTTGTACGATTATCTGAAGGCGCATATCGACACCATGTGCGAGACCTGCAAGGGTCGGCTTGAACGCAACCCCATGCGTATAATCGATTGCAAGGAGGAACACTGCAAGGAAATCTGTAAATCCGCTCCGAGAACGATCGACTATCTTTGTGATGACTGCAAAAAGCATTTTGAGGGCATTAAAAGCTACCTCGATGCCTGCGGCGTAAGCTATGAAGTCGATCCCGATATAGTTCGCGGTCTGGATTATTATACGGGTACGGTGTTTGAGATAGTGTCAACCAGAATCGGTTCACAGGGTACCGTATGCGGTGGCGGCAGATACAATAACCTCGTTGAAGAGCTTGGCGGTCCCTCCCTGCCCGCAGTCGGTTTCGGTCTCGGTATGGAGCGCCTGCTCATGGTCATGGAGAACTCAGGCTGTGTCATACCCGAACCTAAATCGGTCAAGGTGTATTTTGCCGCGATGGGTGATAAGCCAAGGCTCACTGCATTCAGTCTGGTGCAGCAGCTTCGCGAACATGGAATCTATGCGGAATTCGACCATATGTCTCGGAGCATGAAGGCGCAGTTCAAATATGCAAACAAGCTGTGTGCGGAATACACCGCAATCCTCGGAGAGGACGAGTTAGCAAACGGTACCGCGAAGATCAAGTGCATGGCGGATGGTGTGGAAAGCTATATCCGACTTGATGAGATAATAGAATTCTTTACCGAATAGTACGTTTTAACTTGCATAAGCGGAGGCGATTATGGATAATTCGCTTAAATCGATCGGAACCGTTACGGAATTAAACGGCGATAAAGCAAAAGTGGTCTTCAAACGCTCCAAAGCCTGCGGAAACTGCAAATCATGCATAAACTTCGGGACGGACGAGGCCATTGTCGAGATCAATAACAGTCTTGACGCTAAAGTAGGCGATCGCGTGGAGATTGCGCTACATTCCTCAAGCATGCTTAAAGCAAGCTTGATAATGTATGGTATTCCGATAGTCGCACTGCTCCTTGGAGTGTATTTGGGCTGCAAAATCAACGACATTTGGGGCGCAGTAATTGGCATTACTGCCGCAATTTTGAGCCTTTCCGTAATTCGCCTTTTTGAAAGTAAACTAAGTAGACTCGGACAGTTTGACCCTTCCATGCTTTCGATAATTCAAAGTGACAATGAATGATTCAAATATAAACCCAACCCTGTCCATTATGAATTAGGGCAGGGTTATTGTATTACAGTGTTTTTGCTTTCTATCGGCCTGCAAGTGCCTTTGGCAGGCAGCTATCTGAGACCAACCTTTTTATAAACCAAGTCTATCGTCTTTTCGGCAACTTCGCTCGCCTGCTCCGCACCGCGCTTGACGATGGCTTCAAGTTCGCCTCTATCAGCAAGAATTCGCTTGTATTCGTTCTGAACCGGCTCGATTTCGGCAATAACCGCATCTGCAACGGTCTTTTTGAGTAGACCATAGCCCGATCCTTCGGGGAATGACGCTACTGCGTCCTCCATGGTCATGCCCGTCACCGCGCAATAGATCGAAAGCAGATTATTAACGCCGTGGCGCCCTTCCTCGTATGCTATCCTGCCCTCGCTGTCCGTAACGGCACGTTTAAACTTTTTGGTGATGACCGCAGGATCGTCAAGAATAGAGATGTATGAATTGGGATTCGCATCGGACTTGCTCATCTTCTTTTCCGGATCCGTAAGGCTCATTACCCTGCCGCCAAGCTTGGGAATATAAGGCTCAGGCACTTTAAAAATCTCTCCATAAGCATTGTTAAACCTGATTGCAATGTTCCTCGCCAGCTCAACATGCTGCTTTTGATCATGTCCCACCGGAACCAAATCCGCCTGATAAAGCAGAATATCCCCCGCCATTAGCACGGGATAGGTGAAGAGTCCTGCGTTGATATTATCGGCATGCTTCGCGCTCTTATCCTTGAACTGGGTCATGCGATTCAGCTCACCCATGTAAGTGTTACAGGCAAGTACCCAGTTGAGCTGGGCATGCTGAACAACATCGCTCTGTATAAAAAGCGGTGAAACCTTGGGGTCGATTCCGCAGGCGATGAGAAGCGCAGCCATTCCCATGGATCTGCTGCGAAGCTCTTGAGCGTCCTGACGAACCGTTAAAGCGTGCATATTTGCAACGCAATAATAGCAAAACTTGTCATCACTCTGGAGAAGTTTCCAGTTGCGAAGCGCACCGATATAGTTGCCTAGGGTTGGTACGCCGCTTGGCTGTATTCCGCTTAAAATTATCTTCTTTTCCATGAGTATGACCTCCTATCAATTAAATTCATTTTATACTAAAGTGCATAGAAATCAATTATCGTATGTGCCGCTATTGTACAATTTAACGGCGCACAACAGTCAAGATTTCAGTAGTATATTAGTATTATACACAGTTGGGCGGTATTTGCAACCGCCCAACGTAAAAGTTCCAAGAATATCAGGAAATAAGCTGTTTAGATGCCCATTTCTTCCTTGACTTCCTTGAAGCATTTGACCGCAAAATCGAGGTCTTCCTTGCTGTGACCTGCGGAAACCTGCGTTCTGATCCTTGCCTTGCCCATCGGGACAACGGGATAGCAGAAGCCGACAACATATACGCCCTTATCGAGCATACGCCTTGCAAATTCCTGTGCAACCTTTGCATCATACAGCATTACGGGGACGATCGGATGGGTGCTTTCGGGAACATCGAAGCCGAGCTTTCCAAGCTCCTCGCGGAAATAACGGGTGTTCTCGTGCACCTTATCCCTCAAAGCGGTCGACTCGCTCAGCATATCGAATACGCGGATGGATGCGGCGCAGATAGCGGGTGCAAGTGTATTTGAGAAGAGGTAAGGACGGGATTTCTGACGAAGCATATCGATGACCTCTTGGCGCGCTGCGGTATATCCGCCGCTTGCTCCGCCAAGAGCCTTGCCGAGGGTACCCGTGATGATGTCCACGCGACCCATCACGCCGCAATGCTCGTGAGTACCCTTGCCGTGCTCGCCCATGAAGCCTACCGCATGGCTGTCGTCAACCATGACGAGCGCACCGTACTCATCCGCAAGATCGCAGATAGCAGGCAGATTCGCAATGAAACCGTCCATCGAGAATACGCCATCGGTTGCGATAAGCTTGATACGGCAATCCTTTGCAGCTTCAAGCTGAGCGCGAAGGTCTTCCATGTTGTTGTTCTTATAGCGGAACCTATGAGCCTTACAGAGACGAACGCCGTCGATGATGCTTGCATGGTTCAGTTCGTCCGAAATGATAGCGTCGTCCGGTCCGAGAAGCGTCTCAAACAGACCACCGTTTGCATCGAAGCAGGAAGTATAGAGGATGCAGTCATCCATGCCGAGGAAATCGGCGATCTTGCGCTCGAGATTCTTATGGAGCTGCTGAGTTCCGCAAATGAAACGAACCGAGGACAGACCGAAACCCCATTCGTCATAGCTTGCCTTAGCAGCCTCTATAAGTTCAGGATGATTCGACAGACCAAGATAGTTGTTTGCGCACATATTGAGAACGCCGTTCGTCTTGGTGGTATCGATGCGGGACTTCTGCGGAGTTGTGATGATCCGCTCGTCCTTGTAGGTACCTGCGTCCTTTATGGAAGCGAGTTCGTTACGGAAAATTTCGTAAACCTGTTTCATAGTTTTTATCTCCCAAAATTATTTTGTCCAATCAAGAACCACTTTGCCGCTGTTGCCGCTGTTCATTGCTTCAAAGCCCTTTTCAAAATCGCGATAGTTGAACCTATGGGTGATGATCGGGCTGAGATCAAGCCCCGCCTGAACCATCGCACCCATCTTGTACCAGGTTTCAAACATCTTCCTGCCATAGATACCCTGGAGGGTCAGCCCCTTGAAGATTATTTCATTCCAATCGACTACCGTTCCGGGGCCTGCGATGCCAAGCAGTGCGACCTTGCCGCCGTTGCGCATGGAACCAATGAGCTGATTGAGCGCTCTGCCGTTGCCACTCATCTCAAGACCGACATCGAAGCCCTCCTTGATCCCAAGTTCCTTCATAACTTCGTTCAGATCCTCTTTAGCAACGTTTACCACACGGGTTGCCCCCATGGTCTTTGCTAAACTAAGCCTGTACTCGTTTACATCGGTGATAACGACATTGCGTGCTCCGTTGTGCTTGCAGATAGCAACTGCCATTATGCCGATGGGACCTGCGCCGGTGATGATGACGTCCTCTCCGACAACATCGAACATCAATGCGGTATGAGTAGCATTTCCGTAGGCATCGAAGAAAGAAATAATATCCTCGGGTATGTCGTTATCATCCATTGGGATCACATTGCTTGCGGGAATGCAAACGTACTCCGCAAACGCGCCATTGCGTTCAACGCCAACGCCCTTTGTATGGGCGCACCACTGACCGTTTCCGCTGCGGCAGTTGCGGCAATGACCGCATACAATGTGGCCTTCACCCGAAACACGCTGTCCGACATAATATCCCGTCACGCCCTCGCCGAGCTCGGCAATCTCGCCAACGTATTCATGTCCGATCGTTACAGAAGGCGTTATATGCTGCTGCGCCCAAGGATCCCAGTTGTAGATATGCACATCGGTACCACAAATGGCGGTCTTATGAACTTTGATGAGCACCTCTCCCATACCGGGCTCGGGAACGGGAACCTGCATAAGCGTAAGCCCCTTGCCGGCAACCGTTTTAACAAGAGCATCCATCATTTTTGTCATAGTATTATTTCCTCCGATAACTTAATTAATTTATATGCCAAGCAGCTTTTCGACTGCGGCGAGCTTGATGCAGACGCAGAGAACCTGCATTGCTTTTTCAAGCTCGTCAAGCGGAGGGAAGCTGGGTGCAATACGTAAATTACTATTGTTAGGATCGTTCTTGTACGGGTAGGTGGCTCCCGCCTCGGTCATGACGACCCCCGCCTCCTTGCATAGTTCATGGACGCGCTTTGCACAGCCGCTCAAAACATTCAGGCTGACAAAATATCCGCCCGTCGGCCTATGCCAGGACGCAATATCAAGCGGCGCAATATGTTCATCAAGATAATTAAGTACGACATCGAACTTCGGCTTTAAAACTGCTGCGTGCTTTTTCATATGCATGAGGACTCCATCGGAATCCTTAAAGAACAGCACATGGCGAAGTTGATTGAGCTTATCGAAGCTTATGATTTGAGCACTGAGAAGCTTCTTCATATGAGCCATATTGGCTTCGCTGCACGCAAAGCAGGCAACGCCCGCACCGGGGAATGTAATCTTAGATGTAGAAGCAAACTCAAATACCATATCAGGATTCCCTGCCGAGGCACAGGCTTCAAGAATGTTTATAAACGGAACATAATTCCCTTCAAACTCATGAACGCAGTATGCGTTATCCCAAACAAGAACGAAATCCGATGCGGCAGGCTTCAAAGCTGCAATGCGGCGAACCGTATTATCGGAATAGGTTATTCCATCGGGGTTGGAGTACTTTGGTACGCACCACATTCCCTTCACGGAATCATCTTTGATAAGGTTTTCAACCATGTCCATATCAGGGCCATCCTCGTGCATCGGAATGGTGATAAGCTCCATGCCAAAGGAAGCGGAAATGGTGAAATGACGGTCATATCCCGGTGCTGGGCAAAGGAATTTTACCTTTTCAAGCTGCGACCAGGGTTTCTCTGAATGCAGCATTCCGTGAGTATATGCCTTTGCAATCAAGTCGTACATAAGGGTAAGGCTTGCGTTGCCGCCGACAAATACCTGCTCATGCCTTACTCCCAACAGATCAGCAAACAGCCTGCGGCAAGCGGGCATACCCATTATCTCTCCGTAGTTCCGAGCCTCTACCCCATCAAGCATCGTGGCTTCGGGATCAATGTGCATGTTAAGAAGATCGTTCGAAAGATTGAGTTGTTCCTTAGCGGGCTTGCCCCTTGACATATCAAGATGAAGCGCTTGAGCCTTACAAGCTTCGTACTCCTCAAGCGTTTGAGCGTGGAACTCCCTGAGTTCCGATGCGGACATTTCTTTAAGCTTCATATTTCCCCCATAAAGCATAATTTTCGAATATGTTCCTCATGAAATTATAGTCCTATCAATTAACCATGTCAAACTATATATTGGGATTGTTGTCAATCAATCCAACAGCAGTTTACAATTTATGATTATGTGATACAATACCATGAAATGAAGCTTAAAGGAGGAATGCGGTATATGTGTATGAATGAAACGGATGCGCTAAAGCGGATGATCGATGACAGCAACAGAATAGTTTTTCTTGGAGGCGCGGGCGTATCCACCGAAAGCGGAATAGCCGATTTTCGCAGCGAAAACGGTATTTTTGAAGCCATCGAGAAATTCGGGTATCCACCCGAGACCCTGCTGTCCCATACTTTTTTCGTTCAGCAGCCCGATGTGTTCTTTCGGTACTATAAGAGTTTGCTTATGACCACCGACGCTAAGCCGAATGCTGCTCACGACGCACTTGCTGCTCTTGAAAAAAGCGGCAAACTCACCTGCGTCATCACGCAGAATATCGATGGGCTTCATCAGCTCGGCGGCAGCAAGAAGGTTTTTGAGCTGCATGGTTCAATCCATCGCAATCACTGCATGAAGTGCGACCGATTCTTTGACGCAGAATACGTAAAAAATTATGATGGTATCCCGTACTGTCCGTGTGGGGGCATGATAAAACCCGATGTGGTGTTATATGAGGAGCAGCTCGATATGGACGTTCTCGAAGGGGCGATAGCGCATCTGATGCGTGCGGATATGCTAATCGTCGGAGGAACATCTTTAGTGGTGTACCCCGCTGCCGGTCTAATCAATTATTATAGCGGAAATCGGCTTGTGTTAATTAATAAGAGCGAAACACCCTATGATTCATACGCCAATCTCGTGATCCATGAATCAATAGGAAGGGTGCTTTCCCAAGTCGTATCGTAGCGGCGGCGCATGGAAACTTAGCTAATTACATCAGTCATTCTTTGCCTTTGCAAACACCATACGCCCGGCAGAAGTTTGAAGCACGCTGGTTACAGTAGCGACTATTGTGCGTCCAATAAGATCCCTTGCTCCGTCGATAACTATCATTGTGCCGTCATCAAAATACGCAACGCCCTGTGTTGCTTCCTTACCTTCCTTAACAACTGTGACGGTGACGTCCTCGCCTGCCGTAACAATGATGCGCAGCGCATTTGCCAGGTCGTTGATATTAAACACGGGCACGCCCTCAACTGAGGCGACCTTATTAAGATTAAAATCATTGGTTACTACCATTCCATGAAAGTCCAATGCAAATCTAAGGAGCTTTGCATCAACTTCCGCAATCTCGGGGTACTCACGATTATAGACAGCAATGGACTGCGATTCCTGCATCTTTTCGAGCATATCAAGTCCACGTCTCCCCCGCGCACGTTTTGCGGGGTCGGCACTGTCTGAGATGTGGCGAAGCTCATCAAGAACAAATCGCGGGATGATGATCGTTCCTTCGACAAGTCCTGTTTTGTATATGTCAAAAAATCTTCCGTCAATTATCGCGGAAGTATCCATCACCTTTGGTACAGCTATCGAACGCCCCGGACGTTCGCTTCGACGAAACCATTTTGGAAGATTGATTTCTTTAATGCGCTTCGTAGGGATCATCCATCCGAGGTATCCAAGTATCAAAAATATGCCGACGCTGATAACAATGCCTACGATCTGCGGTCTTATCTTGAACGCAAGCGTGCTTAATAGATACGCAACGATAAGTCCAAGAATCAAACCTATGACACCGATAAAGATCTCTGGCAACGGCACATCAAGAAAGCGCTTTTCTATGGACGATACAATGTATTTGCAAGCATTGATGATTTTAGGAGCAAACAGACATAGAATCAATCCAAGCAGTCCGCCTAGCACGATATAAAGAAGGGCATTGATCCACGCCGCAGTGCTTTCAGGAAAAACACTGAGCAAGGAACTGTCAATAATCAACTGAGCAACACTAAGCCCGGCAGCAATGCCCAATATCGCGCCTATTGTGCGGATTATCTTTTTATCCAATATGCCTCACTTCCATTCATAATAGTACAATGAATTGGGTTCTATTATAATAACGGTTTATCCGAGCAGCAATTCGATTTCGTCCACATCCTTGCCGTATGCGACGGAAAGCTCACTCATGAGTATGGACTTTGCGGTCTGAAGCATCTTTCGCTCTCCTGACGATAGACCCTTTCCGCAATCCCTTGAGTTCAAGCATAATACGACATCCACAACACTATACGGATCACCAAGGCGCAGCTTGTCTAAGTTGTCACGATACCTTTGGTTCCAATTATCGCTTCCGTTGTTAGGGGGTGTGGATTTATAGTACTTTATGATATTCTCGCATTCGCCGGATGGCACTACATGGCGCAGGCCTACGCGCTCCGCCCCTTCTACAGGAATCATGGCAGTCATACGCGAGCTTACAAAGCGAAGCACATAGTATTCAGCGCTCTTGCCTAAAACATCCTGAACTTCAATTGATTCTATTGTTCCGATACCATGCATTGGATAGCAGACGGTATCACCGATTGAAAACATAATATCCTCCTGCCGCTGAGTGGAAAACGCTCCATTCGCTTCCACTGTAGCAATAATATCATTTTTTCAAACAAGTGTCAAGAAATTGAATAAGGCCAACTGCGATACATAGTTTTCATAAGCCGAAAAGGGCTTAAGAGCCTTCCCGACCAGCCAAACGATTTCGAGCGGTTTTAAGCGATTTCAAGCGCTATCTCCATCATTTGTGTAAAAGAATTTTGGCGTTCTTCTGCGGTGCAGTCCTTGCCCGGATTTAGGGGAAGGTCGGATATTGTACAGATGCAGAGTGCATTCTTCCCCGCCCTTGCAGCATTGCAGTAAAGAGCGGCGCTTTCCATTTCGACCGCCAAAACGCCCATCTTTTGCCAGTCTGCTAAGCTCAGCGCATCATCATAGAATGTATCCGACGAATAGAGATTGCCCACCATATAATTTGCACCCGTCTTTTCGACTGCAAGGACGGCTTTTTTGAGTAATTCAAAGCTCGCTATCGGAGCAAAGGTTCCGGGAAGCCTGAATTGACTTGCGTAATTTGAGTTTGTGCATGCACCCATGCCGATAACGATGTCCCGAATATTAAGCTTCGGGTGGATGGCACCTGCCGTACCGATGCGAATGATATTTTCAACATCATAAAAATTGTACAGCTCATACGAATATATGCCTATGGACGGCATCCCCATTCCGCTTGCCATGACCGAAACGCGCTTGCCATTGTAGTAACCCGTATACCCTTGCACCCCTCGTACATCGTTAACAAGAACCGAGTCCGTGAGATAGTTTTCCGCAATGAACTTAGCTCTTTTGGGGTCGCCGGGCATGAGTACGGTTTTTGCAAACTCGCAAGCATTAGCAGAGATGTGCGGAGTCGGAATGTTCGTTATGTTATTCATAAATTTCCTCCTGAAAGCACCTATTATAATTACAGTATAGTGTACCGTTTCGTTTACATGTATTATTATATCATTTTTAACATTGCCTTACAAGCAAGCAATAAAACATTATATTTTTCAAAAGCTTGATGTCAAGCGGAAAATACGGTTGACTTTTGGCCTTAATTAGTGTATAATGCTATGGTATTTGAGCAGACTGTGTTGGCATACGTCAATGCAGAAAGCAATTTCCCGCGTGAGAGAGGGGGGAAACTGATAATGGAAATCCGTGTTGGAGAAAACGAATCCCTGGAAAGCGCAATTAAGCGTTGGAAGCGTAAATGTGCTCGCTCGGGTATTCTTGCTGATGCGAGGAAGCGTGAGCATTACGAAAAGCCTAGCGTTAAGCGTAAGAAAAAGGCTGAAGCAGCAAGAAAGCGCAAGTATTAATCGTTGATCATGCGTTTTAACTACTAAAGCATTTGGAGCGGCATATATGCTGCTCCTTTTACGTTGTAGTCATTTGCGTCTTTAAATATACCATTTTTTGCTTTCCTTTGGCTAAGCATTGTGATAGAATATTGTGATTATAGATATCGACATGCGAATCAGGAGGTAATGCTTTGGCACGCAGTATGACTGGCTTTGGAAGAGCCTCGCTCAACATAGACGGAAGAGAGCTTACTATTGAGCTTAAATCGGTCAATCATCGCTATCTTGACATTGGGTTTCGTATGCACCGCTCACTCGGCTTTCTTGAAGACACGGTTCGTACAACGCTAAGCTCGATGTTGTCGCGCGGTCATATCGATGTGTATGCAACGTATCGAAATACGCGCAATGATGCAAAATGCGTGAACATTGATACAGCTCTGCTATCAGCTTATCTTGAATCTGCACGCATCGCGGGGGAACAGTTCATGCTGACCGATGACCTAACGCTATCCAATGTGCTAAGGCTTCCTGACATTGCAACTGTCATTGAGGCAGACGAGGATCGTGATTCGTTGACCGAGCTTATGAAGCGCACCGTTGCATGCGCTTGCGAGGAGCTTATCGAGATGCGCATCCGGGAGGGTGAGCGGTTGCGCAATGATCTTTTGCTGCGGCTCGATACCGTACTTGCTATCAGAAAACGGATAGAAGAACGTGCGCCGCTCGTTACCGAAGAATACAGGAACAAGCTGAATGAACGTATCGCTACCATCCTTTCGGAGGTCGAGGTCGATAGAGCCAGGTTGGCTACCGAAATCGCGTTGTTTGCAGATCGCGTCAATATCGATGAAGAACTTGTTCGGCTTATGAGCCACATCACTGCTGCGCGTGATTTGCTTGAAAGCGATAAGCCGATAGGAAGAAAGCTCGAATTTGTCGTGCAGGAAATGAACCGCGAATTCAATACGATAGGCTCCAAAGCAAACGATAAGGACATTTCTGCCCTTGTAATCGATGGCAAAGCGGAGCTGGAAAAAATTCGGGAACAGATTCAGAATTTCGAATAAATTCTTTTATATTATCGAGGTGTACTATGAATAAAAAGGGATTGCTTTTGGTTCTATCCGGACCATCGGGAGTCGGCAAAGGTACCGTTGCCGCTTCGCTGCTTGATAAGCATAATGACATCTGCTTTTCTGTATCGGCAACCACAAGGCAGATTCGCCCCGGGGAACAGGAGGGTGTGAGTTATTTTTATAAGTCCGTCGAAGAGTTTAACTCTATGATAGCCAATAATGAATTCCTTGAATACATGTGCGTATTCGGAAAGAATTATTACGGCACTCCTCGAGCCTATGTCGAGAACAAACTCAATCAGGGCATGAATGTGCTCCTTGATATAGACGTACAGGGCGCGATGAGCGTAAAAGCCAATTATCCTGAAGCGGTGATGGTCTTTATAGCTCCCCCCAGCCTCTCCGTACTTCGCAGCAGGCTTGTCGGCCGCGCGACCGAGACACCCGAAGCTGTAGAGCGTCGACTTGCCGAATGCAAGACCGAGCTTGCATATATTCCAAAATATGATTACGTCGTCGTCAACGATGATTTGAACGCCGCGGTCGAAGCAATCGAATGCATATTGAGCAGCGCAAAATGCGCATCCAATCGCAACAACGATCTGCTTCAGCAGTTAATGAATGAAGAAATAGAAGAAATGAAACCGGAGGTACTATCATGAGTAACCAGATGAACCATCCCCCTGTCGTTGAACTCGAGCAAAAGGCCGGCTGCCGCTACATGCTCGTTACTACGGTAGCAAAGCGTGCAAGACAACTGCTCGTATCGAAAAGCGAAGCTGAAACGAACACGAAGCCCGTTTCCCACGCCGTTGACGAACTCTATAACGATAAACTCAAAATCAAGTATCCCAACGAATATTTTCAGACTTCCGAAAAATAATCTCTTTCAAAACAACTAAGTTTAATGGAGGTGAATGCCTTGTTTGCGCGGGTAATCGTTGATATCTCGAACGCTAATGTTGACAGGACATTCACTTATTTGATTCCCGATGAGCTGAATATCCGCCCAGGGCATCGGGTTCTCGTTCCATTTGCGCGAAACAACCGTCAAATCGAGGGCTTCGTCGTTGAAATAAGCGATCAAGTCAATACGAATCACGAGTTAAAATCCATTATAAGGGTCATGGAGCCGTACACCCTGCTTCTTAGTGACCAGCTAAAGCTTGCTGATTGGATCTGCAAGGCATATCATTGTACCAAAGCGAGTGCCTTGCGCGTCATGCTCCCCGCAAAACTCCGAGGTTCTCGCATAAAGGAAAAGATAGTCCGAACTATACGCATTGCTGATGGCATCGATATCAACGCCACCCAGAAATTAATGCTGGACAAAAAAGGAAAACCGAAAGCGCCAAGGCAATACGAGGTAGTTGATCTGCTCGCAAAATCGAGCATCGAAATGTCAATATCGGACATTACTTCCTTCATCCCGGGAGCATCGGGCGCTATAGCGGCATTGATTCGCAAGGGTATATTGGTCGAACAGGGTCGAGTTACTTTTCGGAATCCATTTGGAAATAATGCTGTTACGAAATCTGAGCCGCCTGAGCTAACCTACGCGCAGTTCGATGCCGTAAAACGCATAACGGAAGCAGCTAACGGCGAATGTATTCTGCTTCATGGGGTTACCGGCAGCGGCAAAACCGAGGTTTACATGAACGCGATTGCTAAGGTGCTTGAAAATGACCTTGGTTCCATCGTGCTTGTACCCGAAATATCGTTGACACCGCAAACAACGGATCG
>JAFLSU010000017.1 GCA_022510765.1 Christensenellaceae bacterium
CCGCAGCTCTCATCGACGGTGAAGTCGAGGAAGAAGCGAGCGAAGTCAACCATGCAGGTGCTGTCATCGGTGACTATCATACCGCCGGAGCCCATCATCGCGCCAATGCGGGTCAGATTGCCGTAATCGATCGGGGTGTCGAGCAGGGATGCGGGGATACAGCCGCCGGAAGGACCGCCTGTCTGGACAGCCTTGAATTCCCTTCCGTTAGGAATGCCGCCGCCGATATCGAAGATGATGTGACGGAGGGTGGTTCCGAGCGGGATCTCGACAAGACCCGTGTTGTTGATTGCGCCGCCGAGTGCGAATACCTTGGTTCCCTTGGAATCATCGGTACCCATGGATGCGAACCATTCCGCGCCCCTGAGGATGATCTGGGGAATATTTGCAAGGGTCTCAACGTTGTTAATGATTGTCGGCTTCTGGAACAGACCCTTGTTCGCGGGGAACGGGGGCTTGTTGCGGGGTTCGCCGCGGTTGCCCTCGATGGAGGTTAGAAGCGCGGTTTCCTCGCCGCATACGAATGCGCCCGCGCCAAGACGGATTTCGCAGTCGAAGCAGAAGTCGGTGCCGAAGATGTTCTCGCCGAGCAGACCGTATTCACGCGCCTGATTGATAGCTATCCCAAGACGGTGAACCGCGATGGGATACTCCGCACGAACGTAGATATAACCCTTGGTAGCGCCGATCGCGTAGCCCGCAATCGCCATCGCTTCGAGAACCGCATGGGGATCGCCCTCAAGAACGGACCTGTCCATGAACGCGCCGGGGTCGCCCTCGTCGGCATTACATACGACGTACTTCTGGTCAGCGGTGTTCGCTGCGGCAAACTGCCACTTCATGCCGGTGGGGAAGCCTGCGCCGCCGCGTCCGCGGAGACCGGACTTCTTCATTTCTTCGATGACTTCGGCTGGGGTCATTTCGGTAAGCACCTTACCCAATGCCCTGTAACCGTCCATCGCAATGTATTCTTCGATGTTCTCGGGATCGATAACGCCGCAGTTACGGAGCGCAACGCGGAGCTGAGTCTTGTAGAAGGTGGTTTCGCCGAGAGCCGGGATCTCATTTAGTGTAGCAGCGCTGTTCTCTTTATATACGAGACGCTCTACGATGCGACCCTTGAGCAGATGCTCTTCGGCAATTTCGGTAACGTCATCAACATTGATCCTGCTGTAGAACGTTCCCTCTGGGTATACGATCATGACGGGGCCGAGTGCGCAAAGGCCAAAGCAGCCGGTATGGACGATTTTAATTTCATCGGTAAGACCGAGCCTGTCGATCTCCGCCTGCAGCTTATTGCCGATGGCAACGCTGCCGCCACTGGTACAGCCTGTACCGCCGCAAATCAAAACATGTGTGCGAATCATTTATTCTTCCCTCCGTTATTTCTCCACTGCTTCAATTGTGTACTCCGCAATGGGGGTACCGCCGATGAGATGCTTTTGAACGATTTCCTTTGCCATCTCCGGGGTTACCTTTACATAAGTAACACGATCTGTATCCTTGCCGAACACCTCGACAATGGGTTCAAAATTGCACATGCCGATGCATCCGTTCTGGCTGACAGTCACCTTCTTGAAGAGGTCGTTATTCATGACCTCCTCGACAAGGGTGTTCAGCACGGGTCTTGCGCCTGCCGCGATTCCGCAGGTACCCATACCCACGACAACGCGGGTCTCGGCCTGACCCTCTCTGAGGATGACCTGACTCTGCATCCTCTCACGAATCGTTGCGAGTTCTTCTAATGATTTCATACAACCCAATTCCTTTCATAAAAAGTAGGTAGTTTATTTGATCTATTTATAAAGCATACCGCCATTTCCTATCAAGCGTACTGCTCCATAAGCATGCCCTTTACCCATTGAAGCACCATGGGGTCGGAAAGATTTGCATCCTCTCCGAGTATCAGCCGCATATCCCTTGTATCGAGAACTATACTGCGGTCATGCTTTATGTGTGTGAACACATAATCGACCTCGGGTGCGCCCTGCATGAGAGTGACGATCGTGGCGATCATATCGCCCAGCGGAGTAAAATCGATGTGATTGATATTGAATCTCGCAACGATCTCGGTTCCGCAGCAGTCGGGGCATACGTTCCTCTGCCTTGATACGATGTCGATGCCGCCGCCCGTTTGCTCTGCTTCAAGCTTGAGCAGCGGTATTCCCATGCCGACCCTTCGTGTGGTGCGTGTGGTAAAAAAGGGGCTTTGTACGGCGGCGAGGATCTCCTCGCTCATGCCGTAACCATTGTCCTTGACGGACAGTATCAATGCTTCTTCGGACTCCGTAACGGTAATCTCGACAAGATCCGCCTCTGCGGCGATCGAATTCTGCACGATGTCCAAGATGTTTAATGAAAGCTCTTTCACGGCAATATCGTATATAAGTTCCTCAGCAAAAGAACACGTTACAGTTGCTTTGCGATGCCTTCGCAAACGGCAAATGCCGTTTTGTCGCTCGACAGAATATTTATCCCATGCCGCTTTGCTGCGTCAATGAGGTCATCATCTGGAACGACACCCTCGGCCAGGATGACGCATGAAGCATCGGTAAGCTCCGCGACCGCAGCAACATTGATATTGCTCATGATGGTTACCCATGCACAGCCCTTTGGAGCGTGTCCCATGACCCAGCTAAGCAGATCTCCGACATAACAGCCGATAACATTTCGCTCACGATCGTGCGATGTATACACCGTAAGCCCGAGCCTGTTTATGAGTTGCGATACCGTCATCCGGTTTTCCTCCGCCTGAACAACCAGTTAGCTTTCAATGAGAAACTATTTAAATGGTACGACCCATCAGCTTTCAATAAGAAATTATTTAAAGCGTAAAAAGCACAGCGGAACGCTTAGTACTTTTCGATGATCGTGCGAACATCGGCGGGAACGAGCCTTCCGTAAACCTCGTCATCGATCATGATGACCGGGGCAAGACCGCAGCAGCCAAGACAGCGAGTGGGTTCAAGGGTGAACTTACCGTCGGGCGTGGTGTGACCTGGTTCGACCTCAAGCACTCTCGCCAGCTCGTCAAGCACCTTTTGCGCGCCCTTGACGTAGCAAGCTGTGCCAAGACATACACGGATGAGATGCTCGCCGCGGGGTTCGAGGTTGAACATGGAATAGAAGGTGGAAACGCCATAGATCTCCTCAAGGGAACGACCGAGTCCCTCTGCAACCATAGTCTGAACCTCGATGGGCAGATAGCCGTAGATGTTCTGTGCTGCCTGAAGCACGGGCATCGTGGCTCCGTCCTTGCCCTTCCACTGGGCGATGACAGCCTGAAGCTGAGCTTCCTGCTCAGGCGTGCCCTTGAAAGGAATCGTCGTTGTTTGTTTAGCCATGCTAATCCTCCTTAGTTCCGCAAAGCGGAATAATAAAATATTTGAAATGCTCATTAGTGGTATAGGCATAGATATGCCTATGTGTACATCATCATGCTTTCGTAAGTTCAAGCATATGTACACAATACCATGCTCTTGCATGTAAACCATGCTTTACTTAGGCATAGTAAAACATACAAGTGTGCGACAATGCACACATGAACACAATACCACTGTAATGATTATAACACAGCTATTCGTCAATATCCACCAAAAAACCTTAAATGTATTGTATATTTACGTTGATAAGTGATGCGATTTCCCAAAGTAATAAAACACCGAGCGCGGTTTGAGTACTTCGAACCGCTATGCTCGATGTTAGCTTTTTAACTCTATGTGAAATTTATTAAGCTTGTAGGAAGCAAAAATTACTTTTGCTGGAAACGATTAGGCTACAACGCAAGCTGTCCGTTTTCATCGTTGATGATTCTGAATATCTGCACCTCATCCCCGGTCACGGCGTCAAGGTATACCACATATTCATCCTCACCGAATGTTCCCTTGAACTCGTAGCAGAGAACTTCCGTTTGGCTCGTTGCAGGCACCAAAGCGAGGTTTGTTTCCATGATGTTCAGATTCGGAGAAAGCATTCCCCGTACCTCGTCCTCGTCCATGAGCTCCTCGGGAAAATCCCTTTCGATATGGCTGAAAAGGTAATTCCTGCAATCGGCTCCTACTATCATTTGATTTGCACGGTCTATCCACACCTTGACGAGATCGTTATATATCAGCGCGTCGTCCTGAACGGCGGCGAAGCTTATCAAAGCTGCCCCGCTATAGTATTGGGCGTAGGTGGGTGCCATTTCGCCGAAACCCTGCGCTTGAAGCCATTCAAGCCCTATACTTACAAGAGCGTCCTTCTCGTCATCCGCTGGAACCCCCGCGATATCGCTCGATGTGCTCGACATCATCCAAATTAGATGCCCACCGCGAACCGTAATCGAGATATCCACATGCCGTCCGTCCGCAAGCGTGCCGTCAAAATCATAGGAAGCGATCTTGCCATTCGAGACCGTCGAAAGCGTCAGGTTACCGGAATTATCCCCGAGTATCGCATATGCCCGCTCAAGCGCGGTGTTCTCGTCAATATCCTCGCCCGTCACTCCCCTCGCCTCCTGTTTCTCGGTGCTCTCGGAGAAGGGACCATCATAGATCAACGTAGGATAGCGCGAATCCGCGTCATCGGACGCGTCATAGGTATCAACGCCATTTTCCGATGTAAAAAACTGTTCTGATGTCAACAATTGCATCGGAAGATTACCGGAATCCAGCGTGGTTTGAAGCTGCGAATGCACCTCGATGCTTGCGTTGTACAATTCCTGAAGCTGCTTTCGGTCGTCATCCGAAATCGGTTTGCCCCGCATTACGGTTTTCGACAGGCTCCTTGCGTAGTCACCCAATCGGATGAGGAAGCTATTCATTTCATAATTATCAATATGCGATTGCGGTATCTGCCCCATGAGGCCTACGCATACACCGCTCTCGCGCCATATATCGTCAAGCGCGAGCGCCAAAGTCGAAGGCGCTTCCGATACCATCAGTTTTGAAAGCATTATTTGAAGATTGTATACCGAGTCGGTAAGCTCCGTATACGCTTGGCGGTACATGCTCTCCGTTGCTAATTTGTAGTCTTCTGCAAGCGCCTGCTGCCTGCTCCCCCATATGCCCGTAATTATGAGCGCAGTCACCATAAGCGCCGGTACCAAGTAACAGAATATTATCCTCAGAGGGCGGGAAAAGCCGGAATCGGTACGCTTTTTTTGAGTTTTTTTCCGCTTTGAATCATGCTCTTCGATGCTGTGTGTGCCGTTTATGTTATCTTTGTTTTCAATTTGTCCCTTATCTTCCATTGTTCAGATAACCTCCTTCATATTAGCAAAAAGCATGGCGGCCGATTTTGAGAAGCACAGGACGCGACAGCATCCATTTGCTCGTTGCGGTAGCTGGGTTGTAATAATACAGGCAGCCGTTGCTCGGATCCCAGCCGTTCATAGCATCCTGCGCGGCTTTGATCGATTCGTTATCCGGTGTAAGGTTTATCTGCCCATCCGAAACAGCATCGAACGCGCCCCGCTGATAGATAACGCCCGCTATCGTATTTGGAAACGAGGAGTTCTTTACTCGGTTCAGTACTACTGCCGCAACGGCAACTTTTCCTTTATATGGTTCACCCCTCGCTTCACCATGCACAAGCCTTGCAAGCAGGTACAGATCACCACTCGATGACGAGCTCGATGTGGACGAGGATGTTGCCAGTGACATGCCCAACGCGGCCGCTGTTTTTGGACCGACAATACCGTCTGCCGTTAGTCCGCATGCGCGTTGGAATTTGCGCACTGCGGTCTCTGTACCGGAACCGAATATGCCGTCTATGCTGCCGTTATAATAGCCCCATCGTTTCAGCTTCGTTTGCAGGGTGCTTACCTGCTTACCGCGGCTGCCGCGGCGCAGGCTCTCGGCGCTCGTGACAGTCGGAGTGATGAATATGACAAGCATGACAACCGTCATCAGAAGGGCTACTATTTTAGTTAGCCTTGAAAAGTTCATTCACTTTTTCCTCCAAAAATATATTTCCACAGCCGCACAAACAGGCTGTCGAACCTGATCGGCGCTTCGTTTTCTATTTTCTCGGAATTTGCATCCACTATGCATAACGGCGGGAACATCACGCACCACCAGTTTTTGCCGCCCGCATCGCCCAGCAGGATGCGCAGCGCTCGATATTCCCCGGCAGGATAAATCGTTTCACCATATTGCCTTTCCGGGAAATCGAACGTGCCGATAAGAAGCTGTGCGTCGTATTCCGCACCGTATCGACGCAGCACGCTGCGCGCCGTTTCGAGTATTCCCGATCCGTTTTCGGCAAGTATGCGCTCCGCCTCCGCCGAGCTTTGCGCCTTCGCCGCCTCGGTTGCTTCCGCTTCGAATTCGAGCAGCGCATCCCTAACGGCAAGTTTGATCTGCTGATCCCTTTCCGAATCGCTGTTTGCTATTATGTGCATGCGGAATATGTTATCCGTATCGACTTCCTTGTCCTCCGGCGAGGCAATGATGAAAGCTATAGGCAGCAGTACGGCAAGCCCGAAAAGCAGCGTAAGAAACAATGCGACAGCAACGACCGTTTCGTAAAAACGCCCGGTTCCTTGATGCTCTGTTTTTTGACGGTTATGTTCGGTTTCCCTATTCATTTGCATTCACTCCTTATATTGCAAAATTCTAATGAAGAGTCATTCGATTCTATTATTGACAAATGCGGTGAAAAGCATACATAATAGTGTGAAAAATAAATTTTTCACACCTCGGTTTTGAGCCTTTGCCACGCCGAGCGGCAATTTTACCTTCGGAAAAAACATCTCAAATTCCGAAAAGAAAAGAATCTCTGCAAAGCAGAGATAGCCTTTGCGAGGCAAAGGCATGGGGATTATTATGAATATAAGCACGAAAAACGATGATAGTTTGCGCATAGGCCGTGTTCGCCTGAGGGCATACGCGAAGCTGAACCTCACTCTCGAGGTGCTTTTTAAGCGCAATGACGGCTACCATGAGCTTCGCACGGTGATGCACAGCATCGATGTATTTGACACGCTCACTGTCACAAAAAACGATTCGGATACGATAAATGTGCGCTGCTCCGTCCCGCTGCCCAAAAACAACACCGCATACTCGGCGGCACAACTGTTCATGGAATATACAGGCTGCGGCGGTGTCAATATTGAAATAGAAAAGGGCATTCCATCCGAAGCCGGAATGGGAGGCGCAAGCGCGGACGCCGCGGGTGTTTTGCGTGCAATGGAATCGATTTACGGCAAAATCAATGAACAGGAGCTTTATGCCATCGGGCGAAGGGTGGGCGCGGATGTTCCGTTCTGTCTGCACGGAGGCTGTGCGCTTGCCGAGGGAATCGGGGAAAGGCTCACGGGGTTGAACCCGATAAAGCTGAATCTGCTCGTAATCAAGGGCGAAAGAGGAGTATCCACGGGCTGCCTGTTTCGCTCGCTCAAGCTCTCCGCCGCAGGGAAAAAAACCGATGCGGCGATCGAAGCCATAACCGCTGGCAATGTGGAAGAGCTTTCGGAAAGTCTTGGCAACGCATTGATGCCGGCAGCGGAAGCTTCTGTGCCCGAGATCGCGGATTACAGAAGAAGGCTTTTGAAATGCGGCGCACTAGGGGCATGCATGACCGGCAGCGGTTCTGCGGTGTATGGGATATTTTCATCCGAGGCAGCCGCGAGTAATGCAGCTAAGCAATTTAGTGATTGTGAATTTTGTGCCGTATGCAAGACAAGGGAAACGCCGATTGAAATCGTTTTCTGCATGTAAATCATTAGTTGTAATACTGTACACACGGAATACGGAGTCAATTTGGTAGCCGAATGTAAGAACCGATCAACATAGTATAAATTCAATTAATTAAAAAATGTTGCGGTACAATGGATAGGGAACACCGGAGGCAAAGGAAAGGGAATCCAGTGTGGTATAAAAAAATCCACAGAGGAGGATTCCCAAAATGAAGAATAGCCCAGAAGCACACTTTCGTCAACGGTTAATTAAGTATGCGATGAAAAAGTGAGTGTTAAAGCGCCAATGATTGATAACACCTTCTCTGTACATATGAATACTAGCTCTTGACGGAAACGCACTCCGGATGTATTTTACATACAATCATACCTGTTTGGGGGAATATAATATGGATATCAATGCAAAGATCACCGAACTGGTGGATAAGATCAAAACGGATCCGGATTTGGCATCAAATTTCCAGAAGGAACCCGTTGCTACCGTTGAAGGTCTGCTCAGCATCGATCTGCCCGACGATCAGATGGAAAAGATCGTTGATGGCATCAAGGCAAGGTTTCTCTTGATAAGCTTAGCGAAGCCCTTAACGGTTTGTTCGGAAAGAAATAAGAAAACTCTGTCTGCAAGACATTAATGAACAAGATTCGTGGCGGCAAGGCATTCATTGGAATGCGTAGCTGCTGTTTTGACAATTAAAAGTCATTGTGAATTAAGACCTTTTGGGAGCTGCCGCATTGCCGTCCTTTTGCTTTATGTCATCTGTTAAGGCTTCCAAAAGCATGAAACATGCTGTAAAAATTTGAAATTAATTGACTGCACTTTTCCGTTGTGCTATAATGCGTTCATTCTATAAGTAAAGATGGAGGAATGTAAATGAAAAAATTTTTGACAACACTGCTTGCTTTAGTGATGATGTTATCTTTTGCTGCCTGCAGCGGTAAGCAGCCTTTTGATGGCGGCGAGGAGGTCACTCACTCCCCCACCGCATCCGCGACCCAAACATTGGAGCCAGAGGCAACCGAGGAACCCGCTGCGCAAACGGCTGAACCTACCAATGAGCCTGAAGCGTCCGTCGACCCGATTTTAGGCGTCTATTTCGAGGACACAAATACCTATGAGAACGAATATATCGGCATTGGCTGCAAGTTGGATTCCGATTGGGTTGTCTATGATGAAGAACAGATTGCCGAGCTCAACGGAATTGTGGTTGATATGATAACAGATGAAACCATTGCCGATCAATTGGAAAAAAGCGGTTATCTACAGCCTTTTTATGCGCTGACTGAAGAAGGGCTTGTCACCGTGAATATCACGTTGGAAAATCTGGGACTGCTGTATGGCTCACTGTTGGATGAGCAGGCATATGCGGAGATAGCGTCGGAGCAGCTTCCTTCCGCTTTTGAAGGTCTTGGAATGACCGATGTTACCGTTGAAACCGACACCGTGACGTTTGCGGGTGGTGAGCATGCTGCCATCTTCGTCAGCGGCTCGCTTGAGGGCATTGAGTTTCATGAGATATTAGTCTGCATGAAGGTTGGGCGTTACATCGCGAACATAACCGCTGCCAGTTATTTGGCGGATGTGACGGAAGATGTTCTTGCGCTATTTTATGCTTTATAATGCTATGCTGCCGTGAGAACGGAATGCCGACTTTCCCGTCATCGTTATTACGGTCAATTAAAAATTACTTATAAATCAAACACTTTTGGATGAGGGAATTGCAGATGCGACTCCCTCTTTTTTTGTTCATTTCCATTAAACCCTTCTCCATTTGGTACATTCGGATTGTATTTTACGAATAGTAAAAGCATGTCGGTTGTACGCCATGCTCTCGAAGAAAACCTGTTTACTACTTCACGAGTAGCCGTCGTTGCCAATCATTTACAATTAAACATCTTGAATTACGGAAAACTCCATGTTATACTTGCACCCGAGCTGTTTTGTGGAAGGTTTTGTCACAGGATAGCTGCGAAAGGAGCAATGATGAAGCACATTCCCAACATTCTTTCCTGCTTTCGTCTGGCACTCGTAGGGGTGTTTATCTATTTGTTTACCCGCGAGGAGTACCTTTGGTGCATGATAACGTATCTTACGGCCTTCGGCACGGATGTGCTTGACGGATACCTTGCGCGTCGTAACAATTGGATCACCAATATTGGAAAGGTTCTCGACCCGCTTGCAGATAAACTCATGCTAATTGCAGTGCTGTGCTGCTTCTATTTGATTGATCTTATCCCATTATATCTACTTGCGATCATGATACTTAAAGACCTGATCATGATCATAGCCGGAGCGGTATTGTTTTCAAAGCATGTTGTAGTGTTTGCTGACTGGTTCGGCAAGATAGCAACCGGGCTGTTCGCGCTTGCGATCGTGCTGTCATTCGTGCATCTGATCTGGGACGCGCTGAACATACATATCTATGTTTATAACATTGCGCTGGTTGCCGCTATCGTATCCTTCTTCCATTACGGCATCAAGACCGTAACCCATAAGGAACAGGATAATGCCGAATAGGCACACATAATCTTTAATTGAATATTAATAGAGCAAGGTATTCTTTTAGGAGGTATTTATGAAAAAGACTCTTGCTCTTTTTGTTGTGCTCTGCATAATGCTCTGCACGCTCGTCGGATGCACGGGGGGCAAAGATGAGCTGCGCCACATCGTGCTGAACGAGGTCACACGTTCTGTATTCTACGCACCGCTTTACGCTGCGGTCTCCATGGGCTTTTTTGCGGAGGAGGGCATTGATCTTGAGATCGTTACAGGGGGCGGAAGCGATAAAAGCATGACCGCGTTGATTGCAGGTGAAGCCGATTTTGCGCTTATGGGACCCGAAACCGGTGTGTACCTTGTGAATGAGGGCAACACCAATCACCCGATGATAATCGGGCAGCTAACAAAACGCGACGGATCGTTCCTCGTCTCGAGAACCGATACGGATAACTTCTCTTGGGAGGATCTTCGCGGGAAGTCAATAATCGGCGGCAGGGTCGGCGGTATGCCTTACATGACGCTCATGTATGTTCTTAAAAACAATGGTCTCACTCCTGGTGAAGACGTTGAAGTCATCGATAACATTCAGTTTAACCTTATGGGCGGCGCGTTTGAAGGCGGCACCGGAGACTATGTTACCCTGTTTGAACCCACAGCAACGCAGTTCGAACGCAACGGCAGCGGATATGTAGTAGCCAATATCGGACTTGAATCCGGCGAAGTTCCCTACACGACCTTTATGACCATGCCTGACACGATAAAGAATGATAAGAAGCTCGTTCAATCCTTCGTGCGTGCCGTCTATCGCGCACAGCTCTGGTGCAAGACGGCAAGCGATAATGAGATCGCGAAAGCAATGGCCCCCTTCTTCCCCGATTCCGATGTGCCGACGCTTGAAATCGTGGCAAACAGCTATCGAGAAACCGATTCATGGATGTTCACGCCCGTCATGACCGAAGACGCATTTACGAGGCTTCAAGACATTATGGAGCTGAACGGCGAGCTCGCGGCGCGTGTCAAGTTCTCCGAACTCGTAGATAACTCATTTGCCGAAGAGATCATCAAGCAGATTGGTTCGGGAAAATAAACGAACTCGTAAACCAAACTCACCTTAGAAGTAAGCTAGCATACTCATCATAAGTAAAACGGAGGCGTCGTTACCTCCGTTTTTTATCATTGAATCATATTCTCAAACGATGTTGTAAAGAATGCTATCCCAAATTAACGGAAAAACCGCAAATCATCGCGCGCCATGTCTGAGGCCCAACGATGCCGTCTACGGACAAACCGAAATGCTGTTGTAGTCTGATAACGGCGCTCTTGGTGATTGGGCCATAGCCGCCGTCAATGTTTATTTGCATTCCGAAGCGCCACTTCAATGCATATTGGATCGCGCAAGTGCCGCTTCGACCGTAGCTGCTCGTTCTCTGCAGGAAATTCGTCAATGCTTCCCATGTATTCTTCCCCACAATGCCGTCCTCCTCAAGACCGTACATCCGCTGGAAGCGTTTGACCGCCGCAGTAGTGAGTGCACCGAATTTGCCGTCAACCGACAGTCCCGCGCCTATGCGCTCGTTAAGAAGGTACTGAAGCATTGCAACCGAATATCCTGATGAACCGTTCCTTATAACCGGCCAGGAGCCGATTTGATTGGTGTTTGACGGAGCCTGAGTATAATCAAGGCTCACAAAGCCGGTTATATCTCTGAAGCATTCGCTGCGCAAAGATACCTTGCCGCCCCAATTGCCGTCGATCATCTTGAAAGTTGACCAGCTGACATATGAACCGTTATTCGTTGCATACGAGCAGTTTTCGACAACGATACCAATATGGCTTAAATAAATCGTATTCCCGCTGCTGCTTGTTTTCTTGCCGAGCTGACAGGCGATCGAGTTTGATGTCGGATAGGAATACACCTTCTTAGTTATCGTATCATAATAGGTACAATTCGACCTATAGATGACAATGTCTCCCTTTTTAGGCGTGTATGGGTTCGAATAATCATTCACCGGGTGGAAAGTGAGCGTAGCACTGGTCGATGTCTCCCAATAGTCCGCAACACGACCGTACTGGCTGCGTGGAAAAACGGACTCCGGTAGGTCTGCCTTATCCGCACACCAACGCAAGAAATACGCACACCATGCGCCTGTGGAATTGCCATATGAATTGCCGAAGACATTCCAGCCGTTTGCTCCCTCGGTGTAGCCTACCTGAGACATGGCGTGCGCAACAATATCGTTCGCCTGATTTCCCGTGTTCGTATACGAGTACGGCAGTGCACCGGGAAAGCTGTCGCCCTCTGCGCCGATGCCGCCAAGCAGCACTCCCACAGCGATCAAAATAGTAATAAACAGCGAAACAACTCGCTTTTTCATGCATTGCCTCCGCTCCTGTGATACCACAAATCAACAAGTTAGGAAGCTTATGTTATCACAATTTTGGTTGGAGCACAATGCCAATTTTTGGAAATTATTGAAACTTTCTTAATTATATAATTGTGGTCTATTGTTTTGAGTCTTGAAATATTGCGACGTTTATTATAATATTGACAGCACCTAAGGTTTTGATTTCACCGAGAGGCATGCAATGCGGGTTCTCGATATCGATCTTGACTTTTTTCTTGCGGACTGCTGCGAGCTTGCTCCTGAGGGTGAACGTCCGCAGCTTTCAGGGCATGAACCGTACTCTAAAGACGAGGTTATGCGTTTTTTAGAGGAGTGCTGCGGTCTTTCAAAGGATTCTCCGATCCCGGGACGAATCTTTGAAACGCATGATTCTGCGCTCCTGTTCTGGAATGAGCTGATTCAAAGCGGCGAACTATCCGTCCCCTTTTCGGTCACTCATGTCGATGCCCACAGTGATCTCGGCATAGGCAGGCCTGGTCCGGGATTTGTGATGAACAGCGTTATAAGCCTGCCCATTGAAAAACGCGTTGATATTGAACGATATTATCGTATGAAGCAACTGGATGAAGCAAACTATCTGTTGTTCGCGCTCGCTTTTCGGTGGATAGATTCTCTTAGCAATGTTCGCAACCCTAGATCTCGTCCCGATATACCCGACTTTGCCTTTCGGAACGAATCGGGCGACTACACGCATATAAGGCTTTCTTCCTTTACATCGCGGCTGTTCGAGACAAAAAACGGTGAAGAACCTACTATTCCTTTTCGTGTCTATGCTGACTATTCGAGTTTTCGCGCACCCGGAAGATACGATTTTGTTTCACTTGCGATTTCGCCGCGGTATTCCCCCAAGGAAGCTGATGCGCTGGTGGATACCATATCTGAATACATGCGTTTATCATAACTGAGGGTTCGTTATATAACGCATCATGCGCGTCTTTCGTTCGTTGGCTTATGTGATCCAAATCTCCTTCTGTGCTTTTTTCGCACAAAGAATCCGATAATTGCTGTATATTATGGTGGTAAGCGATTTACTTGCTAATTCCTGTATGTTATAATGGCTCGGTGTGGATATTATCCCTAATTGAATTCGATGATTATGCGTCGATTCAGATACATTGGAGGAAACTATGTCAGAACTTACTAAAATAGAGAACGGAAAGGTAAGATTCGAGCTTCGAATCTCAGCCGAAGAATACACTAAAGCACTCAATAGCGCATACAGACGTTTGGGCGGCAAATACACAATACCCGGATTCCGCAAGGGTAAGGCCCCCCGCAGGGTCATCGAAAACAGCTACGGCCATGATGTCTTCTGGGATAATGAATTCGATGCGCTCGTTCAGCATGCATATTCCGAAGCGCTCGCAGAGCATAATGTTACTCCGGAACTTCAGCCTAAGATCGTATTTACCGAGGTTTCCGAAGAAAACGGCATCGCGTTCACTGCTGAAGTCGTACTGCGTCCCGAAGTCAAGCTTGGTCAATATAAGGGTATAGAAGCCGAAAAGACGGAGTATAATGTTACAGATGAGGATGTTAATAAGGAGATCGATCGCAGGCGCGAATCCATGGCTCGCACCGTCAACGTTGAGCGCCCCGTTCAGGAAGGCGATACCGTTGTGCTGGATTTTGCGGGCTTCCTCGGCGAAGAACAGTTTGAAGGAGGCACTGCCGAAAATTACAGTCTGAAGATAGGTTCTCATACCTTTATACCCGGTTTCGAGGAACAGATGGTCGGTATGAACATCGGCGAGACCCGCGATCTCAACGTGACCTTCCCCGCCGACTATCAGGCGGAAAACCTTGCCGGCAAGGATGTTATCTTCAAGGTAACCGTCCACTCCATCAGCGTTGATGAGCTCCCTGAGTTCGATGCCGACTTCGTTCAGGATACATCGGAATTCGATACGGTTGAAGACTATACTGCCGATGTACGCCGTGAGCTCGAAGAAAGAGCCGCTATGAATGTTAAGAACGACTTTATCAACAAGGTCGTTCAGACGGCTATCGATAACGCTGAGGTCGAAATACACGAGGATATCATAAACGAGGAGATCGAAGGGCAGATACAGCATTTCTCCGATCAGCTCCGTTCCCTTGGTACCGATCTTGACGGGTATCTCGAGTACGCAAACCTTACCATTGACGACATCCGCGCCGATTATCGCAAAGGCGCAGAGTCAAATCTGAAGTCGCAGTATGTATTGCTTGCCATCATAGAGGCCGAAAATATTCAGCCAAACGAGGATAACTATCGCAATGCCATACGCGAATCGGAGGCTTGCAGGAGAGAGCATTGGGATGACGCAAGGATCGAAGAGGAGCTTGCTGGCAACCGCATGAGGTATGCATCCGCCGCGCTGTACGACGCAACATTCAGCATGCTTGTTGAGAATGCTGTCGCTAAGTAATTTTTAAGCAATCAACTATAGAATGAGGAGGTCAACATGAGCAGCTTGATTCCGATAGTTGTCGAACAAACCAATAAAGGCGAAAGGTCTTATGATATTTACTCCCGCCTGTTGAAGGATCGCATTATCTTTTTGGGTTCTCCCGTTACCGATGACGAGGCAAACCTCATCATCGCACAGATGCTGTTTTTGGAGGCCGATGACCCCGATAAGGATATATACCTCTATATCAACAGCCCCGGCGGTGTTGTCTCCGCCGGACTGGCCATCTATGATACGATGCAGTATATTCGCTGCGATGTGTGTACGATCTGCATGGGCATGGCCGCATCCATGGGCGCATTCCTGCTTGCGGCAGGCGCAAAGGGAAAGCGCAAGGCGCTGCCGAACAGTGAGATAATGATCCATCAGCCCTCCGGCGGTGCGCAGGGACAGGCAAGCGACATAAAGATCCATGCCGAACAGATACTTCGCACAAAGAAAAAGCTGAATGAGATCCTCGCAAGCCGTACCGGCAAACCCATTGAGGTTATAGAAGCTGATACTGAGAGAGATAATTTCCTCACGGCGGAACAGGCACTTGAATATGGTCTTATCGATGAGATCGTTCCGCCGAGAAGATAGTATATAAATAGGCGTTAGGTCTGAAATGTTTGTTTTCAGACAAGGTTTGGCGGCTTTCATTGCGCAGGTGGGTTTTTCTCATCAAAACACATCGCGTATCGACTTTGATTATGCTTCCAAAACCCGCCGAATTTCCCAAGAAAGGAGGCTTTCGCCTTAGCGAAAGCCATGGTCATAATAATGGCAAAATATGATGACATTGATACGATAAAATGTTCCTTCTGCCACAAGACGCAGGACCAGGTCAATCGCATCCTTGCCGGCCCCGGCGTGTACATCTGCAATGAGTGCGTTGAGCTTTGTCAGGAGATTCTTGATGACGGCGCATCATCCGATGAAGAACATGTCGAGCGCACAGAGGAGCTGCCAAAGCCCAAGGATATAGTACAGATCCTTAACGACTATGTCATCGGGCAGGATCACGCAAAAAGGGCGCTTGCGGTTGCCGTCTACAACCACTACAAGCGCATCTATGCCAAGAACACGAAAACCGATGCCGAGCTTGGCAAGAGCAATATAGTTATGCTCGGGCCTACTGGCTGCGGAAAGACCCTGCTCGCGGAGACTCTCGCAAGGGTTCTTGATGTGCCGTTTGCCGTTGCCGACGCGACCGCTTTGACCGAAGCGGGCTATGTGGGCGAGGACGTTGAAAACATCCTCCTTAAGCTGCTTCAGGCATGCGATTACGATGTTGAACGTGCGCAAAAGGGTATCATATACATCGATGAAATCGATAAAATTGCACGCAAAAGCGAAAACCCCTCCATCACCAGGGACGTTTCCGGCGAGGGTGTACAGCAGGCTCTGCTTAAGATCCTTGAAGGTACCGTGGCATCCGTTCCGCCCCAGGGCGGCAGAAAGCATCCGCATCAGGACTTTATCCAGATAGATACCACGAATATCCTCTTCATCTGCGGTGGTGCGTTTGCGGGCATTGAAAACATAATCAAAAAGCGCATCGGCAAAAAGAGCATGGGCTTCGGTGCGGATATACAATCCAATGTTGACAAGGATATTGGAGAAACGCTCAAGGAGATACTGCCCGAGGATCTGTTGAAATTCGGTCTTATCCCCGAGTTCATCGGTCGTGTGCCGATCATTGTAACGCTCGAACAGCTTACCGAAGAAGCAATGGTCAGCATCCTTACCGAGCCAAAGAATGCGCTCGTGAAGCAATACAAACGTCTTTTTGAGATGGACAATGTTGAGCTTGAGTTCGACCCCAACGCACTAAGCGAGGTAGCAAAGCTTACAGTTAAGCGCGATACCGGCGCAAGAGGACTTCGTGCCATTCTTGAGGACATAATGCTCCCCGTTATGTATGAAATGCCATCCAGGAACGATGTGCATAAGGTCATTATAACGAAGGATTCCATACTTAAAAAAGCCGAACCCATCTGCGTCTATAAAGGCACCGACGGAAATCAGGGTAAGTCCGCATAGCTGATAAGGCCGCATGGCAGATAAGGCTGCGCAGTGTTTGGTGGCTCTCTGCTGAATCGGATGCAGTATATATAAAATCACTAAAGAGGCTTAAAATGAAGATTGTACGTGCAAAACATAATGACTCAACCTTTTACGGCGTGATCGATGGGCAAACCGTTAATAGGCTTGCCCACGAGCCTTATTCGGGTATCGAATATATGGGGATCAGCTACGCACTTGATGAAGTAACTCTCCTAGCGCCCGCCGAACCGAGCAAGATCGTTGCCGTCGGTAAGAATTACAAGGCTCACGCCGATGAGATGGGCGAAGGCCACCCCGCAGAGCCGCTGCTTTTCATCAAGCCAAACACATGCATCGTTGGCAACGGCGATGATGTCGTTTATCCCGAAATTAGCAAGCGCCTTGATTACGAGGGCGAGCTTGGCGTTGTAATCGGCAAAACCGCCAAGAATGTCCAAAAGGGTGAATCAGGCAATTATATTTTTGGTTACACCTGCTTAAACGATGTAACCGCAAGGGATATTCAAAAGTCCGATCCGCAGTGGACAAGGGGCAAGAGCTTCGATACCTTCTGCCCAATCGGGCCGCATATCGAGACCGAACTTGACGCCATGAACGCGGATATATCCACCCGTGTCAACGGTGAGATAAAGCAGGATTCCAATACCCGCTGCATGACGCACGATATTGACACCCTGATCTGCTATATTACACAATGCATGACGCTGCTGCCCGGCGATATTGTTGCGACGGGTACGCCCGAGGGTATCGGCAGTATGCAGCGCGGCGACACCGTTGAGGTCGAGATCAAGGGCATTGGCGTGCTTAAAAACAGGATAATCTAAAGTAGAATCGCTTAGACAAGTCTTTTAAATGGATGGTCTGACGCTTGCCGCCTCCATAATCGAGCTAAAAAAGCTCATTGGAGGCAGAATAGAAAAGATACAACAGCCCGAAAAATACGAGCTGTTGTTTTCTGTGCATTCAAACGGCATTTCAAGCAGAATTTTGATCTCCTCATCGCCCGATAACTGTAGGATACAGCTAACAAACGAAAAGCGCGTCTCCCCCATCGACGCTCCGATGTTTCTCATGCTACTGCGTAAGCATCTTCTCGGTGCGCGAATAACGGATGTGCTTCAGCCCAACCTTGACCGCATAGTTATATTTCGGTTTGATACTTTAAACGAGCTGAGCGATCGTACAAGCTATCATCTCATTTGTGAGATCATGGGCAAGCACTCCAATATCATTCTTGTGGACGATATGGGGAACATCATCGATGCAATCAGGCGCGTATCGCCTGCCATGAGCAGCGTGCGTTTAATATTGCCCAAGCTTAAATATGAGTTTCCCCCCATTCAGGAGAAATCCGACCCCTCCAAATCTACAAGTGATGATTTTTTCAAGGTGCTTTGTAGTGCGGCACGACCGGAAAAAGCTTTATCCGTGGCATTTTATGGGCTCTCGCCCGGCATAGCATCGATGCTGCTTGCTCATTGCGGTTTTGATGCCGCGAACCCAACAAATGCTGCAAAGCAGTTGACTAAGTTTTATTCGAATCTATTGGCAGGTCGTTTCACTCCGTGCATTCTGACCGTAGGAAGCGCAAATACGCTGCTTCCGTTTACCCCCGCAACAGGTGAATGCCGAATCTTTGAAAGCATGGGAGATGCAGCCGACGAATTCTACCGCGCTCGCTCCGAAGGTGAAAGCATTAAGCGGCGTACCTCAGCATTAGAGAGAATAATCACCAACAATATCAAGCGGCTTGAGCGCAAGATGGATAATTTCAGCATTTCCATTTGTGAGGATGCTGAAATCGAGCGGTTACGCCTCTATGGTGAGCTTTTGACCGCGAATATGTATTCACTCCCTGCCCCCAGCAAAACCGCCATGGTTCAGAACTATTATCTTGACCCACCAGAGAGCGTTATCATTCCATTGGATGATATGCTGTCCGTTGCCGATAACGCCCAGCTCTACTTCAAAAAGTATCGTAAATCCAAATCGGCTCAGGAGGCTGCCGTTGTTCAGCGTGATGCTGCCGCGAGTGAGCTAAAATACTTTGAAGGTCTGTATTCCGATTTGGCTCAATGCCTGACGGATTCGGATCTCGAGGAAATTCGCAGCGAACTTGTACAGCTCGGCTATATCCATAATTCTAACCGCAAGCGCGCTAAGCTGCCGCAATCCAAGCCTCATCGGTATCAGTCGTCCGACGGTATTGAAATATCCGTAGGCAAAAACAACACTCAAAACGATAGATTGACTTTTAAGCAGTCCTCACCGGAGGATACTTGGCTGCACACCAAGGATATCCACGGCTCCCATGTCATCATCCATAAATCGGGCGAAATCCCCGACACGACGCTGCTTGAAGCCGCAATGCTTGCCGCGTTTTACTCCCAGGCCAAGGATTCCGCCACGGTTCCGGTTGATTATACAAAACGCCGCTATGTTAAAAAGCCCTCCGGTGCTAAACCCGGTATGGTCGTTTATACCAACCAGCGAACTGTTTACGTCACGCCGGAGCGCAGCAGGATCGAGACCATCAAAAAGCTGTCATAGTGCCTTGGTTTTCGATTATCGCATAGTGTCAAGCATGGGTCTGAATGCTATGTAAAAAAATCAACGTTATTATTGCAATTACGCAATCAGATTCCGCACATCCGAAAGGCGTTCTCCGAAGAGTGCGGAATTTATTGCATCCGAGACTATTCCTGCCATGTCCGTTACGATTGCATCAATATCCTTTGGAGTGACTATCATCTCGCCCATATGCTTTGAAATCACCTGCTCCGCCAGCTCCTTAAGATGCTCCTCATCGTTATGAAGCCCTGTTTCATCCGCGATCAGTCCTATAGTATCCTGTGAAATCGTGCTTGCATACACGACAAGAGGGACGCCTATCGCTATCACGGGAACTCCGAGGCTTTCCTTACTTAAATCCGCACGCTTGTTTCCTACTCCGGAGCCCGGGCTTATACCTGCATCGGAGAGCTGAATAGTAGTGCTTATCCTTGCGGCACGCCTTGATGCAAGTGAATCGATCGCAATTATGATGTCGGGCTTGGTTCTTTCCACAACGCCTTTTACCACGTCCATGGTCTCCACTCCCGTTAAGCCGAGTACGCCGGGAGCGATCGCGCATACGCTTGCTACCGGGTATTCAAATGCCTCCGGCATGTACTCCTTGATATGTCTGGTAACATGTATGCGCCCCACCACCTCGGGTCCAAGTGAATCCGGGGTAACGCGATGGTTGCCTAAGCCCACCACGAGTACGGTACACTCGCTTGCGTCCCTTCCTATCAGAGCATTCAGCTCTTTTTTTAGACACGCCGACATATGCTCGAACAGATCCAAAGGACGCATGACTAGATCCGGGGCATCAAGTGAAATATATCTTCCCTTCGCCTTGCCAATCTTTGCGGAAGCCTCATCCGAAAGTATATTAATGCGCTTTATTGCAATTTCCCCATCGTTTTCATCTTTCTCCTCGATGCCTCCAAGCTTTGGGTTCATTTCCCTAAGCTCCATGGCAAGATCCGTATAAATACTCACAACTTCCTCCCTCTGCCGACTCGGTCAAAAATTACTAAGAATGTACCGTCGGCGAAATATCTTTTGTTAACATTCTGCGCAAAGCGCACCTCAAATATGAATTTAAGGTCTTGTCAACACAATATATTCAAAAAAACGCTATATCTAATATTAACATACTGCTAAAACCTTGACTGATATGCACTTCAAAAGCATACAATACCAGTACATGTAATAAATGATTTATACGTATGTTAATATACAAAAAAACACTTGCATATTGCGCAATATGGTGTTATAATTGCCTTTGTTTGAGAATTCAAAGGAGGTGAACCGATTTGGCAAACATTAAGTCAGCGATGAAGCGTGTCAAGATCTCCCAGGCACAGAATCTGCGCAACCGTATGATTCTTTCCGAAACCAAGACCGCTATCAAAAAGTTTGACAAGGCTTTGGAGTCTAACGATGGGGCTGCTATCAACGATACCTACACCGTCGCAGTCAGCAAGGTAGACAAAGCTGTCACCAAGGGCGTTATCCATAAGAACGCGGCCAATCGTAAAAAGGCTCAGCTTGCTAAAAAGCTGGCAGCCAAATAAGGTTTATCACGCGATTAACCCGGTTTTTAAAGATCGATCCCGCAGGGTCGGTCTTTTGCTGTTTTATTTTTTGACGTTTACTTTTAAGGATTTTACTGCTATTTGTGAAAAGGTACGCACCTCACCATCTGAAGCTGAGCATGTTTGCCTCGATCACTCTGCTCGCTTTAATGCCGCCCGTCATCATATTGTAGCCCACGTTCGCGAGTTTATAAACCATCTCCGCAAGCTGCTCGGAGCTATATTTTCTTGCGGCAGCGCATGCCTTGTTGTTAGCGAATCTACTCCCCTCCATTTTTGCGGCGGCCGCAGCTTGGTTTAGTCCTCCATCCATAAGCCTTCGCCCCTCGAGCATCAGTTTGAAGCGTGACTCCAAAAATGCGGCGATCCCAAGCGCTTCGTCCTCATCCTCAAGTATCGCATGGAGCGCACGCATTCCGTCCGCAAGCTTACCTGCGATAAAGCAATCCAGCATCTCAAAAACCTGGTATTCAATATTCCCGACTGTACACAGGGACAGCGTTTGCGGAGTGATCACTCCCCCGTCACCAACCATGTCGATCGCCTTTTTCAGCTCATTGCTTACGCTCGTCATATCGGTGCCAACGAGCGCAACAAGCGTCCGCGCGGTGTTCCTGTCCAAACCAACACCCTGCTCCGCCGCCGTTTTCATGCACCACTTCATGACATCGCTCTCGCTAAGCTCGGAAAACAGCACATCATGCCCCATCGACCTAAAGCCTTTGAGCAGGACGGAGCGTTCCTGAAGCGCTCCATTTATGTCCAAAAGAAATACCGTCGATTCGGGCATACCCCTCAGGTATGATATGAGCGCATCGTTATCAATTCCGGCAGCCAAGCCATGGCAGATGACGAGCCGCTTATCCGCAAACAGCGGCAGCGTCTCGCATGCATCAAAAACCATATCCATGGTCGCATCGACAAGCACCGTAAGGTTAAATGCGCGCATGTCCGTAGGAATCAAAAACTCACAAGACTTTATTGCCCTATCCTTAACGAACCGCTCCTCACCATACAGCAAATATGCGCCGCTAAGCTCGGATCGCTTTATCAATTCAAAAAAATCGTTATGGTTCATATGGGTATTATACTCATAATTACGGAAGAAGTAAACAGCAGCACCGCAATCAGCGCAAGCTCGATGCGTTTACCGATCGGGCGCAGCACATATTCCGAGACGGCAAACAGTACGAGAAGGAACAGCACACAGCTCAATGCGGACGGTGCTTGAAATCCGATCGACGCAAGCGGCAGTTCGGATAACAGTGCAAGAATCCTTTCCATCACAAACAATATCGCGCGAGGTATATACGCAAGAAGCACTGCGGCCTGTGGGAAGACGAATCCAAGCGAAATCAGCGTCACCCCAGACATAAGGATCAGGGTGAATGCGGGAACCGCAATGATATTTCCAAGCACGGCATATGTTGAAAACGTACCGAAATAGCGCATTTGGAACATCATCGTTGCAAGCGTTGCGCTAGTCGTAACTGCTATCATCGGTGCAAACGGCATATGTATGCGTTTCAATGTGTTAAGAATGGGTTTATTGAGCAGGATTATCCCAAAACATGCCGACAATGAGAGCTGAAAACCTATCGAGTAGAGATGATACGGGTTTACTGCAAGAATAAGCACCGCCGCAAGCGCCAATGCCGAGAGCGAATCATGCCTGCGCTCCATACTTGAACAGAGCAGCATACAGAAGGTCATGATAGCCGAGCGCACGAGACCCGGCGCATACACTGAGATCGTACAGTAGAAAAACATGCTTAGCCCGATCACGATCGTGCGCAGCTTTCGGCGCCCTTTTGGTATGATCGTTCCCAAGGCCGCAACGATCACGCCCATATGAAAGCCGGAGATGGCAAGCAAATGCGCGGTTCCGGTGCTCCGGTAGACCTCGGTTCGTGTTTCTGCAAGCTCACGACGCTCCCCGACCACTAGTGCCGACATCAGTTCCCCATCCGCACCGAATATCTCATTCGCTTTTTCGACGATACCCGCTCTGATACCATGCAAAAACTGTATGATTGGAGCGTTATTATGAGAAAGTACCTTTACTTCATCCGCATAGGCCTTTACCCCTATGCCTATGCTGAGATAGTAGTTGCGTTCATTATAGTTTTCAAATACTTTATCGGGATTTTTCGCATATGCATCGGCATTTATCCGATCTCCGATGCTTACCTCGCACTCACCATCGGTGATCAGAAGCAGCTTTTTGTTTATCTTATTTCCATCAAGGGTCGCATTCGATAGGGTCAGTTCGGTTTTGCCATCATCGTAGCAAAAATCCGTTACCGTGCCTGAAATATCGTAATCTCCCGCCCGCACCTGCGTCGGCATATTTATCGAAGCAAGCAGTATCCCGATAAGGATCGCACCCGATATAAACGCCGGACGCGTTTGCTTAAAGAAAGCAAGAGCAGAGCATGAAATGATCAGCACAATGCCCAAAATGATTATGCCGTCCGAGGGCATGAGCCCATGGACGGCGATACCAAGCATCAGACCGATCGCGATTTCGAACATCGGTCGATAGTTTATCAATCTATTAGGGTTCGACGGAGATTTCTCCATTCTCAGCCGTTAAATGTCAGCCATTGAGCAATGCCATTGCCTCGATCTCGACCAAAGCACCTGCGGGCAGTGCTGCAACCTCCACGCAGCTCCTTGCGGGGAACGGAGCGGGGATCATCATTCCGTAGAGCTTGTTGATCTTTGCAAAATCATCCATGCTTTTAACAAAAACGGTCGTCTTTACAATATTCTCCAAAGATGAACCGGCAGCTTCAAGTACCGCCTTAAGGTTTGTGATAGCCTGTATGGTCTGCGCCTCCACGCCGCTTGCAAGGGAGCCCGCTTCCGGGTCGATGCCGATTTGACCGGAAGTGAATACCATCCTACCAACCTTTACGCAATGACTGTATGGACCGATTGCCGCGGGTGCGTTCTGTGCGTTAACTACCTGTTTCATTGATTTTTATCCTCCAAATTGATTTTATTCTTCGCCAATGTATCGACGATTGATTCGTTCCATAGAATAAGGGCGTTTTCTCCCGTATCACTGTAATATTTGCGCCGCAAGCCGACATATTTGAACCCCAACGCGGCATATATCCGCTGTGCGTTATGGTTGTTTTCGCGAACCTCAAGCGTCATACAGTTTGCGCCGAGATCCGTCGCAACCCGCATGAGATTCAGTATGAGGTTGGTTGCAATGCCCTGGCGACGGTAATCCGAAGCAACCGCAATATTCGTCATATGCGCCTCTCCGCACATCGCCCACATGCCGACGTAGCCCACGATTTTTCCGTCAAGCTCCGCAACAAGGTAGTGCGCAACATCGTTGCGTAATATCTCATCCTGTAGGGATTTCACGCTCCAAGGCTGGGTAAAGCATGCGCATTCGATGCCGTACACCTGTTCAACATCGATAAGGGTCATTTCTCTATAGATAATACCATCCATCGCTGATCCTTTCCGTCATGGTGCAGCACGCGGCGATGCCGTAAACTGCGGCCGCGCCCTCACGCCGAAACGCAACTGCGCAGGCTTTCAAAGTCGATCCCGTAGTGCGCACATCGTCAACAAGCAGGATCGACATGCCCCTGCATTCACTCGATGCGGCGTACGCGCCCCGAAGATTCTTTGCTCTCTCCTCAGCTCCAAGCGTTGATTGCTTCGGCGTGTTGCGAATCTTTACGAGCAAGTCCTCTCTCATTACCAGATTATACCTTTTGCACAGCTCTTTTGCAAGAACCGCACTTTGGTTATATCCCCGCTCCTTCTCACGCTTTTTATGAAGCGGCACGGGGACAACACAGTCAAAGCTCCAATCCTCCGGAATTTTCATAAAGTGAACGAGAAACTCCTTTTGATACAGCGCTCCGCCAAATTTTAGAGCGTGAATCGAGTTCCTCGACTGTTCATTGTATATTAAGCCCGCTGTAAAACCATCAAACCCCGGAACCTTGATTTCTCTATTGTATGGCATCAGCTTATCTTCGCAGTTTGAACAGATTCCATAATCATTTACTGCGGCTTCCCGCCCGCAGGTATGACAAACGAGATGCTGAGGAAACACAAAATCAAGCATATTTTCGTATGCACCTTTAAACACTGCCGATGCGCTCCTTTAGGAAACAGGCGAGCGCACTGAAACGCTGCTTGATCCGAGTGTTTGTGACCATATAATTGACGCATTGCGTTGAGCCGATTATGAATACCTTGCTTCTGGCTCTTGTCACAGCGGTATAAAGAATATTGCGATTAAACAGCATCGCCGGGCCATTTATAAGAGGCAGCACTACATAAGGAAATTCGCTCCCCTGGCTCTTGTGTACGGATATGCAGTACGCAAGCTCCAGCTCTTCAAGCTGAGTAAAATTATAGTCGGCCGTGCGCTCATCATCAAAGAGGATGGTCATGCACTTTGTCACATTATTTATCTGCATGACGGTACCGATGTCACCGTTAAATATGCCTTCGCCCTCCTCTCGAGATGCTTTGCCGTATTTTGTCTTTGTCCAGTGGATGCTGTAATTATTCTTTATCTGCATGACCCTGTCTCCCTCGCGGAACAGGGTATCGCCAAATCTGAATTCATCCTTTTCCGGCGAAGGTGGGTTAAGCGCCTCCTGAAGGCAGACGTTGAGGTTAAATACGCCGAGCGGGTTGTTCTTCATCGGCGTCAAGACCTGAATTTCATTGGATTTTTCGAGGTACGCAAAATCTCGGCACAGATTCAACACCGAGTTCAGCGCAACGTCGGTGGTAATACATTTATAGAACACGAAATCGGATTCATCCCTGCTCAAAATCGGCATCTCGCCTTTATTGATAAGATGAGCATTGGTAACGATCATGCTCCTGCCCGCCTGACGATATATCTCATTCAAGCGTATGACCGGAACGGCCTGTGCGTTTACTATATCACGAAGTACATTCCCGGGGCCTACGGACGGAAGCTGGTCGACATCTCCGACCATTATCAAGCGCGTTCCCCGGTCAACGGCACGAAGCAGCGAGCGGAACAGCGGCACATCGACCATGGACATCTCGTCCACGATTATTACATCAGCTTCGATTGGGAAATCCTCATTGCGGTTGAACTCGTTTTCGGTGAAATTGTATTCGAGCAGCCGGTGAAGTGTCCTTGCCTCCCTGCCCGTAGTATCGCTGATGCGCTTTGCGGCGCGTCCCGTTGGCGCGGCAAGCTCGATGGTTAACCCGAGATGCTCCATTATGGCGATAATAAAGCGAAGAATCGTTGTCTTACCAGTACCCGGGCCACCTGTTACGATCAAAACGCCGTCAGTGCATGATTTGCGCACGGCCTCGGATTGAAGTTCCGCAAGCCTTATCCCGTAACGCTTTTCAAGCCTTTGAATTTCGGCATCGATATCAAAAAAGGGCAGCGTATCTATTTCCTCACATACGTTTATCAGCCTAACCGCGCAGTCCATTTCGATATAGTGCATGTACGAAAGAAATATGAAAGGGCGTTCATCTATTGTTTTTTCGACGAGTTCGGACGAAAGGATCATGTTTTCGAGAATGGCTTCCACGCGCTCCACACCAATGCCAAGCACATTATTTCCCGTGAACATGATAAGCATATCCTTCGGAAGGCAGGTGTTCCCTTCCTGATGCGCAAGCGATAGAGTGTATTTTATGCCCGCCTTGACGCGGAATTCCGAATCATGATCGTATCCCGCTTCGTAGGCTATCTTATCCGCCGTTTTAAATCCGATGTTTTCTATATCGTCTATAAGCCTGTATGGGTTTTCTTTGACAGTTTTAACGCAATCATCGCCGTAAAGCTTATATATGCGCATTGCCATTTGAATGGAAAGTCCCAGCTCCTGCATTCCCATTATTATATCCTGCATCGAGACTTTCTCAAGATAGGATTCATGGATCTGCTTGGCTCGCTTTTTTCCGATGCCGATAACCTTTGTTAGCTTCTCGGGAGAATTCTTGATAATATCAAGCGTTTCAGGACCAAATTCATCGACTAACTGCTTTGCTGTGGATTCTCCTATGCCCTTTATGAATCCACTGCTCAGATATGCAAGCACAGCGGCAGCGGTAGTAGGTACAGTGCTGCGGTAGTTTTCAACCTTAAACTGCCTGCCATACATTGGGTGTTCCGTCCAGTTTCCAATGAGGACGGAATGCTCGCCCGGGTTCACAGAGGGCATCACTCCGACCGCAACGGACGTATTTCCCTCGCCATCATCAAAGCTGAGCACCGTCCAGCCATTGCTGTCATTGCGAAATCTGATATTCTTGATCGTTGCGGCAATCTCCATAAACGCACCTCACGATAGAATACTACCATATTCAAGCATAAATAGCAATGTGTGATGCTCGTTTCACCACAAGCAATTCCAATGACAAGCGAATTGTCGGACATGAACCTCCTCAGTTTTTCCGTCAAACTTTGGTTTATCTATTAGATTCCAACAAGCACACACATTAGGTCATATACCGTATGAGCTATTATTGGATTCCATATGGTTTTCCCTTTCTTTAATAGCCAGCAGAATACAAATCCCCAAATCAATGCGCTGACACTTTGAATTATTATTCCTGCAAAATCAAAAACGCCAAATCTAAAAAATTTAATGAAGTACGCCGGCCAATGCAATAATACAAACAATACCGTTGTTATTACTACTGCTTTCTTATGCGATGACATATTGGCCAAAGAATTATATCCCCACCCCCTGAAAACAGTTTCTTCAACGAAGCCAACAATAATATATTTAATGATCTCTAAACCTAAAATAATCTCATTATTAAACCAAAGTCCTTTGTGATTCACCAGCATTCCTATAACCACACAAGTTAATGAAATCGTTATTACTAAAACCAACGACGTATTCAATTTAGGTCGCGAAAATAATTCATTCTTATTATATTTTAATTTGATGTTATACTTAATGATCAGCAAAATCGCCGGCATTACCCATACAAACCTACTTACATAACCGTAAACATACGTTCCTATGCTGTTAGGATCATTTATAAAAACATAGTCTGAATATCCCCATGCATTTGTAATGATTGCCCAATATACAACAAACCCAATGAGTGTTAAAACGATCTTTTTCGAATTAAGCTCCTTCTCCATTACTCTTTTCCCCTGTGTAAATTGCTGCTCATCATTTTTAAATAATTATAGCATACATCCTCGCAACAATTCACCCGCCTATTAGCATGTCTTCATGATCGAAATTACTGAAAAATCCAGAAAAAGACGCCTCATTGCGAAGCGTCACTTTTCCGGATCCATTTTAAGGTTTGCTAAAGAATTATATCTTATTTCTCGCAACCGCAGCAGCAGGGGTGATCAACTGAAGCCATATGCTTGATGAGGTCGACGAGCTTATTGGAATAACCCCACTCGTTGTCATACCATGCAACCAGCTTCACAAAATGATCGTTAAGCATGATGCCGGCATTCGCGTCGAAGATGGAGGTGCGCTTATCGGTATAGAAATCGGAGGAAACGACCGCGTCCTCGGTGTAGCCGATGATGCCCGCAAATTCCTCGCTCTCGCTCGCTGCCTTCATGACCGCCTTGATCTCGTCATAGGTCGTGGGCTTTTCAAGCACACAGGTGAGATCAACAACCGAAACATCGATTGTGGGGACGCGCATGCTCATGCCGGTAAGCTTACCGTTGAGGGAGGGGATTACTTTGCCGACGGCCTTTGCCGCGCCGGTGCTGCTCGGAATGATATTGTGAGCGGCAGCACGTCCTCCGCGCCAATCCTTGCGGGAAGAACCGTCAACGGTGAGCTGGGTCGCGGTGATCGAGTGAACCGTAGTCATCAAGCCTTCCTTGATGCCAAAGTTATCATTGATGACCTTAGCAAGAGGCGCAAGGCAGTTGGTCGTGCAGCTCGCGTTGGAAACCACGTTCATTTCGGGCTTATATTCCTTGTTGTTTACACCCATAACGAACATTGGAGTCGAATCCTTCGCGGGAGCGGAAATGACTACCTTCTTTGCGCCGCCGACAAAATGCTGGCTTGCAAGCTCGGTGGTGGTGAATTTGCCGGTGGATTCTACAACGTACTCAGCGCCGCATTCACCCCAAGGTATCTCCTTCGGATCCATGCAGTTATAAACGCTGATGACCTCGCCGTTCACGACGAGCTTGCCGTCTTCAACCTTGATTTCGCCATCATACTGACCATGTACGGTATCATACCTGAGAAGATATGCCATATACTCAAGGTCGATGAAAGGATCGTTGATGCCGGTCACGACGATCTTTGAATCCATTGAGGCTGCGCGAAACACTAACCTGCCGATGCGGCCGAAGCCATTGATGCCGATTTTGATTGACATAAAATACATCCTCCTGAGGATTAATTGATTTCTTATTGTATTGTATCCAAATGTCGTGAAAAAACCACTATATAATTTGGATTACTTTTCTACATATGGAATATCGCTTAACAATTGCATGGCATCAGCAATGTTCCACAAACGTTTCACCTACTGAAGATTAAGCTCCTCAGCCACGATATAGAGCGGTCTTCCCTTAAGTTCGTCATACATTCTGTTCATGTATGCACCCTGTATTGAGAGGAACAGGAACGTCAGCCCATTCAGCAGCACAAGTCCGTCAAGACCCCAGAGCCATGCTGGGAAATGAACTCCGCATATTGCAAGTACTATCAGCGCAAGCAGTCCCAGTCCCGCTATACCGCAGGTGAACACGCCCATCCCGCCACAAAGGGTAAGCGGCCTGTCACTGAAACCGATGATGCCGTCCATCGCAAGGCGAATCATCTTTTTAAGCGTATACTTTGTTTTTCCCGCAAAACGTTCGTTGCGGACGAATTCGACGGGGACGGCCTCAAAGCCCATCCAGCCGCTCATGCCGCGCAGGAAGCGATTATGCTCACGCATCTTGAGGAAAACGTCGGCAACCTTGCGGTCGATAAGGCGGAAATCGCCCGTATCGAGCGGAATAGCGGTCGCGCTCATGGATTTAAGCAGGCGATAATAGCCTGCGGCGGTGATCTTCTTAAAGAGGGTCTCGCCCTGACGCTTTACGCGCTTGCCGTATGCGATATCCGCGCCGTTCTCCCAAGCCTTGACCATTTCGATTATGACCTCGGGCGGATCCTGCAAATCGACATCAATAATTATCAACGCATCGCCCTTTGCGGCGTCCATGCCGCATGTAACCGCAAGCTGATGACCGAAATTACGGCTGAATGAACGCACTTTAACTTGGGGATTTTCCTTTGCGATCTTGCGAAGAATACCCATCGAGCCGTCTCTGCTGCCATCGTTTACATAGATAATTTCGTAGGGATAGCCGATCTTGCGCATGACCTCGTCCATCCTTTTGAAAGAGACCTCAAGTACCTCCTCCTCATTGAAAACGGGGACGATCAGCGAAAGCATTTTTTCCATATCTTCCTCCTGTAGTTGACTGATTTATGGGAGTGTCACGCTTCGGCGCTCCCCTTTTATCACAATTATAACCTATAATGATAATTTCATCAAGCTTGAATATAAATTGATGCGACGGACAAAGCCACCGCATCAATCAATATTATTTGTCAATAATTGAGCTTCAATGTAGCTTTGAAATTAATATATTGGAATTCTTCCGCTATAGATGGTTGATTTAACCGACAACTGGGTATATAATAAGCCTGACGGAACGACCGCTGAACTTGTGTACCTTAGCGCACTCCGCACACGGATCGCACCGCCAACCTGTGGGTGATGCGCAGAAATCGGCACGCCCCAAGCGAGAATTTATTTTGTCAGGAGGATTCCATAATGCCACTTGTCACCAGCACGGAAATGTTTAAGAAGGCTTACGAGGGCGGATACGCAATCGGCGCTTTCAACGTCAACAATATGGAGATCATACAGGGCATTACCGAGGCCGCCAAGGAGGAGAATGCTCCCCTTATCCTTCAGGTAAGCTCCGGCGCAAGAAAGTACGCTAACCACACCTATCTCATGAAGCTCATCGAAGCTGCCATAATCGAAACCGACCTTCCCATCTGCGTGCATCTTGACCATGGCGACACCTTCGAGCTTTGCAAAAGCTGCATTGACGGCGGCTTTACCTCCGTCATGATAGACGGTTCCCATCATTCCTTCGAGGATAATATCAAGCTCACCCGTCAGGTCGTAGAATATGCGCACGATCACGGCGTAGTAGTTGAGGGTGAGCTTGGAAGGCTTGAAGGGGTCGAAGATGACGTAAAGGTTTCCGCAGAGGATGCAAGCTATACAAATCCGGCCCAGGTTCAGGAATTCGTGCAGCGCACCGGTGTTGACAGCCTCGCTATTGCAATCGGCACCAGCCACGGCGCATACAAGTTCAAGCCCGGCACCAAGCCGCAGCTTCGCTTCGATATTCTCGAAGAGGTCGAAAGGCTCCTCCCCGGCTTCCCCATCGTGCTGCACGGCGCAAGCTCGGTAATCCCCGAATTCGTTGAAATGATAAACGCACACGGCGGCAATATGCCCGATGCCATCGGTGTTCCTGAGGATATGCTAAGGCGGGCAGCAAGTATGGCAGTATGCAAGATAAACATCGACAGCGACCTGCGTCTTGCAATGACCGGCACCATCCGCAAGTATTTTGCGGAGAATCCTTCCCATTTCGATCCACGTCAATATCTGAAACCCGCCCGCGCTGCCATCAAAGAGATGGTTCGCCATAAGCTTATCGATGTGCTTGGATGCAACGGCAAGGCATAGGTTCCATAGGCTTTAGAATTAAACTTATTTTAATGGGAGATTAAACGATTGAACGACGAATACGGCCATAGCATCATTCTCATCGATGAGGATGATAATGAGATCGAATTTGAAATCATGGACAAGTTCGATTACAAGGGTGAGTGTTACTACATTCTCCTGCCTATCGACGATGACAGCGACGAAATTGAGTATGTGATCCTGCGCGAATCGGAGGTCTCCCCCGATGGCGAAACCGCCCTCGTCGGTATCGAAGATGTCGGACTTCTTGACGAAGTCTTTGAGACTTACAAAAAGCGCAGCATCGACGAACCGTAACCCAAAATTCATCGCCGGATATGCTCCTTACACAGCGTCTTGGAGCATATCCCGTTTTTTTACAAGAGAGGTACCTCGAATGAAAAACCCCGACCCCATCCTTATCAATAACCTCTTTGGTATCGACTGGCTCGATATCCATTGGTATGGATTACTTATAGTAGTTGGCATCATTATTGCGATATTCCTTGCTGACCATGAAGTCAAGCGCAGAAAGCTGCCGCCAGACACGGCAATCGACCTTTGCCTTGTCTGCATTCCTTCCGGTTTGATCGGCGCAAGGCTGTATTACGTTATTTTCTCCTTGGATCAATTCCATTCCATCTCGGATGTTTTAAACATAATGGATGGCGGACTCGCAATATACGGTATGCTCATCGGAGGACTGCTCGGAGCCTTCATCTACATGAAGGTAAAAAGACTATCCTTCCTGCATGCGCTGGATATCATCCTCCCCTGCGTTGCAATAGCGCAGGCGATCGGTAGATGGGGCAATTTCTTCAATCAGGAAGCTTTTGGCCCCGTTGTTACGAATCCCAATCATATGTGGTTCCCCTTGGCGGTCAAGATAGACAGGCTCAATGAACTGCACTACGCGACATTTTTCTATGAATCCATGTGGTGCTTATTGGTCTTCATCGTGCTTTGGTTCATCGTCCGCAAAAAGGCTAAGCATCTCGGAGACGTAGCACTCGTGTACGTTATACTGTACGGGCTTGAACGCATGTTCGTGGAACTCATGCGCACCGATAGCCTGATGCTGGGCAGCGTCCGTGTATCGCATATCCTGAGTCTCATCCTCTGCGTCGGCGGCATAGCTTTCGCGATCATCCGTTACATTAAGGAAACGAAGATTGGTTATCGTATCTGGCCAAGGGACGCTTCCTATTCCTCCGCAGGTGACTCTCAAGACACAGAGGATTCCGTGAACGTTGAGGCTGCTGAGTTTGGAACCGAAAGTGAAAATCCGTCCTGACGAAGCGCATGATTTTAAAAGGAAAGCCCTTTGTAAAACAAAGGCATAGTGATATAAAATGAGCATAATGGATAATCGAAATCTTACCATGATGACCGACCTGTACCAGCTAACGATGATGTGCGGGTATCACAGAATGGGCATGGCAAAGAATACTGCGGTTTTTGACCTGTTCTTCCGTAAAACCAAGAGCAATTCCTCCTACGCCGTGATGGCAGGAACGGAATCGTTGATCGAGTATATAAACTCACTCCATTTTTCCGAATCGGATATCGAGTATTTGCGCTCTCTAAACCTATTTGACGAGAGTTTCCTAAAGGTTTTGTCGGAGCTTCACTTTACCGGTGAAATTTACGCAATGGAGGAAGGTACGCTCGTATACCCATATGAACCCATCGTGCGCGTTATCGCCCCCATCATGGAAGCGCAGCTTATCGAAACGGCGTTGTTGAACCTCGTTAATCACCAAACGCTTATCGCAACTAAAGCAAGCAGGGTTTGCCATGCCGCGAGGGGCGATGCCGTTATGGAATTTGGCCTGCGCAGAGCACAGGGGCCCGACGCGGGCGTTTACGGCGCGAGAGCTTCAATAATCGGAGGCTGCGTCGGAACGAGCAATGTGCTTGCGGGACAGTTGTTTGGCGTTTCAATCGGAGGCACCCATGCGCATAGCTGGGTCATGAGCTTCCCCACGGAGCTTGACGCATTTAGAGCCTATGCTGAGGTGTTCCCCGAGAATTGTATGCTGCTTGTCGATACGTACGATACACTTAAAAGCGGCGTTCCAAATGCGATAACGGTGTTTAAGGAGCTTCGTGAGAAGGGACACGAACCCGTAGGGATTCGTCTCGACTCGGGAGATTTAGCATATCTATCTAAAAAAGCGAGGGCAATGCTCGATGAAGCAGGGTTCCCAAACGCTAAAATTTTCGCCTCCAGCGATCTCGATGAAACCATTATCAACAGCCTCAAAGTGCAGGGCGCGTGCATCAACGTTTGGGGTGTCGGCACCAAGCTCATCACCTCGGATGATCAGCCCGCTTTGGGCGGGGTCTATAAGATGGCCGCTGAAATCGTTGACGGTCAGGTCATCCCAAAGATAAAGCTTTCGGAAAACACCTTTAAGGTCACAAACCCTGGTATAAAAACCGTCTACCGCCTATATGACAAGAACCATATGGCGATTGCCGACCTCATTGCCCTTCGCGATGAGAAGATAGACAACACGAAACCGCTCACGATATATCACCCGGAGCAGACCTACAAACGCATGACGCTGCACGATTTTACGGTGAGAGAGCTGCTTGTTCCAATCTTCATCGACGGCAAACAGGTATATAAATGTCCTGCGATGGACGAGATCAAGAAGTACGCAGAGAGCGAGCTTGATGCCCTTTGGCCCGAGAGCAAACGCCTGCTCAACCCGCATGTCTATAAGGTTGACTACTCCGATGGTCTTTATGACCTCAAGAAGAAGCTGATAAAGCAGCACAGGAGTATTACAAAGTATGAATAGTGCAAGATCTATAAAACCAGTCGCATTATTCCTGGCCTTCGCCATATCGTTGGCGCTGCTTGCCTGCACAAACGTAACGCCTCGGCTTGAACCGGGCATTACCCCTGCCCCCATTGGCAGCGTATCCCCGTCGCTCACCGAAATGCCTAAGGAAACACCGGATGCTTTCGCGTCCCATGGCGAAATCGGTACCGTTGACGCGCTTGGCAGCATCATAAGGGATGCAGAGCATTTTCAGCAGTATCTGCAATTCAATTCCATACGCGTTTACGAGGAGGACGGCGACACATTCGTCGATTGCAGCGTGATCAACAGTTATCCGGAGCTCATCGTCTGCGCCGTTGCCATTCGTTTTTTCGATGAAAACGGAGATGAGATCGCCTCCAGCAGTTTGCAAATGCCCGACGGTTCTTTCATGCTATCCCTTGAAAATGGTGAAACGCCTCTGTACGCTCGGATTTTGAGCGATATAACGCTCACCGACAAGAGCTTTGAGCTTGTGTTCGATCCAAGTGTGGAAGTAAAGCCGCATTTTTAGTTTCGGATAATTGAGCGATCCGTTCGATTACATTCGCGTCTGTTAGAAGTTTTCTAAACAGTTTTGATTATGAGATTTAGCTCAGATTATTAGGATTGTTTTCATTATCCAGATAGTTTGGGCTATCTGATTTTTTGTTGCCATTGT
>JAFLSU010000018.1:0-9971 GCA_022510765.1 Christensenellaceae bacterium
TTTGACGCTTCTGTTTTGGCCATACTGCTTGGCCATATCGAGCTAATATAAATTCCGTTCATGTTTATTATATGTCAAAACTTTCCAAAAGGGAATACTCTTATAAAAATATATTTTCTTTAACCCGCCGGTTTTTACTCTTGACTTTAGTTTAAACAGGAGAAGCCCATGTCGATGCAATTCAGCGGTGGCAGGTATTATATACCATGCGCCCACACTTCGCCCATATTGACAGTCCACAGGTTTTAACATATAATAAGCTGAATTTGTATGTCCGCGTTCATGGGAGAGCTGCGCCGTTTTGCGTGCGCCGGACCGCCTGTGGGCATGGATAACCTAACGATACGTTTTAAATATGACTTAATAAATTCTCTTGCTCGCTCTCGTTAATCCGAAACATTTTTCGGAATCCTGAAAGCGTGCAAGCGAACAAAGTCTTAGCCCCCTCCCTTAAAAGTTTCAGGGTCCTTAGGGTGCTTTACAAAGCGCCCTAAGCGGGGCTTGGGGTAGCACCCCAAATAACAATTATAAATCAGGAGGCATCACTATGGCTGAAGCAGTACATCTTACACCGGCAGGCTTAAAAGCGCTTGAGGAGAAGCTCGAATACCTGAAGACCACCCGCAGGGCGGAAATCGCGGACGATATAGCCGTCGCCCGATCCTTTGGCGACCTTAGCGAAAACGCCGAGTACGATGCCGCAAAGAATGAGCAGGCGCATAACGAGCTCGAGATCATGGAGATCGAGGCCATGCTCAAAAACGCAGTTATCATCGATGAAAGCAACATTGACAGCGATACCGTGAGCATGGGTTCGCTCGTGCGCGTTAAATTCTTGGATATGGACTTTGAGGATGAGTATAAATTGGTCGGTTCCGCCGAGGCGGACATGGACGCCGAGCCGAAGCGCATCTCCAACGATTCGCCCGTTGGCAACGGCCTGCTCGGCAAGAGCGTCGGAGATACCGTCGAGATCGACGCGCCTGGAGGCTTGGTCAGGGTGCAGGTAGTCGCAATCAGCCGCTAAAAAAGCATCCTTATTTATAAAAACATAAAAGGTTTATAACTATGGAAAATAATATCAATACCAACGAAACCGTCCCCGCGCAGGAGATGAGCGAACTTCTCAGGATACGCCGCGAAAAGCTTGCAGCATTGCAGCAGGCGGGTAAGAATCCTTTCGATATCGTAAAATACGACCAGGATGCTTTCAGCACCGATATTAAGGCTAACTATGCCGAGTTCGAGGGCAAACAGGTTTCGATCGCGGGACGCATGATGGCAAAGCGCATTATGGGCAAGGCGAGCTTCGCCGGACTTCGCGACGCAAAGGGCGATATTCAGGCATATATCCGCCGCGACGACGTCGGCGAGGAGAGCTACGCGGACTTCAAGACCTACGACATAGGCGATACGCTCGGCATAAAGGGCACGGTTTTTACCACAAAGACGGGTGAAATTTCGATCCATGCCACGAGCGTCACACTGCTTTCAAAATCCCTCCGTCCCTTGCCCGAGAAGTTCCACGGGCTGACGGATACCGATCTGCGCTATCGTCAGCGCTATGTTGATCTCATCATGAACCCCGAGGTCAGGGCTACCTTCATCAAGCGCAGCAGGATAATCTCCGAGATACGCAAGTATCTTGACGAGCGCGGTTTCCTCGAGGTCGAAACCCCGATCATCAACACCGTTGCGAGCGGCGCGAATGCAAGGCCGTTCATCAGCCATTATAACGCGCTCGATCTCGATGTCTATATGCGCATCGCGACCGAGCTGCCGCTCAAGATGTGCATCGTGGGCGGGCTGGAACGCGTATACGAAATAGGGCATCAGTTCCGCAACGAGGGCATGGACGCAACCCACAATCCCGAGTATACGAGCATGGAGCTTTATCAGGCGTATACTGATTATCACGGAATGATGGAGCTTACAGAGAGCCTGCTTTCGCATTGCGCGAACACCGTGCTTGGAACGACGAAAATCACCTATCAGGGCAGGGAGATCGACCTCACGCCCCCGTTCCGCAGGCAGAGCATGAACGATGCCGTTCTTGAGCATACGGGCATCGACTTCTACGCCTGTAAGGATGGCGCAGAAGCCATTGAAAAGGCAAAATCCATTGGGCTTGAGATTGAGGACAAGACCGCTTCCGTGGGCAAAGTATTATTTGCTGCTTTCGACGAATTCGTTGAAAAGAAGCTCATCCAGCCCACCTTCATCATTGATTACCCGGTCGAAGTCTCTCCGCTCACGAAGCGCAAGCCCAATGATCCCGGGCTCGTTGAGCGCTTCGAGCTGTTCATCGCGGGCGCGGAATACTGCAACGCCTTCAGCGAGCTCAACGACCCGATCGACCAGCGCGCAAGGTTCGAGCAGCAGGCGCAGGAGAAGGCGAAGGGCGACGATGAGGCCATGCCCATCGATGAGAACTTCATCGCCGCGCTCGAATACGGTATGCCCCCCACTGGCGGCATCGGCTTTGGCATCGACAGGATCATTATGCTGCTCACCGATTCCCCAACGATAAGGGACGTGCTGCTGTTCCCGACAATGAAGCCGATTGAATAAGCATTGCAATGTCCATCGGACACTTTGTGTGTCTGATGGACATTGATTTTTTGCGGCTTAGTATAATAAAATAAAGCAAGAACTAATTTTATTGAAAACGAAAGCATAAGAGAAATGGAGTTGATTTTGTGGGAGTTTTATCATCGCTATTTGGAAAGAAAGATAAAAATATGGATGCTCAAGAGCAAAAATCTGTCCCCGAGACAAAAAGAAATACTATAAAGGCTCCGACTTTTCACCTAAAAGGAAAGCCTGATATAAATGGATTGTATCCATCTGAGCTTGTTATGCTTGCAGTTGCTGAAAGGTACAGTATTACGGAAACACAATTTTCAGGCTATTTGACATACACCTATGAAATTGCAAATCCTCTGAAGATGCTGAAAGATTTACAGTCAAGAGGGTTCCTTAAAATAGGTAGTCCTATAGATGTTCTCCCGAATCTAAAACTGCCAGAATTAAAAGAACTTGCTACGGCTTTGAATACAACAGTAAAAGGAAAGAAAGCAGATATTATAGCACAGTTATCAGGTGTTGATGAGGAAACGCTTGGTAAATTTGTAAAGGAGCGTTCGTGGAAACTTACGGAAAATGGCGAAAAGGCTCTGAAGGCCAATCCATATATCCAGTATTTTTTGGACAAACACAATTACAATATTTCTGAAGTGGGCGTTGATATATGGTCAGTTAACGAAGAATTTGTGAAGGATCCGAAACGTCCATACCGAGATATTATCTATAGACAGCTTAACAACCAGATGAACAAGGCTTCTATAGCATTCCAAAAGAACCCAATGTCTGGGACTACAAATACTCATCAATATTGTGAGTGTTATCGTATAATGGGTCTCTTTGTAGAGGAAGAAAAGTCTTATGAAAATGCGTCTGACCTATATTTTCAATATTTGTTTAAGAGAATTAATATCGGTGCTGGATTGCAATTATTGATAAATTACCAGCTATTCAAAAATGATAAGAAATATCAGGCGGATTCGATTAAACGGTATTACGATGATATTCAGCTATATCCTTTTCATAAGACGGAAATATTGCGTTTGCTCGATGAACTTAATATTACAGGTGATGCTATTAGAAACGCCCTTATTACATCTTTTAAGCGGACAGGGGACAGTGGGATTATGTCGGTTGAAGAGGCTACTGACTTCATTATTCTTGAATTATCGGGAGATGTCGACGAATCTAGGGATTTGAGTTATAAACTAGCTAAAAGGGCTGTAAAAAAGCTCAAGTAATCAGATGCCCCTGTTCCGAAGATCAACCCTACGGAAATTCGTATAAATTCGTATATTTTGATTTACATTTTCCATAAAAACTGTTGTATTGCAATAGAAACAGGCGATGCGATTGTTCCCGACAATGAAGCCCTTGGCGGATTAAAAAGCCCGAAATATAAGTATTTTCTGGACTTTTGCAACGGCTAAAACCACAGTTTTGTATCAAATGAAATAAAAACGGACTATTTTTCAGCTTTAAGCGGCTGTTAAATAGTCATTTTTGTTCGTTCAGGGATTATGGCGGCTCAATTAAAATGGTTTGGTCGAGCTTGTTCAGCACAAAACGTCTTGATCAGCCGCCGAATCTACCCAAATAATCATCAGTCGTCGCTCTCCGTTTCAAATTCGATGATCTCGCCGGTGCCGGCATTTATCTCGTATTCATATTCGCAGTCGCCTGCTTTGAAGTCAACCTTGTAAACCATGATGCCCTTCTCGCGTTCAAGCTCGACCATCACATGTCGTGCGGAGCCTGCATCTATGCCCGCATGAATGAAAGAGATGTTCTTTGCGGCCTCCTCGCCGATGAAGCCGTTTTCCTCAGGCTGTCGGGTTGGACGTGGATTGAGGTCATCATCATACTCGGAATCAAAGTCGATGATCGCGCCGGTGCGAGCGTCGATGTCGTATTCATATTCATAGCCGTTTGCATAGAAATCAACTTCGTAGACCGCGCGTCCGTGGTCATAATCGAACTCCACGGAAAGACCTGTTACCTGATCCTCGGTTAATCCCGCATGAGCAAGCGCTATCTGCTTCGCGCGCGCCTTACCTATGTATGCGGAAGGTGCAGGCGAAGAAGTGGTGGGCGCAGCAGTGGCGGGCGCGGCAGTGGTGGGCGCGGAGGTAGGTTTTGCGGTATTCACAGTCGCGTCGTCGTCCCACTCCTTATCATAATCGACGATTTTCCCGTTTGCCGCGTCTATCTCGTAATCATACTCATAGCCATTCGCGTGGAATTTCACCTCGTATATAACCCTATCGTCATCCTCGTCAAGCTTTACGCGCAGGCGGGTCACATCGGATTCCTTTAAACTCGCGTGATTGAGGGCTATCCGCTTCGCCGCATCCTCTCCGATATACTGTGAAGGATCGGGGCGCTGTGAGGGGTTGGGAGTGAGGTCGTCATCAATTTCACTGCCATAGTTGAGTACGCTGCCGTTCTCTGCATCGATTTTGTAATCATACTCTTTACCACCGGCTTTTATTTCAACATCGTAAACCATCCTGCCGTTATCGCAGTCAAGCTCGCACTCCAAATGGGTAACGTCGGACATCGAAATGCCGGCATGGTCGAGCACAATACGCTTTGCGGCATCCACGCCGATATAGGCGGCATCGCTTGCGTGACCCACGAAGTCAACATCATTTATATCCATGTGTGTGGATTCACAGAGCAGATTTAGCTGGTTTATCGTGAGGGGTACGAGCCCCTCAAAGGTGTACCTTGAGTCGTTCATCGTGATAAGCCTGATGAGCTGCGCCTTGCCAAGGGTAATGCCGTAGCTTTCAGCCAAAGCCTTTAGCTCATCATCGCCATTGACCACCTGGCTAAGAACCGCGCCATTGAGGGCATTTGCTTGCAGCAAGGCGTTAATCTCGTGTGAAAGCTTATCCTGTAGAGCAGCATTTTCGACCGTATCCGCGCCATCGACGCTGATGAGAATGGAGTTTGCCAGCTCGTTGATATAGCCGTTTTTGAGCATGGAGCCTATAAGAGCGTTTATAGCAACATCAAGGCTGCTGCCCTCAAGGTTCATATCACCAATAACGATGCGTGCATCCTCATTGAGGGGGGTGACGTACAGAACGCTTTCGTTCCTGTTGACTCCGACCTCGATGCCGGGATTGACATCAAGCGACACTACCGCGGCAACCGCTCTATTGTTTCTGTGCGTCATTAGACCTACGAGTGCCGTGGCGATGAAGATGAACGCCGCAGCGGCCGCAATGATTCGAAAAATGGTTTTGTTGCTTTTCTTTTTTTCAGGCATAGATATAACCTTTCCTTTCCGGGATTTACAGTCGGAGAGCACGGGACCGAGAACATTCGGTGTTGCAGCGGAAAAGGCTTTTTCGATTTTTGCCTCGATTTCGTTGTTGTTCATTTTTATAACTCCCCTTTCAAATAAAATTCTTTGAGTTTTGCAAGCGCTCTGCGGTATTTTGATAGAACGGTTGCAAGCGGCTTGCTCATAAAGCTCGCAATTTCACGATGCTTGAATCCTGAAACCGCATGGAGGATAACAATCTGACGTTCATCATCCGAGAGCATGGCCAAGCCCTCCCTGATAAGCAGCCTATCCTCCTCCGGAATGCCGTCAACTGAACTAAGAAGCTCTGCCCAGTCCTCATCCGGCAGCTCCAAGCCGCGTTTGCGCTCCCGCAGCTTTTGGAAGCATAGGTTCTTTGCTATGGTCAATATCCATGCCAAAGGCTTCCCATGGGTTCTGTAGCCTGCGGCGGCGTAATAGATATTTACAAAGCAATCATGCAGCACATCCTCTGCATCGTGGACGTTCTTGAGAACGGAAAGAGAGTAACTGTAGACCGATGCGCCGGTTCTTTCGTACAGCTCTGCAAATGCGCTGCTGTCGCCAGCCGCCGCTCCGGCGATATAAGCGTCCAGTGCCTCACTGTCGGTCGTCACCCTGCTGTGTTCAGCTAATGTTGAGATAATCGGTAACATCTTCCTTCCCCTTTCACGATGTTAATGAACCGGAAGTCCGTTTTATTGCACGAATGGATAAAAAAATAGATATATTTTAAAATTGAACCCTTCTGCGCCTGGACTGCAATCAATGTGTTCCGCGCCGTCCTTAACATGCTTGGTTTAATTGCCAAATCACTGCCGTTCATTGCTTTACATTAATTAAAATATTAATCTTAGCTAATTCAATATTAGCATACGTTAACAATTTAGTCAAGGGCTTTTGCAAATTTACTTAAACGTTCGCTTGCTTTTATTATTGATATCTTTGTTAAATTAGCGTATACTAATACTTAGGAGGAATGCTATGCCTATCAGATACTATCGCCTATTCGATATTTTGCAGCGAAGGAAACTTAAAAAGACCGATTTATTACATCTTGCAAACATTTCTTCACCAACTCTCGCCAAACTCTCCAAGGGTGAAACGGTAACAACGGAGGTCATCGAAAAAATCTGCAATGCACTGGATGTTCAGCCTGGAGATATTATGGAGTTTGAGCGAATGCCGCAATCAACAATGCGGATTAAAACGGAAAGGATCGATGCATAATGCAGTTTAAAGATAAATACCGCCTAACGCCCGAGCAAAGCCGTTTCCTCGCAAAGAAGAAGTGGGATGAGAATATTTATTGCGGAATGAGGATGGAAAACAGGGCGGTCACCTTTACGCAGACTCAAACCATATTGAACGGTGTTAATGTTCCAAATGTGCAGCTCAATGACATTCAAGCCATATTGAATATGCGCGATGCATGGCGGTACCTGTTGAATACCGTTGATGAGCCTTTAACAATCGAGTATCTTTGCAGGCTCAATGAATTCATTGCGCAAAATGAAGCGTTGGACTGGGGCAAGCTGCGTACCGGTACGGTAGTTATTTCGGGAACCGAGTACATGCCGCGCGTTCCCGAGCGTGAGAAAGTACGTCGGGAGCTTGAAGCAATAACCATGAATTCGGGTGCCACAGCCACGGAAAAGGCGCTGGAAGCATTCACATGGGGCGCAAGAGGTCAATTCTTTTGGGACGGGAACAAGCGCACGAGCATGACGCTTGCCAACAAGATTTTAATTGCCGCAGGGGCCGGAGTATTGACGATCTTAGATAAACACATGGAGCAATTCAACTCTTTATTTCTCGATTACTATAATACGGGCAATAGAGAAGCACTGAAAGTTTTCCTTTACGAGAACGCCATACAAGGCATACGATATGAAATGATTTATGAAAAATGAGCGTGTTTATAAAATGAGCTTTTCCACAGTATACCCGCTTCTGGTGCAGAAAGCGGAAAGGAAGGGCAGAAAAAAAGAGGAAGTCGATGAGATCATTTGTTGGCTTACCGGATACAGCAATGAAGGATTGCGTAAGCAGCTCGATAACGGGGTCGATTACGAGACATTTTTTGCGCAAGCACCGCAGATGAATCCTAATCGCGTCCATATTAAGGGCGTGGTATGCGGTGTCCGTGTTGAAGAGGTTCAGGAGCCTCTTATGCGAAACATCCGCTATCTTGATAAACTGATCGATGAGTTGGCAAAGGGCAAAGCGATGGAAAAGATTTTGCGCGATTAATATTTTTAAATTGCGGCTTACCGTATAGTTTTCTCTTATTGTTTTTTGCCGGTGACGAAGCATGAAACCGATGGACTAATGCTATTTTTTATGGTGAAATTTTTAGTTGACAAGATAAAAAGCATTGCACATAATGTTTATACAGGGGTGTATCTCGGCCCTCAAACGGAGAACGCTCTAAAAAGAACCTTTACGGAGAGGGGGGCGCGAAAATAATCGATGAAAACCATGGAACTTGCGGAAAAGCTGGCGGCGACGCGAGAGCTTTCGGATGAAGAGCTTAGGCAGATTCTCGAAACCGACGAGTTTGACCAGACGCTTTTTAACTTAGCGGACAAAAGGCGCAGGGAGGTTTACTGGGATGAGGTCTACGTCCGAGGCCTTATTGAATTTACCAATTTCTGCCGAAACAATTGCTATTACTGCGGAATTCGCCGTGACAACAGGAACGCGGAGAGGTATCGGCTGAGCAGGGAGGAGATCCTTGACTGCTGCGAGGAGGGCTACCGTCTCGGTTTCCGCACGTTCGTTTTGCAGGGCGGCGAGGATCCCTATTACACCGATTCGCTGATCTGCGACATCGTTTCCGAGATCCGCGCGCGCTTTCCGGATTGCGCCATAACGCTCTCCATAGGAGAAAAATCAAGGGATAGCTATCAAGCCTTCTTTGACGCGGGAGCGAATCGCTACCTTCTCAGGCATGAGACCGCCGACGAACTCCATTACGCGAAGCTCCATCCGGACAGCATGAGCCTTGCTAATCGCAAGCGTTGTCTGTTCGATTTGAAGGACATTGGTTTTCAGGTGGGTTCGGGCTTCATGGTCGGCTCGCCATATCAGACAACGGACAATATTGTTGCGGATATCCGCTTTTTGCAGGAGCTTCAGCCGCATATGATCGGCATCGGCCCATACATCACCCACGCGGATACGCCCTTTTCGAACTTTGAGAGCGGCAGCATGACGCTGACGCTTCGGCTCATCGCGATACTTCGTTTAATGTTCCCCTATGCGCTGATCCCGTCAACGACCGCGCTCGGCACTATCCATCCGCAGGGGCGCGAGCTTGGGCTAAAGGCGGGGGCTAATGTCGTCATGCCGAACCTTTCTCCGGTCGGTGTGAGAAAGCTCTACGCGCTGTACGAAAATAAGATATGCACCGGCGAGGAGGCCGCGCAATGCAGAGGTTGTCTGGAGCGGCGGGTTCTTTCTGCGGGGTATCGAATCGTAACTGCGGTAGGCAATGCGAAGACGGAGACAGAAAGCTGAAATAATTATTGTAGTGACAACCGCTGCGGCAAAGCCTGTCGGTTTGTTTTTTGGGACTTTTCCAAAGTATAAGGGTATTGGGGCGCTGCCTCAATACCCTTTTCGTTATAAACCTATTAGATCATGGCCATGGCAATGCGCGTGATGATCAGTACATCAAGCATGTTGACGGAGCCGTTTTCATCCACATCGCACGCTATCGGGTTGATGCCACCCACATCAGCAGGATTCACCGAGTATCGAAGCGCAAGTATAGCATCGATGAGCGTTACGCGGCCGTCCCCGTTGGCATCACCCTTGATGATGGGGGAGGTGGTCACTTGGGGAGCAGTGGTAGGCTTAGGCGTAGCGGTAGGCTTTGCCGTAGCGGTTGCGGTAGGCTTTGCCGTAGCAGTAGGCCTTGGCGTAGCGGTTGGCCTTGGAGTCGGAGTTGCTGTCGGCTTCGGCGTAGCTGTAGGCTTCGGCGTAGGGGTAGCTGTCGGCCTCGGCGTAGCTGTAGGCTTCGGCGTAGGGGTAGCTGTCGGCTTCGGAGTTGCCGTAGGCTTCGGCG
>JAFLSU010000018.1:10071-25763 GCA_022510765.1 Christensenellaceae bacterium
TCGGCGTAGGGGTAGCTGTCGGCTTCGGAGTTGCCGTAGGCTTCGGCGTAGGGGTTGCTGTCGGCTTCGGAGTGGGGGTTACGGACGAGCCAGGCTTATTTCCGCTGTAAAGGCATAGCCTGCTGACGAAGGAGTACCTCGATGCAAGCGCAACATCGGCATTCGTCGATGGGTTGTTCATCGAATCCATTATGTATACCTGCCCCGTGGCAAGGCTCTTAGCGTTATCCACGGCGACATAGTGTCCATAGTTCTTCACCGTAAGGACGATATGATAGCCCTGACGGACGTAGTCCATGATCAACGCCTGATATGCGGAATCGGTTGAATAACCGGATTCATTCACGGCGCGAACATATTCAAAGCCGGAGATCATCTGAGCGGGCTTTGCCCAATAAAGGCCGCCGCCTGCGGTAAAGCCGCCGTTAGCGTTGAGCCAATTCGTAAGGGTCGCGACGTTGAATGTGGACGCGTCCCTGTAGCCGCTCTGGATTATAAGCTTCGTGACCGAGGTCACAAGGCAACCCGCGCTTGCGACCGTCTCGCTGCTCTGCCCGAGGCTGATTCTGCCCCAGCGCGAATCCGCCTGCGCCCAGCTTCGATAGTCCTCGGTTCCGACGGACAGGCTCTGAGAGATAGGTTGGACATAATGTCCCGCATTGATGTCGGTCGCAGCATACGCGATGCAGCCGGTAAGTATGAACAGCGCCGCAATGCACACCGCTATCATCCTACTCAAGAAACAATGTTTTTTCATGGTTATATCCATTGCCTTCGCAAAGCTCGATGAAGTCGAACATTGTACGAATGCTTCCTTTCTTTTTGATAAGGCCAAAGTTTCGAGACTTGCTTTCAAACTCGTCATCGCCGCCTTTCGTGCTGAAAGATTAACACAGCGAGATAAAGAACGCAATGGTAATTATTACGATTTCTTTTTTAATTTTGCCAATTGAACCAATAAAATAACGCAGCGAGAAGTCGTTTCCTCGCTGCGTAGATGAATATTCTTGTTAAGCTTTCAAATTATTCGTCCCTTTCCTTCTTTCAACCACCATATATATCACCGTTCCGATGATAATGAGGACGCTTATGACCTGTGAGGTTGATAGGGGGCCGACAAAGCCGCGGATTCCATCCCCGCGCAGGAATTCCGCAAAGAATCGGAATATCGGATATGCGATTAGATAAACCAGCAGGAGCTTCCCTTGCAGCTTTTTTTCTTTGAGCAGCCTTAAAAGCACCAAGAAAAGGAGGAGGTTAAAAAGTGCTTCAACCAACTGGATTGGAAAACGCATAACGTCGTTTATCGCAGCATCGAGGGCATGGTGATACACAAAGCCGAAGCTTGACTCGATACCGTAGCAGCAGCCGCTTAAAAAGCAGCCGATCCTTCCGAAAAAATGAAACAGCGGTATCGCGCACGCGCCTATATCGACATAGGGCTTCGTAAGCTTCATCTTGCGATAGCAGATCAAGCCTACGAGCAAGCCGCCGAGCAGGCCGCCATAGAAGACCGCGCCGCCGAAAATCGGCATGAGCCTTTCAAATAAATTTGTAAACGAGCTTATCTCGTAAAGATGCGTGATAAAATACAGAAATTTATCGTACATCGTGATTCCGTACATCAGATGCGCACCCACAAGCACGCCGATTGCTGAAAACAGCATGGCGTTTAGCATCTTAAGCTCATCGAGGCCGTTCTTTTTCGCCGTTTTATAGGTAAAATACAGCGCAGCGAGTGCGCCTGCCAGTGCCAAGATCATATAGGCGGAAAACGTTTTGCCAAAAATTTCAAAGTTGGGAATCATAAAATTAATCATGCCTTTGCAGAGCAAAGGATTCCTTTCTTGCGGAATTTGAGACGTTTTTCCAGAAGGGAAAATTGCCGCTCGACGCGGCAAAGGCTCAAAAACGAGGTGTGAAAAATTAATTTTTCACACTACCTCCATAATACGCAAAACAGGCATGGAGACCATGCCTGCTGCATCTTAGACAATTAAAATAGCGAACCTGCGCCTGCTGCTGCCGCACAGGATGCAGCGCAAATGATGCAAAGGATGCCGAGTGCGCCGATTGCGGTACCAACGATGCCGCAGACAAGACCTGCAACAGCAAGACCCTTGCCGGTTCCGGTTTCCTTCGCTTTCTTCATGCCCTTGACACCGAATACGATGCCGAGAATTGCAAGAACGAAAGTGAAATAGCATACTACCGGGATCCAAGAACCGACGATGCCGAGAATGCCGCAAACGAGAGCGGCAATGGACATGCCGTTCGATTGCTTAGGGGTTAAATTTTGTTCCATTTTGGATACCTCCAAATTATTCTGTTGCTAAAATAACATAATGAACGCCATTTGTCAACAAATATAGAGCGGATTATAAACACTTGTTTACAATATATTTTATCTGCATACTAAAATCAAACCCCGCCGGGGCGAAGAGCATCGCCAAGTCGATGCTCTTCGTCCTATTTACGACGTCAGCCGCTCGTACAGCTTGCGGTATTCCTTCGCGCTGCGCTCCCAGCCGAGGTCGGTATCCATCGCGCGGAACACGAGCCTTTCCCACGCATCTTTATTTTCTCTGAACAGCTCGATCGCCATCCTTGCGGCGTTATACAGCTCGTTTGCGGAATAATTTCGGAATGAGAAGCCGTTTCCCTCATCGGTATAGCAGTTATATGGCATGACCGAATCGGCAAGCCCGCCCGTTTCACGCACGATCGGTATGCAGCCGTAGCGCAGGGCGAACATCTGCGAAAGACCGCAGGGTTCAAACGCGGACGGCATCAGGAACATATCTGAACCTGCGTATATGCGCCTTGCGATCGCATCGTCCATCTCGGATCTAAACGCAAACCTGCCCGGGTTTGCCGCCTGCATCGAGCCAAAGACGTGCTGATAATGCATGTCTCCGATGCCGAGGATCACTATCTGCGCTCCGAGGTCGAGAAGCCCCGGGATGACGGCTTCGACAAGGTCAATGCCCTTTTGGTTGGTAAGGCGCGAGATCATGGAGACTATGGGCGCGTCGGGATCTTGATGAAGCCCAAGCTCACTTTGAAGAGCAAGCTTGCACTTTTTCTTCCCGCTCGATGAATTTTTTGAGAACCGCGCCGCAAGCGCGGGATCCTTCCAAGGGTTATAGAGCTGCCTGTCAATGCCGTTTAGTATGCCGATGACGCAATCACCTCGGGTGCGGATAAGCCCGTCAAGCGTTTCGCCGTAGCGCGGAGTGCATATCTCCTTTGCGTAGGTTGGGCTGACGGTGCTTACGATGTCCGAATACACTATGCCCGCTTTCATCGCGTTCGTATTGCAATAATACTCGGTCTTCTCAAGGCAATCCTGCCCAAGCCCCAGCATATCGTTCACAAGGCGCGGACTCATGAGACCCTGATAGCGCAGATTGTGGATCGTGAAAACGGTTCGGGTTTTGCTCCATTGCGGCTTGTACGCGTATTGAGTGCGCAGTAGCGGTGCGATAAGCCCGCTTTGCCAGTCGTTCAAATGCAGAACATCGGGAACGATGTTAAGCTGCTCCATTATCTCAATCGCAGCTCTACAGAACCAGCAGAAGCGTTCCGTCTCAAAATCGCCCCCTGAATAGACATAGTCCTGCTTGAAATAGTATTCATTATCCGCAAAATAGTATTTAATGCCGTCAATTTCCAGCATATCCGCGCCCACATACTGATTTCGCCAGCCCATTGATGTATAGAAATCGGTCATATGCTGCATACTTTCGCGAAAATGCTGCGGTATCATGCTGTATTTAGGTATGATAACGTATGCTTCAACACCGCAGCCACGCAGCGCGTTCGGCAGCGTGCCTGTGACATCAGCAAGTCCGCCTGTTTTGATGAAGGGGACGCATTCGCTTGAAATTAGGGCTACTCTCATATCTTCTCCTTGCTCATTCTTTAACAAATAGGCGTTCTATATTCGCAGCGAACCAAAAAACATTCATCCTATCTAAAGCCCGCGCGCCTTCTCCACGTTGAAGGCACGAACAGCATAAGCATCGGCCATATTTCGAGCCTGCCGATGAGCATGTCGAGGGTGAGGACGAGCTTGCTGAGGTTTGACATATGTGCATAATTGCACAGCGGTCCCACGGCATTGAAACCCGGGCCGACGTTGAATATGCACGCGAATACTGCGGATATGTTCGTCGTCAGATCGTATCCGTTTATCGAGATGAGCAGGACTGACGCGAAGACGAGCGCGATGATTGCGAAGAAATACACCTGAACCGCGCGAACAACCGCGTCCTCGACGGGTCTACCGTCCACTTTAAGGGTCTGAACGTACTTAGGATGGGCGAGCCTGCGCATTTCGTTGCGAATATTCTTACTGAGTATCATCACGCGGGAGGTTTTGATTCCGCCCGCCGTTGATCCTGCGCAGCCGCCGCAGAGCATCAGAAGCAGCAATACAGCCTTGGACAGGGACGGCCATTGATCGAAGTCCATAGAGGCAAAGCCCGTCGTGCTGTAGATCGAAGCGGCATTGAATGCGGCATGGTGGATGGCTTCACCGAGGCCTTTGTACATCGAGGCCGTGTTCAGCACTATAACGGCGACCGCCAAAACGTATATTCCAAGGAACCAGCGCAGCTCCTCATTGCGCACGACGAGTCCGAGTTTACGGATCAGTATGTAAAAATACAGGTTAAAATTGACCGCGAATATCAGCATAAACACCGTACACACCGTCTGGCAGTACGCGCTTTCGCCGATAAGCCCGAGACCCGTGACCATATAGCCGCCAGTGCCTGCGGTGGACATAGCGGTGGTGATCGCCTTATACGCGCTCATTCCGCCAAAGAGCAAAAGCACCGTCTCTATAAGCATCAGCGTCAGGTAAATCGCATAGAGGATGAGCGCGGTATTCTTCGCCTTCGCAACGAGCTTGCCCACGCTCGGCCCCGGGACCTCTGCGCGCATGATATGCATCGAGCGTTCCTTTGCGAGCGGGAGCACCGCCATTACGAACACGAGCACGCCCATGCCGCCGATGAAGATGATGAAGCAGCGCCAAAAGCCGAGGCCATGGGGGAGACCATCGATGTCGTTAAGCACCGTCGCGCCAGTCGTGGTAAAGCCGGAGGCCGTTTCAAAGACGGCATCGATATAGTTCGTGAAAGCGCCCGTGAACATGAACGGCAGCGCACCGAGCAGGGACATGGACACCCACGCGAGCGCGACCAGAACGAAGCCCTCCTTTGCGAAAAACGCGGTGTTCTTTGGTTTCACAAACAGCATTAAGCTTCCCGCGCCGGCGGTTATGATGATAGAATACAGCATCGCAAGGATGTCGCCCTCGCCGCCGAATATCGCGATAAACAGCGACGGAAGCATCAACGCCGCCATGATAAGCAGTATCTTTCCAAGCAGATTTATAACTAAACGATAATTCATGTTTTTTCTTGGGGCGCTGCCCCAAACCCCGCCGGGGCTCTGCCCCGGACCCCGCTTAGGGCATTTTGAAAAATGCCCTAAGAACCCTAAAACTTTTGAGGAGAATAATTATATCCGGCTTTGTCGTGCTTCCGCCTTTGGTTCGTACAAATGCGTATGCTTTTGATAAACCAAGAGGGGAAAGGGGGATTTCAAAGCCCCAACCTCATCAGCCGATATTCTCCGTAAGGATATCCGCCAAATCGTTAAACATCTTGTGTTTCGTGACTATCACGACGCGATCTCCCGATTGAATGTAATCATCGCCGCCTGGGATGATGGTGCGTCCGCCCCTCACGATGCACGCGAGAAGCAGCTCCTTGTGAAGGTATCTATTGAGCTGCTTTAGCGGCATACCGTACATTGGGTGATTGCCCTTAGCGATGAATTCGAGCGCCTCGATCCTGCCGCCGACAAGCTCATAGACGGTCTCGACATTGCTTTCCTCCGGTGTGCAGCTCATTGCGCGGACGAACGAGAGGATGCGGTTCGCGGTTATCTGCTTCGGGGAGACGATGCTTTCGAGCGCACCCGAGGGCATTATGCTCGTAAGGCTTTCGTTATTGACCTTGACGACAACCTTGCCCGCGCCCTGCCATTTGGCGAAAAGCCCGCTTATTATGTTCGTCTCGTCCATTCCCGTGAGCGCAGCAAACGCGTCCACGTTTCCTATGCCCTCCTCCATAAGCAGCTCCTGATCGGTGGTGTCCCCTCGGATCACGAGCGCCTTTGGAAGCTCGTTGCTCAGTTCGATCGCACGAGCGGCATTGTTTTCGATAACTTTTACCTGTATCCCGCTTCTTTCAAGGATTTTGGCGAGATAGAACGCGACCCTGCTGCCGCCGCAGATCATCGCAGTGCGCACCTTACGCCGCTTTTCGGATGAAATGGTACGGAAAAACTTCGCCATCTCCTCCGGCGCGGCAGAGATATGCAGCCTGTCCCCTTCGGCAACCACAAAATCGCCCTTGGGGATTATAACATCGCTGCCCCTCTGCACGGCGCAGATGAGTACCTTGATGCGGTATTTTGAGTATATCTGTATGAGCGACAGCCCGACGAGCGGCGTGTCCGCGTTCACCCGCACTTCCACAAGCTCGACTCTGCCGCGGGCAAAGAGTTCCACGTCCATCGCGCTCGGGATTCTAAGCAGCCTTGAAATCTCCTCCGCCGCCGCAAACTCCGGGTTGATCGCCATCGACAGTCCCAGCTCCTCCTTCAAAAAATCGAGCTGAGCCGTGTTTTTTGGATCCCTTACACGGGCTATGGTATGCTTCGCGCCAAGCTTATGGGCAATAAGGCAGCAAATCATGTTTACTTCATCATGCGCGGTCGCCGCAATCAAAAGATCGGCCGTCGATACGCCCGCTTCGCGCAGCACCCTATGATCCGCGCCGTTGCCCTCGACGCAGATAACGTCCATCTCGTTGCCCACCTTGGCAAGCACGTCAGGATCGTTATCGATCACGATAACGTCATTTTCTTCATACGACAGCTTTTTCGAGAGCAGGTGTCCTACTTTGCCGCCGCCTACGATTACGATTTTCATATTTCTAACCTTTTAATAGTTTTAAAGGCTTTCCCTTTTCTTCCTTCCCGCTTCCGGACGTTCCGGAAGTACCCGCATTTGGCAAGCCAAAAGCGGGGCACGGCAAGGCCGGATAACTACTCTACCCCAATATCCCTTTTCTCCCTTCCCGCTTTCGGACGTTCCGAAAGTGGGCAAAATTAAGCCGGATAATCCCTTTCCCTTCAAAAGTTTTCGGGTTCCAATGGGACTTTTACAAAAGTCCCATTGGCGGGGTCTGGGGCAGCGCCCCAGAGACAATCCTACTTAAAATTTCCGCCGTTTGCTGAGTAGATTGCATCCGCTTCGGCTTCGAATGTGGCATACTGGGCATCGGTGATGCCGTAGTAGCTCCGAAGCTGCTGCACAGCGATGGCAGGGCGCTCGATCAGCATCTGCCGCATCGCCGCGATCTCCTGCTCCCAGTGGCTGCGACTCTCGGGCATGCCCCAACGCGCGACCTGACGATCGATCTCCGTCTCCATCTGCGCCACCATCGAGTCGAACAGGGGCAAAAGCCTGTCGTTATTCAAGTAATATTTCATCACATAGATGTATCTGACGATGAAATCATGCCGCCATTGCTCGTTGGAATTCAGTCCGCAGAATAAATCCATCTGGCTCAGCGAACCGTTCGCGCTTGGCACGCCCAAGACATTGAAATAATGAAAAAGCACATTACCCTTCGCGGATTTCAAAGCAAAGTCCGAATCAAAGAACACTGCGCGCCATTTGACGGCATAGTCCGTCGTGCGCCAATACTTCTGGTTGAACATATCCGAGTCGGGGAAATAGCTCCTCGCGATCAGGTAGTCCATTATCGACTCGACATCGACCCACTGCTTGAACTGCTCATAGCGGTCATTCGTCATCGGTATAACATAGGAATCTCCTCCGAATTCATCAAAATGCGCCGCAAACTCGCGTACCCGCAGGAAATCCACATTGCTGCCCTCCAGCTCCATCGTGTTGCGCTTTATGATGTTCGCCGTATCGCCATCAACGCCGTAATGGGAAACAAGATAATCCTCATTCATGTTCTCCTTGAGGTCGTAAAGCCCACGATATTCGCCGTTTACATAGACCACAACGAACTGCGCCGCCGATGCGTCGATATTCATGTCCAAAACCGCTGTGCTTGTGAAGGAGTCCCTTATCCTCGCGTTCAGGCTGTCCTGACCCGCGTTTCTAAGCACGAGCGAACCAAAGGTCTTTACATAATCGCTTCCGAAAAACGGATAGGTTATCTCATTTCTGCCGTAGCCACCTCTGAAATACAGCCCAAGCGATTTCTGCCTGTACGCTCTTGTGGACGCGCCCGAAACGCGCATGCCCGCCGCCGATTCAACGCCAAGCCTGCCCGATTCGTCAAAGTACTGCATGAAGCATTCGCGCTCCACGACTGGGACGAAGGGCTTGCTGACCGCGTACACCTCCGCAAAATCGGACTCGTTCATCGCGATGCAGACTACGGGAAGCGAATGCCTTTCGTCAAAAATGTATGTATACGTCGAAACATCGCTCTCCATCACGCCTGGAACGAAGGTCACGGCTCTTATGACGGTGTTTTGGGAGATCATGATGGGTTCCGTATAGATTTCGCTGTTCTCGGTGGGTTTGCTGCCGTCGAGGGTATACCGTATGACTCCATCCGCGTTTCGGCACGTCAGCTCCAGCGCAAAGGCGGAATCATGGTACATGGCGGTTTCCGAGAACGAAGGCGCACTTGCATAGGAGAGGTAGCAGGTATCGGGATTCTTTGCGCCCATGGTGGAAGTTGTAAAATACACTCTATCGCTGTTGCCTTCAATGCGTCCGCTCGTAACGCCGAGCCTATTGGCTCCCGTTTCAAAAACATCGACTACAATGCCGTCAGGGTTTGTCAAAATCAGCGTCTCGCCCCCGGGTGAAAGACTGAACGGCGCGACGCTGGGGCCTGCATCGAGTATGCTGTCAGAACAGTTCAAAATAGCGTATCCGCCTGCAGGCACTGTAATCAAGGACAGCTCATACTTATAAAGCTCCATATCGTCGTCAGAAATATGCCAACCGGCAAGGTTGATCTCTTCGTCCGAACCGTTATAGAATTCCACCCAATCCATCCTGCCGCTTCTAGGCTGCTGAACGGCGCAGGTTTCGCTTATATAAACAGAGGAGGGGTTGAAACCTCCAACCCCCATGTAATCGGTAAAGCCTACGGTCGTGTTCGCCTGCCCGGGCGTCGGCTGCGCGAAGTAGAGTACGCCGCCGTCATCGCTCCGCCCTATCGAGACATCGGAGTGCAGGTCAGCGGGGATGAAGAACCCATCGACCCTCATGCCGTTATAATTTGAAAGGAAAATTCCATCATCCGCGCTCGACAGCCCGAACGAAGCGTGAAGCTCGCCCTCGGTGCGATCCTTGCCGGAGAGGAAGATGATGATGTACTCATCCGCTCCGAGCGTAATGTTGGGAAACGCCCATTTATCGGGCTTTGAGGAGTTATCGGAAAGATAGTAGCCGCGCAACGAAACGGGTGCGTCGGAGGAATTGTGAAGCTCGACCCATTCGTAACGGTCGCCGTCCGCGTCGGTGATTCCAAACTTGTTCTTACGAAGCACCTCGCTTATGCGAACGCTGTCGGTCCCGTCCATCTGCTGCCATGCAACGCTCTCGAAGATGTTCTCTGAGTTCGCTCTACCCATCGTGATCTCCGCCGTATACCTTATGCCGAGGTTCGTAAGCACGGCGGAAACATAATCGGGCATATTGATGTCGTATTCTATCTCGCTGCGGAGTTTTCCGTAGCTGTTATAGAGGTAGATGCCGTTTTCCTGTGAGCTAAGCTTGAAATCGGCGTTGAACACCATGTAACCGTCCTGTTCTTCGCCCGTTTTGGAGCCGCTGTACTCGGAACCAAGCAGATGGACAACAGCATATCCGCCCGGCGCGAGCGAATAGTTCGGGAAGCGCCATTTATTGGTCTTTGCCTTGTTGTCGGTAAGATAGAAGTCGTGAAGTTCGACATTTTTATCGGTAGGATTATAAATCTCCGCCCAGCATTCGTCCCCACGGAATACTTCGCTTATGCAGATGGACTCCGAAATGACCACATTGGATATGGCCTCGTCAAGCGTCGCGAATATCCCGGCGTAGGTGTTTTCGGAGCCGGGGGTGGGGGAGGAGGTGAAGCCGTAGGAGCCGTCCTTATTCATTGCATAGGAAATATCGCTTGCAAGCCTTGGAACGGAGATGCTTTCGACCATTTCGCCCGATGCATCGGACAGAATGATGGAAACGCCGCCGTCGGGGAGGTTGAAGCCCGCAGTCGGACGTATGCTTCCGCTGCCTTGCGCACCATCCGCCGAGCAGTACACGACAAGGTAACCTTTGGCGGGGATAACGGTTCCCTGCGGGAAAACGTATTTTGACAGATTGGAAGTCTCATCGCTGAGCATATAGCCCGAAATATCAGCCCCGTTCCTGCTGGGGTTGTAAAGCTCCAGCCAATCGGGCGTGCCGAGCACATCATCGCGCAAGGTGTTGGAGTTTGAACTCATGACCTCGCTTATCCGAATCCCCTCAGGGGTCTTCGTACAAGCACAGAATAGAGCTGCCATCAGAGCAAGGACGATCGCAATGCTAGTGATGATGCATATTCGCTTAGCATACAAATGCCGCGCGTTAGAAGCATCTTTCGAATTATTCAACACGGTGTTTCTCCTTGGTGTCAATTTTAGGCGTGACCAAATGCATGTTTAATTACTTAAACACGCATCGAGCCACAAATACTATTATACACGCATTATGCAAAAATGAAAAGCCTTAAAACAACCGAAATCGAATTGTTAATAAAAATGACACAAACTTGTGCGAAAGACGAAATACAAGGCAAGTGTTCACATCGTACCTGCTTTCCGCTTCCGGTCTATCCGGAAGTCCCCGCATTTGGATAAACCAAAAGCGGGGGCACGACAAAGCCGGAAAATCCCCCTCCCCCTTAAAAGTTTTCGGGGGTCTGGGGGACTTTTTCAAAAGTCCCCCAGCGGAGTTTGGGTGGCAGCAACGTGAAACCTACGGTTTCACCTGCGTTTTTGCTAAGATTTGGGCCAAGCCCAAATCTTAGCAAATTCCGAGCCTCAAAAAAGTCTAATTCACGCCGTAGATGGACGCGAGCCCGTCCGCGCCCGCGTTTGAGCCAAGGCCGCCCGCGCTCTTCATCAGCGCAATCGCCTGCTCCTTGCCTTCGAAGTTCAGAAGCTGCAAGCCCACTTCGGGGGTGATCATGCCCTTGTCCACAAGCTGGAATACCGTCTCGTTGTTGTTGAGTACGGAGAACGCGTTCTCCTTGACCACCTTGACGGTGATGCGAAGCTCCGAAGGCAGACCTTTCATTCCGTCAAGCGCGGCCATGACCGAGCGCAGTGCGCTCAAATCCACGCCAATCTCGGAGGTCACGCTCTCTAGCTCGCGCTTGCAGCGTTCCCTAAGCGTAAATTCACGCTCGACCTCAAGCTCCTGCTCGACCGCCCTTCGGAATGCCGCGTGGATGCTCCGTGCCGCCATACGCGAACGCTTGCTGCTCGCCTCCTGCAATGCCGCTATCGCCGTGCCGCTCGTCACGCCCCCGCGGGTCATGCCCCTCGCGAATTCGTTCGAACCCGATTCTTCCTTGATGGAATTGCGCATTTCCGATATGTATTGAAGCATGTATGACGGCAGCGGCGCGGTGCTGAACCAGGTTATGCCGTTGAGATTGTCCCCTTCATGCACTTCCTTCGACCAATCACGAAGATCCTCCGCGTCAAATCCGCTTGCGCCCGTGATAAGAAGCTTGTTATGGCTTGCAAGAAGCGCGTTCTTCATCACGATCTGGTCAAGCTTGTCGGAATACCGCTGCGTGGTCTCGAACATATCGACAAAGCCGTAGCCAAGGCAGCTCCCCTTGCGCTCGAACAGGGTCGTTATCACAAACGGATATTCACCGTGGGCAAAATACCCCTCCTTCTTCACGTCGCGGCTGTCCTCGAGCATCAGACCACCCGCCAATTTCATCATATGTACGCGATATTTTTCGGTCTTTGGATCGTAAATCCTCCGCCAGCACTCGATGAGCAGTATGCTTTGGTTGTATCGGGGCGTTAAAAGATCGTCCTCCGCGATGTCGAGCATATAACCATCTTCCTTCAGCTTGTCCGCAAAATCGGGATAGTGCTGCTCGAACCAGTCGCGCGTGTGGTGAGTGAATTTGAACACCGCGCGCCCGTCCTGAAGGTCGGTACACAGCGGGTCGAACATGATGCTGCGATTGTCCACCCAGCGGATGAACGCGCCGCCCAGCCCGCCGCAGGCATCGGGGTCAAAGCCTATCTCCTGCACGCTGTAGCCGCCGACGAGCATGTCATGCGTCAGGTGCGAGTATTCTTCGTCGTAGTTGCAGCGCAGATGATTTTCGCGCAGGATATGCGTCATAAGCTCCGCAAGCTTGTCATATTCATGCCTGTCGGCTCCTACGATGGCCTCGGGCAGATAGTCCAGTAGGTCAGCCCGCACGTTCTCGACGGTGCTCTGAACTATCGGCGTAACGGGGCGCGGTTCGCCCGGGTCAAGCTCCGGCACGTCGTACCAATGATCGCCTCTATATATGCGTTCGCAGCGCTCGAGCCTTGCCCGCTCCTGGGCATAAGCCTCGTAATACTCCCTGAAGATCGCATACAGTTTTTCGGTTTCTTCGGGCTTCTTGTTGTCTTTATCTTTAATCATTATGGAAAACTCCTAATTTTAATAATTTTAATTCCCTTTCGGGTCAATTTCAGCTCCATCCCCGACTTCTGCTCGGAAGCTCCAGCGGGTCGTAGGCCTTTGCCCGCTTTATGACAGGTTCCGGATTCGCCCTCGGACGGCTCATAAGGCCGTAGCGCAGCGCTTCGGGGGCATGGTCGTCGCCGTCGGCGGCGTCCTCGCAATTTCTATTGTCGAATTGCAGCATCGGAAGCTGCCGTATCAGGTTTTTGCAGGTGTCGAAGCATTGCCACCCTGGCAGCCCGTCGGGCTTATCGGCAAGAAAATCCCGAACACGGTTCCAGCCCGCGACGCGCGAATTGTCCGCAGGGGTGAGCGTCATGCCCGACAAAGAGAAAAGCTCCGCAAGGGTCTCGCCCTCGAAACCGCCGTATGTGCTTAGGACGGTGCCGCGCTTCTGCCACATATCGGGCGAAGCGACGGTGTACCTTATATCCTCGCCCTCGCTCAGCTTTTTGGCAAGCTCCGCGACCTCGCTTGCGCGGGTCTGACGCACATACATTTCGCGATAGGTATAGACCCTGCCCTCGCCGTCCACCGCGTGCCAGAGCACGCAGCAGGGGTCATTATAGCCCCAGTCCATTGAGCGGAAGCGCCGCCAATGGGAGGGCAGGGTGAAGGGGGAGATAACATGCTTTTTTCTTGAGAATTCGCGGAAATACTGCCCCTGATGCACGTCCCAGTCGCCATCGAGATGCGCTCTGCGCAGCTCCTCGGGCAGGGCTTCAAGCTGCCTTACATAGCCTGGATCGGCGGTCATGAGCGCTTTATTGTCGTAAATTCGGGCGGGAATGAAGAGGTAATCCTCGGGATTTTCGCCATCAACATATATTTTATCGATGAAAAGGCGCTTTACCCAAGCGTGACCGACGTTGCCCGGATTGCAGGTGTAATACATTCTTGGGGAGAAGTCCTGTCTGGTCGTGCGGTTGCAGGTCGTCAAAAACTGCATTTGTTCCTGGGTAAAATGGGTGGCCTCCTCCATGCCGATGACGGCGTACTCCTGTCCCTGGTACTGATATATATCCTGAGCGGTATCGCAGTAGCCAAGCTTGATGCGGGAACCGTTGGGGAATCGGAACACGCGCTCGGTGGAATTGTATGTGGCGATGCCGTTCAGCTCCCTTTGCAGGGGGATGAGATGGTTTTCGCGCAGCTCGGGCAGGGTGCGCCTGAGCAGCAGCAGGTTGAGTGACGGGTAGCGAATCGCAAGCAGCACGAATTTCCGCCGCATTGCCCAGCTTTTGCCGCCGCCCCTTGCGCCGCCGTAGGCGGTATGCCGCGCTCTTGATAAGAAGAATTCCTTTTGCCTTTCGTTCGGAAGGCCTTCAAGAATGAGTTTCAAAATGTTTCGTCTCCATTTTACTTTAGTTGCCGTTTGGGAAATATTTTTTTACCATGCTTTGGGGGTGCATGGATGCAATATCGTCGGGCGGGATATTAGCGGCTGTTGACATTGCGAACCTTTCCCTCATGGAATGGAGAGCTTTGACCCCGTTTTTTTGGGGGTATGCTTTGCTTCATACCCCCGCGGGGTTTGCGTTGGCGTTTATTAAATTGATAATATTATAACATTTAGTTGAGGGTATATCAATGAGTGCGGCCTCCCATGCTGTACAACGAAGTGTACAGGTCGGCTCTTGAAAAAATCCGAAAAATATGGTAATGTAATGTCATCAACGTGTTATAGTCGGTTGTTTTCCCCCCTTTAAATCGTGAGTGCGATGGTGTATAATATTTATGTCGTAGGAAGCAGCATGAAAGGAATTTAAATGCTATCGACAATGAATGCTGAAACCGAAGCGGAGACCGAAAAGAAGACTGCCGAAAAGACCACAGAAAAGACAGCCGAAAAGGTCACGGAAACGACCGCTCGGAAACCCGCAAGGCGGCGCAAACCGCCAAAGCTCAAGGACTTGACCTCGCAGGCGCTCAACTGCCTTTCCGCGATGATCACAGACGAGACCGCCAAGCCCTCCGACAGGCTCAACGCGGTCAAGACCGTGCTTGATTACGCCGGAAAAGTCCCCGACGGCGAGTCCTCCTCCACCCTCAAGGTCATATTTGAAAGCATCGACCCCGACTACACCGAGTAGGACAAGGGTTTCTCGGGGCGCTGCTGGGGGACTTTTAAAAAAGTCCCCCAGACCCCCGAAAACTTTTAAGGGGAGGGGGATTATCAGACCTGTCGTGCCCACTTCCGGAACGTCCGGAAGCGGGGATGGCGAAAAGGGATATTAGGGTCGGGAAATGTTTTCCGGCTTTATTGTGTCCCATTTTGAATATATTAAAATGGGAACAGGGAAAACGCCGCAGATAAACGGCGGGCTTCCGTGTGAGTTTCTTCATTTGGGAGCCGTAGGGCAGGGTGATAGAAACAAAATAGTACCACAGCAGAGAATCGAATATCACGCGCTGATAGTATCATCCATATGCACTCTGCAAACAATTTCGCCCCGCGCCTACGCACCCTTGGGAGAAACAAAAAGCGCTCATCGTGCATTTAAACGCTGTGAAGCGTTTGAATCAATACGCCGCATGACGTATTAATTTACATACACAATGACCGCGTAACCTCACACGGAAGCCCCGAATTTCAAGAAATGCTTGAAAAGTTGGAAGCTTAAACGTATAATAGGTTCGTGCGCGCGCGGATATTTCCGCTGTGTATGTGAGTCAGCACATATGCAGGTCGGTGGATGCTGTGAACATCCATCGACTGCCGCACTTTTTTTGTTTCTGCTTAAATTATAATTCCTGCTGCAAAAATTGTCAATATAATTTTGCTCTTGATGAGATTAAAAACTTTCCAAGAAAGCCACTCACTTTAACCTTTCAATAATTGTTTCAAATCGCATTCCACGGGAAGCCTTCACGAGCA
>JAFLSU010000018.1:25863-31440 GCA_022510765.1 Christensenellaceae bacterium
TTTCAATAATTGTTTCAAATCGCATTCCACGGGAAGCCTTCACGAGCAGCACATCATCAGGACGAATATAGTCAAGTATCATTTGCGCGGCGTCACCTTCTGAAACGCAAAACACGTTTTTCATGCCGCTTTCCCTTGCGCCGATAGCTATGTTCTTAGAAAGCGTTCCGACCGTGAACAGCGCATCAAGCCCCGCCTCGGCGCAGAAAACTCCGAGTTCATGATGGAGCTGAACCGCCTTCTCGCCAAGCTCAAGCATATCCCCAAGCAGCGCGATCCGCCGCCCGCCATCGTTCCGAAGCGCCGAGATCGCCGCCCGCATGGAGTCCGGCCCCGCGTTATAGCAATCATCGACTATCGTTATTCCGTTCGCACGGATCACCCGCCCGCGATGTCCAACGGGAGTGTAGCTTTCGATGCCCGCCTTGATCTCGTCCAAGCTCATACCAAGTTCATGTGCGACGTTCGCGGCGGCAACGGCATTCTGTATCATATAAATCCCCGTTGCGGGAAGGTCAATTTCCGCCGTTTCCCCGTAAAGATGAAGGGTGAATCTGGTGCGTTCCATCCCGAGCTGCACGATGTCGGAAGGGTAAATCGGGTAATTCTCGTCCATGCCGAAGTATACGGAAGAGATCGGCGCATGATACGAGCGCAGCTTATCATCATCGCCGTTCAAAAACAGCCGCCCCGAGCTTGGCATGAAATCTACAAGCTCGGTCTTGGCTTTAAGCACGCCGTCCCTGTCTATCAGGTTTTCAAGATGCATACTGCCAATATTGGTGTACACCGCGTAATCAGGCCTTGCAATGGCACCAAGGCGGCTCATCTCCCCAAAATGGCTGATTCCAAGCTCCAGCACGGCGATCTCGTGCCAAGGCTCGAGACGGAAAAGCGTCTGCGGCAGGCCGTATTCGTTGTTAAAATTACCTTCGGTGCTTAAAATATTGAATTTCTTATTGAGCACGCAGGCGATCATCTGCCTCGTGCTGGTCTTTCCGACGCTGCCCGTTACGGCAACGACCTTTACGCCGCTGACCTCGCGAAGGTATGCAGCAATCCGCTGCATGGCCTCAAGGCTGCTTTGAACCCTGATATGGCATCCGGTCACGTCCCTCTCGCTGATCGCCAAGACCGCTCCCTTTTCGAGCGCGGAATCGATATAATCATGACCATCCACCTTTTCGCCCTTAATTGCGACGAACAGGCTGCCTTTTTTCGCTCTGCGGCTGTCCAAGGTTATGTCGTCTATCTCTTTAAATTGCAGTTCATCGTTTCCGACGAGCGTTCCGCCAACCATTTTGGCGATATTTCCTGCGGTCAATTTTATCATAATCGTATCAATAAAGCCTATTGATATTCAGGCTTTCTTCAATTATTATTTCGAGCAGCGCGGGGAAGTCGATCCCTGCGGCCGCGGCCTCCTGCGGGAGCAGGCTAAGCGGAGTCATTCCTGGCAGGGTATTCGCTTCAAGGCAGTAGAATCCCGTTTCGTCCAGCATGAAATCGACCCTTGCATATGCTCCGAGACCCAGAACGCGGTAGACCTTGAGCGCAGTATCGCCCATCTTTTCGGCGGTCTCGGCATCGATGTCCGCAGGGCATATCTCCTCAGTGAAACCAGGTTGATATTTGTTTTTATAGTCGTAAAAGCCCTGTTTCGGCACTATCTCGATCGCGGGCATCTTCCGCCCTCCGACGATGCCGACCGAGAATTCACGTCCGTGAATGTATTTTTCGATGATAACGAGATCTTCAAAGCGGAACGCGGTTTCGATAGCTGCTTCAAGCTCGCGCTCATCGCGCGCTATGGATACCCCCACGCTGGAGCCAAGGCTTCCTGGCTTCACTACGCATGGAAAGCCGAATTCCGGGGTGATGCAACTGTCGTAATCCGATTTATTGAGGTAGATTCCCGGCGGCGTTGGGATGCCGTTCTCGGAAAAAAGCTGCTTCGCTATGCATTTATTCATCGCAAGCATGCAGCCCTGTGCGCTTGAGCCGGTGTAGCGTATCCCGATCAGATCGAAGGTCGCTTGCAGCTTGCCGTTCTCGCCCTCCGCGCCGTGGAGCGCGTTGAACACTATATCGGCAGCGCGGCAGATTTCAAGCACGTTTCTGCCGAAAAAACCTTCCTTGCGTTCAAAAAAGCTGCGCACATCGGGCGATTCGTCCGAGATGGAATAATCCTCAATAGGAAGATTCATCGTAAAGACTTCATCGGGGGAGCAGGTAAGCTCCATCCCTACGCAGGCATCCAAAATTACAACATCATGGCCGCTTTTTCGGAGCGCCCGCGCAACCGTTGTGCCGGTGGATAACGAAACATCCCTTTCATTGCTGCGGCCGCCGCAGAGAACTGCAATCTTCATATCAACTACATTTCCTTTCCGCATATGGTCCATTTGATATGCTTCATATCATATGGTCCATACATCATATGCCGGTTCGGCGAAAATGTCGAAACGCATACATTTTAAAAGTATAGCACATTTGGTGGGGAACGCGCAAACAGGGATTTGTAATTTACTGTTGCTTAAAAATTACAACTTTCTATGTTCAAGTGAACTCCCAGAGTAAATTCCACAGCGGAATTTACTTTGGAAATTCACCAGTTAAAAATAATATGATGCAATGACAATATAAGAGTAGTTTTGTGTACCCGCTTGAAGGGGAAACGATACGGCATGTTGCCACTTTAGATAACTATGACCGTATTTAAATTATGCATAGCCATACTTCTGTGAAAAACCTCACCTAAACAGTCGGGTTTGCAGCCCCTTCATATTCATTCACAGCTGCATAAAATATGTGTCTATATTTATTTATCTCTTCGCTTAATGTTTCAGTTGAAATTTGGTTGCAATCGATCACACAAGCTATATCTTTAGAATTATCTGTTATGCTGTCAAATATAGTTGAGAACTCATTGGCAATCAAACGCTTGTCTATCTTCAGCGTAGCTGAAATTAACGATACTGGCTGGTCTTGAGGCTTTTCATCAGTGGTTACATTGTTGTATTTCCTAAAATGTATAAATACCACTTGGTCATCTACAATTACCATTTCAAAGCTATATTCAATTTTTGAGATATAGATTTTGAAATTCTTTCCAGCGTTGTTCACCATAAGCTTCACAACTTCATTGAACTTCTCAATATTATTCGCAGCGATAATACGTTCAAATGATTCTGGATGTATACTGCGTGACATCAAATCATTTATTGTATTAAAAAAATCGTTCTGTCTTCCTACTACAGAATAGGGTGAGAAACGAGTTGTTTTAACGGATATGTTGGATTTCTGTACGGCAGCAGTCAACGCTCTAAAGGCCTCATTTTCGCCGATAATATATTGTGCCAAAGTTCGTTCGTCCTCGCTTGATGTCCCGAAGTCTTTCAAGAGCTTCTCTAGATTAGTAATCTTGCCATTAATGTCTTCAAGAATATTCGAAACATATAACTCTGTAGGCTTGTAAAACGAAGGGCGATATGAATTTATGTCTGTCAACATTGCGTCGACTACCTCAGACACTCGTTTTGTTATGTTGTTAACCTCATCCGAAGATGCATCTCCATTAAAGATATCGAGATTATAAGGATGGTAGTAGTCGGCATAAAAACGGATATCCGATGGAATGTCACTTTCGCTTATCTTGTCAGAACGCAAAAAAAACACTCTTTTTCCCTGCGAATGTGCCAAGCCAATTTCATACATTACATTTAGATTTTCAATTTTATATAGGTCAACTATACACCCAGTAGATTCATGGATTAGATTCATAATTTCCTGAACGCGAGATTGACCGGACTCTTTCAATAGATCGCTTCGAACAAATTCGAACGAAGCTTTTTCAGCCCGGGGTTTCTCCGAAAGTGGTTTAAAAACATCGTTCCACATTTTGTCAGCGTGGCGTCGATCAGGAGTATTCCTTTCTCCTAATGGTGTTATTAAAAAAATCTTCTGCAGTGCCATGGCCTTTACCTCCGCATATAGCAATGTGCTACATAAATTCTCCATTGTCATTATATCAATAATTCTACAATAGTCAAGCGAAATATTTGAAGAAATTAATATATAGTGTTCGGGTGTCAATGATAGGTAAAACTTTTCCGAAGAACCTGGGTGCTTTCAAGGGAAGGGTGGGGATTTTCTCCATATTAACTATACCACATGGGTTCCATTTTTGCTCCCTTTTTTGTTACCCATCTATTGTACCATAGCAATATTCGCACAATTCCGCCCTTTGCCCTGCTTGCGATGCGCTTTTTATATTGCTATAATACAAACATGAGGATTAAGCATGACCGTCGCCCGTTTGAGGGAGTGAAACACAAGCGTTTACGCGTAAATCTCAGTCTTCGCGGAGAGAGAAGGAGATGGCTGCGCATCGCGCTGTATGTACTGGGAGCGTTGATAGCGGTAGTTTTATTAGCGCACCTGTTTAAGCCCGAAGTGCAGCTCATGGGTACTGCGGAGGTTCGGCGCATCACCGATCGCGGGATGCTGGTGGTCGGCGTGCGCACGGATATGCCTGGGTACGCGGAGGATGGCGAGGGGCTTGAAATAGAGCTTGCACGGCTTTTCGCGGAATATCTGCTGCCGGATTCTCCCGACGGAACCGCGATAAAATACGTCGTCGTCACGAACCGCACCGCCCAGACCAAGCTCACGGACGGGTCGGTCGATGTCGTACTCGCACTCATGCAGCGCAACGCAAGCAGCAAATTTTCCTATTCGTATTCCTACGCTTCCGATGCCTGCCGCCTGCTCGTGCAACCCGAGGACACCGAAAAGCCGCTTGAAACAATGGTACTTGGGTATGTGCAGGATACGGCTTCCGCAAACGTGCTTGAAAAATATATTTCAGCGCATGAGACGAAGGTGGAGCGTTCGCTCATAGATAAGCTTCTCGGAAACACGCCCGAGCTTCCCCCGGACGCGATCACCTTTACAAAGAAGGCTTTTGCCTCGTATCCAGACCTGATTGCCGCTCTCGCGAACGGGCGTATCGATGGCGCGGCCATGACCGACGCGTACATCAGGAGGTATCGCGGCGAGAACGGGCTTTTTCTCGATAAATATGGTTTTGCAATCCATGAAACCGAGCTTGGAACGGCTGAATACGCGATTGCGGCCTCTGGGGACGAGACGGCCATTGCGCAGCTTGCGGATATGTTCATTTACGAGCTGAATAGGAGCGGCGAGCTTTCGGCCCTGCTTTCAAAATACGGTGTGAATTGATTGGGGCGCTGCCCCAAACCCCGCTGGGGGCATTTTGAAAAATGCCCCCAGACCCCCGAAAACTTTTGAGGGGAAGGTGAATTATCCGGCTTTGTTGTGCCCACTTCCGGATAGACCGGAAGCGGGCAGGTGGAACGATATGAACATAGAAACGCCGCGAGAAAGGCTTTCTCGCGGCGCGTTTTTTTGATAATTTACTCTGCGATATTGATTATTCGCAAGTTATTGTTTAAAGCGTATTTGACGGTGTATGCCGTTCCGCCTTTATCCTTCGTAAGATAGCAGACGCATACGCTGCTCATGTCTACAAGATGGCGATTGCGCTTATGCATA
>JAFLSU010000019.1 GCA_022510765.1 Christensenellaceae bacterium
TTTTTCCTTTGTTCATATGACTTTTTCCTTCGTTTTTACCCCGCTTTTACACCCATTTCAGAAAAGTTTTTTAATATATTTTTGCCAATTCCGACTTTTTTCGCCCTTTTTTGCATTAATATATAATTTCTTTTATCCCCCTTCCGACCCTTGGAGTTTTATGCTTAATATTATTATGTAGTTTTGCGCGGGCTTGTTACATTGGCTCAAGCGTGATATAATGTTTGTGTTTATGGCACCAATATCTAATATGGTGACATTAAACTATTGTACGAAAGGACTGCGCGATGCGCAGAGGGACAACTCATGAACAACAATACGAATATTCGATACCGAGTACATCTTTCAGAGGAGGTACGTGATGCCCTTGCTCACGGTTCACCCGTGATCGCGCTCGAAAGCTCCGTACTTTGTCACGGAATGCCCTATCCCCAAAGCGTGAACACCGCGCTTGCATGTGAGCGCATCGCGAGACAGCACGGGGCAGTTCCCGCCATCTGCGCGGTGATCGGCGGCAAGCTCTACGCCGGTCTCACGGACGAGCAGATCGAATATCTGGGCAAGCAGGGCAAGAACGTGGAGAAGGCGAATTGCCGCGACCTGCCCATCCTGATCGCAAAGAAGCTTGACGGCGTAACGACCGTTGCCGCATCGATGCTGATAGCAAGCATAGTCGGCATAAAGATCTTTGCCGCAAGCAGCATAGGCGGCATACACCGCGGTGCACAAACCGCGATGGATGTATCCTCGGATCTTCATGAGCTTGCACGAATCCCGATGGCCGTCGTCTGCGCGGGAATAAAGGGCGTGCTTGATATTGAGCGAACTCTCGAATACCTTGAAACGATGAGCGTACCTGTGGTCGGCTTTAGAACCTCCGATATGCCCGCGTTCTATACCCGCACAAGCGGCTTTAAGACCCCTGCCCGTGTCGATACGATTGCGGAGCTTTCAACGATGGTCGATGCCATGATAGGGCTCAAGCTCGGCGGCGGTCTCGTCATCGCGAACCCGATACCGCAGGAATACGCCATGGAACCTGCCGTGGTTGATAGAGCGATCGAAAGAGCTCTGCGCGATGCCGATGAACGCGGAGTCAGCGGCAAGGCGCTCACGCCGTATCTGCTTGAGCGCATAAGCGAGCTCACGGGCGGGCAGAGCCTTAAGACCAACATCGCCCTCATGTATAATAATGTACGCCTTGCGGCACAGCTTGCGGGCGGAAGGGGCGAAGAATAAGGAGAGTTCGTTTGCCTTTTCTTTGAGCCTTTGCCGCACTCGACGGCAACTCCTCCTTCGGAAGAACGGCTAAATTCCGTATAAATTATGCCTTTGTGGGGCAAAGGCTTGGTGATTAGAATGAACAAAATTGAACGCAAAGTAAATGATGGTGCAACCCCCTTCCTTTCGAGGCTGCTCGTGTGCATTACGATGCCTCTGGTGGTCTTGGTTTTCATCGTCGTTGCGGTTGACTATTGCGCTACGGCTGAAACTTGGCTGCGCACGGAGTACGAAAAGCTCGACATCAACGACTATACCGGCATGAGCACGGACGATCAGGTAAAAGCCTTCATGTGCATGGCGAAGTACATGAAGGGTGAGACTTCATATGATGAAATGAGGCGTTTGGAAGTCACCGTGAACGGCGAAAAAGTGTCCATGTTCAATAACAGTGAGCTTTCGCATATGAAGGATGTGCGCAAGCTGTATGTCGGTGTTACCGTCTTTAAGATACTCGTTATCGTTTTCTTTGCTGCGACATACATACTGCGCAAGCGAGCCGCTCCAAATTATATACCGAAGGTGTACCTGATTTCCTTCGCTGTCATTCTCGGCATATTCCTGCTGCTCGGAGCATGGGCACTCATTGATTTCGACTCGTTTTGGCAGGTATTCCACATCGTATTCCTCGATCTTGAGGGTTCGACCTTCGACCCGGCATACAGCCGCATGATACGCATCTGCCCTGCGGAGCTGTTCCTCGATATGGTCATCCGCATATTCGTTTTTGGGTTTATCATTCCCGCGCTGATTGCGATTCTGTTCGGCGGGGAAATGTTGTATAGAAAGGTGAAAAACCGCAAAAGCGCATGAATTATTCTGAAGCATCGGAACGAAACTATCGGGAATACATAAGATCCGGCATGTATGGCAAATCGGGACTGATTCTTGGCATAGAGTCCTCGTGTGACGAGACGGCGGCGGCGGTCTTGCGCGGCGGGCGCGAGGTGTTGAGCATGGCTGTGCATACGCAGATACCCATCCACAGGCTGTACGGCGGGGTCGTTCCCGAGATAGCCTCGCGCAGCCATACCGAGCGCATCGGCTCGGTCGTGAAGGAAGCGCTCGATAAGGCGGGCGTGACCCTTTCTGACATCGGGGCGATCGCGGTGACGAGTTCCCCCGGGCTTATCGGTGCGCTGCTCGTCGGAGTGAGCTTCGCCAAGGGGCTTGCGTTTGCTCAAGGCCTCCCGCTTATCGGCGTAAATCATATCGAAGGACATATCGCCGCCAATTACCTGACATATCCCGACCTTGAACCGCCGTTCATGTGCCTCATCGCATCGGGCGGTCACAGCCATATCGTATTGGTGCGCGATTATGACGAATTCGAGCTTATCGGTCGTACCCGCGACGACGCTGCGGGGGAAGCCTTCGACAAGGTTGCCCGTGCGCTCGGGCTTTGCTACCCGGGCGGCCCCGAGATCGAAAAGCTCGCAAGGGAGGGCGACCCGAACGCGTTCCGCTTCCATGCCCCGTTCAACGAGGGCGAAAGCAGCGATTTCAGCTTTTCGGGCATAAAGACAGCTGTGGTGAACCTTATTCATAACCAAAATCAGCGCAAAAAGGCTGAGCCTACGGATGTAAGATTGACCGGAACGGTCAATCTTGAGACATCACAATCTACGCAAGTAGATTGTGATGTTGCGGCCTCATTCCAACGCTCGGTGGTGGATACGCTGACGATGAAATCCGTCCGCGCCTCGCTTTCCTACGGTATGGATACTCTTGCCCTCGCAGGCGGCGTGAGCGCGAATACCGCCCTGCGCGAACGGCTCGAAGCCGAATGCCAAAAGGCAAAAATCCGTTTTTGCAGGCCTGAGATGCGCTTTTGCACCGATAATGCCGCGATGATCGCCTGTCAGGGGCATTACCGCCTTATGAAGGGATACCGTGATGGGCTTGATTTGAACCCTTCGGCAGAATCGTTTTTAGCGAGATAGGACGAAAAACTTAGTTTACTTTCGTTTATGGACTTTGTTAACAAAAAGTCCATAATTTTTTTACAAATTCTTAACAAATTGAGTTTTTCGGGGCATTATAATCATTGCATATCCGATGCATCATTCGGATGAACAAAAGGAGGCAATATTATAATGAAGAAAAGCTTATCATTTTTACTGATCTCGGCTACCGTACTTGCAATGCTATTCGCCGTGGGGTGCGCAGGAACGAACGAAGAAAACAACCCCACAAGCCCCCCGCAGAATACGACAGAACCAACGGGTACGTTGGTACCGTCGGATACGACGATGCTGACGGGTACGACGGAACCGATGGATACGCCAATGCCGACGGATACGACGGAACCACAGGAGAATCCCTACGCTCACGGTTACGCTTCGTTTGAGGCGATAATATCCAACTATTTCGATTGGCATTACGGACGCGGCAAATGCCCCGATTATTTTGCCTGCTGCTATGAAAAGGACGATGCCATCGTAGTTCTTCTTAACAGGGACTATGAGGAGGATCTTGCTTGCCGATATTTTTACGATTTTGTTGTGGAAAGCGGTTTTCTCGGATGGCAGGATAGAGCGTTGGAAATACTCTACGTTCCATATTCATTCAATCAGCGCAGCGATTTTATCAACAAAACCGTTCTTCCCGCGTTTGAACAAAAAGGAATTTCGGTCGCAAGCTGGTGGCTTGGCGATTATGCCAACAATATCTGCATCTTTGTGGATTTTGTGAATTTGGCGGACGCACGCGAGCTTGCGGATGAGCTTACGGCGGAGTACGGCCATATGATCGATATAGGCTGCATCAGTCAGGAGTTCAGCAATGGCTGGGATTGAACTATCCATGCATGACGGTAAATTAACGCGGTCAAAGCGGAATTAACCTCGCGAAAGTAATGAATATATTTTCTTGCAATATTGACAGTTATTTCCAATCCTGCTACAATTTTGATATACAGTATTTATACCAAGGTATCGAATCGAAAACACTGTTGCAGGCCTCCAACGAAGTTGCATTTGCACATCGATTGAGACCGATTCGATCGCAATAAAGTTTGGCGGCAATATTCAAAAGAAGATTAGGTTTTAGAAAGGTCAGGTGATATTTTGACAAGATTTATCAAGTTTCTCTGTGGCTTTTTCGCCATTATGCTGCTTGCTTCCGCCATGGCTGTGCCAACAAGCGGCATCCTAGCCGAGGAAGCAGCGGACATAGATTGGAGCGATGTATCGTGGGACAATTTGCCCGATCCCGACCATCCCCTGTTCGATGCGTACTGGCACGCTCTTGAGATAAGGCAAGAACCGGCCATAGAAGCGGGCGACGCAATGCAGAAGTTTTATAGAGCGGATTGCAATCTCAAAGACACACTCGAGTATCCCGACTATTATTCAGGATCCTATATCGGAAAAGATTTCAAGTTTCATTTCAGCTTTGTCAAGGGAGCCGATGAGGCTTTGGAACGCTGCCTTGCCGCGCTTGCCGATTACTCCGGCGTTATCGTTTTCGACGGTTTTAGGGAGCATTCCTATAACGAGCTTTGGACATATCTTGACGAATTTATTCCCATGCTCGAGGACGCGGGCTGCAAACTGTCCGACTGGTGCGTAGATCTGATTTCAGGGGAACTCAATGTAACTGTCTTTTTAGAAAGCTTTGACGATTCCGAGAAGGTCTCTGACGAGTACCGCGAAGCCCACCCGGACATTCCGATCGTGATCTCTACCACCGTAACGGGTTGGCAGTTTGATACCGCAGTGGAAGTTTTTCCGGCCCCCGGTCAGCGCAGCGCATCATCCGCTCGACTCTTAGCCCAGGCTGCATGCCTGTAAGTCTAATATGCTGCATTAAGTATGACGCACGGAAATAGGTAATGATTATTCCTGTAAGATGATGGTATTACAGTAGTTTGGCGAATAGGTAACAATAATTCTTGCAAGACTTCTTGCAAGAATTATTGCTTTTTATGTGCGCCCCAGGACTACCCGGGGCGTACTCAAGCATGAGAAATATATCCTCCCTCCCCCTTACAATATTGCCCAATTTGTTTTATAATATCTGTGTGTGCCATCGTACCTATTTTTATCAACGCTATGCTTGCGTCAATGCTTTATTCAGGCTTTTTCTAAGCAAGCATTTAGTAGTACACGCAGGGGTGCGAGCGGCCGCCTGTTCGCTAAAGCTATATATACCAGGAGGTTTAACCTATGGAGACTTTTGATAATCTCAAAAAAACTCCGCTGTTCGAGACGCATGTAGCTCTCGGCGGCAAGATCGTCGATTTCGGCGGCTGGGCGCTCCCCGTTCAGTATTCATCCATACTCGATGAATGCAAGGCGGTACGCGAGCGCTGCGGGCTTTTCGATGTTTCCCATATGGGAGAGGTCGATGTTTACGGAGCCGATGCCTATGCGTTCATACAGAAGATGGTCACAAACGACGTTACCACCATGACGCCCGGCAGATGCCGTTATGCCATCATGTGCTATGAGGACGGCGGCGCGGTCGATGATGTTCTTATCTATAAGTACGCGGACGATCACTATATGCTCATCGTGAACGCGGGAAATACCGACAAGGATTTCGCGTGGCTCTCGGAGCATACTTTCGGCGATGTAAAGGTAGTGAACAACAGCGCAAAATGGGGTCAGCTCGCGCTCCAGGGGCCTCAGCATCAGGCGGTTCTCGATGCGGCGGGCTTTGAGGGTGAAATTCCCATGAAGTACTACACCTTCAACGATAAGATGGTAGTTGCCGGCATCCCCTGCCTTGTTTCCCGCACGGGTTACACCGGTGAGGATGGCGTGGAGCTTTACTGCGCGGCGGAGGATACGCCCCGCCTGCACGCGGCGCTCATGGAAGCGGGCAAGGTAGTTGACATGCTGCCCTGCGGCCTCGGCGCAAGGGATACGCTCCGCTTTGAAGCGTCCATGCCGCTGTATGGACATGAGCTGAGCAAGGACATCAACCCCGTTGAATGCGACCTCGGCTTTGCCATCAAGCTCAATAAAGAGGACTTCATCGGCATCGAAGCACTTCGTCAGACCCGCACCCGCAAGCGCATTGGTCTGAAGCTCGTCGGCAAGGGCATCGCACGTCCCGATGCGGAAGTTCTCTGCAACGGTGAAGTCGTCGGTATCGTCACTTCGGGCGGTCCCGCTCCCGCGGTCGGCGGCAACTACGCAATGGCACTCGTAAGCATCGATGCGGACGAGAACGGCAAATGGGCGGTTTCCGTGCGCGGCAGGGAGATTGAATGCGAATTCGCACCCATGCCCTTCTATAAGAGAAAATAAGTTTTAATAAATCGGGCTGTATGCCCCTCTTAACCCTTCCCTCAAAAGTTTTTGGTGATTCCAAAGCGGGGTTTGGGGTAGAGCCCTAATAATAAAATATGGAGGATTTAACTATGGTTCCCAATGATCGCAAATACACCCGTGAGCATGAATGGGTAATGATTGAAAACGGTATCGCAAAGCTCGGCATCACCGACCACGCACAGGAAGCGCTCGGCGACATCGTATATGTAGAGCTTCCCACCGTCGATGACGAGATCGCAATCGGCGATTCCTACGCCGTTGTCGAGTCCGTCAAGGCAGTATCCCAGGTCTACTCCCAGGTCTCCGGCAAGGTCGTCGAAGTCAACGAAGAGCTGGACGGCACCCCCGAGCTGCTCAATCAGGATGCCTACGGCCAGTTCATCGCTGCCGTCGAGGTTTCCGAGGTAAACGAGAGCGGGCTTCTCACCGCCGAGGAATACGAAGCATTCCTTGCGGAAGAGGCGTAACAAACGATTTATTATCCCCTTGATCGGGATGCGGACGAGATAAAAACCGCATTCCGATTTGGTTACTTTTAATAAGGAATTATAAAAATGAGAAGCTATGTTCCAAACACCCCCGCAGAGCGTGAGGAAATGCTCAAGGCGATCGGTCTTGAAAGCATGGATCAGCTCTTTGCGGACATCCCTGCGGATCTCAAGCTTAATCGCCCGCTCGACCTCCCCGCTCCGATGAGCGAGATGGAGCTGCGCGACCTGATGCTTGGCTACGTCCTCCAGAACGACGAGGGCGGCCTGCTCTTTAGGGGCGCGGGCGCGTATCGTCACTATATCCCCTCCCTCATCCCCCAGCTCATTTCAAGGAGCGAGTTCTATACCGCCTACACCCCCTACCAGGCGGAGATGAGTCAGGGCATGCTCCAGAGCATCTTCGAGTGGCAGACGATAATCTGCAATCTCACGGGTCTCGAAGCCTCCAACGCCTCCGTCTATGACGGCGCAACGGCGGCGGCTGAATCCCTGCTGATGCTGAGAGACGCAAAGCGTAAGAAGAAGATCCTTTATAGTGCAGGTCTTAACCCCGATGTCATCGCGACGATCAAGACCTATGCGCACTGCATCGGCGTAGAGCTGGCAGAAATCGGGCTTAACGCGGACGGCGTTACCGACATGGACGCGCTCAAAGCGAACCTCCCCGATTCGGCCGGCTACATCGCCGCGCAGCCCAATTACTACGGCTGCATCGAGAACATGGATGCGATTGCCGAAACGGTTCACGAAGCAAAGTCTCTGCTCGTAAGCTACGTCAATCCCCTGAGCCTTGGCGCAATCAAGCGCCCCGGCGATTACGGCGCGGACATCGCAATCGGCGATGCGCAGCCCATGGGTCTGCCCCTCAATTTCGGAGGCCCCTATGTCGGCTTCATGGCAGCAAGCGGTAAGCTGATTCGTAACCTGCCCGGCAGAATCGCGGGCGAAACGGTCGATGCGGAGGGCAACCGCGTTTACGTCCTCACCCTTCAGGCGAGGGAGCAGCATATCCGCCGCGAAAAGGCTGCGAGCAACATCTGCTCCAATCAGATGCTTTGCGCTATCATGGCAAGCATGTATGCCTGCACCATGGGCCCCGCAGGTATGAAGGAGGTCGCCGAGCAGAACATTGCGAAGTCGCATTACCTCGCGAACGAAATGTGCAAGCTGCCCGGAATCAAACTGCGCTACAACACTCCGTTCTTCAATGAGTTCGTCGTGGACACCGAAAAGCCTGCGGAAGAGATCAACGAAGCGCTCAAGGGCTTCGGCATCGTCGGCGGTCTCGTGCTTGAGGACGGTGGAATGCTCTGGTGCGCGACCGAAATGAACTCGAAGGGCGACATCGACTTCCTTATCGATATACTCAATGATATCTTAGAAGGAGGTAACGAATGATGAGACAGTCCTATAAGCTGATTTTTGAACGCTCCCATGAGGGACGCAGGGCTTACGACCTGCCCGAACTCGATGTTCCCGTTCTTGATAATGCCATCCCCGAAAACATGAGGAACAAAAAAAAGCTTGACCTTCCTGAACTCGGTGAAGTCGACCTCGTTCGTCACTACACGAACCTCTCCCGCCGCAATTTCGGCGTTGATAACGGCTTCTACCCCCTCGGCTCCTGTACGATGAAGTACAACCCGAAGATCAATGAAGAAGTCGCGACCATGTTCGAGGAGATGCATCCCCTGCTCGATGCGGACATGAGTCAGGGTTCGCTGCGCCTGATGTACGATATGGAGAAATATCTCTGCGAGATCTGCGGCATGGACGCGTTCACGCTCCAGCCCGCAGCGGGCGCGCACGGCGAACTCACGGGTCTTATGCATATTCGCGCTTATCACGAGCATCGCGGCGACACCGCACGCACGACCATCATCGTTCCCGACGCTGCGCACGGAACCAATCCCGCAAGCGCGGTCATGGCGGGCTTCAAGGTGAAGGAGATAAAGTCCGCTCCCGACGGCGGAGTTGACCTCGATGCGCTCCGTGCGGCAGTAGGCCCCGACACTGCGGGTCTGATGCTCACCAATCCCTCTACCCTCGGACTTTTCGAGCGCAACATCAAGGAGATCGCCGAAATCGTTCACGAAGCCGGCGGTCTGCTCTACTACGACGGCGCGAACCTGAACGCTATCATGGGCATCGTTCGTCCGGGCGACATGGGCTTTGACGTCATGCACATCAATCTGCACAAAACCTTCTCGACCCCGCATGGCGGCGGCGGCCCCGGCAGCGGCCCGGTTGGCGTAAAGAAGCATCTTATGCCCTTTATGCCCGTTCCCGTGCTCGTTGAGCGTGAAGGCATGATAGAGCTTGATTACGACCGTCCCGAATCCTTCGGCAGGGTCAAGAGCTTCTACGGCAATTTCGCCGTTATCGTAAAGGCGTTCGCGTACATCCGCTCCCTCGGCGGCGAAGGTCTGCGCGAAGCAAGCGAGAACGCCGTTCTCAACGCTAACTATGTCATGAACGCTCTGCGCGGCGTCTACGAGATACCGCACGACCGCATCTGCATGCATGAATGCGTCATCGCGCCGGGCGAGCTGATGGAATACGGAATCCACACCACGGATATTGCGAAGGCGTTGATCGACCGCGGGTATCATCCCCCGACCATCTACTTCCCGCTGATCGTCCACGAAGCGATGATGATAGAGCCGACCGAAACGGAGAGCAGGGAGACGCTTGACGAGTTCATTGAAGCGATGAAGGATATAGCAAGGGATGCCAAGGAAAACCCCGAGGCCATCCACGCCTGCCCCGTGACCACGCCCGTCGGCAGACCCGACGAGGTAACGGCGGCAAGGAAGCCCGTCGTTAGGTATACTATTTGAGGCTCCGCCTCAAACTCCGCTGGGGGACTTTTGAAAAAGTCCCCCAGACCCCCGAAAACTTTTGAGGGGAAGGGGAGAATTGGTTTTTACCATACCCCGCTTTTGGTTTATCCAAATGCGGGTACTTCCAGAATAGACCGGAAGTGGGAAGTTGAAACTATGTGAAAAGAGTAACGCCGTGAGAAAACCTTTTCTCGCGGCGTAACTTTGCGAAACTTACCAAAGGGGAATCGTTATGAACAGCGAAACGCTTGGCAGAGAGCGCATGGGGCGGTTAGTGCTGCGCATGGCACTGCCCACAATCGCGGCGCAGGTGATCAATCTACTTTACAATATTGTAGATAAAGTCTTCATCGGGCATATCCCCGGCATAGGGGCGGACTGCCTTACGGGCGTTGGCGTAACATCCCCGATAATCATCATTATCTCAGCGTTCAGCGCGTTTTTCGGGCAGGGCGGCGCACCGATAGCGGCAATCGAGCTTGGCAAGGGTAACAAAGCGAACGCAGAACGCATTCTCGGTAACTGTCTGAGTATGCTCCTTGGCACAGCGGTCGTACTGATGATCGTGGTTGCGCTGTTCATGCGTCCCATCCTGTTTGCGATCGGTGCGAGCGAGATCACCTACCCATACGCTTCGGAATACCTTTCTTATTACCTGATCGGTACGATAATGGTGCTGCTGAGTCTCGGGTTGAGCCCTTTCGTCATTGCCCAGGGCAAGTCCAACATCGCCATGTTCGCAATGCTGTCGGGCGGGTGCGCGAACATCCTGCTTGATTGGCTGTTCGTTCGTGTCCTGAACATGGGCGTAAAGGGTGCTGCGATCGCAACGGTGATCTCCCAGTCGATAAGCGGGCTTTGGGTGCTCACATATCTGATCTTCTTTGCAAAGGACATCGCAATAAAACGTGAAAATCTTAAGGTAGACGGCAAAATCGTCACGCGGGTCGCTGGCTTAGGCGTGTCGCCGTTCGTGATGATGAGTACGGAGAGCATAATCGGCTTTGTGATGAACAGCGGTCTGCAAACCTATGGCGGAGAGCTGTATGTCGGCGGTCTTACCATCATGCAGAGCGTTATGCAATTCATCAGCATCCCTCTTTCGGGCTTTACTCAGGGCGTAACACCGATAGTCAGCTATAATTACGGTGCGGGAAAGCGTGACAGACTGATAAGCTGCATGAAGTATATTTTCATAATTTCCATATCATACTGCGCCACACTCGCCGCAGCCATGTCGCTGTTCCCAAGGTTCTTCGCCTCATTTTTTACGCCCGAACTCCCGTTAATTGACCTTGTTGAAAAGGCGCTTCCGGTCTTTATTGCAGGTATGTTCATCTTCGGCGTGCAGCGTGCCTGCCAGACGAGCTTTGTCGCGCTCGGACAGGCCAAGGTCTCATTGTTCATTGCGCTTTTAAGAAAGGTCATCCTGCTCGTCCCGCTTGCGATAATCCTGCCGAGATTCCTTGGCGCGTTCGGCATCTATTGGGCTGAGCCTATCGCCGATACTACTGCCGCCACGATTTGCGGCATAATCTTTGCATGCACCATTAGGAAAATTATAAACTCAAAAGCCGCGTAGTTCTTCACTTGCTTGGCTTGTGTTGAAAATTTTGCCTTGAGAAAAGGTTTTCTTAAGGCACATCATATGTGCTTTAATTTTTATCACTTTCCGCTTTCGGCCTATCCGAAAGCGGACACGACAAACCCTGAATTTTTCCCTTCCCTTAAAAGTTTTCGGGGGTCTGGGGGACTTTTTCAAAAGTCCCCTGGCGGGGTTTGGATGGCAGCAACGTGAAACCTTCGGTTTCACCTGCGTTTTTGAACCAATTCCGCTTTGCTGGAATTGGTTCAAATTCCGAAGCCCCAAAAACTATAACTTTCCGCTCTTTTGCAGCAGACGGCGCTCGACGATGGCGACGGCGTAGTACATGATCGCCGCAAGCGCGCAGAGAATGACTATCGATGCCATGACGAGGTCGAGCTTGAAGACCTGTCCGCCGTATACTATGAGGTATCCGAGACCCGATTTGGAGACGAGGTACTCCCCGACGATAACGCCCACCCAGCTCATGCCGACGCTGAGCTTAAGTGCGCTCATGACGGTCGGTACCGAAGCGGGAAGAACAACCTTGGTAAAGGTCTGGAGCCTGTTCGCTCCGAGCGTTCGCATCAGAAGCTGTTTCTCTGTCGAAATCTCGTTAAAGCCAGTGAATACGGTCATGACCGTGACGATGGTCGATATGAGAAGCGCCATGACGATTATCGCCTCCATGCCCGCGCCGACCCAGACGATGAGTATCGGCCCGAGCGCAATCTTCGGCAGCGCGTTCAAAACGACCATGTAGGGATCGAGAATCCTCGAGAGCGTGGGACTCCACCACATGAGCACCGCGATGAGCGTGCCGAGGAGCGTGCCTATCGCAAAGCCCGCGACGGTCTCAAGCATCGTTACGCCGATGTGAAGAAACAGTTCTCCGTTTTTATACAGCCTTGCTATCGTCTCCGCCACCCGCACCGGGCTGCTGACGATGAAGGTGTTCACAAGCCCCAGCCTGCCCGCTATCTCCCACGCGAGGATGAACACGATTAGTATCAATATCTGCATCGCGATTATAAAACGATTGTGCCGCCTTAGTTTATTAAGGTATTCGATATGCTCCTTAGAGGCGGCAGCATTCTTAGCTGTACTGCTCATTCTTTGCCATCTCCTTCCATACAATGTCAAAATAATCCTTGAAATCGGGATCGTTGCGCCGATTGAGCGGGGTCTCGCCCGAAAGCCGTACCGGCACCTCGAGCCTGATGCTTGCGGGTCTGCCGCTCAGGATCAGCACTCGGTCGCTCATCGAGATCGCCTCCGAAATATCGTGAGTTACGAGTACGGCCGTATATCCGCCCCGCTTGATTATTGAATGCACCTCGTCCGCGAGCAGCAGCCGCGTCTGATAGTCGAGCGCGGAAAATGGCTCGTCAAGAAGCAGCAGCTCCGGCGAAAACGCAAGCGTCCTTATGAGCGCCGCCTTCTGCCGCATACCGCCCGATAACTGATGCGGGTAATGCGTGCGGAACGACCCAAGTCCGTAGCGATTTAAAAGCTCCACCGCATATGCGCGGGTCTCCGGGGTCAAAAGGCGCTTGACCTCAAGCCCGAGCAGCACATTGCCCTCTATCGTGCGCCAGTCAAGAAGCTGATCCCTTTGCAGCATGTAACCTATGCGGTTCGCCTTTGCATCCGGCGCGCTTCCAAGCACCGATACGCTTCCCTCGCTTGGCTGCACTATCCCAGCAAGCATGGAGAGTATGCTCGTTTTTCCGCAGCCCGAGGGGCCGACGATCGCGACAAATTCCCCTTTCGATACGGTGCAGGTCACTCCTTCCACGGCAGCCGTCTCCGCATGGGGTTCGTGATATATTAGACGCACATTTTCAAGCTGTGCGATAGGCTTTGCTTCGGCATACGCCGCAGTCTCTATCATATTTACCTCCAAATCTTGTCCGCCCTTTACGGGGTGTTAAACGTACTCATGAAGCAAAAAGCCGCATAAAGCTCGTCTCATATGATAAAGTATTCATTTAATGTGAAAAGGGTTATTGTGTAGTGAATAAATTTGTATTGAATCGGCAAAAAATGTATGTTGTATGCACTTATAACAAGGTAAATTATAAGAGGGCTTTTGAAAAGCCCCCTTAGTACGTTTCTAATATCTTCAAGCTATTTTTCGGGCGAATCAGCGGTTGCGTTCGGATCGGGCGTATTCATATACGCCTGCCCCCATGGATTTGCGAACTTAACAAACTGCCAAGCACCTTTTTTGTACTGAAGAACTATGTCGTAACCGCTTGAATCGTTATCGGATATAAAGCCTTTCAATTTAACGACCAGCTCGTCCGCGTTCTCGTCCCCCGCCTTGGTGAAGGTGAATATCTTGCCCTTGCCGAGCTTGTAGGTCTCCTCGCTCTCCGCAAAGAAGCCTCCATCGCCGCTCTCGATATAGCCCTGCTCCTTGAGCTGCTCATAGCTAAGCTGGACGAGGTTTGCTTTGCCGTTAGCGCAATACTCGTTCAAATAGCTGATTATTTCGGAAGGCAGCGTATCGAACGACCAGCCCTCGATATGGAAGGTCAGATAATCGACCTTGGAATGGTTATCATCCTTGGGACATACTGCGGCGATCGCGGTGAAAAGCGCGGCCTCCTCGCGGGTCATACCCTCGGGAACCTTGAAAGAATTACTCTTTCCGCATCCCGCGACCAAAAAAAGCATCGCGGCTGCCATTATAAAAGCAATTAAAGTACGAAATCTGCGCATATTTCCCTCCGAAAAACAGGTTTTAGCCGATGGATCACTCCATAAGCTTACTTATTATATAACCATGTGGGCTATTTTGCAAATCAAATTTGTAAAACGGACTTGGTTTCGAGTTTCGTTTGACGGATTTGCCCTCGAATCATTGAAAACGCATGTGCTTTGGGGTAAAATAGCGTTGAATGCGGCGGTTTAATGAGCCTAAAAAGGAAATGAGCGTTTATGGAAATGAATCGGGAAGGCCATACCGGCCCGAATGGAGCCATGCCATCGGATTCCGAGGCGAAACTGACATCAATGCGCGAAAGCCACATGTCCAAGCTTAAGCGCCTTGCGGACGAGGTCGCCGAGGAACTTCCAAAGGAGCTGTTTCGGGAGCTGAACGGCGGCATCGTGATTGCTGAGCGCACTAAGCGGCATCGGCAGTCCGATCCGAGGCAACCGCTGTATGTCCTCGGAGAGTACAGCAGGTCCTCATCAATGGGAAGATACATCATCCTGTACGGCGGCTCGATCCTGAGACTATACGGCAGGCTTTCGGATGAGCAGCTCAAGGCGGAGCTGAGGCGCATAATTTGCCATGAATTTACGCATCACATCGAATCGCTGAGCGGCGTGCGCGATCTCGAGGTCGAGGACGAGAAGATGCTGATGCAATATAAATGCAGATTTTCAGATCCGCACGCGGATTAGAAAACACGCACGCGAGCTTGAAAGCACTCTCGATGGAGAAGCCTAAGACATGAAGAATCTAATTGATATAATCAAGCCCGATTCCGGACGCGAACATGGCGCAATTCCGATCCTCCTCGCGCCGATGGCGGGCATTACGGACAGCTCGTTTCGGCGGATATGCATCGAACAGGGCTGCGATTTCACGTTTACCGAGATGGTGAGCGCGAAGGGGCTGCAATACAACAACAAGAAGACGATGGAGCTTATCAGCATAAGCCCCGCCGAGCGGCCCTGCGGGGTGCAGCTCTTTGGGCACGACCCGGAGTTGCTTGCGGATACCTGCGAAAGGCTGCTTGAGATACACGGAGTGGACATCGGCGTTATCGACATAAACATGGGCTGCCCTGCGCCGAAGATAACGGGCAACGGCGATGGCTCCGCGCTGATGAAAGATCCCGTGCTTGCGGGAAAAATCATTGAAACCTGCGCAAAGCGGGTAAGACTCCCCATCAGCGTCAAATTCCGCAAGGGCTGGGACGACGGAAGCGTGAATGCAGTCGAATTCGCAAAAATGGCGGAGCAGAGCGGTGCGGCGTTCATCACCATACATGGGCGAACAAGGATGCAGATGTATTCGGGAACGGCAGACTGGGATGTGATCGCGGAGGCGGTACGCGCGGTGTCGATACCCGTGGTCGGCAATGGCGACGTATTCTCAGGCGAAGCGGCGGTGAAGCTAATGCAGCATACCTGCTGCGCGGGCATAATGGCAGCGCGCGGCGCACAGGGTAACCCATTCATCTTTGCGGAGATACGCGCCGCGCTGAACGGCGTTGCCTATACCCCGCCCACCCGCGAACAGCGGCTCGACATTGCAATCAGGCACATCAAGGATTACATGGCCGAAAAAAACGAGGGCGCGTTCGTGGAGCTTCGCAAGCACGCGGCGTGGTATACGAAGGGAATGTACGGCAGCACGGAGCTGAGGCGGCGCATAAATAACGCAAGCTGCTCTACAGAGCTTTCCGATATGCTTGAAAAATTTAAGCTGCGGCCGGAAGATTCGTAGAGTAAAACTTATATCTTGCTTGTAATTGGGGCTTGTTTCGCTTAAGCCCCTTTTTTGCTGCTTGGAGTCTCATTCTCAGTCAATTCGCATATTATGTTAGAGCAAGGCTTGTTTCGGAGGTCAAAAGATGGTCAGGCTTATCACGCTGCACGGTGAAATGAGCGGTTCGGCGCGGGTGAATATGACGGACAGGGGGACGCAGCTTTCGCTGTCCCTGCGCGGGAAACGGAGGGACGGTATGCTCACGGCGTACCTCGTCGGCGCGGAGCGAGTGATCAGTATGTCGATTAGCGGGAGCGGCATCGGGAGCGCGGCGGCATTGGACGTGCGGGGCGTACTGCTTGCCGATTCGAGGGGGGATTTCGTCGCGTGGGGAACCTGCTGCGGGATGACGCAGGAGGGTTTGAACCGTGCAAAAGCGCAGATACGCATGATGCAGCCGGAGGCGCGAAGAGATGCGAAAACCAGACCTCTTGAAGATGCGCCGATACGGGATGTCGGACGGAATGCTGGCAGCGGCGTGAACGGCGGCAATGCAGGCAGCGGCGGCGCACACAGCGGCGGCGCACACAGCGGCGGCGTGAGCGGCAGCAATGCAGGCAGCGGCAATTCGGGCGGCAGTTCGCGCCGCGCGGAGTCCGCGCTGGCGGCTGAGCGCAGGCTCTCCCCCGTTACCGAGGGCATTCTCGGCAAGGCAAAGGAGCTTTTCGGCAATATGTCCGAAAATTCCAAGGGGGATGCCGAGGTCAAACGCAAATCGCTCGAGGAGCTTAAAGAGGCGATTCCGCCCTGCGAAAACTGCGCATCCAACGAGGAGGAGGCCGTGATAAATCCATTTCCTACGCTGTTCCCGAATTCGTACTGGAAAAGAAGGATTGGCAATGACGGCAGGATCATAGGAGTTGCGAACGTGCGCGGCATACATTACAACATCACCGCCCTTAGAAGCTCGTCAAAGCGTCCGCCCAGGGGATTGCGCGGCAATCTGCGGCGTATTCGGGCGAGGGATGGTAAAATGTATTGGATAGGGATAGTGCGAAAATAGTTTAGAATGTAATCAGTAATAATTTATCCTCACCTCGAATTGCATTGCAATTTGAGGCTGGTTTTATAAAACCAACGACCTCCGCAAGGCGATGCGCCCTGCGGAGGTCGTTGGCAAAAATGAAAAGAAAAGAAGATGTCTCGTTATAAGTATGCTACGGCTGCATTACGCCCAGCGCAATGCGCGCTATAAGTATCGCATCGGCAACATCAATCGTTCCGCTGCCGTCCACATCTCCATTGATTAACTGCGCCTCGGTAAGCTCCATAATGCCGAGCGCATAGCGTGCGGCAAGAACCGAGTCCGCGACCGCTACAATGCCGTCCCCATCAATGTCGCCGTTGGGCTGAGGCGCGGGGGTCGGCTCCTGCGTCGGAGTAGGCGTTATTTCAGGCTCCCAACATACGGCATATAACTCAACGAGATCGATGTTCAGAGAATACATATTGGTGACATCGTAGTGACGGAATGCTACCTGAATATCCTGACCCGCATATGCGGACAAATTCACGCTTCCCTTCTGATATTCGCCGGAAGCTACATAATGTGCAAGCTCGGGGCTGACGATGCCGTCCGCAATTACATATACGCCGAAGGTTTCTGCCGCAAAGGCGGGATGCTCACCAACATACCAAAAGTCGATATAGGTCGCTGTATAGTCACCGCCTATCACGTTGAACAGCGGACTTATCAGCCAGTTATCGGGTTCAAGCGGTACGCCGCCGCAAGCATCATCGCAGTAAGAGAGGGAGTACATGACCTCGGAGCCGTGGTGGGCGTTAAAATATAGCTCCGATGCGCCCGACCATTCCCAGGTGAAGTCGTCACCGTCCTCATCGATACAGGTCCACAGAGATACTTCCTCCTGAGTTTCAAAGCTCCATGTGGCAGGGTAGAATGTCAGGGGCGGCTCCTGAGTCGGCTCGAGGGTGGTTAACCTCTGATCATCCGCGTTCGCCACGCTAATGGTTACTTTCGCCATTGCGGGTATGGCAACGAGCGACAGCACCATTGCGGCCGCCATGAGTGCTGCGATCAATTTTTTCATGTCGTTTCTCCTTCCGATTCTTTAATTTCGTACCGATCGCCGTAACCGTTCGAGTATGCGGTCAGCAGCGGTCAAACCGATTACCTGCGGTTTAGTCAATAGCAATTATAATTATGTCCATGGTTGCTGTCAATAGAAAATTTCCTAAAAATATGCAATTTCGTCGGTCGATATCCGACCGAACGCCCGATGCCGCGGATTCGTTCAGCATAGTTTGTTATACTGTCTGACAACGGTTTGCACCGCAGCTCAGCGAGCTGCTGCCATGCGGAATCATTCACGATTTGAAATGAATATTCGATAGTAAACAGTAATAAATTGCTGCTGACCTCCTATCACGCCTTTGCGGAAACCATTACGTTAAGCGCTCCATGCACATTTTTTATCACGGCATGGCGAACGTCCTTTTCGCATTCTCCGTCGAGCGACCATGATATAGGTTCGTCCTCAAGAATCGTGACGTCGATTTCGTCCGCACGGAACATGCGTATGAATTCGCAGCTCTTAAGCTCACCCGTTGAGAGCGCGTTCACTATCTTCCCCGTCTCTATCGCATTGGAAGGGTATTTTATGAGCATTATCTCGAAAAGACCGTCGCTCATGTTGACCCATGACTGCTTGAGCTTTATCACGCCCGCGATGATCTTTGAGTTGCTTATCGCGCAAAGGATGAACGTATCCTCTATCTCCTCGCCGTTAATGATGAATCTCGCTCTTATCGGGCGTATGTCCTTCAGCTTTCCAACGCTCTTGACGAAATACGCCAGCGGTCCCCATATGTTCTTCGCATCCTGTGAGGTGGTATAGGCTATGTCCGTAAACGCACCGAATGCAGAGACGTAGGCATAGTATCTGCCGTTGAAGCAGCCCACATCGATCGGAACGCATTCGCCGTCGGTGAGAACGCTTATTGCCTCCTCCGCTTTCTTCGGTATGCCGAGCGTATTCGCAAAATCGTTCGTGCTTCCCGCCGGAATGTAGGCAAAGCGGGGTCGCTTGTCCGCCGGCAGTTGCATCATGCCGTTGATGACCTCGTTCACCGTTCCGTCGCCTCCGGAACAAACGATTATCCCCACCTCGCCGCCGAGCTTAACCACATACTCCGTCGCCGTGCCAGGCCCCGTGGTGGTGAGCGTGGTGCAGATGTAACCCCTGTCCGTCATATGCTTTATAACGGAGGGCAGTATGCGCATCGCGCGGTTATCACCCGCGATGGGGTTAAAGATGAGCAATGCACGGTTTTCGCCCGCTTCGGTGCTGATTGCGGGCAAGTTGCGCCCGCTATCCTCCAATTCAACATCGCTTTCGGAATTATTTAACTTTTCTTTCTCCGCCGAAGCAATCATGTTTACTACCCCTTTGACCGTGCATCGCGATCATTATCATCCTTCGTAAAGATAATTATGTAGAAGCTGCTTGTTCTTTTGAATATCGATATGGATAACGGCCATTCCGCTCTCCCAAGCGTATTGCCATGTCCCCTCAAAGGGCAGGGCGCGGCTTTCAAGCTCAAGCTCCCCGCCGAGAACGACATCGACGGCAAGCGACACGAGCTGGAACGGAGTCATATTCGTCTCCACAAGGTTCGATAATTCATTCACGAGGCTCATGAGCGATTTGGCGTCGCGCTCCTGCTTGGCACGCCTTAGGAAGGCCATCATGACGGCACGCTGACGCTCCGTCCTTGACCAGTCGCCGTTGCCGAGCTTGCGGTTTCTCGCGTGTACGAGCGTCTGAGCTCCGTTCAGATGATGCCAACCCGCACGCTCGGGCAGCGGCTCGCCGCTTGTGCAGCCGTTGTTGATGTATTGAACCTCGCGCTCAGTAAGCTCAAGATCGATGCCTCCGAGCTTGTCGGTGATCGAAACGAGGGCGTTAAAATCGACCCTCATATAGTACTGCACATCGAGACCGAAGTTGGTATTGATGGTGTTGATTGCAAGACCCACTCCGCCAAACCTGTACGCGGTATTGAGACGGTTCCATTTTTCCCTTCCAGGTATGTATATCCAGGTATCGCGCAGCAACGAGACTACCTTCGCCTTACGGGTCCTCTTGTTGTACGAAACGATCATCATGCTGTCCGTCCTGCCGTGATCCCTTTCGTCGCGCGCGTCGTTGCCCATCATGAAGATGTTTATAACGTCCGGATCGATTTGATTCTGCGAGTAGATCGGATCGTCAGTCATATCGCCCGGTTCGATGTCCGGATCATGATCCTCAGATAGATCAAGCTCGGAGGGATCGATGACCGGAACGAGCGTCGCCTCAGGCGTGGGTATCGGCGCAGGCGTGGAGACCTGCGGCACTATGCCTGTAGCTCCGTTGTTCATCTTCGCGAGCTTTAACAATACGACCGCTCCCGCGATGAGCCCGATAAGCAGCAGCACACCGAGTATTATGAGTGCGATGCGAAGAGCCGTCTTTCCGGGACTTTTTCTTCCCGAGCCTTTTTTACCCGTGTTTATTTTTCTCTCGTTTCTCTCCATACTCTTTCTCACTTCCTATTATGTCGATTTCTAAACGCAGTTTACTGCCGCCGGGCTTACGCATTATTTCTCGGGCAATATCTGCCCCGCTCAGCCCTCGCGATAACCCTTCGGATTGCTGCTCTGCCAGCGCCAGGTATCCTTGCACATCTGCTCGATGTTCTTCTCCGCCTTCCAGCCGAGAAGCTCCATAGCGAGGGACGGATCGGCATACATCGTATCAACATCCCCGGGGCGGCGCGGGCCGATGGTGTACGGGATGGTCAGCCCGTTCGCAAGCTCGAACGCGCGTACTATGTCAAGTACGCTGTAACCTATGCCCGTGCCGAGATTTACGGCGGTGCAGCCTTTATGGTTCTCGGCGTAGCGAAGTGCGGCAAGATGCCCTTTTGCGAGGTCTACCACATGGATATAGTCCCTCACGCCCGTTCCGTCGGGGGTGTTGTAATCGTTGCCGTAGACGACGAGCTTTTCGCGCCTTCCGACCGCGACCTGAGAGATGTACGGCATCAGGTTGTTTGGTATGCCCTCGGGATCCTCGCCGATGCGTCCGCTCTCATGCGCTCCGATCGGATTAAAATACCTGAGCAGCATCACCGAGAGCTTGTCATCGGCAACGCATGCGTCGCGCATTATCTGCTCGCTCATATATTTTGTCCAGCCGTAGGGATTCGTACACCAGAGGGGCGCGTTCTCGTTGATGGGAACCGATTTCGGCACTCCGTAAACGGTGGCCGAAGAGCTGAAGACGAGCGTATTCGCGCCGTACTTTTGCATGACCTCCATGAGGTTTATCGTTGCGTCTAAATTATTTCTGTAATAGAGCAGTGGCTTTGCGACGGATTCGGGTACCGCCTTCTTGCCCGCAAAATGTATGCACGCGGTGATCTCATTCTCGTTAAAGAGCTTTTCAAGCTCCTCCCTTGAGCAGACATCTATCTGATAGAACTTCACCTTTCCGCCGCCCAATTCCTCGATGCGCGAGATGACCTCTCGGCAGGAGTTAGATAGATCATCGGCAATTACGATTTCATAGCCCGCTCTCATCAGCTCCACCGCGGTATGGGAACCGATATAACCCGCTCCGCCGGTCAAAAGAATAGCCATAACATCCTCCCTAATTGTAGTCAAATTTCCGAACATCAATAAACGCATCGATGTTCGTGCTAAAACATTTTTCAAACTTCGGTCGATTCGTCGCCGTAGACTTCACTCTTCAGTATGCCCACATAAGGCATGTTTCTATATACCCCCGCGTAATCGAGACCATAACCCACAACGTATTCGTTCGGGATTACGAAGCCGACATAGTCCGGAGTGATCGCGCATTCGCGGCGCTCAGGCTTGTCAAGCAGGGTGACTATCTTAATGGATTCGGGATTCCTTGCCCTGAGCAGCGATGTAAGATGATTCATCGTAAGACCTGAATCGATGATGTCCTCAACGATTATAACATGCCTGCCGGTTATGCTCATGTCCAGATCCTTATTGAGCCGCACTATGCCCGAGGTCTTTCTCGCGTTGCCGTAGCTTGAAATGGATAGAAAATCCAGTTCGCAGTAATCCTCAAAACTCCTCGTCAGGTCGCTGAAAAAATGAATCGAGCCCTTGAGTACGCAGATGAAGATCGGATTCTTTCCCCGATATTCTTCGGTAAGCGCCAGGCCCATTTCTTTGACGCGCCTGTCAATATCCTCTTTTGAAATGAGTGAATCGAGAATATCGTTTTTAAATCCCATGGTGTTTAACATTTTTGATCCCCTAAGCAAAATATATTTTATTGTTTTATCCGTCGGTTTATTCTGCGTATTCTATAAGCAGAATTTTCCGCGTATTCTCCGTAATTTTAAAGTTTTCGCCGATGCCGAAGCCCGGAACGAACGCGATTTCCCGTCCGCTTATCACGAGGGGAATCGAGTCCCTCGCAGCAGCATCAAGCTTTTTTGAGATAAAATAGTCCTTCAGTTTTCGGCTCCCCGTGGAATTGGCTGGGAAAAACCTGTCGCCCTCGCGCCTTGTGCGAACGATCAGAGGAAACTCAAGCCTGTCATAATCGAGATACGCGTTGTTCCCACCGTAGCACCGCTCCTCATCGAGCGATATTAGTTGGGCTTTGAAGCTACCAAACGGCGTTTCGAGGCTTCCTCTTTCATCATCTCGGAGTGAAAAAACGGTGGAAAAGCCAAAGTTATTCGAGTTATCCACAGTTTTATCCTTGTTTTCAAAGATAATATCCCCAAAACTTAGCCTCACGCGGGCATGTGGCACATCGACCGCCGCGCCCGACTGCTTTGTGAGCAGCTCCATTATCTTCTCAACATGTACCCTCTCTATATCCGCTGGCACGCCCGAATGCAAGAGAGCTATGCGCACGGCTCTTGATTTTATCGGGAACGGCAGGCGCGAAAACGCTTCCCTGTCATACCCTTTTTTGGTTTTTAAGCTGGCAAGCGCCGCTTCCGCCTGCTCCGCAAGGAAATCTTCGTCCTGCCTAATGAGTTCGGCGCATCCTGATATCGCCTCTACCCCAGCGGGGTTCAATTTTTTTATCAGCGGCAGCACCTCGAGCCTAATGATATTCCTTGAGCCCTCGGGAACCAGATTGGTTTCATCTGTGCAGTAGGAAATCCTGCGTTCACTAAGAAAATTCTCTATTTCGCTTCGGCGCACGTTGAGCATGGGACGAATTATGTTCCCGCGAACATAGCTCATGCCCGTAAGTCCCTTAAGGCCGCTTCCGCGTATCAGATGCATCAGCACGCTCTCCGCGTTATCGTCCATATGGTGAGCAACGGCAATGCGTCGAGCGTCAAAATGCTTCATCGCTCGTTCCAAAAAATCGTAACGCATCAGCCGCGCCGCAGTTTCGACGGAAAGCCCTTTTTCGGACGCATAGGCAGGAACATCCGCCCGCTCAATCATAAGCGGAATGCCCATTTTCGCACAAAAATCGTGCACGAATGTTTCGTCATGCGCCGCGCCCTCCGCTCTGATGCCATGGTTATAGTGTGCGCAGAAAACCTCAAAACCCAACTCGGGCGCAAGCTCATTTAGCGCCTGAACCAAGGCCGTGGAATCCGCCCCGCCGCTTAGACCTACGACCACGCGTGAACCCTGCTCTATCAAGGCATTATCAAGGATGGTTTGTCTGATTTTTTTCAGCATCTTTTTCCGTCCTTTCTTTTCTGCCTATTCTTTTCCGCCTATTGGCTCCGCCGGTATGGACTTAACAGAGGCAAAGCTGCTCCAAATGCCTAAAAACACCCCTGCTTAGAAAATCCATCAATTCAATTATAAAGGAAAAATAGGATGATGGCAATATTTATAACCGAATTGTCACAATTTTGAGAGATTGCTATCGTGAATTGCATTTACTTAAAGGTTTTAGGAAGGAGGGTGTCCCAAAATCATGATTATAAATCATGAAAGCAGGAACGCCCTCCTTTGTCTTTAAATCAACTTTTTATGGAGTCGTCAGTTCGAGCGCCACGCGCAGGATTATCAGAGCGTCAATGGTGTCGATCCTGCCGTCGCCGTTCACATCCGCTCTGCTTGCCTGTTCATCGCTCAGCTCACTAATGCCGAGAACGCTGCGCAGAACGAGGAGTGCGTCCACCGTCGTGATTTCGCCATCCCCATTAACATCTCCGTCATGATCGGGAGCGGGCGTGGGAGTAGGCTCCGGTGTGGGGGTAGGAGGTTCCGGCGTGGGGGTCGGAGTGGGCTCCGGCGTGGGGGTCGGTGTCGGAGGTTCCGGCGTGGGGGTCGGTGTCGGAGGCTCCGGCGTGGGGGTCGGAGTGGGTTCCTCGGTCGGTTCCACGGTCGGGGTGATTTCCGGGGTTGCCGTTGGAGTAGGTTCTTCAGTGGGTGTGGGGATGATCTCCTGGGTCTCGGTCGGGGTCGGTTCCGCGGTCGGAGTGACTTCCGGGGTCACAGTCGGAGTGGGTTCCGGCGTGGGGGTTTCCTGAGTGCCGTCATACGGTATCACATACACATTGTCTACCCATCCGCTGTCGCTGCCGATATTGTAGCTGTTACTATCCGTATCATACGACCATTTGAAGGTGAATTCTCCGTCTTCCTGCACCTCATAGGTCACGGTAGCCCACTTGGTTTCGCCCGAAATGCTTTGGATCAGGCTATCGCCAACATAGAATTTGAGCATATCATGATTCAATTCGCTGCTTACGCGCCAATCGAAGCTCAGCTTATCCCCCCTGTTCAAATTGACGGTAAGAGTAAAGAAACAGGACGATTTATAAACATTTGCATTTGAACTCTTTGCGCTTGCGATATCGCCGCCATCGGTGGTTAGGTCGACCCGCCATTCGTATCTGCTGCCCTCGCAGCTGAAGTGGAGTTCGCCGCCCTCGATATTAAGTGCCTCATCAAGCGTCGGGGTGTCAAGAACGGAGAGTTCAACCGATGCGGATGCAAGCAAGTTTTCGCCATCAATGCTGTATGCCCGAACCGTAATGGTCGCAAGGCGGGTATCGCCTACAACCGTTGCTATCTCGGGATTCGAGCTTTCCCATACGAGCTTATAGCCGTTCGCGTTCTCGGGTTCACGCAAAGCGTTTATACGCACCGTACCGCCCTTATAGACGGTCAACGCCTCCGTCGGGAGCGAAATGTCCGTAAGCACGACCGGGTCGGGGGGCTCGTAGTTCAAGGTGATGCCGTAATACCTAAGCTTGCTGCTCGCACCTGCTGGAGGATAATATACTCCGTCCACGGGCTTAACAACTATCGCACCGCCGCCGTCTATCGAGCAGTAATCGCCCGTAAACACGACCGGCGCAAGCCAGCTATAGAGATTCTCAACGCCGTGGTAATTGGCAGGATTATAACCCTCCTGCATTTTGAAGCCGTAGATGCTTGATGAGCTGTCTTGATTCGCGACCAAGGCTATTCTAAAATCACGTGTAAATTCGGTAGCATCCATTTTGGTTATATTTCTGAATGAATGCACAAAGCTGTTGCCCCTCGCCATGTTCTCACATATGCTTCTAAATGTGGTGTTCCCGAAGCGGGTATAAATATACTGCGCGTAGAGCGAAACCTGCGCATACTGAGCAAGGGTGTCATCCATGGGTAAAGTTTCGCTCCAGTCGTACATTGAAAAACCGTTGTGCAGCGTCCAATTTGGATTATACTCATGCTCGGCGGGAGGATTATCCCAATCGCCGTTGGTGCTGAAGCTATAGTTCATCCAAGCCTGGATGCGCGGGGCAACACTGCTGCCGGGATAACAAAGCTCCTCAGCAGCCGCGCTCATGCACTCGTTGTACCAGGGGTCACTTCTGGAGTTGCCGAGAATCGAATAATTGATAAGATGCTGGTACTCGTGAACCATCGTGTTGTAGGTCTTGGTAACGTCCACTACTTCATCGCCGTTAGCGTCCGTATAGTGTACGCCCGGATAGGTGTCGATGTTCAGACAGGGCATACCGTTTCTTGTAAGATCCAAGTATGTGAAAAAGCCTGCGACATAGCCGCTGCCAAGCTGCCATCCGTCATTGATGTTATAGTAAAGAAGGTTTATCTTTCCATCGCCGAGGGTGCAGTTTAAATGCTCGCCGAAGGACTCCTGCATGAGGTCGAACTTGCTGTCAAACTCATTCGCGCAGGTTTGGGCGAAGCTTTCGTCTATCTTATCGAGCGGGTGGACATTTGCATCCTCCGAGGTGGGTGTCCAGACATAGCAGTGTTCGCCAACCGCAAGCACCTTGAATTCAACATTGTAATTACTGCCAAGCGGGCAATAGGCGGCATAGAGCCTGAAAACATGCGTATCTCCAACCTCGAAGGACAGAGGTCCATCGGCCGGCTCGTCATCGACCGCAACAAATTCGCCCTCGTCACGCAGTGCCGATTCAGCAAGCTTGCTGTCAACATCTATTTTGTAAGGGCAGTTCGGATCAAGGCTTGCACCCGAAAATGCGCCGCCCTTGGTGCCGATTTCCGTTTCGATAAGACCGCTCATGTTTCCGGTGTACGGCTTTGAAAGCTGGGATATGCTGCTCGGGTTGTAGATAACAACATAGTCGCCCGTGTAACCGTCGGCTGGATCGCTGTCGATCACAAGGTTGCCAGCGTTGATACCTTTTTCTATCTCCTCCGTTCTGCCCGATGCCGCAACCGGAATGATCGCCATGATAAGGCTCAGGCAAAGCACGAGGCTTAGAAGTTTTTTCATTTAGTTACCTCCTAATTTTATAGTGATAGAGCTTAAAGTCGAGGGGTGCCCGGTTCAGCACTCCTCGCCTTAGCACATACGCATATGATAGCATATTTTTATTTAAATTAATATACGTTTTAATCATTACAGCGTCTTGAGGAAAAATATATTCTTAAACGAGTTCGGCACTACCTAAACTGGCTTACGATGAATGTGAACAGCGCTCACACTCACGAAAACTGTATGTGCCGCCGAATTATTTGTATCCGTCCATAGCATTACCGAGATTTGTGCTGGCTCAATATATGATTTTTTAAATAAGTGTAACAATTTTAACTTATCTCAGCAAAAGAGACTTAAAAATCTCTACAACACTGTAAACAAGAATAAATATATTAAGCAGGTCGAAGGTTAAATTGTTTATTGCCTCTGCCCTTGGTAATGCAATCACTTTAGCTTTGACCAAGGCAATAAACCCGTCAAACAAAAACATGGGCAATATTATTAACGTGGATACCCAATCGCCGCTTGATAAAAATGCAGCAACAGGGAGCGATATGCAGCCAAGTAAGAACATAAGGCGCAAACGTGGGAACTTTTCAAAAACTATCATAATATCTTTTTCAGCCTCCGCATCAGCAGCAAATGCTGATGCAGCAACGTTTCCTCCCGTTAAAATATCTTCTCAAACCCATTGGGAAACCCTGAGTTCTCAACATGCCGCAGCCATTACCGTCATGTAATTGGTTATATGAAATGGTATTGATGTTAAGCATGTTAACAACATAAAGGTAGAAATCGAAGGGCTTTGTAAGCAACAGGACACAATAACTCCCAGAATAACAAGAACGGAGTCCAAGATAATGCGCTGACGTTTTTTCTTATCCGCTCCAAGCCTTAGGATAACCATGAACCTGCCGAAAATATACGCTGCGCTAATCGTCGCAAACAGTATGAAAAAGAGCAAACCCAAAGGATTACCCTGCACCATATGATAAAAACTTCTTGGCATTAATATGAAAAGAATAAGCGTGGGAACAAATATTGGGCGTAGAATTAACTTTTCAAACCATTTCATAAAGATCAGTAAACCTCCTCATTGGTACCATACGGCACTCCGAGCCCTCTCGGCCAATCTGCGAAGCAAGAATTCCCATTGTGGAAAGCACCTTGCCCCAATTTATCCAACCTCAACAGCAGGCATGTGCCAAGCACATGCCTGCTGTTGAGCTGTTTATATTCTACCACAGTGCCGCAGATGTGTCAAAATTAAAATATGTTTACGATGAATGTGAACAGCGCACACGCCGCAATGCCTGTCACGGTCGGCACGAGCATTCCAAGAAGCGTCCATTTCACGCTCCCAGTCTCCTTCTTTATCGTCATCAGCGTGGTTCCGCACGGCCAATGCATCAGCGCAAACAGTATGAACGATACGGCGGTCGCCCAAGTCCAGCCATTTTGAACGAGTATCATGCGCATCTCGGAAAGGGTACCCATATCCGCCAAGCTGCCGCCCGCGGTATAGATCATGAGCATTATCGGAATCACAAGCTCGTTTGCCGGCAGACCCAGTATGAACGCAAGCAGTATCGCCCCATCAAGCCCCATGAACCGTCCGATGGGATCGAGTACGCCCGAGATAGAAGTGAGCAGGCTCGCACCGCCAACGCTTATGTTTGCAAGAAGATATATCATAGCTCCGCACGGAGCGGCGATCATCACCGCCCTGCCGAGAACGTGCAAAGTTCTATCTATCAGGCTGCGAATAAGCACCTGCCCTACATTGGGCATTCGGTACGGCGGCAATTCGAGCGTAAACGCCGTTTTTTCGCCCTGCAGCAGGGTCTTTGACAGCACGAACGATACGAGCAGCGTCACAAGCACCGACAGCACTATGAGCATCGCAAGCATCACCGCAGGCGCAAGCCCTCCCACCGCCCAAGGCAGCGCGGACAAGGCAAAAAATATCGAAATTATGGTTATCAGCATGGGAAATCTTCCGTTGCACGGCACGAAATTGTTGGTCAAAATCGCAATCAGCCTTTCCCTCGGCGATGAGATGATGCGGCAGCCTACCACTCCGGCGGCGTTGCAGCCGAAGCCCATGCACATGGTCAATGCCTGCTTGCCGCAGGCGTGGCAGCACTTGAACGGACGATCGAGGTTATAGGCGATCCTCGGAAGATACCCCGCGTCCTCGAGCAGGGTGAAAAGCGGGAAGAATATCGCCATCGGCGGTAGCATCACGGCCACGACCCACGCAAGCACGCGGTACATCCCAAGAACCACGATGCCATGCAGCCATTCGGGTGCGCCGATAAGCCCGAACAGCCTTGTCAACAGCTCCTGCCCCTTGGAGAACAGCCCTGAAAGCAGCTCCGACGGGTAGTTTGCGCCGGTTATCGTTATCCAGAAGATGAGCGCGAAAAGCACAAGCATCACGGGGAACGCGGTCCATTTGCCGGTCAGAATTCGGTCGATGCGCCTGTCCGAGGCGGCGTAGGAAGCGTTTTCATAGGTCACGACATCGCTGCAAATGTCCTCAGCGGTACGCAGCAGAGCGGTAACGACTTGGTCGTTGATAAAATCATTTAGGTTATCACCCGCAAAAATGCACTCCCTCGCCCTGTCAAGCGCCGTTAGTATTTCGCCATCGGTCGAAATATCCACTCCAAGGTGCGACCGCAGCTCCTCAAATTCCCCACACAGCAGCCTAAGACTCAGCCAGCGGCTGCTCATGCGTCCGCCGAGCTTCTCCCTAAGGACAGGTTCGAGAATCGAAATGGCGTTCTCAATTTTTTCGGAATATCGTACCAAGAGGGGTGTGCGCTCCGAACCGCCGCTCGTCACGGTATCCATCGCGCCGAGAAGCTCACGAAGCCCCTTCTTCCTCCTCGCAGCGGTGCTGATGACCGGAACGCCGAGCCTTTCGGAAAGTCTGCCAAGGTCAATCTTGATATGCTTCTTTTTAGCTTCGTCCATAAGGTTTACGCATATCGCGACATTGGGCGTTATCTCAAGCGTCTGAAGGACGAGATTCATGTTTCTTTCAAGGCAGGTCGCGTCGCAGACGACCACGACGGCATCGGGCACACCTGCGCATATAAAATCACGCGCCACCTCCTCCTCGACGGAATTCGCCATCAGCGAATAGGTTCCAGGGATATCGACAAGGACATAGGAGTTTTTTTCGCTCTTGCAGTAGCCCTGAGCGTTCGCGACGGTCTTGCCCGGCCAGTTGCCCGTGTGCTGATTCATGCCGGTGAGCGCGTTGAAGACGGTGCTTTTGCCTACGTTCGGGTTTCCGGCGAGTGCAATGACCTTGTCCTGCTCGGACTGCTTTTTTATCACAAGCCCCGAATCGATGGCTTTAACTCCGGTTGAACTGTTTGTAAGCCCCATTATGACCTCCTACTCATCCGATTTTAATATGATTTTTTTGCAGTCCTCCGAACGAATGGCGATGACCGCACCCCTTATTAAAAATGCGGAGGGATCGCCAAGGGGGCTGCGCCCTATGCATTCTACAAGCGTACCTGGCGCAAGCCCGATGTCGAGCAGCCTGCGCCGCATACTCCCTGTATCGGTAAGCTCCTTGACTATGCCCTTCTGCCCGGGGCTTAGATGTGTAAGTGATGTGGCTTCTGTCATGACCGTTCACCTCCTATTGATAAACTCATTAACAATTCCACTTGGAAAATCCATTAGCTCAATTTACAATATTCACGGCTTTTGAAACGGTTACAGCATATATCATGTCATCCGGGGTAGAGCCTGCTTAAGCTAAAGTCAAAGGTAAAACCCGATAGATTTAAAATATATTTTTCAAAAGTATTCTCTTTTGGAAAGTTTTGGCATATAATTAACATGAATAGAATTTATATTAGCTCGATATGGCCAAGCAGTATGGCCAAAACAGAAGCGTCAAA